>NZ_CP089538.1:1427500-2057500 GCF_021233055.1 Spirosoma oryzicola | reverse complement strand
CAGATATTTCCACCCGCCGACTTACCAAACTTGGTTCCGTCGGATTTTGTGATCAATGGCGTTGTTAGAGCAAACGCCTGGTATTCTTCCCTGCCTTCTTTGCGCCGGATCAGTTCAGTCCCCGTTGTGATATTACCCCACTGGTCAGACCCTCCCATCTGTAGGCGAACCCCTTTGTTCTTGTATAACCAATAGAAGTCGTATCCCTGCAAAAGCTGGTACGAGAATTCCATAAATGACAGGCCCGTTTCCAGTCGCTTTTTTACAGAATCTTTTGCTACCATATAATTGACTGTTATATGCTGCCCTGCTTCGCGCAAGAAATCAAGGAAGGTGATTCCTTTGAACCAGTCATAATTATTGACCATCTCGGCAGCATTTTCGCCTGAATCAAAACTCAGGAAACGCGTTAGTTGCGCCCGAATGCCTTCCTGATTGTGCCGCAAGGTTTCTTCCGATAAGTAATCTCGCTCCGTGGAACGTCCCGATGGATCACCAATCATGCCCGTAGCGCCCCCTACCAGTGCGAAGGGTTTATGACCGGCGCGCTGTAAATGTACCAGCAACATGATGGTTGCCAAATTACCGATGTGAAGCGATGCAGCGGTCGGATCAAAACCGATGTAGCCCGCTATCATTTCTTTTTGCAGCTGTTCTTCGGTACCGGGTGTCATGTCGTGCAACATGCCCCGCCAACGGAGTTCTTCTATAAAATTCATACGTAGACTGATGAAATAGCAAATAGGTAAGTGAGTGCGCGATCTATTCGTACCGGCACTCTCGAAAGGTCGCAAAGTTAGTAGTTTACGGCAGAAGCAGCGACGAGTCACCGTAACTCAAAAAACGATAATCGTTTCCGAGCGCTTCTTCGTAGACACGTTTCCAATCCTCGCCGATCAAGGCCGCAATCAATAAAATCAGCGTTGAGCCAGGTTGATGGAAATTCGTAATAATCCCTTTGCAGAGTTTAAACCGATAACCAGGCGTTATATAAATGCCCGTGTGCGCTACAATCGACTCTTGCTCTGCATCGACTAAATGGCGCAGAAGGGCCTGAATAGCTTGCTCAGCCGGCGGTTGCTCGTCAAGGGTCAATTGGTAAGCGTAGTGCTGATCAAGTCGAAGCGGGTCCGGGTCATTGCGCAGTAGCTTTACACCCATCCAATACAAACTTTCCAGCGCTCGCATTGACGTTGTTCCCACGGCAATAATCGTATCGAGATGATCCAGCAAATTGCGTAGGTTAGCTCCCGTATAAACGACTTGTTCGGTATGCATGTGATGCTCCCGGACGTTCTCCGTTTTGATAGGCTGAAAAGTTCCGGCTCCAACGTGCAGCGTCAGGTAATCATGTTCGAAGCCACGCTGAGCCAGCTCGTTGAATACAGCGGGCGTAAAATGCAATCCGGCGGTAGGTGCAGCTACGGCTCCCTCCTGCTTTGAATAGACGGTTTGGTACGTTTCCCGGTCGGCGGCAGTCGCGTTGCGCTTGAGATAGGGGGGCAAGGGTATTTCGCCCGCGTATTGAATGATCTGCGCAAAGGTGTTTTCTGCCGGTTGCCATTGCAGTCGAACCGCCGATTGTTCATAATCGTACCAGCTTGCGGTAAGTAACACATCACCCGTTGGTGTCGAAAGCGTTGTTTCGAGCGTTTCCGTAGACTTCCAACGTTTTCGATTGCCAATCATTCCCTGCCAGACCGCTTCGCCCGTTGCTTCCATAGCCACACTGATTGGTTGCAGCCCCGCATCCTGCTCTTTGGCAAACGGATTCAGCAGGAAAAGCTCGATAACAGCTCCCGTCGTTTTCGTAAAGTGCAGCCGCGCCGGAATGACTTTCGTATTATTAAAGACTAAAAAGCTGTTTTTGGGAAGCCAACTGGGCAAATTACCAAAATGCTCGTGATGGATCTGTCCTCCGCGATAGACGAGTAACTTCGAAGCGTCACGCTGAGGCAGCGGGAAACGGGCAATGCGTTCGTCGGGCAAGTCGTATTGAAATTGCCTCAGCGATAATTCGTTTGTCTCAGTCATCGGCGCTAGGTTTCATAAATAACCGAGCAGGCAACGCTACCAGCACAACAATCAGAATAGCCGTGATGAGCGGTAATAACCAAGCGTAATCAATGGCTTGCATACTCCGATCGGAACGGTTGAGCAGTGACAAAACGATCAACCCTAATGCAGCAACCGTGTTGATAGCTGCCATCAAGGCATTAAACCAATTGGTAAAAACTTCGTTTAGTTGGGAACGATGTGAAGACCAGACCGCCAGATTTGGAATCGGAAGGTTGGCGGTAGGAACGCGAAGAAATAAGCGCGACACAAGTTTGATCAGCGTATTGTTGATCAGAAAAATAGCGACGGCGACGTAAAAAATAACTTCACGATCGATGGTCTGGATGGGTTGACCAAGTTCATTGAAGCGAACGGCAACATCACCTGGATACGAGATATAACTATTGAATAGTGCGAACAAAAAACCGAGAACGGACAAAATACGCCACGTTCGAACGAAAAAAGTACCTGTTTTCATTGAATTGACCGGATCGCCGGTGCGATGAACAAGCGAGAATGCGTACTACCAAAACGGCAACCGTTACTCTCAACTCAATCTAACAATTTAGTTTTAATGCTGACTACTGAAATCAGGGTACAAAGGTACGGCCCGAATGGTGTAATTCCGTTAGCTTAGCCGTTTGATACCCATTTTGGTTTAGAAATAGTATGAAGATTTATACAAGAGCAGGCGATACAGGCCAGACCGCTCTAATTGGGGGGCGTCGAGTCAGCAAAGCCGACTTGCGCATCGATGCATACGGTACCGTCGATGAATTAAACGCCTGGATCGGTTTAGTACGCGATCAGCCAATAAATTCGCAACGAAAAGAGTTTTTGAAAGAAATTCAGGACCGGTTGTTTACCATTGGCGCTGAACTCGCTACGGATCCGGAGAAAGCGCCCAAACGCCCGGTTCCGTCTATTGTAGCAAACGACGTTTTCTTATTGGAACAGGCGATGGATACGATGGATATTGATCTACCGGAACTTCGATCGTTCGTTTTGCCCGGTGGTCACGAGTCCGTATCCTTTTGCCACCTGGCTCGTACCGTTTGCCGCCGGGCCGAACGAATGGTGATTAGGCTAAACGAAGAGTTTTTGATAGATAATTTGGTAATACAATACCTAAACCGCTTGTCTGATTACCTGTTTGTGCTTTGCCGCAAAATGTCTTATGAACTGGATGTAGAAGAGGTCAGCTGGAAGCCCAGAACGTAGCCATCGAGCCCTACTTGGCACACGAAAAAATGCAGATCCTAACCACGAAAAAAAAGTTGTTTTGACAACTAAATTTACTCAATCTAATTATTTAGCTTTGCCTCAGGTGGGTAATAAACACCTGACTCGTTAACTAATAGCCTGATTATGACGACGGACGTCTTGCAAATTGAATTGCGGAAAGCGGAGCGCTCCCGGATTCAGGAGGTAGATTTTAACCATCTGCCTTTCGGAAAACATTTCTCGGATCACATGTTCGTGGCCGACTTTATTGACGGTCAGTGGCAGAATCAAATGATCGTGCCGTTTGACAACTTTACGCTAAGTCCGGCTCTATCGTCACTTCATTACGGTCAGTCTATTTTTGAAGGCATGAAAGCATTCAAAAGTGAATCGGGTGAGGTAATGATGTTCCGTCCTTACAAGAACTTTGAACGCATGAACGAGTCGGCCAAGCGGATGTGCATGGCCACCCTGCCCGAAGAGGTTTTTATGGGCGGTCTGGAAGCGCTGCTGCGCGTGGACGCCGACTGGGTTCCAACCGCCCCTGACAGTTCGCTGTACATCCGGCCTTATATGTTTGCGACCGATACATATCTGGGTGTGGCTCCGTCAAAAACGTACCGTTTCTGCATTTTTACCTGCCCGGTTGGCGCTTATTATTCAAACCCACCAAAGCTAAAAGTTGAAACGGAGTACATCCGCTCGGCTCCAGGTGGCGTGGGCTACGCAAAATGCGCAGGAAACTATGCCGGTTCGATGTATCCAACGTTGCTGGCTCAACAACAAGGTTACGATCAGTTGATCTGGACGGACGCGCGCGAGCACAAATACATCGAGGAATCAGGCACGATGAACATCATGTTCATGATCGACGGAAAACTGGTGACTCCCGCAACCTCGGATTCAATTTTGCAAGGTGTTACCCGCGATTCGATTCTACAGATTGCCCGCAGTTGGGGGATCACGGTTGAAGAACGGCTTGTATCCATCGAAGAAGTGATTAGCGGGATCGAATCCGGGCGGTTGACCGAAGCGTTCGGTGCTGGAACAGCGGTTGGTTCGTCGCCTTACTCACTGATCGGCTACAATGGCAAAGACCATATGCTGCCCGAATTTGCACCCGAAGAATCATTCGCCGTTCGCGTTAGAAATTACCTGGCCGATCTGCGCACCGGCAAGGTTGACGATACATTTGGCTGGATGCATACCGTCTAGCACCAAAGCCTTTTAAACGCTAAGAGCCCCGACCAACTGGCCGGGGCTCTTAGCGTTTATTACCTATTTACTTCGTCGAAGCGGTGATCGCGCCTTCATCCTGCGCAATCCTGATTTTCAAACCAAAGTCTTTACCTTTCGATACGTCTTTCAATGTAATCGTTTCGCCTTTAGGCCCTGTCCAGACCGATGATCCATTGACAGCTTTAGCCGTACCATACCGAGCGGTAAAATAAGGTTCGAGTTCTTTTTTATACCCATCAACCGACTGCTGGTTATTTAGAAACAAATCAACGTTGATCGCCGATACGTTCTGATTTTTCTGGTAATACAGCATATCAGCCGATTCCAGATTTTTGAATTCGACTGTGTAACCGATGTGGTTCTCATCACTTTCAAAGGGTTCTCCTTTTTCGGTACTTTTTACGTTGCTGAACGCATCACCGAGGTTGATACCCCGCCAGTGGCTATCCGAAGTAAGACCAAGATCGGCCAGTCGGCCCGTAACCGATACATCAGCCGCTGGTTCAGCCGATGAAGCGGTAGCGGTAGTCGAATTAGTGCCTTGTTCGTCGGTTGTTTTTCGGGCGTTGCAAGCTTGGAAACACAAGCCCATTACAAGGGCAGCTACAATAAGGAAAGATCTATTCATGCTTGAGCGATTAATCGGACAAAGTTAGTCGATTAGTAAAGCGGTCAGTACTGTCGAGCTAGTACCGTTTGCTCTTTAAATAGCCATCAATAGAATTTTTAAATCTTTATTTTAAACTTTTCTAAGCTTAAACCCCGATTAATGAACGTAAACATATAGATTAGGTTGCTAATAGAGTTATTGTATTGATCACAAACAGTTTTCGTTATGCCATTTTCTTTGTTTGGTGCCGATAAAATTTCTTTGGAAAGCATTAATAGTGTCGAGAAAAGTATTCCCAACATTATCTTATGGGCAGTGCCGGTAATGCTATTTTTCACAGTCATAGAAATGGTCGTTGCTTATTATCAAGAGCACGATTTTTACGATAAAAAAGAAACAATCGGTTCTGTTTTGGTCGGCCTCGGTAATCTGGTAGTATCCGCTGCGATTAAATTAGCCCTGCTGTACTTGTGCGTCTGGATCTACAATGCACTACCCTGGCGTATGGAGTTTCAGTGGTGGACGCTGATTCCCTGTTATATCATCTACGATTTCTTTAGCTACTGGGCGCACCGGGTTTCGCACGAGCAACGCTTCTGGTGGGCAACACACGTAGTTCACCACTCCGGCGAGCATTATAACCTGACTGTTTCGTACCGACTTAGCTGGATTCAACACATAAAGATTATTTTCTTTCTGCCCGTAGCGTTCATGGGCTTCCACCCGATTATTTTCTTTGTTACCAATCAGATTGCGGTTTTATTCCAGTTCTGGGTTCACACCGAATACATTCGTCGGATGCCATCCTGGGTTGAGTACATTTTTGCAACTCCTTCTAATCACCGGGTTCATCATGGCTCGCAGGAACAGTACATCGACAAAAACTACGGTGCGACCTTTATTTTCTGGGACCGGATGTTCGGCACTTTCGAACCAGAAGTAGAGCCTGTTATTTACGGTATCACCACCAACATTCCCAACAAAGCGAATCCTTTGTTTATCAACTTCCACGAAGTAGCGGATATGATCAACGATGTCAAACAGGCACGTGGATTCCGCAAGAAGATGTTCTACATGTTTGGTAGTCCAGTAGCCATTGCGGAAGAGAAAAAGCGTCTTGAAGTAAAGGAAACCGCTGAGGAACAAGTAACGGTCTAACGGTTTAGCGCCGGTTCGTTTAGCTCACCTGTTTACCGTGAAGAAGCATGGTAACAGCGTCGTTAAGCGAACCGGCTTTTGTAACCTGCCCCGCATTGATAAAATAGATATCGTCGGCCCGCTCGATGGTATTCAGGCGGTGGGCGATAAT
This sequence comes from Spirosoma oryzicola, assembly GCF_021233055.1. Lineage (NCBI taxonomy): Bacteria > Pseudomonadati > Bacteroidota > Cytophagia > Cytophagales > Cytophagaceae > Spirosoma > Spirosoma oryzicola. The sequence goes on along the minus strand of NZ_CP089538.1, from coordinate 2,051,060 downwards.
GATAAGCGTTGTTTTTGCGGGCAGATTCTGTAGAATTTCATCCAGCAATTTTTCAGTAACCGTGTCGATATTCGCGGTAGCTTCGTCAAGAATCAACAGATCTGGATTGCGTAACACGGCACGCATGAAAGCAATTAGCTGCTTTTGCCCTAGACTGATCGCGTCACCACTTGTCTGGACGGTCGTGTCTAGCCCCTCATCAAATCGCTTCAGCAATTCCTGCAAATTAGCCGCGTGAATAACATCAGTTAGTTGCTCGTTGGTATACTGCTGATATTGCGAGTTACCGTATAGGATGTTGTCGCGGACGGTACCGGTAAACAAGAAAGGCTCCTGGAGAATAAACCCGATTTTTTGTGCTCGCTCTGCTGGACTGTACGCCCGAATATCTTTTCCGCCAAGTAGTATAATACCACTGGTTGGGTCGTACAAGCGGGCCATCAACGAAGCGGTGGTTGTTTTACCACCCCCGGTAGGGCCAACCAGAGCGTACGTTTTGCCCTTCTCCAGCTCAAAGTTTATATCATGCAGTACTTCCCGGCCAGTTGGATAAGCAAACGACACGTGCCTGAACGATAGCAACGCGCTATCCGGTGTTGCCAATGGTTGTTCAATGGTTGTCAGATTCGTTTGTAACGCCAACAGATGAGAAATTCGATCCCATCCGGCCAGCGCCACCTGAAAGCTCGTCCATAACGTTGCCAGTTGTCGCAAGGGATTATAGAAGTTGGTCACATAGCTGAGAAAACTAATCAGCAGGCCGACGGTAAAACGATCCGTTGCGATCAAATAAATACCGAACGAAAGAACGATCAACTGCCCCAGTTGAGCCGAGAGTCCGTAAATCGGCAGATAAACGTTGTTGGCCAGACCAGCGCCGATAGCCGTTTTGTAATTCTGCTGGTTGGCTTTCTCGAACCGTTTCCGGAAATAGTCGCGTCGGTTGAACGCAATAATGACTTTGAAATTATTCAGGCTTTCCTGAATCTCGGCGCTCATATCACCTACGCTTTTCAGATTAAGCGCATTTTTACGCTTCACCCAGGCTGAGGTAGCCTGGGTAAAAAACCAAAGCAGCAAAGCGGGCGATAAAGCGGCAGCACCGAGCGGCAGGTTGATAAACAGCAAAAAGAGTCCCGCACCCGTCATCATAAAGATGCTGCTAATAAACTGCATCAGCGCCTGCGAGAAAAACAAGTTTAGTTTATCGGTGTCGTTGTTGACTCTCGAAATAAGATCGCCCGCTTTGTTTTGATTGAAAAAAGCGACGGGTAACTCCTGTAGTTTATTGAAGACCGCATTGCGAAGTTTGAACAAGGTTCGCTGGCCCACCCCACCCATCAACCGTGTCTGCGTGTACCCGGTCGCGAAGGCAATCAGGTAGATTACCAGCAAAATACCGGCATTCCTCAACACGCCATCGAATTGCTTGTGCTGGATGTATTGATCGATGGTTCGTCCAATAAGGATAGGACCAAGCAGCAGCAATGCCGAATTAATGAGAATAGCCGCAAAGGCAAAAGCCAGCGTTCGGTGCTCATCATTGATCAGCGCCAGCAGTTTTCGAAGTGCTTTGTAGGTAGCGTTTTTCTCTTCTTTTTGCCCGACAAACTGGTTAAGATCGTAATTCATACTGGCTCGTACTGCGTTGCGACTGGTAAATTTGAACGTACTCGGGACTACTGTTCATCAATTCGGGGTGCGTGCCTCTGGCAACGATCTCGCCCTCCATGAGTAAAATGATTTGCTCATACTGTTCGGCAGACGTAATCTTCTGGGTGACCGATACCAGCGTTAGATCCGGATAATTGCGTTGGATATTCTGCACGATTTTCTGTTCCGTATTCGCATCAACCCGAGCCGTAAAGTCGTCCAGCAGCAGTACTTTAGGATTGAGTGCTAGTGCGCGGGCCAGCATGATCCGCTGTTTCTGACCACCCGACAGGGTGCTTCCCCGTTCCGATACAACGGTCTGTAATGCTTCGGGCAGCGAGTCGATGAAGCCGCGTAGCTCCGCCGTGTCGATTGCTTTTTGTACCGACTCATCGGTTACGCTATCACTAAAAGCAATATTTTCCCGAAGGCTCATGTTAAAGATGATACTATCCTGAAACACGAACCCAACCTGCCGATGAAACGCGTCTTCGCTGTACTGATCAATGGATAACTCGTCGTACGCAACGCTTCCTTCCTGGGAGTCGATCAGTCCGGTCAGGAGATACAGCAATTGGCTTTTTCCAGCCGCTGTGGGTCCTACAATAGCGGTTCGGCTCCCTGCCTTCACCGAAAAAGACACATCCTTAAGCGCCAGTTTCCCATCGTAATAAACGGATACGTTTCGAACGGTAATCGTGCCCTGTAAAGGCAGATCGATGGTTCCGGTCTTAGCCGTTTCGGGTGCCTGCAATACCTGGCTGACCCGCTCATACGAGGCCGACGCCTGGGCAATGACGTTACTCATAAAACCAATGACAATGATTGGGAAAATAAGCAGGGCCAGGTAGCCATTGAAAGCAGCAAAATCGCCGAGCGTCATGCTCCCGGTAATAACAAAGTGCCCACCCATGACCAAAATGCTCAAAGCCGCCATATTGGCCGTGAACGAAATAATCGGTATCAGCGCGGCAAAGAGCCGCAGAATAGCCAACCCAATATCTTTCGCATCGGTATTAGCCGCCAGAAACTTTTCGTATTCAAGCTGCTGGGCATTGAGTACCCGAATCAGGGCTGCGCCGAGAATGCTTTCATTGATAACCTTATTCAGCCAATCCACTACCCCTCGACTTCGCACGAACAGCGTTCTGACTTTGCTCATCAGAATGTAGAACGTGACGCCCACGATGGGGATAATGGCCATGACAGTAAGCCCCAGCTTCCAGTTTATATTGACCAGCAGTATACTAGCCCCGACAATAATGCACAGCGACGACACGATGGATACCACTGCTTGCGAAACAAACGTTTTGACAGAATCAACGTCAGATGTCAGATTTGTCAGCAACCGCGACGGGTTAGTCTCCTGAATGTAGGCAAACCGTTGGCGCGATAATTTATCGGCCAGTTGCGTCCGCAAGTCTCTGGCTACCTGTTCAGAAGCGTAGGTCTGGACGATACTTTGCAGGTAGGTAAAAACGAAAATAAACAGAGCCGCCAGCAGAAACTGAATCACTGTTCTTTTCAACACGAAATGTCCGGCGGCATAGTCATCGATTCCGTGCGAAATGATCATGGGCAGAAGCAGATTGATGCCGTTACTGATCAAGGCAAACAGAATCAGTAAAATGACCATTCGGGAGTAGGGCCTGAGCAGCCCAAGCAACGAGGCCTTGGGAGCAGACGCCTGCCGTGGTCTAGTTTTGTCCATAACAGTTACTACTATCCAGCTAAAAACGGGGCTGTGAATGAGAAGCTAAAGGTAATGAGTAACCTGTCTACTTATTCGTTTTGGCTGATTAAGTTGGCTGGATCAGCTAACTTCCAAGCCTCTTTTAATACCTCTTAAGACAGTTTGAGCCGTTGAAAGGATACTCGGATACCACGCTGACAGTGAGCAGAAACATACTTCTACCTGGGTGTACTGGATTTTATTTTTGCCGTGGCGAACAAACAAGAAATCTAGAAAGCAAAAGTAGGATCGTACCTGCGCTCGCTTTGTATACCATTAATACAAGAGTATGTTGACTCTATACTTCATTTAATTTAGCCACGATAATCGTCTTCATCACTCCATCCACTCAATACACCTAATGGAAAATAAGCCCGGAAATTTTCGCTGGACAGTAGTAACGCTACTGTTTTTTGCTACCACAATCAACTACCTCGACCGGCAGGTGATCGGTTTGCTCAAACCTACGCTTGAAAGCGAATTTAGCTGGACCGAAACGGACTACAGTCGAATTGTTATGGCCTTTGCTGCGGCTTATGCCATCGGCCTACTACTTTTCGGGCGGATCATCGACCGGATCGGTACCAAGCTGGGTTACACCATTTCGTTGATAGCCTGGAGTTTAGCCGCTATCGCTCATGCCGTAGCTACCAGCACGTTTGGGTTTGGCGTAGCACGGGCGGCACTTGGTTTAGGTGAATCGGGTAACTTTCCGGCAGCTATTAAAGCCGTAGCGGAATGGTTTCCGAAAAAAGAACGGGCATTTGCTACGGGTATTTTTAACTCCGGCGCTAATATTGGTGCCGTCGTTGCGCCCGTGATGGTTCCGTGGATTTTGGGCGTTTACGGTTGGGAAGAAGCGTTTATTATCACGGGAGCTATCGGGTTTATCTGGTTAGTCTTCTGGCTGATTTACTATGAAGTTCCTGCCCGGCAAAAACGCGTATCGCAGGCAGAACTGGCGTATATCCATAGCGATAACGAAATAGAATCAGAAAATGCCAAACCTGTTCAATGGGCTAAGTTGTTTGGTATTCGGCAAACATGGGCGTTCGTGTTCGGTAAAATGCTCACCGATCCCATCTGGTGGTTTTTCCTGTTCTGGCTTCCCTCCTATTTTTCCACTACGTTCAACCTGGACCTTAAAAAACCAAGCCTACCGCTGGTGATCGTCTACACCGCGACAACGATTGGTAGTATTGGGGGTGGTTATCTTTCATCCTACCTGATTCGGCGTGGATGGACTGTGTTCAAGGCGCGCAAAACGGCCATGTTCTTGTTCGCCGTGGCTGTAGTACCCATCATGGCCGCTCGGTATGCTACCGACATTTGGCAGGCTGTAGCCCTCATTAGCTTGGCGGCAGCCGCTCACCAGGCTTGGAGCGCCAACATTTACACCACCGCATCCGATGTATTTCCTAAAAAAGCGCTTAGCTCCGTAATCGGGATCGGCGGTATGGCAGGGTCCGTCGGCGGCATCTTTTTTCCATTACTCGTCGGCTGGTTGTTGGATACGTATAAAGAAGCGGGTAACCTCAACGGTGGGTATAATTTGATCTTTATCATTTGCGGCAGTGCTTATCTACTCGCCTGGTTGATCATGCACTTCTTTACACCCCGTATGGAAATGGTTAACCTCGATGAGCCTGTAAAGTCGCCCGAGTCGGTGAGCGTTTCGTAAAGGCTTACCTGTTTATCCTTTAAAACCCCGCGTTTGTATCAGACGCGGGGTTTCTGTTTTTATGGCTTATTCGTTTTTACCAGGCTTACTTTCCACGGGTTTCAGGACATCAACGATTTTCGTTGATCGACCACTTTTTCGTTCTTCAATCTGTTCCAGCAGTTTCAAGCCCATCAATCCATTGAGCGAACCATCGGTGCCGCTCCCTCCGTTGATGACAATGTCGGGGATAACCCGGATATTTCCTTTACCAATCTCTTCCGTAATTTTAAAACGGGTAAAGTTCTCCTCGCCCATGGCCTTAACCTGTAATTCGTACGCTTCAGCCGTTGAGCGACCGATGGCCAGAATTTTTTCGGCTTCGGCTGTACCCGTTTTGGCAATCCGTTCGGCTTCTGCGTCGGCGGTGAGTTTGGTCGCTTCAGCATCCGCTGCCGACTGACGACGACGGGCTTCCGCGTTGGCCTCGGCCCGGATTTTGGTCGCTTCGGCTTCCGCACCAACCTGTAGTTTCAGGCTACGCGCTTCCCCTTCCGATTTTTTTACGGCAGCATCGGCAGTACGTTGAGCAATTTCAACGCTTTGCTGCGCTTTGACAACCTCCCGCTGAATATCGGCCAACGCCGTTTCGCGCTCCATACCCTGGCGTTTTTCCTGCGCCATTCGCTGCGTTTCGTACGTTTTTTCTTCTTCCTGCGCAATCTTCCGGTCGGTCAGCGTTTTCATCAAGCTATCGGGCGGTACAATATCACCGATTAGCGTATCAACCGCGTTTACGTTGTAGACTTCCAACACGGCCCGGATGTGTTCGCGGGCGGCCTCCTGCCGTTCCTTCCGCGTGCTCAGGAAAGCGATTACGTCCGAATCCTGGGCCGAGTTTCGGAAATAGTTACCGATTGTCGGTTCCAGCACCTGTGATACGAGGTTGTTCATGCTACCAAAGCGAGCGATCACTTTGGGCGCTTCTGCCGATGGAATATGGATGATCTGTGCTACGTCGAGGTTAAACGGGAAGCCGTCTTTGGAACGTACCGTAATCGTTGAGAGATTGCGGTCGAGATCGTGCGATTCTGTGCGGGCATTGGCCCAGTTCAGCACCAGGTTTGTGGTTGGCACACCCTCTACTTTCATCGTGTAGGTATTAACGGGATACTTACCCGGTCCCAGCGGTTCCATCCAAACACCCCGAAACCCGCGTCGAACGATGTTACCGTGTTTAAAGGATTCGCCCGTCAGGTCCTCGCCATCCTCGCCGATGTACGAAATCACCACACCGACATGACCAATCGGTACTTCGGTCATGGGAATCTCTTCGATTTGAACGGCCCACGGATTTATGTAGTACGATCCGGCCAGCACCACCTGCGGCTGAAGCCCTCGGTTGCCGCCGTTTTTCAGGAATGAATCTACATCCTGGAAGTTGTTGTGTCCTTCGACCGTCTTACCCGCGATCTGGCCCGGTTGCAGGGGTGCGCCGTCAAGTGTAGTAATGATACCGACCATGTTTTCTTTGATAACGGTCATGTCGGCGATGGTAATGGTAAACGCAAAAGTATTGATCCGGTACGTTCCAGGCGTCAGCATTGCCGTTTGCCGCCCTTTCTGACCATTTCCATTGAGAAAACGTTCGGTGTCCTGAAAGTTATCGCAGTCCACCCGTCGGGCCAGAATGTTACCCGTCGGTAGTTCAGCACCGTCGTTCGACAACACCAAGCCGATTTTTCCTTCGGGAACGACCGTAAACGGCTGCATCGTAACACCGTACTGCCAGGGCCATAGCCACCAGTACAGACCCGGTGCCAGCGTTTGCGCCTGATAACCCGCTTCGCCTTTCGTCGCAATGATCCGACCGTCGGGCAAGCCACGATCCTGACCGACTAAAACGTATTTTTTGGTAATCAGACCAATACGGTCTTCGGGAACAATAACCATCCCGAACAAAAAGCGGAGTACCAGTTTGTACAGTACCACCGCCAGGACGAGCAGGATTACCCAGCTCCATGCGGACATGAGCGATAAAAATTCCATAGATGAACGATTGTTAAACGGATTAAGAATGAACGGGTAAGCGGATGAATAAGCTCGTTCCGACTTGTCGAAGAAGCGGTTGACGTTGAACGAGTAAGGAAAATGCGGATGCGTCTACACTGGCGTAGAGAAGGTTAGGTCGAATTGACGCATCAAATGTAGAACGCGAAGCAATCGTAGCGCTCCGGATTTGGATGATTGGTTACCGCAAGACCAAATTGTGCAGGGGAATTGATGAGTGGAGCGGAACGCTCAAAACTCCTGAGCAAGGTTAAAGAAGAAGCCTGCCTTTCCCTGCCGGTTAACTGACCCACTAAATCGCATGACGAAATTGTAATACGTTACGATATCGAGGCTAAGTCCCGTTCCTAACAACAAGCGGTTGGCCAGTTTACTCTGATACTGTTCAGCGACGGTACTACTCACGTAACCGGCATCGCCGAAAGCCGTGATGTAAGCCGCAATCGGAATCGTATTGAACTGGCGAATGTGCAGCCAGTTGAGTTGTTTGACTGTATTGAAAAGCTGATAGCGCAAACTATTACGCCAGATCACGGATCGCTGACCATCGATTACGTACAGCTCATACCCACGTACCATTTCGCTGGAACTTCCTAAGCCGCGTAGATTAAAGTAAGGCTGCCGTGTCGGCCAGGTGGCGCGCCCGCGAATACTGCCAGCCGCGTAGAAACGCCCGCCCAACGGCCAGTAGCGCGTCATGGAGGACGACAGTTCGAGAAACCGGAAATTATCACTAGGCAGTATTCCCGATACACCGATACCAGCGGTAATCACTTTTCCCCGCAGTGGAAACGATACATTGTCCCGCTGATCGTAGCGGTAATTGTAGCTCATCGACAGGTATTGCTGATGAGTACGTCCATCCAGAAAATAATCGGGGTTCAGCTTCGCGATTGTGTCCGCAATTGTAAGGCGGGTATAGCGCGTATCCAGCACGTGATAGTGGTAAAGCCCGCGCCGATGCGTCAGAACCAAGCCCGCGTAAGCCCGCTCACGCAACACCTGTTCATCTTTAATGTATACCCATTTGTCGGCCAACGTTCGATACGGAATTTCTTTGTTGGTCATGTAAGCCAGATCCGCCCGCAGTCCGATCCGCTGCGCCTTGTCGATGTACGGTCGGGAATACGAGACCACCGTGCGCTGTAAGAAACCCCGTTCAATGGCGACCTGAAGCACGTCGTTGTTTCCCGTCACATTTCGATAGCTGAGCCGTCCGCCGTAGATAACCCGTCGCAGATCCCGTCCCCGGTCGTACCACCATTCGTTCAGGTTTCTGTCGGCTATATCAAATACGGGGTAAGCAATCAGATACCACCGCTCTTTCAGGTTAACGGTCAGATCGAGAAGCCCCAGTTGCGTAGAATCGTCCGGAGTTACCTGCACCGTGGAGACATCGACGGTTACAAACAGATTCGTGTTGTTGATGTTTCGCTGATCCCAGGCTACGCGTCCGGCGAGGTCAGCTAGCCGAACGGTATCGCCCGGATGTAATGTCATCTCACGCAAAATAATACGGTCGCGAGTGCGGTAATTTCCGTTGAGAACAACCGAGCGGATCAGGACCGAACGCGACGAATCTGCCGAGGATGCTGCCCACGCTTGAAACGAAAGAAATAAGGCCGTAAGCACCAAAGCAACGGACAGCCGACAATTCGGAATCATGCTTAAAATTACGGCTTTTCAGAAAAATAACACAAATTTTTCTGTGTATCCTGCAACCGTCTATGTATTATTGCTGTATTCTATAAATCTACGGCTACTAATCTATTTAAACGGTACATGCAGACTGAAAAAACGCAGAAATCGAGCGTTGGGACTAAGCCAAATCTGAGCTTCTGGCAAATCTGGAACATGAGTTTTGGTTTCTTCGGAATCCAATATGGCTTTGGCCTTCAACAGGCCAACATGAGTCCCATCTTTCGATATCTGAACGCCGACGAAGCTAACATTCCCATTCTATGGCTGGCGGGGCCGGTAACAGGTCTGATTGTTCAACCCATCATTGGCTCCATAAGTGACCGAACGTGGTCGCCCCGCTGGGGCCGCCGAAAACCTTTTTTCCTCATCGGAGCGATTGTGACCAGCCTGGCGCTTTTTCTTATGCCCAACTCGTCGGCGCTCTGGATGGCGGCAAGCCTGATGTGGATTCTCGATACAGGACTCAACATTACGCAGGAACCGTTCCGGGCTTTTATCGGTGACAAGCTCAACGACAAGCAACGCGGGTTAGGTTTTGCCATGCAAAGCTTCTTCGTTGGCTTCGGTCAAACGCTGGCCAACCTGATGCCAACTATTTTTCGCCTGCTCGGCATTACCTCAGCAGCGGCTGTCGCAACGGGCGTTATTCCGAATAGCATTAAATACCCGTTTTATATCGGTGGTGCCGCCGTGATTCTGGCTGTTATCTGGACGATCTACACAACGGACGAGTATCCCCCCGACGACATGGCCGAGTTTGAGCGCATGAAGCATGAGGGTAGCGGCATTAGCGGGGCTTTCAACGAGATTTTTGCCGCCCTGAAAGAAATGCCCGTTACCATGCGACAACTCTGGTGGGTTAAATTCTTTACCTGGTTTGCCCTTCCGCTGATGTGGCAGTTTCTCACGTTGGCCGTAGCGCGTCATGCGTTCAATGCCCCTACCGCCCAATCACCCGGCTTTCAAGAAGGTACCGAGTGGGGAAACCTGTGTTTTGCCATGTTTAACGTAGGGTGCTTCAGTATTTCGTTTTTTCTGCCTGCCATCGCTAATGTAGTGGGTCGGCGAGCTACCCATGCCTTATTTCTGACCATCGGCGGTTTCGGTTTTCTGTCGATGTTACTTTCGAACGATAAATACGTTTTTTTGATCGGTATGACGCTCGTTGGTTTCGCCTGGGGCTCTATTCTGTCGATGCCGTATGTATTGTTGTCAAGTTCGGTTCCCGCCGAGCGGATGGGCGTGTACATGGGTATCTTTAACGGCTTTATTGTCGTACCGCAAATCATTAACAACCTGACGATTCAGTTTATTTACCCTTACCTCAACAACGACCCTCGTAATGCACTGGCCTTGGCGGGCGTGTGTTTGTTATTGGCAGCCGGTTCCTGTTTTCTGGTTAAAGAAACAAGACGCAGCGAAGAAGCCGCTTTCCCGGTCAATCCAGGCGGTAATTAATTACGAATCTGTTTTACATTTGCCATTCCGATCAGCCAAGCGCCAAAAGCAGCAAAACGGCTGATCGGAATACCTTTTTTATGACGACATCTTCCCGCCCTTACACCCTCATCGCCGTTGGCGAACTGCTTGCTGACTTTATTGGACATCATGTTTCATCCAGTCTGCTCGATGCACTGGACTTCCGGCGGTATCAGGGTGGTAGCCCGGCCAATATGGCGGCAAACATGGCTCGAATGGGTAACAAAACAGCGCTTGTTGCCTGCGTTGGCGATGACAACATTGGCCGGTACCTTACGCGAGAGACTGCCGAAGTAGGTGTTGACACGCAATTTGTCACAAAGCATGCGCAGGAGCCAACGAGTATTGTACTGGTTTCACGAACGGCGGGTACACCCGACTTTGTTGCCTACCGCCACGCCGATTGCCAGATTCAAACGGATCAGCTACCGGACTCGCTTCTGGCCCAGACAACGTTGTTTCACACCACCTGTTTTGCGTTGAGCCGCCAGCCCGCGCAGGATGCCATTTGCGATGCGGCCAAGCGCGCGCAAGCTGCCGGTTGTCAGGTTACGATCGATGCCAATTACGCGCCAACGATCTGGCCCGACCGTGAACAAGCGTGGCGGGTACTGGCCGACTACTGTTCGGCGGGTGCTCTGGTGAAGCTCAGCGAAGACGATGCCGAACGACTGTACGGAGAAAAGCAATCGACCGAACGCATTCTGAGCGATTTTCACAAAATGGGCGCAAAAATCATTTGCTTTACCCTGGGCGCTAACGGCAGTATCGTGTCGTATGATGGTGGTGCTCAGCAGGCTGTAATACCAGGCAAAAAAGTAGATGTGGTCGACGTTACGGGTGCCGGGGATGCCTACTGGGCTGGTTTCCTGACCGCTTTCGTGGACGGCCATACGCCCGAGCAATGCGCCCGCTCGGGTGCGACACTCGCGCAAATGAAGCTAAGTCGGCAGGGACCCCTACCATTCCAGGTTGATCGCAAATCACTCTACCGGTAAAGTGATTTGCTTAACTTACAAATTTCTGATGTATTTCTGACCGCCCAGGTAACGCATCTGACGGGTGATCTGTCGCGTTCGCCGTTGAATATAGCTCGACGGATTTTTAATGGAAAACTGACGCGGATTGGGCAGTACGGCGGCAATGCGGGCGGCTTCATTCCGTGAAAGCGTAGCGGCTGAGTGACCGTAAAACCGCTCGGAGGCCGCTTCGACACCAAACGTCATCGGACCCGTTTCTGCCACGTTCAGATACACTTCCAGAATGCGTTTTTTGCCCCAGATCAACTCAATAACAGCCGTGAAATAAACCTCTAACCCTTTTCGAATGTAGCTGCGGCCATTCCACAAAAACACGTTTTTGGCAACCTGCTGCGAGATCGTGCTGGCTCCGCGCGGGCGTTCACGGGTTTTGTTTTCTTTGATGGCATCCTGAATCTCGTCGAAATCAAAACCCCAGTGGATTGGAAAGGCCTGGTCTTCGGAAGCAACGACCGCCAGAGCAGCTTCCTTGCTGATCTCATCGTACGACCGCCACTTCTTGTAAACATGGCTACTCTCGTCCGTTCCAATGGTGTCTATCCATCGTGATACCACTAACGGTGTTACCCATACGGGCACATACTTGAGAACAACCACGTATCCCAGCGAACCAAAAAATAACCACAGAAACGCTTTAATGCTGAACCAGTAGATGCGTTCCAGCAAAGGGCGCTCACGAATGAAATGACGCGCCTGTTGCCAACGCCCACCCTTCTGCAAGCGTTGCGCGGAAGAATGCCCAACTTTAGGGCGGGGTTGCGGAGAAGGCGAAGTCCTGAATGTGTTGGCAGGGCGCTGCGAAGGGTCCATAAAAGCGATTCTAATACGCGAAAATGACTATTTTTCCAGTAGCGTGGACGATTTTCAGGCGCTTTTGTTCAAGAAGCTTATCCACTCGTCGGGCTTACTTGGCCCTCGCTGCGCTGCTTTCGTTTAACGTACAATAAGCTAATTTCATTTTAGAACCTGATCCTCACCAGGCTTACTTCTTGCGGCTCGTTGCCGAATGAATAATAAAGTCATAGTATCAAATTTATCAGGAACGGTTTATTCATCAACTTAAATCTTGTCAATCCTGTTAATGGTGTCAATCAATGAACGCAGGTAACCCAACAAGTCTTTATACCTTACAGTCGATTATTCATGGATCTTCTTCCTTCTCCCCCACTCACTCGCGCTCAGGAATCGCGCGTCGCTATTGAACGATTATACATTACGATGCGCCATTTGTTCAACCGGGGTTTTTACAAGCCATCGGGCGTATCGGGTGAAGAAATTCGTCGGGCGCTGCTAACGCTTCAACCCGAAATTTACGGCCTGGTTGGCGATCAGCAACGGGTTGAACTAGACGGTCTGGTGTACGTAATGGATCGACTCCCGAAAGGCATAGAATCCTGCCGAATCATCTCGCTGGCTTCGCGGGAAGGCTTCGAACACTCGCACTTCCCGGTGCTGGTTCCCGCCAAACGTCGACGCAACTGTTACCGCATCGACAGCGAACAAATGGTTATTGAAGTAACCAATGGCCGAAGCGAAATCTACGATATCCTGACGCACCTGACGTTTATGTTCATGGAGGCCGACAAAATTCGGCGCAACGCCTTTCAGGAGCGCGGCAGCAAAACCCGCGAATGGGAAAAGCTGGAAGCCATCATCCAATCGGGGGGCACCGTATCGGACGACGAACGCGAGCTGGCGCTGATGTACCTTAGCTCTATTCTGGGCCGCACCTTCGAAGACACCCAGCGTGCTTACCAGCGGTTTGCCGAAAATGCAGGAACGAACAGCGGTTTGTTTCAGATCGTCTACGCCCTGGGAAGCGTATCGGTGAAGGAAAGCAAAGAATCGAACACAACTCGGGAGATCAATTTTACGCCCATGCTCCGCGAGCGGATCGGTCAGCACCTCTACGGCGAACGCTGGGCTACGCACATCAAGCAGTACATCTGGGAGCACAACCTTCAGGAGCGGCCCATTCACATTATTAGTGCCAATCCGCACAGTGTGATGAACTGCCTGTACGCACCCGGTGCGCTGGCCGAAGCCACAAGCTGGGACAACCTCTACGACCTTGCGCTGAAGTTAAGCCAGCCAGCACACCGTGACCTACGAAAGCAGGTTATCAGCTACGCTAATGAACACGGAATGCATGTGCTGGAAGACGTTGCCGGAACCAGCCTATTGGTTCAGTTGATCGACACGGCCCAGGTGGACACAGCGACTCTCTCGCCAGAGATTACGCACGATCCGGAACTCATCAAAGCCAATCAGCCTTTGTTGCTGATCATGGATTATGCGTTTGGCGAACAGGCCTTTGAGACTATGGACGAGTTGCTAAAACCATTCGAGCGCGGAGACGAAACGTTTCCCATGAACGTCGCGTCGATTTCGATCATTGGCAAAGCGGGCATTCTGACGGGCGAGAAAGGCGATCTGATGATTCCAACGGCGCACATTTTTGAGGGAACCGCCGATAATTATCCGTTAGACAATGATTTCTGCAAAGAAGATTTCGAAGGACACGGCATACCGGTGTACGAAGGAGCGATGATTACGGTACTGGGCACGTCGCTACAGAATAAGAACGTACTCAGTTATTTCAAAAATTCGTCGTGGAAAGCAATTGGCCTTGAAATGGAAGGTGCTCACTACCAGAAAGCGATTCAGGCACAGTCGAAAATTCGGGATAGCGTTTCGACAAACGTCAAAGTTCGTTACGCGTATTATGCCTCTGACAACCCGCTGCTTACTGGTGCAACATTAGCGTCCGGCAGCCTGGGTACGCTGGGCGTCAAACCTACTTATCTGATTACGGTCAAGTGCCTGGAGAAAGTGCTGAAATAACGTCGATCCAACAAACGTATTGAAAAAAACAGCAATGCCGTATCGCTGCGATACGGCATTGCTGTTTATAAAGCAGCGTTCGTATTAAGCATACAATAAACTACAGTAAGCTACTTCTACCAGCGCTTATCCCTCGAAATGGACAATCTTTGCTTAATTTTAAAAATGCTATTTATTAAAAAAATAGTAAAAAATTTCACATGAACGCTTTGTTGTTTAAAGGATTAAGCATAGATTTGATCGTCAATAAACATCGATGAGTACTAAAAAAACTTCGTTAAAGGACATAGCCGTGAAAGCTGGTGTTTCTACCGCTCTAGTGTCCTATGTTCTGAATGGTAAGGAAAAGGAAAGTCGGGTTGGCCAGGAAATTGCGCAAAAAATAAGACAGATCGCGGCTGATCTGAATTACCAGCCGAATCATCTTGCCAAGAGTTTACGCAGCGGAAAAACCCATACCATTGGTTTGATTATAGCGGATATCTCGAACCCTTTTTTTGCAAACATAGCCCGCGTGGTGGAGGATGAAGCCAAGCGAAACGGATACACGGTTATTATTGGTAGCTCGGACGAAAACGCTGATAAGTCGCGCGATTTATTGGACGTACTGATCAACAGACAAGTCGATGGCTTTATTATTGTTTCGGCAGAAGACACCGAGGAGCAAATTCAATACCTAACCGATAGACACATACCGTTTGTTTTGCTGGACCGGTATTTTCCGGATATGCAGACTGACTTTGTTTCTACCGATCATTACCAGGCATCGTATGACGCAGGTTCTCATTTGATTCGGAGTGGATACCAGCACATCGGCATGATTGCTTACGACTCGCAGATGTTTCATATGCGGGAACGTATTAGAGGCTACAGCGACGCACTTAACGATCACAACCGGACCGTCCAAAAGTCCTGGTTACAGGAAGTTCGAATGAGCGCCATCGAGGCTGGTGTACAAGCGGCTATTGATCAGATGTTGTCAGGAAAACAACCCGTTGACGCCATCCTTTTCGCAACGTATAGCCTGGCAATCAATGGGTTAAAATACATTAATACGTTACGTTTACAGGTGCCAACCGATCTGGCAATTGTCAGCTTTGGACAGGCAGAAGTATTTGAACTGTACCATTGCCCAATTACCTATTTAAAGCAGCCTATCGTGTTGCTGGGAAAAAAAGCCGTTGAGGTACTGGTCAAAAAACTAAGACATGAATCCACTGAACCCTCGCAGGTACTCATGAAAGCAGAATTGGTCGAAAGAGCCTCGTCAAAAGTAAAATCGGTCGTGCTGATTTAAATTTGCCTAATAGCTTAAACGATTAAGCGAAAACCTGATAGTTCCTAAATCCTCTTATGCAACGTAGAACTTTCCTCAAATCATCCTTAGCCAGCGCAGCCGCCGTGTGGGCAGGTTTACCAGCAAGTGTCGTGGAGGCCGCACCGAAATTAAAAATCACCAAGATTCGCTATTACAGCGCACCGGGTTATAATAAACCGCTTTTCAATCAGGCGCGTGGTATCGTTGAGATTCAAACAGATGGCGGTATCGTCGGCATCGGAGAAGGTGGCTCGAAGGATATGATCGAGCAGTGCGCGCAAATGATTATCGGCGAAGATCCATTTCGCATTGAACATATCTGGCAGAATGTGTACCGGGGCATGTTTTACCCCCCAGGTCGGGAAAAGCTTCATGCACTGGGAGCGCTCGAAATGGCCTTGTGGGACATTAAAGGCAAAGCGCTTGGCGTACCGGTCTACGAACTGCTGGGCGGTGCCACGCGGGAATACGTTGAGTGTTATGCCACTGGCTTCCGGGCTTCGAAAGCAAAAACGGAAGAAGAACGCGCCCGAGATTGCATCGAAGCGGGTTTGCGCGCCTACCGGATTGGCCCAACCGGCGGCAACGGTGATACCGCTTTTGACTTCTACGACAACGCCAAGAAAACCATTGAATTCTGTAAGCGCATTGATGCAGCCGTAGGCGGTGGCGGCAAGTGGGCCATCGATCTGCACACCCGCTTCGACACGACCGAAGGCGTAAAAATTTGTAAAGCCCTCGAAAATCTGGAACCTTACTTTGTCGAAGATATCGTCCGCTCCGAAAATCCGGACGTGTACAAAACCGTTCGGCAGATGACTACCGTACCGATTGCCGTTGGCGAACAATTTGGCGACCGCTGGGAAAGTAACACCTTTATCGAACAGCATCTGATTGATTACACGCGCTTCACGCTGCCCAATACCGGGGGAATCTCTGAATTCAAAAAGCTAGCTTCCATGTGCGAAACGCATTATGTGGGCATGATACCGCACTTTACGGGGCCGCTGGCGACAGCCACGTTGTTACACGTATTGGGGTCCAGCAGTCCGATGCGTTGCCTGATGGAACTGGGTGGTGGCGAACCGGAACGACCTGCTTACTTCAACGAGGATTTCGTGAATTTTAAGAACGGGAAGCTTTATCTCAATCCGGAGCCGGGCCTGGGTGTCAAGTTTGATCCCAAGAAAGCAACGTTCGTTATGGAGGTTACCGCCAAGACGCAATTCCCGCATCCGATTCTGAAAAGCCCCGACGGAGCCATTCATAACTGGTAGCCTAACTTCACGCCTATACGCGTTTTCAGGATTATCAATATCGAGTCAACCGTTTAGTATTTCGGTAAAATACTCCGCTAAGCCATCTAAAAAGCGACACAAAGAAAGAGTCAGCAAACAGATACACGCCCTACGACTTCGCAGGCCGATTGGAAGCTTATTTTCAGCCTCAATAAAAATATAACTATACAAATAAATAGAAGCATTATATGTAGTAAGCGTTAGTGATTTTCCTAAACCTTTAACCAATTCCTCTCATGAAAAAAACACTAATCATTACCCTTCTCTACCCGGTCCTGTGCAGCTGCCTCGCTTTTGCACAAACGGGCCGCGTGACGGGTAAAGTAACGGGAGCGGGACCCGACAACCAGGGACTTCCTGGCGTAAACGTAGTGGTGGGCGGAACTTCCGTTGGAACGACTACGGATGCTTCGGGAAATTATTCGATCAATGCTCCGGCAAATGCCTCGCTTGTCTTTTCGTACATAAGCTACGTAAGCCAGACGGTTCCGGTCAATAACCGCTCAATCGTTAATGTTCAGCTGGCCGAGGACGCAAAAGCAATTGATGAAGTAATCGTTACAGCACTCGGCATCAAGAGAGAATCTAAGACACTTGGTTACGCTACCGCTACCGTCAACGCCGATCAAATATCGACCAACCGGACGCCCAATTTTGTGAGCGGTTTACAAGGAAAAATGGCGGGCGTAAATATTACCTCGATGGGAACAGGACCTGCCGGAACGGCCAAGATCCGGATTCGCGGTCAGTCGTCATTCAGCGGTCAGAACAACCCGCTGATTGTCGTGAACGGAGTTCCTATCGACAACTCCAATTACTCGCTCGGTGGCGATTACGGCTCACGGGCCGCCAACAATTCCGACGGGGGCGACGGATTGAGCAGTATCAACCCCGACGATATTGAAACCATGACCGTGTTGAAAGGAGCTACGGCGGCTGCTTTGTACGGTTCCCGCGCGAAGGACGGTGTGGTCATGATCACGACCAAAAGCCGGGGTATAGGAAAAGGGTTCGGCGTCACCTACAACGCCAATTTTACCACGGACACGCCCCTAGACTTCACCGATTTTCAGTACGAATACGGGCAAGGCGAAGGTGGTAAACGCCCAACATCACCGAGTCCATCCTCGGGTGTGTGGAGCTTCGGCGAGAAGTTTCAGCCGGGTATGACCCAGATTTTGTTCGACAACGAAACTTGGCCGTACGAACCCGTTTTTAATCGGGTCAAGAAGTTCTACCGCGTGGGCACCAACTTCACCAACACCGTAACAGTCGCCAATAACGGACAGAACGGTGGCTTTAGTCTTTCGTTCGGCAACACCGACAACCGGGGCATTCTGGAGAATAATACCTTCAACCGCAAAGTGATCAACCTGGGTTTCAGTCAGAACATCAACCCTAAATTGACAGCCTCTGGAAATATCAACTACTCAAAAGAAAACAACATCAACCCCCCCCAACTGAACGCGCAGGACTTCTCGGTATCGACGGTTGTTTTCACACTCGCCAACTCGATGCCTTTCGAAGCCCTACGCGAAAACCAGACCCTCGCCAACGGCGATGAATTTACGTTCTCCCGCTTTCTGGTGCGAAACAACCCATACTATTCGATGAGCCGCCGTTTCGAGAACATAAACCGGGATCGGATCTTCGGCAACATCGCACTCAAATACCAGTTCACCGACTGGTTGTATCTGCAAGGCCGGATTGCCCAGGATTCCTACACCCGTAATCAGGATTACAACATTCCGAACGGCTACGCCCCTATTGCCAAAGCACCCATTGGCTTCGTAAACGGTTCTTACACGCAGGATGTACGTCAGAATACCGAACGCAACATTGATTTCATTCTCGGCGGCAACCGAACATTCGGAAAATTTGGCTTGGACGTAACCCTGGGGGGCAACGCACGCTACGCCCGCAACGACTACAACAGCGTAACCGTACAGGATTTTGTCACACCGGGCCTGTACACCGTAGCCAATGGCCGGGTTAAGAATCCGATCTACGTGCTGGCCGAGAAAAAAATCAACTCCCTGTTTGGAGCAGCTACCCTTTCGTACCGGGATTATTTGTTCCTGAACATGACGGCCCGCAACGACTGGTTCTCCACGCTGGCCCCATCGAATCGAAGCATCTTGTACCCGTCTGTTACGGGTAGCTTTGTGTTCTCACAGGCATTTGAAAAACTTCCGACCTGGGTATCGTTCGGAAAACTGCGGGCGGCTTACGCGGAAGTGGGTTCCGACAACGTAGATCCGTATTCCAACGCACTTTATTATCAGGTCGATAACAATTCGTTTCCGAATCCATCGGGTCAGCTGGTGCCCGTAGGCGGCATCAACGCGTCGGTCGTTCCCAATAAAAATCTGCGGCCACTGCGTATTCAGGAAGCCGAAGTTGGTCTGGAATTGAAGTTGTTTGACAGCAAGATAGGCTTTGATTTCACCTATTATCACAAAACGACGAACGACCAGATTCTGGCGGCTCAAATTTCGGATGCGTCCTCGTACACCAGCAAGCTGATCAACGTGGGCCGGAGTATGAACCAGGGGCTTGAGATGCTGCTGACCTTTTCGCCCGTTGTCAGACCGGCTTTCCGGTGGGACGTGAGCGCTAACGTCTCGTACAATACCTCGAAAGTTCTTCGCTTAGGCTTGTCGCCCAACGATACCGTCATCACGGTAAGCAGCGGAGGAGGCCGGACGCTGAACCAGGTTGTGGGCAAGCCCATCGGGCAGCTCTACACGTTTACCTATCTACGGGATGCGCAGGGTCGTAAGGTGTTTGACGCGAACAGCGGACTGCCGATCCGGAACAACACCCTGGCAAACGTAGGAAACGCTCTGCCCAGCTATTTCGGCGGGATCACCAACACCTTCACGTACCAGGGCTTATCGCTTTCTTTCCTGATCGACTTCAAGCTTGGCAATAAGATGATTGCAGGACGGAATATCAACTACATGCGGCACGGCCTGTCAAAACGGACGCTACCCGGTCGGGATGTCGGTTACGTGATTGGCGACGGCGTTAACCCGAACGGAGAAATCAACCAGACCAGAGCGGCTGTACAGCCTTTTTATGAATCGCTTAATCCGCTGGGCATCAACGAAGATTTCGTGTTCAACGCCGGGTTCTGGAAACTACGCCAGATTACGTTAGGCTACGATTTCACGAAGCTATTACCCCAAAGCCTGTTCATCAAAGGGTTGCGGCTAAACGCGGTAGCCAATAACGTGCTGATCCTGAAGAAATGGACCGAAAATATGGACCCCGAAGAAGCCCTGGTTTCGTCGGACAACTCCGTCGGGCTGGATTTCTGGCCGGGTCTTCCACCAACCCGCAGCATCGGTTTCAACCTAAATGTTCGGTTCTAATGTAATGTGGACTTCTGGTCCGCTTGGTCGTGTAGAAAAGGTGGACCAGATGTCCACGTTACTCATCCTAAAATTATGAAAACGAACCTCAAACATACCCTTACCCTACTGCTTTCGCTGAGCTTGCTTACCGGCTGCGATCAGGGCTTTGACGAGATCAACACCAACAAGGTGGACCCAACATATCTGGCTCCTTCGTTGATTCTTAACAAAGCGATTATCAATACCAACTACCTGGATGGCTTTGGCACACTGGGCATGCTGACCTATAACTTCGGGATCGTGCAGCAGATCATTACGCCCTACGGCAGTTCGCTGTCGGGCGCTAATTACGATCAGGTGAACAGCGGCAATACGCCTTTGGTCTGGACCAATTTTTACCGCAATGTCGTCAAGCAACTGGTGGCCGTACTGGATCAGACGAAAAGCGATCCGTTGCAGAGCAACACCTACAACGCGGCCCGTATCTGGCGAGCCTACACCTTTTTGGTTCTAACCGACACCTACGGCGATGTTCCGTATTTCCAGGCGGGTCAGGGCTACACGACGGAGACTATCACGCCCAAATACGATCCGCAACAGGAGATTTACAAGGATATCCTGAAAGAGCTGGACGAAGCATCGGCAGCCTTAACCAGTACGCAAACCGCCGTTACGACCGACATTCTTTACGGTGGAGACGTAGCCAAATGGAAAAAGCTCGGCTATTCGCTTATGCTGCGGGCGGGCATGCGCCTGACAAAAGTTGATCCGACAATGGCTCAAAGCTACGTTAAAAAAGCCGTAGCGGGTGGCTTGTTCCAATCCAATGCCGACAATTCGGTATTACGCCATACGGCTATTTACAACAACTATATTGCCAACCATTTAGCCGCCCGCGAAAAAACGAACTTCTACCTCGCTGCGCCCTTCGTCAATTACCTGAAACAAAACAACGACCCCCGACTACCCATTTTTGCCGTTCGGTACGTAGGCGCGAAAGGCGGTCAGGAGCAGGTCAATGATCGGGCCTCGTCTGATCCGAAGCTTCAGATTGGGATGCCAATGGGCTATAACGATGTCTCGATTGCATCTACGTTCAGCCAGAACGGAGTAGCCAGTCTGTGGGACTATTCGCAGGTCAACCTGAACACAGTCTTAAAGCTGGATGCCCCCGAATTTCACGTTACGTACGCACAAACGCAGCTTTTGTTGGCGGAGGCAGCCGT
The DNA here is from genome assembly GCF_021233055.1 of Spirosoma oryzicola. NCBI lineage: Bacteria > Pseudomonadati > Bacteroidota > Cytophagia > Cytophagales > Cytophagaceae > Spirosoma > Spirosoma oryzicola. The sequence goes on along the minus strand of NZ_CP089538.1, from coordinate 2,029,680 downwards.
GCGGGGCTGGGTTACTGGTTCAGCCGCCGATTACTACACAACGGGTATCCGGGCCGCTCTGGAACAGATGGCCCAGTACGGCAGTAACTCAGCAATTTCGGAAGCGGCCATTAAAGCTTACCTGGACGCTCATCCACTGGATGCCAGTAAGGCATTAGACCAGATCAACACGCAGTATTGGGTAGCCAGTTTTCTGGACGGCAACGAAGCCTTCGCTAATTTCCGGCGCAGTGGTTATCCCACGTTGCAGAAAAACCCATACCCTGGCTCCGAAGTAAAAGGTGACTTTATCCGCCGTATGCCCTACCCCGACAGTGAAATCGTCGTCAACTCGGGAAGCCTCAACGAAGCCATCGCTCGGCAGGGCCCAAATACGCTGGACACCCGCGTTTGGTGGGACAAAAAATAACGACTGAATACCATTGACAGGATGAACAGGATACCTGGTTCGCTATGTACTTCTGTTCAAAAATGGCCCATAGAGTTCCCCACCGTAATTTTTGGCGGACCCGGCCCTGTTCATCCTGTCATTCCAATAATTGAAACCATTACCAATAACTCTTTTTCCCAAATTCTCTCATGAATCAATCGGATCAAAGCCGTCGTGACACCTTAAAAATGCTGGGCTTCGGCTCTTCTGCTGGTTTACTAGGCCTCTTTGGCGGCCCATCGGCTGCCCAAGCCCGCGAGCAAAGAACTACACCGGGGTATGCCATCGGCACGACACCTGTTAAGATCAAAAGTGTCAAAGCCATTGCCACGGCTCCGCAGGGTTCGAACCTGATCGTCGTCAAGGTCGAAACCACCGAGCCGGGTCTGTACGGCCTGGGTTGCGCCACCTTTACCCAGCGCGCGGCTGCGGTCGTGGTAGCGATCAACACCTACCTCAACGAGTTCTGCGTTGGTAAAGACGTTGATAACATCGAGGATATGTGGCAGTCGGCTTATGTTAGTTCTTACTGGCGCAACGGACCCGTACTGAACAATGCCTTGAGTGGACTCGATCAGGCGTTGTGGGATATCAAAGGCAAACGGGCGGGGATGCCAGTTTATCAACTCCTGGGCGGTAAAGTTCGCTTCGCCATTCCCTGCTACACCCACGCGGGCGGCACCACGCCCGAAGCCACCGCCGACAGCGTGAAGAAGTTCATGGAGCAAGGCTTCAAATACATCCGTATTCAGCAGGGCGGCTATGGTGGCGTGGGGAGCAACGTCGACAAACCCGATTTCAAAAACGCTGGCTTTGGCTACGAAGGCGATGCGTACATGAACGTACTGGGTTACTTAAAGTCGGTTCCCAAGATGTTTGAAATGGTTCGGAAACAGTGTGGCGAAGAAATCGAACTGCTCCACGACGTTCATGAGCGGGTGCAGCCGATGGAAGCCATCAACATGATCAAGCAGGTTGAAGACTACCGTCCGTTCTTTATCGAAGACCCGTTCTCCCCCGAAAATATGAAGTGGTTCGCCCAGTTGCGGCAGGTTACGTCGGTACCTATTGCGATGGGTGAGTTGTTTAACAACATCAACGAGTTCAAAGAGCCAATGGTCAACCAGTGGTTCGATTACATCCGGATTCACGTATCGCAGATTGGAGGTATTACGCCCGCCATGAAGGTAGCCCGGCTGGGTGAGTGGTTCAACATTCGGACGGCCTGGCACGGTCCGGGCGACGTTTCGCCGGTAGGCCACGCGGCTCATGCGCACATCGATCTGGCCGTCTGGAACTTCGGTATTCAGGAAGCGGTGGCTTTCTCGGAGAAAACACAGGCCGTGTTTAGCGGCTGTCCGACCATGAACAAAGGATATATGTCGGTCAATGAGGTTCCGGGCCTGGGCGTGGATATTAACGAGAAAGAAGCCGCGAAGTATCCGATCACAACCAAATCCAACTGGCAGGTACGCCGGATGGACGGTACCATCATCCGACCTTAAAAATCTCTAGTGTTATGGTGTCTGCGGGGCCTAGTAAACCAAACGGGTGACCCCGCAGACACCACAACACCCACCTCCGAAGCAATACCGTTACCCTTACTTATCTATCGTACATTGACTTACGCCCTTACCTAAGATGAAATCGCCACGGAAACAAGCCGGTATGTCTCGTCGGTCCGCTATTCAGTCAGTGCTGGGTGTTGCGGGTATGAGCACGATGGTACTACCGCAAACATCGTACGCATCCAGTCCTGATCATTTTGCCGATTACAGCAAAGTCAAGATCACAAAGCTCGAAACCTTCCTGGTCAAACCCCGCTGGATTTTCCTTAAAATTCATACCGACGTTGGCGTTGTGGGTCTCGGCGAACCATTGCTCGAAGGTCGGGCACTCACGATTCAAACGGCCATCAAGGAGGTCGAACCGTATTTGATCGGAAAAGATCCCCGGCAGGTTGTTCATCATTGGCAGGCGATTTACCGGCACGCTTTCTACCGGGGTGGTCCCATCCTGACCAGCGCCCTGAGCGGTATTGATCATGCCCTTTGGGATATAAAAGGCAAACTTCTCAACGTGCCGGTGTATGAGTTGCTCGGCGGTCCGACCCGAGACCGCGTGCGGGTATACGGTCGGGCGAGTACGCCCGAAGACATGAAAAAACGGAAAGAAGAAGGCTACACCGTTATCAAAACCGGCGTAGCCAAAAAGAATCCCGCCAACATTGTCGAGAACCCTCGATTCGTCAAATACGCGGTCGATAATTTCGCGTCTCTACGCCAGGCAGGCGGTGACGATATGGACATTGCCATCGACTTCCACGGTAGCATTCCGCCCCAAACGTCCAAGCTACTGATCAAGGAGTTGGAGCCTTTCAATCCGATGTTTGTCGAAGAGCCCGTTCAGGCGCAGAACGTTGACGTACTGGCCGACATTGCGCGGGGTACGCACCTTCCCATTGCCGCTGGCGAACGCATTTTTACGAAATGGGGCTTCCGCGAATTACTGGAAAAACGAGCCGTCAGCATCGTTCAGCCCGACTTATGCCATGCCGGGGGCATCACCGAAGGACGCATCATTGCAGGGATGGCCGAAGCCTATTACGTACCGATTGCACCCCACAACCCAATGGGGCCTATATCGTTGGCCGTAGGTCTTCACCTGGCGGCTAGTGTGCCTAATTTTTTGGTACAGGAGCAGGTCTCGCTGGGAGAAGGCTATATCAAAAATCCGTTCAAGCTACAAAAAGATGGCACCGTACTCATTCCCAAAGGGCCGGGCTTAGGCATCGAGCTAGACGAAGCGCAACTAAAAGATAAAATCGGTCACGACTGGCGAAACCCGGAAACATACAACGCCCTCGACGGCTCCGTCGTAGACTGGTGATCGGCGTGGTGGTGTCGGTTTCTCAAAACCGACACAAATTGCTGACGCCAAGGGTCGGTTTTGAGAAACCGACACCACCGCGCGGGCGGCAATGCCGAAACCATCAAGACAAGTACCCAAGCATTACCTATTCATCCCTTAAACTCCATACACTTATTATTTCTATTCAAACCCTTATTATGAAAAGAACTGTAAAGTTTTTCATTGTACTGCTACTTCTCTGCGAAGGTTATGCGTTCGCTCAGGGTACCAGAGTGACCGGTAAAGTGACCGGTCCCGATAACCAGGGACTTCCTGGCGTTAACGTTCAGGTGAGCGGAACGACTACGGGAACATCTACCGATGCGTCGGGTAACTTCTCGCTTAATGCGGCAGGTACAACGTCGCTGGTGTTTTCCAACATCGGGTATGTCAGCCAAACCGTACCGGTGAATGGCCGCTCGGTCGTCAACGTCCAGATGGCGGAGGATCAGAAAACGCTGAACGAAGTCGTAGTTGTCGGGTACGGTACGCAGCGTAAAACCGACGTAACGGGCGCATTGACGGCCATCTCGACCAAAGAATTCGCCCAGCAACCGGTTACCCGTCTGGATCAGGTTTTGCAGGGACGGGCTGCGGGCGTGCAGGTAACCCAGACCAACGGGGCTCCTGGTGGCGACGCGCGTATCCGTATCCGGGGTGCAAACTCCGTACTGGGCAATAACGACCCGCTGTACGTTGTCGATGGGTATGTGGGTGCCAATTTCAACTTCGTTAACCCGAACGATATCGAAACCCTTCAGATTCTGAAAGATGCGGCTTCGACCTCGATTTACGGTAGCCGGGGGGCAAATGGCGTGGTAATCATCACGACTAAAAAGGGCGCGCGCGGGCTAAAAGTCAATTACGAAGGACAGTTCAGCATCTCGGAAAACATTAAACGGTACGACGTGCTACCCGCCGGTGAATTTGCCGAAATCGTGAATGCCCGCGCCACGGCTACCGGTTCGAATCTTCCGTTTACATCAGACCAAATCGCTCAGTTCAAACAAAACGGCGGTACTGACTGGCAGAGTCTGGTTTTTCGGCAGGGAAGCGGCCAGCAGCACCAGATCACGCTGTCGGGTGGTAGCGAAAAAACGACCTTCTTGATCTCGGGCAACTACCTAAATCAGAACGGGATCGTTAATAACAGCGGTTTCAAGCGGTACATTCTCCGTACGAACATCAATACACAAATCAACGATAAGCTATCGCTCCGGCTAAATCTGTGGGGTACGCGCTCGCAGAACCACAACACCCTCGACGGTGGAGCCATCGTGCAGGCACTGGCCTGGGCACCCACAACCCCCGCCTACGGTTCAGACGGTCAGCCTACGTTCACGGACCCCATCGGTTCTGTGTACAGGAACCCATTAGATTACCTGTACGATCAGTCAGTTGATCAGAACCGGACGGGGTTGAACATCAACGGTGGATTGAACTACAAACTACCCATTAAAGGGTTGTCGCTTGATTTACAGTATGCCGTTAACTACCTGAACGCGCAGAACCTGAACCTGAACGGCAAGCGGCTCTCGAATAACGTGCCGACGGCAAGCCGCTATTCGTCCGAACAGGTAACGCTGCAAAACACCAATAGCTTAAACTATGACCTTAAAGTTGGTGATCATTCGATCAATGCAGTTGCGGTGTTGGAAACGCAGCAGTTTACGGATCAAAACTTCACGGCGAGTGCTTCTGGACTGCGGTTTCCTCAGCTAGGCTACGACAACATCGGCGGCAACACAGCGGCTACGGTATCGTCGGGTTATTCGAAATGGACGCTGTTGTCGCTACTGGGCCGCATCAACTACGGTTTTAAAGATAAATACCTGGTCACCGCAGCGGTTCGTCGGGACGGCTCATCGAAATTTGGTGAAGCTAATCGGTATAGCGTGTTTCCATCCTTGGCACTGGGCTGGCGGTTATCGGAAGAAGATTTCATCAAAAACCTCAACGTGTTCAGCAACCTGAAACTGCGCGGAAGCTGGGGTATGACAGGTAGCCAGGCGATCAACCCGTACGCAACGCTGTCGACCTACGGTACAACCTCGGTTGCGTTCAACAACTCGGCGGCCACGGCAGGGGTAATTTTGGGCAACCCCGGCAACCCCGACCTGAAGTGGGAAACCACCAAGCAGGTCGATGTGGGTCTGGAAATGGAATTCCTGAATGGCCGTCTGCGGATCGAAGCCGATTACTTCAATAAAAACACAACGGATCTTCTGCTCAACGTAGCGATTCCAAGCTATGCGGGTGGTGGTACTCAGGCCCGGAACGTCGGCGAAGTTGAAAACACCGGGTTCGAATTCTCCATCGGTGGTACGCCTATCGACAAAGCCGGATTCCGCTGGGAAACGAACCTGAACCTGTCGACACTGCAAAACAAAGTGATTAGCTTGGGCGGTCTGCCTCGTCTTGGTCAAGGTACGGGTGTTGGGGGCGGTATGTCATCCACCAACGAGTTTATGCTGATGCCGGGTGAGCCACTGGGATCGTACTGGGGCTTGAAATACCTGGGAACCTTCAAACCAAACGAGGCTGATCTGGCCGCTCAGTTCGGGCGCGTACCGGGCGATCCCCGTTACCAGGACCTCAACGGCGACAACGCCATTACGACCGACGATTTTCAGATCATTGGTCGGGCGTTTCCGAAAGCAACGGGTGGCTGGAACAACACCTTTACGTATAAAGGCTTAACGCTGAACGTATTTTTCAACGGCGTGTTTGGCGTCGATAAGCTCAACTACACGCGGGCGGCTGCCTTATCAGGTTCGGGCGACGCCCGGCAGTTCATTCTGTCCGAGATCCGGGATTACTACCGCCCCGGTAACGAAACGTCCGATATTCCGGCATTCACCAGAACCTACCAGCCCTTTACGCAGTCGAGCCGGTTCCTGGAAAACGGCAGCTTTGTTCGGCTGAAAAACGTAAGTCTTTCGTATACAGTACCAACGGGCTTCATCCAGAATAAAGCCAACCTTCGGGTATTCTTCAGCGCAACGAACCTGCTGACCATTACCAAATACAAAGGTCCAGATCCAGAATCCGCCCGCGTGGGGTCAAACACCGATACGGCTATCGGTATTGACTACGGTTCTTATCCAAACTCGAAAACCTATACACTTGGCGTAAACCTGGGCTTCTAATCCGTTTTGACATTCATGAAAAAGTTACTTATATTTTCACTGGCGGCTATGCTCACCGCAGGCTGTAAAAGTTATTTAGAAGAAGATACAACCGGTCTGCTGTACGGCGGCAACGTACTCGCCACGCAGGACGGTCTGGAATCGGCCCTGACCGGCTCGTACCGGGGTTTGGCCAACCAGTGGGGCTACGGTTTTATTCACCCCTCGGCCAATGCGGCTACCCTCGGCAGCGACGACGTGACGACGCACCCGGCCAGCAACAAAGCCGACTGGCGGGAGTTCGATCAATTCACCGTATCGACCACGAACCAGCGGTCGGGCGCTGTGTACAATGGCTGTTACAAAGCCATCCAGGGGGCAAACAACGTGATCAACAATTACCAGAAAACAAGCGGTACGAAAGCAACGATCGACATTATTGCAGGCGAAGCGTACTTCATCCGGGGCTTTTCCTACTACTGGCTCACCCGGTTTTACGGCAACATTCCGCTCATCACGGTGGGCGAATACTCCGCCGATCTCCTGACGGTAAAAAAATCGACGCCAGCGGAGGTATACGCGCTTATCGTTGAGGATCTGAAGAAAGCGGAAACCCTGCTGCCTAACACCCGACGCGATCCGGGTCGCCCAAACGTCGGTTCGGCGAAGGCGTTTCTCGCGGACGTGTACCTGACAATGGCGGGCTGGCCTTTGAAACAGACCGACAAATACGATCTGGCAGCGGCTAAAGCCAAAGAAGTGATCGACAACCGGGCAACCTACGGCTTTCAGCTGATGCCGACTTTTGCGGAGGTTTTTGCAAACGACCCTGCGGTGGCCAGCATTCCCGAATCGGTATTCCAGATCAGCGGTTTCACGGGCGGTAGCGGTACGGCCAATGCTACGTACGGGAACACAACCATGCCCGGCGAAGAAGGTGGCTGGGACGATATGTTTGCCGAACTGAATTTCTTCCGCGACTTTCCCGAAGGTCCTCGCAAGTCGGCTACCTTCCGCACCGAGTTCGGTCTTGGCTCGACTAAAATCCCCTGGCAGCAGAGCCTGACGAAGCACCCGTACTACCAGAAATGGTACATCAAAGGCAATGTCGTTACGTCCAGCATTTCGCTGCCGTCGGTTATGATGCGTTACCCGCACGTGCTAACGATTTACGCAGAAGCCAAAGCCCGTAGTACAAGTGGTCCCGACCAGGCTGCGTATGATGCTCTTAACCAAGTTCGACTACGGGGTCGGGCGACGGGTACCAAAGCACTGTCAACAGCTGATGGGCTGACGGCCACCCAATTTGCCGACGAGGTGGTACAGGAACGTGCCTGGGAGTTTGCCTGTGAGCGGACCCGCTGGTTTGACCTTGTCCGACTCGAGCGCGTCGAAGCGGCCAATGCCAACAAGAGCGCCGACGATCTGCAACCAATCAAGGCGATCACAAAGGCAAATTATTGGTTCCCATTGCCTTACTCGGATACGTCAATCAATCCGAACCTGAATTAATACGCTTTTCCGAAGTGGCGTCAGTTTTGAGAAACTGACGCCACCAGTTGACATCATTAGGAATACTCTGCAAACACGTCCAACAAACGCATACGACCTTGAAAAAAATACTCATCGCAGCAGTCGGCGCTCTTGGGCTGTGTAGCACCACGCCCCCGGCAGAATGGCCTCAAACAGAATTGTCGAACGGACTCATTCAGACCACGCTGTATCTACCCGATGAACAGCAGGGCTATTACCGGGGAACCCGTTTCGACTGGTCGGGAGCGTTCAAAAACCTTACTTACAAAGGCCATAATTTCGTCGATCAGTGGTTTGACAATTACGATCCCAAGCTGCATGACGCGATCAACGGCCCCGTCGAAGAATTTACTCCGCTCAATTATACCGACGCCAAAGCGGGTGATACCTTCGTCAAAATAGGCGTTGGCGCATTGCGAAAACCCGACGATAAGCCCTACACCTTCGCTCGCTATTACGACATAGCCAATCCGGGCAAGCGGCAAGTCGACCGGTACAGCGATCACGTTGATTTTACGCACGATTTGACCGATCCCGCTACGGGCTATGGGTACCACTACCTCAAGACGGTCCGGTTGACGAAAGGGAAACCTGAACTCATTCTGGAACACCGTCTGAAAAACACAGGGAAGCAACCCATCAGGACGAGCGTGTACAATCACAATTTTTTTGTCATCGACAAGCAACCCACTGGCCCCGGCATTGAAGTAGAACTTCCGTTTACGGTCAAAGCGGACGGTAAAGGGTTTGGCGATCTTATTCAGACGCAGGGCAACCGGCTCGTCTATTCGCGCGATTTCGAGAAAAAAGAAACCGTTTTCAGCGCGGGTTTGCAAGGTTTGTCGTCTACCGCTAAGGATTACGACATCCGTATCGAAAATAAAAAAATCGGCGCGGGCGTGCGTATTACGGGCGATCAGCCTCTAGAAAAGTTGGTCTACTGGGCCTGCGCAACCACTTCCTGTCCAGAGCCTTACATCCGTCTGGAAGCGGCTCCTGGTCAGGAAGTAACGTGGACGATCACGTACGAATTTTACGAGAAAGCCAAATAACGATTCCTCGTTATAACGATTCCTCGTTGATCCATTTCCTTTTTTAACCGACTCAACCAACCCATGAATTTTGCGTTTAAACTTTTGTTCGGCCTATCGATCCTGGGAGGCTCCCTGCCTTTGTACCAGGAAAACCCGGTCGAAGATCCGCGTAAAACCGGCAACGACTGGCCTACCTACGGCGGTAACAGCGCTGGTAATCGGTATTCGCCCTTAAACCAGATCAATACGCAAAACGTAAAGAACCTGCGTCTGGCGTGGACCTACGAAACCGGCGACAATAAGAATCCAAACCAGCGGGGTATGGACATTCAGTGCCAGCCTATCGTGATCAAAGGCGTTCTGTACGGAACGACTCCGCGCATGAAACTCTTTGCCGTTGAAGCCGCTACGGGCAAACAACTCTGGCAATTTGATCCATTTGCCGATCCCGAAAAAAAGCCGCGCTTCCACCCGGTACGGGGCGTTGTCTACTGGGAAGATAGTAGCCAGACCGACGCTCAGAATAAGCGCATTTTATACTCTGTGGGGGCTTTTCTGTACGCCGTCAATGCCACCACCGGCAAACTAATCGACGATTTTGGCAACAACGGGGTAGTTGATTTGCACGAAGGATTGGGTGATAAAGAAACGCTCGGCTACGACGCGGCCAACTTCTCGATTCGGGTTACGACGCCCGGTGTCATCTACAAAGATCTGTTGATCACGGGTTCAGCCGTTTCGGAAGGAGGTGATGCCCCTCCGGGTTACATCCGCGCGTTCAACGTCCGGACCGGCAAGCTGGCGTGGGTTTTTCATACCATTCCCCTGCCCGGCGAATACGGCTACGAAACGTGGTCCAAAGATTCGTACAAAAAACTGGGTGGTGCCAACTGCTGGGCTGGTATGGTCATCGACGAAAAACGGGGCATCGTTTACGCGGGCACGGGCTCACCATCGGTTGACTTTTACGGCGGAGCGCGGACGGGTCAGAATTTGTTTGCCAACTGCGTGATTGCCCTCAACGCCGAGACCGGCAAGCGCGTCTGGCATTTTCAGACCGTACACCACGATCTGTGGGACCGTGATCTACCGTGCCCGCCAAACCTCATCACCGTTAAGCACAACGGCCGGATAATCGATGCTGTAGCGCAAGCCACGAAAGACGGTTATGTATTTGTTTTTGATCGGGATACGGGCAAACCGCTTTTCCCCGTCAAGGAGGTCGCCGTTCCGACTTCGCCCGCTCTTCCCGGCGAACACCCCTGGCCTACCCAACCCGTGCCGACCAAACCGGCCCCGTTTGTCCGGCAGGAATTGACCGAAGCCGAAATTACCACCCGAACCCCCGAAGCCCACGCGTACGTGCTGGACCGCTACAAGAATAGTCGGCACGGTAGCAAATACATGCCGCCTAGCCTGGAAGGTAGCCTTTACTACGGTTTTGGTGGAGGAGCCGAGTGGGGTGGCAATGCTGCCGATCCGGACGGTATTCTCTACCAGAATGCCAACACCATGCTCTGGTGGCTGAAAATGCGGGATCTGCGGGCGCAAACAAATGGTGCAGCGTTGACTAAGGGCGGTACCCTGTTTGCGGCAAACTGTGCGGTCTGTCATGGCACGGGTGGGAAAGGAAGCGAGGCCAATCAAACCGCGCAAGCCTATCCTGACCTGACGGAAGTGGGCAAGCGGCTGTCCAAAGAGCAGATCGAAGCCATCCTGGTAACCGGTCGCGGGCGGATGCCATCGTTCGGTCATTTGTCGAAGGAAGATCGTGAAGCACTCGTAAGCTACTTACTGAAGCTGGATGTGAAGCCAAGCAACGGGCCTGCGGATCAGCACAGTTCCGTTGTAACGACACCCGTTCCCGAAGGCGCTTCGTTTCCATACATTCCGCCTTATCTGAACAATGGCAACACTCAGTTTCGGGATCAGGATAACTACCCCGCCATCAAACCACCCTGGGGAACGCTGAACGCCATTGACCTGAACACCGGTAACTACCTCTGGCAGGTACCCCTGGGCGAATATCCAGAATTAACGAAAAAAGGAGTTCCACCAACGGGCACCGAAAATCACGGCGGACCCATTGTAACGGCTGGTGGCCTGGTATTTATTGCCGCTACCTACGACGAGAAACTGCGCGCTTTTGACAAGAAAACCGGAAAAATCGTGTGGGAGTACAAATTACCAGCGGGTGGTTTTGCCACACCCATAACGTATATGGCCGATGGTAAGCAGTACATCGTCATTGCGGCTGGGGGCACCCGCTACGGCTTGAAACCGGGCGGTTCTTACGTGGCGTTCGCGTTGCCGTAAAAGCACTAAAACAAAGCATTTATGAGAAACTATCTGTTAGGTTGCGATTGGGGAACGTCGTCTTTCCGGTTGCGACTGATAAACACACCCAACCTTGACCTTGTCGGCGAGGTAACATCGTCAGAAGGTGTTGCCAGCACGTTTAATGCCTGGAAGAATCATGGCGAAACGAGTGGCATATCCCGTGAACACTTCTTCCGACAGCATTTGAAACGACAAATTGATAACCTGTCCGAAAAAGTCGGTATCAATCTAGACACGATCTCAATCGTCATTTCCGGCATGGCCTCTTCGTCCATCGGTATGGATGAAGTTCCGTACGCTACGTTACCGTTTCCGGTCGATGGTAGTCAGGCCAGCGTCCGGCGAATCGATGCGCAGGACGGCTTTCCGCACGACATCACGCTGATTTCCGGGGTTCGAACCACCCACGATGTCATGCGGGGAGAAGAAACGCAGCTAATTGGCGTTCTGGCTCTGCTCGAAACCGCGCGTACCCGGATTGACGATGCGATTCTCATCGTTCCCGGTACGCATTCCAAGCACATCTACATCCAGAATCAGCAGGTTACCGATTTCCAGACCTTCATGACAGGGGAAGTCTTCAATCTCATGTCGCACTACAGTATTTTAAAGGATTCCGTGGAACCGGCCAATTTAATTACGCTCTCCACGGATGAATTAGACGGTTTTAAACTTGGCCTCAAAGAGGCAATGGCGACATCGACCTTAACAAGTTTATTTCGCGTACGCACCAATCAATTGTTCGACTTATTAACCAAAAAACAAAACACACTTTATTTAAGCGGCCTGCTTATCGGCGCTGAATTAAAATCGCTGATTGACAAAAAGGATTGGCCATTGATCTTATGCAGCGGCACCAATCTGTATGAGCTGTATAAACTGGCGATGGAAGAACTGAATTTATCCGAGCGGACCATTACCGTCCCCCCCGATTTAAATGATAAAGCCACTATCGCTGGACAAGTTAAAGTAATTCAGGGCCAGCTATTACCCGTAAACAAATGATTACGTTGAATCAAACTCCTTTTTCGTGGGAGCTATTTTCCAGAGCGCCACTCATTGGTATCATACGAGGCTTATCGTTTGACACGATCAAGCACATTCTTCCCATTTACCGGGAGGCCGGGCTGACAACGATCGAAATAACCATGAACACCGCCGACGCGGAGGAAATCATCCGGTACGCGGTCGAAAACGAGAATGCGGGTTTAAACATCGGCGCGGGTACGGTCTGCACCAAAGACGATCTGGATAAAGCGCTGGAAGCCGGGGCGCAATTCGTTGTCACACCGATCATTAGCAAGAAAGTAATCAAGTCCAGTGTGAAGCAGGGCATTCCCATTTTCCCCGGTGCCTTTACCCCATCCGAAATTTATACGGCCTGGTCGTTGGGCGCTTCGATGGTTAAAGTTTATCCGGCAACGTCGCTGGGACCCGATTACATCAAAGACGTAAAAGCGCCTTTGGATCAGGTGAAGTTAGCGCCAACCGGTGGTATCAATTTAGACAATATGGCCGCCTATTACAAGGCTGGATCAGACGGCTTAGGCGTTGGCGGACACCTGTTCGATAAAGCGCTTATACAGAAAAAAGACTGGCCAGGATTAAAAGCCCATTTTCAAAAGTTTGCGGCTATCCTTCAGGATTCTGTTCAAAAATAATACGTGCGTTTTCCATTGCGGTCCCACTCCCTTACGCAGCCCTAACTTTACGTGAACAATGAATTTTACTTATTGATAATCAATCAATAAGTGATCTATTTGGGGCCGTATTTTTTGTCATCCCTCCTGCGTCGGGATGACAAAAAATACCTATTATTTACGTTAACTTTTGTTGTTTATGTCAACATTTAAAGTAAAAAACTACCGATGGTTTATTGTATTCCTGTTATTCACCGCAACTACTATTAATTATTTAGACCGGCAAATTATTGGTTTGTTGAAGCCCACGTTAGAAAAGGAATTTAATTGGAGCGAAACCAATTTTTCCCGGATTGTTATGGCGTTCACGGCGGCCTATGCCGTTGGCTTATTGCTGTTCGGCTGGATCATTGATAAAGTAGGAACGAAGGTCGGGTATTCCGTTACCATCGTCCTGTGGAGCATAGCCGGCATGTTACATGCTGTCGCCCGGTCGGTGTTTGGGTTCAGCATGGCGCGGGTTGGCCTAGGAATCGGCGAAGCGGGCAACTACCCGGCAGCCGTCAAGACTGTGGCCGAATGGTTTCCGAAAAAAGAACGGGCGCTGGCAACGGGCTTGTTCAACGCGGGCACCAGCATTGGCGTTGTCGTCGCCGTACTGGTCGTCCCCTGGATTTTGACGCAGTATGGTTGGCAAAATGTATTCTGGATCACCGGGGCGCTGGGCTTCGTCTGGCTAATCGCCTGGCTCATTTTTTACGACATTCCGACCCGGCAACCTCGCTTAACGTCGGAGGAATACCAGTATATCGTCAGTGATCAGGAAGCAACGGACAACGATGATGCCACGAAACGGCCCATCAAATGGTTCAAGCTGTTTACCTTTCCGCAAACCTGGGCGGTGATCACTGGCAAAGGATTGATCGATCCGATTTACTGGTTTTTCCTGTTCTGGCTTCCCTCCTATTTTTCGTCCACGTTCAATCTGGATCTAAAAAAGCCGAGCGTCGAACTCATGCTTATTTACACAGCTACGACCTTAGGTAGCATCGGCGGGGGCTACCTATCCTCTCAATTGATCAAGAACGGGTGGCCGACGCTAAAAGCCAGAAAGACCGTACTCTTTGCGTTTGCCCTCATCGAAATTTCAATTATGCTGGCTCAGTTCGTTACCGATGTTTGGGTAGCCGTAGGGTTACTGAGCGTGGCGGTGGCGGTCCATCAGGCGTGGGCAACCAACGTATTTACGCTCGCGTCGGATCTCTTTCCGAAACAGGCCGTTAGTTCGATTGTCGGTATTGCCGGTACAGCGGGCGCGTTGGGCGGTATTCTTTTCCCCATGCTGATTGGTAGTCTGCTCGATGAGTACAAAACCGCCGGAAATCTGACGGGGGGCTACAACCTGCTGTTTACCATTTGCGCCTTCACATACCTGATCGCCTGGACAATCATTCACCTGCTCACCCGAAATGCCAAGGAAATCGACGTTGAGAGTTTGCGATAACTCTCGGTAGAAAAGACTACTCGGTACGCGCTTTATTCCAGCCAGATAAGCGGATTACGAATGGGCAGATTACGCAGTACCTCGTCTACGTGTGGCGCATGGTCGAGTTTTTTCCAGGTTTGCAGCCAATCGTTTTGCCCGAACGCATTGAACCCAAACACGAGAAAAGGCGGAGCCACGGGCCAGTTTTCCCAGTACATGACGTCGGGCTTTAGCGGCCAGGATGGTTTGTTTGCCACAAACGGATACAGGTAATCAATACCCCGCCGGATTGTGCGCCCATCGGGTGTCTGGTAGTGCCACAGGTTGTCGGAGGGAATGGACAGAATCTGACAGATGGTTGTCATCGCATCCAGGTTAAACAGCGAATAACCGTATGGCTTGGTTCGGCGCAGTTCCTGCGGGAAGCTTCCGTCAGCGGCCATCTGCTCGGGTAATAAAACGGTTTTGTACCGGTTTCGGCAGAAGGCCAGTAGCGTGTCGTTATTGGTCAGCCGGGCAAAGGCCGCTACCTGCATCACCCAACAGGTGCCGTGATTGTTTTTGGCGTTCATCTCGTCTTTGCCATACGGATGCGTTGTCAGCCAGGTCAGGTAATCGGCAAACCAGCGACGAATAGCGGCCACTGATCGCTTGTCAGCGCTTTTTGCCTTTGCCATCACCCGAACGCCCTGTGCGACTTCCATCAGGTGGATGGTGTCAATTATACCGATACCGCGCCCGGTTGCCCGTCCTTTGATCGCCTGCGCGTACAGCAACGATGGATTCATTCGCGTTGCCGGGTTGACAAACCATGCGTTAAGATGGCGAAACGCCTGCCGGACGTAGGTTTCGTCACGAGTGATTACGTAGGCCGATGCGAGAGCACCCACGATCCGACTAAAGCGGATCATAGCCTGCCGGTGAGCAACAAAATTGTCTGGATTGGTCAGGCCGTCCCGCTGGATGTATGGCCCCTGCGGATTAGCCGAGTCGGGCCACCAGTAGTCGCCTTCCGAAAAGAAGTCATGCTGGTTTCCCGCGCTCCGGGCTGAGGTTTGGGTCGTAACGGTAACGGGCTCCTGCTGCATCGCCCAACGCGCTTCGGCCAGATTATACGGCTGCAAGGTCGATAGAACCGGGCTCCGTTCCATGGATTGACAGAAGGCAACTGTCCTAAAAAACTGACTTATGGTAATGATAACCAGTATCCTCCACCGTTGCATTGGCCTGACCTTTGATTTCAACAAGTCGAAGCAGTGCGAACCCTACTTTTACTCGCAAAGCCTACCGCACCGGGTTATTTCGCTGATCGTAACCATTGATAATCAGCGCTTTTATAAGTAAAAAAGGATGACTATTCTCTTTTCCCGAAAGCCACCCGCACCGAAACGATTGCCTCTTTCAGGCTGGTCATTGCTCGTTAGGAACCTTTGTACCCTCTACCTCAACTAAACCCGATCCATGAAAAAATTCCTGATGCTGGTAACAGCTTCTTTACTCTTCTTTTCCATAGCGGCCCAAACGCAGGACCTGCTAAGCGGAAAGTTTTCGTCCAGTGAGCTAAAAAAAGTCTTGGTTCCACAAGCGCAGTGGACACCGTTTCCCAAACGCGACGACCGGGCTGGATGGGCCAGGGCCGATCAGAAAATGATGCAGGCGTATCTCAAAAAAGCTGAATCGTACCTCAACTACCAATGGCCGTACATTCCGGCGACCAAATCGCTGCTGATCGAACGGACTGGCGACCGGGATCAGTTTCAGGCCGTAAGCTTTGAAAAACGTGAGGTGCTGGGTACGCTCCTGCTCGCTGAAATCTACGAAAACAAAGGACGGTTTGTTGATCCGATTATCGACGGCGTGTGGTCCATCTGCGAGGAGTCCTTTTGGGGCGTTCCCGCCCATTTGCCCAAGTCGAAGGAGTACGCGGGGCTGATGGACGTATCGAAACCCTTCGTTGATCTGTTTGCCGCCGAAACCGCCACCTATCTGGCCTGGGTCGATTATTATCTGGGTGATAAGCTGGACGCTGTTTCTCCGCAAATCCGAAAGCGCATCTCCACCGAAACCAGGTACCGCATTTTTGACCCGCTGATGACCAAGCCCCACGGCTGGATGACGAAAACGGCCAACGGACGAGCACCGAACAACTGGAATCCCTGGATTTGCTCGAACTGGCTGAACGCCGTTCTGCTGCTCGAAAAAGACGACGATAAGCGAACGGCCTCGGTCGCCAAAGTGCTGGACGTGCTCGACGAATTTTTGAATCCTTATCCGCAAGATGGTGGTTGCGACGAAGGACCCAGCTACTGGGGTGCTGCTGCCGCTTCCCTGTACGATAACATCGCTATGCTCAATCTGGCTAGTAACGATGCCTTTCAGTACGTGTACGCTGATGAGAAATTTCGCAACATGGGCCGGTTCATCTACCGCGCTCAGATCAGCGACAAGTACTTTCTGAATTTCGCCGACGCCGATCCGCAACCAGGCATGGCCGCAACGATGATTTACCGCTACGGCAAAGCCATCAACGACCCGGATATGATGAGGTTTGGCGCGTTTTATCGCAAACCCGAAGAAGGCAACATCGGCAAATTTCATTACTTCAGACACTTCTACGCCCTGTTCATGCAGGACGAATACCAGAAAGCCGCGCAGGGGTTGCCG
This sequence comes from Spirosoma oryzicola, assembly GCF_021233055.1. NCBI lineage: Bacteria > Pseudomonadati > Bacteroidota > Cytophagia > Cytophagales > Cytophagaceae > Spirosoma > Spirosoma oryzicola. The sequence goes on along the minus strand of NZ_CP089538.1, from coordinate 2,012,515 downwards.
CTGCCCCAAAACATCTGGCTACCCGACCTTCAGGTGTTTGCCGCCCGCGATCAGGCAGGAACGACGAAAGGCTTTTACGTAGCGGCCAAGGGAGGCCATAATGACGAAAGCCATAACCACAACGACATCGGCACGTATGTCGTCTACTACGACGGGCAACCGCTATTGATCGACGTTGGCCGGGGCACGTACACAGCCAAAACGTTCAGCAACAAACGTTACGACATCTGGTACAATTGTTCGGATTACCACAATCTGCCGACCATCAACGGTAAAAACCAGCCACCCGGTATGTCGTTCAAAGCGACCGATGTTTCGTACAAAGCCGATAACGCTTCGCCACAGTTTACCGTTGACATTTCACAGGCGTACCCAACCGACGCGAACATAAACCACTGGCAACGAACCATCCGACTGAATCGGGGAAAAAACGTTCAGATTGACGACGTTGTCAACCTGAAAAATGCCAGCTCTATTACCCAACACGTGATGACTTGCTACCCGGCGGAAGTTGGAAAACCCGGCGAATTGATTATTCATTACAACCCAAAAGGAGGCCAAGCCAGCGATTTCGTGGTCAGCTATAACGCCAAGCAGATGACGCCTTCCATCGAAAAAGTAAAGCTGGATGCTCCCGAAGACCGTGGGATCATTACGAAATGGGGCGATACCATCTACCGAATCAACTTCAATGTGCTAACACCAAAACCGTCAGACAGGCTGAGCCTTACCATCGCCAATCTGTCGAAGTGATCTTTCGACTCGTAGGCTACCCTTGTCTCTTTTATCAATTGATGGTCCGATGATCCTGATCCTATCCAGTGGTGTCGGCGGGGCCGCCCGCGCGGTTCGCAAAACCGACACCACTGGATTGTGCCGTTAGGTTTGAGAACCTGACGGCACTAACTGCTTCATCTGACTATTAGTCGATTATTCTATCACACTTTATTCATCAAAAGGATTAAGATCAATTTTATCTAAGAAAAGGCCAAAATCAGAAAAGCAGCAAATGGCAAATAGATAAAATACACAATTTTTATCCCTGAAAACAGGTGTATTTTAAATAAACTTTTTAGAAACCTGAATCCATTTTAATTTGCTAATTATCAGTTAGTTATTTATCACACAATTGGACTGTCAGGCTTATTTTCACTGTCATTACATTAATTAGTTTAGTACATATTTTCTATTGGATAACCTTTCGGAACAAGCAAACCCCCAATTTTGTAATTAGAAAGAATATATCTCTGCCTCTTATCATGGCGAAACGAAATAAAGCTGTACAAAAAGGTCCCGATGTCATTTTGATCGGTGCCGGTATCATGAGTGCAACATTAGGCGTAATGCTGAAAGAATTGCAACCCGATCTGACCATCGAAATTTACGAGCGGCTTGATAGTGCAGCCGCCGAAAGTTCCGACGCCTGGAATAACGCCGGTACGGGTCACTCGGCCTTTTGCGAATTGAACTACACGCCCGAAAAAGGAGACGGTACCATCGATGCGTCGAAAGCAGTCAAGATTGCTGAGTCGTTCGAACAATCGAAGCAATTCTGGTCCTTTTTGGTTGAGAAAGGGTTTCTGAACGATGCTCCCAATTTTATCCGTTCCATCCCGCACATGAGTTTTGTGTGGGGCAACGATAACGTTAATTATCTACGCAAACGCTACGAGGCCCTTCAGAAAAATTACCTTTTCCACGGAATGCAGTATTCCGAAGATCGGGCACAGCTGGCCGATTGGATGCCGTTGGTTATGGAAGACCGCGATCCATCGCAACCGGTAGCGGCTACGCGCATGGAAATTGGTACGGACGTGAACTTTGGCGCCCTCACCCGAGCTATGTTCCGGCGTCTGACCGATATGCCGGGCGTTCGCTTGTACTTTGCCCACGAGGTTCGTGACCTGTGGCGGTCGAAATCGCTCGGCGGTTGGAAAATCCGCGTGGAAAACGTGACCACCAATCAGGTACGCGACGTACAGACGCAATTTATTTTTATCGGTGCGGGTGGTGGTTCGCTACGCTTGCTCGAAAAATCGGACATTCCCGAAAGCCGTGGCTTTGGTGGATTCCCGGTTAGTGGTCAGTGGCTCAAGTGCGTGAACCCCGATGTTATTGAACGGCATCAGGCGAAAGTGTACGGTAAAGCGTCAGTAGGTGCTCCGCCGATGTCGGTTCCTCACTTGGACACGCGCATGATCGAAGGCAAACGCGAGTTGCTGTTTGGTCCTTACGCCGGTTTCTCGACGAAATTCCTCAAAAGCGGTTCCTACCTGGACTTGCCGAAGTCGATTCAGCTGAGCAACATGGCTCCCATGCTTATGGCCGGTATGCACAATATTCCGCTGACCAAATACCTGATTCAGCAAGTGATGCAGTCGCCGGAAGATCGACTGGCCGCTTTGCGGGAGTATTACCCCGATGCGAAGATGGAAGACTGGGAGTTGGAAGTTGCCGGCCAGCGGGTGCAGGTAATCAAGAAAGATGAGAAAGAAGGGGGCGTTCTGGAATTTGGCACCGAGGTGGTTAGCGCAGCGGACGGAAGCATTGCCGCTTTGTTGGGCGCGTCGCCCGGTGCATCGACCGCCGTTTCGATCATGCTTGACCTGATCAAGCGGTGTTTCCCGGATCAGCTCGCTACCGAAGCCTGGCAGCAAAAGTTGACGGAAATGATTCCTTCCTACGGCCAAGTATTGGCTAACAACCCAAAACTAGGCCAGGAGTTGCGGAGACATACCAACGAAGTGCTTGGACTTGGTGTATACGAATACACGCCGGAAGCCGAGTAATAGTCTAAACGCGCATGAAAGCGGGGCAGGTACAAATCGTATCATGCCCCGCTTTTTTTATGCGCTTGCTCAGAAACTGTCCGAAAATTTATTTCTGTATCGTTTTTGTCATGATAAAATAAAGACGGTCTCTCAATCCCCGGTAAACTGCTCGGCGACATATCGTTTGTATACTTTACCGATGCGCAACTCCTTTGTTCCGATTCGAAGCGTGTCAGACTCGATTGTGTCAACGTACGCCGTATTCACAATGGACGACCGGCTGATGCGAACAAACAGCCGTTTGGGCAACCGATCTTCGGCTTCCTTCAAGGTCATCCGCGTAATGTACGTTTTCGATTTCGTGAAGATCTTGACGTAGTTTTCCAGACTCTCAAGATAGCGAATATCGGTATGGGCGATCACCTGACGGACACCATCCACCGTACAGGAAAAGTTATCCGTCATTTCGGTCACTGCCTTTGTTTCTTCGACGGGTTGCCGTTCTTTTTGCCCTTGCATACGGATATACCGGTACGTAACATATACGCCCAGGCCCGTCACGGTGTACACCCAAAAATTGACCAGATGCGGAAGCGGGCGCACAATGGCAAATTGCGTTTGCAGTATAAAACTCATGTTGAACGAACCCAGCGCCATGAGTAGGATCAGACAGCCGAAATAAGCCGCTTTTTTTCCTTGCAGGAACAGCCGTTCAAACAGGATACGGTTGTGAAACACCAGCCAACCGTACAGCATTAACAAATACACGTAAGGCGACAGCTTCGAAAAGCCTACCCGCTGATCCATAGCGTACATATCGGCCAGGAAGTGAACCGCCAGCAAAGCGAGCAGTCCCAGCAAATTACGTACGACGAAATGATTCAGAAGCGGATTGCGTTTCATACCTCCAAATTACAATCCAGAACCTGTACAGCCATGCATTACGTGACAAAAGACGTTCGTCACAGTCCAGATTACTTCGTCACGAAAGGCTTGCCGCCCCGTTTGTACCTGCCCAACTTTACGACCGTCCGGCCCGCAAACAACCCGGAGGTTTTCCTATGCAAACGCTTCATACGGTCAACATCGTTGTCCACATCATTTTTGGCATTCTTGGCTTACTTATTGGTTCAATAACCCTCTTCTACCAGAATCGCTCCCCGCAACACGTTCGTTATGGACGCTGGTTTTTATGCGTACTGGCAGTCGTAGTGGCCACGGCTTTTGTGGGCGTACTCTTCTTTCGATCCAGCTCTTTTTTGATTATCCTGACCCTACTGTCTGGCTACGTAGGCTATTCGGGGTACCGTGTTGTTCGACTTCGTGAACGACGCGCTTCGTGGCTGGACGCGTTGCTTGCCGTGGTTGTATTGATCGCGGGTGGCTTGTACGTACGATCCATGCAGCTATCGGGCGGCAACTGGTCTCCCACTGTAATTTACCCCACGCTTTTGGCGCTGGTCCTGGTGGCAGGGTATGATTTGGTCAAACACATCTGGCTATTCCAACGGCTTAAAAAAGGGTGGCTCTACGAACACATCTACAAATTAGTATCTGCTTATAGCGGTCTCGCGTCGGCTTTTGGCGGTGCCGTATTATCCGATTTCAAGCCGTACAGCCAGATCCTCCCCTCGGCAATTGGCTTCAGCCTAATTGTTTATTTCATCTGGAAACGAGCGCGTGTGAGAAGCAATTCGGCATATCCGGTGATTTAGCCCGTGTGGCAACGTGAGAACTAAGCTAGTTTTTCTATATTGTGCACTTATCCGTCAACCTATGCGACCGTCGACATCAACGATGAGTCGGGAGTTGACGAACCCGTACCTGTTACTTTTATCTAGCCAAAAATGCAAGTATTGAGTTGCTCGAATTGCCAGCAAGAAGTTATGCACAAGTACTGTGCTCATTGCGGGCAGCCGGTTGCCGTGAAGCGTATTGATGGTCATTACATCAAACACGAAATTGAACACGTCTTACATTTTGAGCGGGGCCTTCTGTATACGGTCCGGGAATTGTTGGTAAGTCCGGGCGATAACGTCAGACATTTTATTTCGGAAAATAGAAGTCGACTCGTAAAGCCTATCATTTTTATCATCGTGACTTCTTTGGCGTATACGCTCGTAAACCACTTTTTCCATATCGGAGATGGTTACATGAAACTTGACGAAGCCGAAGAGACGAGCACGGGTGTCATTTTTAAGTGGATTCAGGCCCACTACGGTTATGCCAATATCATTATGGGCGTCTTTATCGCTTTCTGGGCAAAGCTATTTTTTAGAAAGTACGCGTATAATTTTTTCGAAATTCTGATTCTCCTGTGTTTCGTAATGGGCATGGGGATGTTGATCTTTGCCGTTTTTGCCGTTTTTCAGGGACTGACTCACCTGAATTCAATGCGGGTTGCCGGTTTCGTTGGTATAGGGTACTGCACGTGGGCAATCGGTCAGTTTTTCGATAAGCGGAAGATCGTTAATTATGTAAAAGCATTTGGTGCATATGTGCTAGGCATGATAACCTTCTCGCTGGCAGCGCTATTACTCGGAACGCTGGTTGATCTGGCAATAAAGTAGTCGAACAGTCTTGATCCCTACAACGGGTAGTATGGCCATTCTTCGTACCCGCCTTCGGTAAAAGTCAATCGCCCACCGTCAACACGCATTGACGGCGGGCGAAAACAATTGCGAACTCCTGGCATTCAGACGTTCCGTTTTGGCAGTAAGCCAGAATTTCATATATACCCTTCTACTCCCTATTCCATCACCATTTCGGTGTGGCCTGAGGCTTCGATTTTCTTCCCGATAAACAGTAGCAAAAGCGGTACGCAAATGAGGAAGAACCCGCCAATGATCAGGAAAGCATCCGCGTACGTCATCACCAGCGCCTGCTTGATCAGCGATCCTTGCATAACCCCGTAGGCTTTACCCGTCGCCGTCATCAAGGCATCGCCTTTGGACAAAAACAAATTCGTGTACTGCCGAATCCGCTCGGCAGACAGCGGGTTATAAATCGATATGTTGTCGGCCAGGCGGGATGAATGCAGAACCGTGCGCGTCGAGATGTACGTGGTCATGATCGCCGTACCGAACGTACCGCCTAATTGCCGAATCATCCCCGTAAGGGCTGATCCCTGCGGGATTTTGATGCCCGGCAGATCGGCCAGTGTAATCGTGGTCAGCGGAATAAAAATCAGTCCCATCCCGATGCCCCGAACGATTAGCGGCCAGAAGAAATAGTCGGGTCCAGCTTCAAGGCTGATCGCCGATAGATCGAAGCAAAAGCCGAAAAACAACAGAAAGCCGATACCCGCGTACCAGACCGGAGAGATGTAGTTTTTACTTAGCAACCCCCCAACAACAGGCATCATCAAGCCCGTCATGATCGAACCCGGCATCAGGAGCAATCCGGTTTGGCTAGCCGTAAAGCCCAGAATGGTCTGACAGAAAACCGGGATGATAAACACGGAAGCAAACAGCCCGAAACCAAGAATGAAATTAAACAGCGTACCAACCGCAAACCGGCGCTGACGAAGCAGACTTAGATCCAGGATTGGCAGTTTTACCGCTAACTGACGCCAGATAAATCCGATCAGTCCAACGGCTGCCGTGATAGACATGCCGACAATAAACTCCGACGTGAACCAGTCTTCTTCCTGACCTTTTTCCAGAACGATTTGCAGACCACCGATACCCATTACCAATAGAATCAGCGCGAGCCAGTCCATGCTACCGGCTTCGACCTTCTCGGCGGGTTCTTTGATAAACAAGTAGGTCAGCACCGTAGCCGCAATACCAAAGGGGATATTGATGTAGAACACCCAGTTCCACGACAGGTTGTCGGTGATGTAGCCCCCAAGCGTAGGTCCGATGGATGGGCCGATAATAACGCCCACCCCGAAAATGGCATTAGCAATCCCTAAGTCTTCTTTCGGGAAGGTCTGAATCAGAATCGACTGGGCTGTTGTCAGCAACCCTCCTCCCCCGATTCCTTGCACAACCCGGAAGAAAACAAGCTCCCAAACGTTGGTTGAGGTACCGCAAAATATGGATGCGACCGTAAAAAGAACAATCGAAGCGGCAAAGTAATTACGCCGTCCCAGCTTAGCCGTTAGCCAGCCCGACATCGTAATCATCACGGCACTGGCGGCTGCGTAGCCCGTCACGACCCAGCTGATATCCCCCAGCGAAGCGCCGAGGTTACCCATCATCTGGTTCAGCGTTACGTTAACGATGGAAGAATCGATGGTTTGCAGCAGGGCGGCTGTTGTAACCGTAATCACAACAATCCATTTATCAAATCCTAACTTCATACGGTTAGTAATTAATTGGGTGGTGTCAGGTTCGAGAACCTGACGTGTTTCTGCTGCCCTTGGTATCGGGCTTGCGAACGGCTGAGCCGACCGTCCGACACCAAGGGCAAGCGCTTATTTCTGCAAATCCACCGCTACGGATACGCTCATACCAGGGCGCACTTTCGCGTACAGCGGACTATTTTTATCGAGTTCAATTCGTACCGGAACCCGCTGAACCACTTTCACGTAGTTACCCGTTGCATTGTCGGGAGGCAGCAGGGAAAACTTCGCGCCCGTTGCCCCGGCAAACGACCCTACGTGGCCTACCAGTTTGTCACCTTCAAACGCATCGACATCGATATCGACCGCCTGACCGGGCTGCATCTGATGCAACTGCGTTTCTTTAAAGTTAGCCGTTACCCACAGGTTCGAATTACCGACTACGGAACAGACGGCCTGACCAGCCTGTACCAACTGACCGATTTGCACCGCCCGTTTCGACACAACACCCGAAGCCGGAGCCCGTACAATCGTGTACGAAAGTTGCAGTTTAGCCATGTCCAGATCGGCCTGACGCTGCTTAATGGTAGCCTGGGCGACCGTGATCTGCCCTTCGGTTGCCCGACGCTGCGAGCTTGATACCGCTGTTTGCGTTCCGACCGCATTCACCTGCGATTGCGCGGTGCGTAGTTGAGCCTGAGCCGCCAGTAGTTGAGCCTGAGCCGCATCCCGTTCGGCCTGAGCTGCGTCGAACTGCTGCTGCGGAACCGTTTTTTCGGCTAATAGTCGGCTGTAGCGTTCAAAATCCTGATTGGCTCTGCGGGCACGGGCCTGAGCAGCCGCCACGTTAGCCTGCGCGGTAGCAACCTGATCACGGGCCGTCTGTACGCTTGCTTGCGCGCTTTGTACCGTTGCCGACGCTACGTTCACCTGCGAGCGGCTTACGCCAGCGGCCGCCATGGCACTTTGCAGGGCAGACTCAGCCTGCGCGACGCGAATGCGATAGTCCGCATCGTCGAGAACCACAAGCGTATCACCTTCTTTTACAAACTGATTGTCTTTAAAACGAATGGCTTTTACGTAACCACCCGCCTTAGGAATAACCGGGTTTACGTCGCCGTCGATCTGGGCGTCGTCGGTGGTTTCGTGCCGTTGCAGGTAGCGAAATTCGCTGTACCCAAAAAAGAGGGCAACGGCCAGAACAATGACGCCCACTATGCGGAATACTGTTTTCTTATCCATGACTACTTATCGAAACAAGATTAATTGAGGTTGTTGCCAGTGGCTTTGAGCAGGCGTTGGTAAGCCAGTTGCGCGTCCACGGTGGCGTTAATTACATTGAGTTGAGCTTGTACCAGAAAACTGTTGGCTTCCAGCAAATCCGTCGATCCGACTAAGCCATTGCGGAAACGAGACTCGGTCAGGCGGTAATTTTCAACGGCCTGCCCTACCGCCGTGCGAATCACATTCTGTTGTTCCAGCGCCAGTTGGTAGTTGTTGTAAGCTGTCACCACCTCACTGCGGATTTGATCGGTTTGCTGCTGACTTTGCAGGTTTGCCTGATCGATGTTGTTTTGCGCCGTATGCAATCTACCTTTCAGGTTATACAGCGAGCCAATGTTATACGTCAATCCAGCCCCCACATTCCAGGCACTAACGAACGCACCCGACGTAGGAAATACGTTGGCCGTCGGATTGATGTAATTATACCCCGTAGATACGCCTAAGTGCGGATACTTGGCACTTTTCGTATTACGCATCATCTCTTCAGCCGATTGAACCCGGAGCGTATTGGCTTGTACTTCGGGACGGGCCTGTACCGCTCTGGTCAGAAATGAGTTCAGCGGTTCAAGCGAAGAAACCGGGTTGACCAGCGTCGTGTCGATGGAAATAGTCTGATCGTCGGGCAAACCAACCAGCAGGTTAAAGTTATAAAGGGCGGTCTGACGAGCTTTTTCTACCTGTAGACGACTCAGGTTCAGGTTATTTTTCTGCAACTGAATCTTCAGCACCTCGTTGGCAGTCACAATTCCTTCTTTTTGCAGGTTATTCGCATCCCGCTCCCGTTCTTCAAATTGACGGATATTTTGCTCGATCACACCAATCGAACGGGCTAGTTTGACAATGTTATAGTACGCATCGGTTACGGTGTAAACCAACTCCGAACGATTGCGTTGCGCATCCAGGTGACCCGCTTTGGCCAGCAGTTCGGCCGACTTTTCTGCTGATTTCTCGGCAAAACCGCCAAACACTTCTTTACTGATCGTAACCCCACCAATGGTCGCATTGAACGCGCCAGCCGGAATCGTTAAGGCTTCCCCACCAGCACCCAGCGAGAACGGACCCGTCAGGCTGTAGCGCGAATACGCCAACGAAGCATTAGCCTGGGGTAAACTGCGATCTTTGGCTTCTTGCGAACGCGCTTCAGCCGCCTGCGTACGGGCATCGGCGAGCTTGATTGCTTTGTTATTTTGCAGCGCCAGCTGAACGGCTTTATCCAGCGGCATCACGGTCGGAGCTGGTTGAGCAACCGCCAGACTTAGACCCGCCAGCCAAACGCCAACGCCTATCAGATACTTTTTCATTGTAACGGTTTTCTAATTTTTTCGAGGAGCGTATTCATTGTATGGACTTCCTCATCAGTCAACTGACTGACAATCGATTCAAAATCTTTAAACTCGACGGCGACAGCTTCAACAAACTGATACGACTCTTCTGTGAGGGAAAGGTTAACCCGACGACGGTTCTGAGGATCAATCTCCCGAACAATCAATTTCTTGGCAACCAAACGGTCCATCAGCCGGGTCATATCAGAGTTTATATCGGTCATTTTTTCTTTCAGTTCACCTGCGGTTAAGCTGTTTGGGTAAACTTCCGAGAGCCGGCGAAGAGCGATGTACTGCTGTACCGATAAATCGAACGGCGACAGCTTCTGCTGAAAATGATTGAAGATATACCCGTCGGTTTGATGGATGTTGGCAATCAATCTGTGGTATTCATTTCGAAACAACTTTTCCATGTTTTCTAAAGGTGCGACAAAGGTATAACCAATATTTGTTTAAACAAGTTTTGTCTAAACGACCATAATCCGCCGTGCATCCATATTTTAATTTTTCTAATAGTAAGTCTACTAAGGGTGACTAATTTTACCTCAAATTATAACTCATTATCAGATTATTATCTAATAAAATGCAATTAATTCAGTAAACTTTCATTTAAACTATTCGCTGTAAGGTGCTTATTTTTAATACTATTTTAATCGGAAATGGGTCAATGACCGATCTTATTATTGTCCAATTATGATAAAGGCGCCGGTAACGTTACCAGCGCCTTTACAGATCGTGAATAGACCGTTCGTGATGAGCCTAGTTACTACTGATTTTAACCGACGTCATTGTCAGCGAGCCAGCAACGGCTTTGTCGTTAAAGAAGGAAACAGAATCTTGCTTGCCTTGAAGCCCCAGCGTGTACAGCAAGGGTAAGTAATGATCAGGCGATGGAATAGCCAGACGGGCTTCTGGCCCCAGCCGATCGTAGTGAATCAGTGGCGCATGGTCTCCGGTTGCGATCAGTTCTTTAAACGTATCGTTCATTTGGATGGCCCAGTCGTAGCCATAAGCCGTGTTGAAATCACCGGATGGCGGCAAAGCGATCATGCGCAGGTTATGAACCATGTTGCCACTGCCCAGAATCAACACGCCTTTTCGGCGTAAGGCGCTTAACTCTTTTGCCAAGTTATAATGGTACTGCGCGTCCTTCGTGTAGTCGATACTCAGCTGCAAAACAGGAATTGTAGCATCAGGGTACATCTGCCGCACAACGCTCCAGGTCCCATGATCCAGCCCCCAGTCGTGGTTTAGCCCAACAACCGTCGAATGGATCAACCCCGCTGTTTCTTTAGCGAGTGCGGGGCTACCGGGTGCGGGGTACTGCACATCGAACAACGCCTTAGGGAATCCGCCAAAATCATGGATCGTTCTCGGAAAATCCATTGCCGTAATGTGCGTTCCTCGACTCAACCAGTGCGCCGAAACAACCAGAACCGCTTTCGGAACCGGGATTTCCTGCGCTAGCTGCTTCCAGTACTGGTTGAATTCATTATGTTCAATCCCATTCATCGGCGAACCATGTCCGACAAATAATACGGGCATTTCTGATCCTTGTTCCGTAAGGTCTTTCGTGAACTGTTTGAAACTAGTCAGCATGGTTGTACCCAGTAGGGTGGTTAAAAATTCGTTTCGCTTCATCGTTCTGAAAAACAAATACGCTTATTCAACGACTACCCATAAGCGTACGACTACATTATATGTATCTACATTTAAAATGCGATATTAGTTCGATGTACTGTTGATCCGACACTAACTACGTAAGCTCAACCAACAAAGTGTATGGAATCGTAGTGTCGGCGGGGCCGCCCGCGCGGTTCTCAAAACCGACACCACGGCTCAGCCGACTCCACAGACAAAACCGACCTTTGGCGTCAGCAATAAATACTCATTTTAGGGATTTCAAACAATACGAGTTCTTAAGCCTAACCCGGTAGGTTTCTTAAAAACTGACGGCACAGCCAGAAATAGCGCAGCTATTTATTGCCTAGTTGCACTGTTTCTCGAAGAAAAGCGATTATTTTGACATGGACACGGTTTTCTTCCACCGCATCTGCATTGACAACCCTAAACATTTATTTGACAACCTACTGATCTATGAGGAATGGGATTACTTGCGCAGGACTTTTTACGCTCCTGACAGCCTCGGCTGCCATAGGGCAAAACTGGACGGAGACCAAAGTCGACTCCTGGACTAAGGTGACTAACAAAGGCGGCCAAACGCTGGGTTATGCCCCAAATTCCGGTGTAAAACTGTTGACCGTCAACGGGCTGGCGTTTAAAGATTTAAACAAAAACGGCAAACTTGATTCTTACGAAGATTGGCGCTTACCCGTTGCTACTCGCGCCAAAGACCTGGCCTCGAAGCTATCTGTTGAGCAGATAGCGGGCTTGATGCTTTACAGCAAACACCAGCCTATTCCAGCGGGGGCAGGCGGCCCTTTTGCGGGTACGTACAATGGTAAAGTCTTTGCCCAAAGCGGTGCGAATGCCTCGGATCTGTCTGATCAGCAACGAGAATTCCTGACCAAAGACAACCTACGGCATGTACTTATCACCTCCGTACAAAGTCCGGAAGCAGCCGCGCAGTGGAACAACAACGCGCAGGCACTGGTAGAAGGACTTGGCCTGGGCATTCCGATCAACAGCAGTTCTGACCCGCGTCACGGAACGCGAGCCAACGCCGAATTCAACGCGGGCGCGGGTGGCTCTATCTCGATGTGGCCCAGTTCGTTAGGCTTAGCGGCTACCTTCAACCCGGAGCTGGTCAAACGCTTCGGGCAAATCGCGGCTACCGAATACCGGGCACTGGGGATCGCTACGGCCCTATCGCCACAGGTTGACTTAGCCACTGACCCCCGCTGGAACCGGGCGAGCGGCACCTTCGGCGAAGACCCGCAGCTCGCGACCGACATGGCCCGCGCTTACATCGATGGTTTTCAGACGTCGGCTGGTGCCGCCGAAATAACCGGTGGCTGGGGCTACAACAGCGTCAACGCCATGGTCAAGCACTGGCCGGGTGGTGGCTCGGGAGAAGGTGGTCGCGATGCGCACTACGGGTACGGAAAATATGCCGTTTATCCGGGCAACAACTTTGAAACTCACTTTCTGCCCTTCACACAGGGAGCCTTCAAGCTAAACGGCAAAACAGGTTCGGCGGCTGCGGTCATGCCTTATTACACCATCTCGTACAATCAGGACAAGAAAAACGGTGAAAACGTCGGCAACAGCTACAACAAATACATCATCGGCGACTTGCTGCGGGGCAAATACAAATATGATGGTGTTGTCTGCACCGACTGGAACATCACGGCTAATGAAACGGCGGTCGATCTTTTCCTGACCGGAAAATCGTGGGGCGTTGACAAATTATCGCTTCCCGAGCGTCATTATAAAATATTGATGGCAGGAGCCGATCAGTTTGGTGGCAATAACGATGCGACTCCGGTTATCGAAGCCTACAAGATGGGCGTTAAAGAAAAAGGCGAAGCCGCCATGCGGGCGCGGTTCGAGCAATCGGCGGTTCGGCTGCTGAAAAATATCTTTCAGGTCGGTTTGTTTGAAAATCCGTATTTGGAACCACAAACGTCTCGCAACGTGGTGGGCAAAGCCGATTTTATGCAGAATGGTTATCAGGCCCAACTGCAATCGGTCGTGATGCTGAAAAATAAAGCGAAGGCCTTACCGCTAACCAAGGGCAAAACGGTATACATCCCTAAACGCTTTACCCCCGCAGGCCGCAACTTCCTAGGCATGGAAATACCCGAAAAGCTGGAATATCCGGTCAATCTGACTGTTGTGAAAAAATACTTTACCGTGACCGACAATCCAGCCGAAGCCGATTACGCGCTGGTATTTATCCAGAGCCCCGACTCGGGCGGTGGCTACAACAGCGCTGATGCAAAAGCGGGTGGTACCGGATACGTGCCGGTGAGTCTTCAATACGGTGACTACACTGCCCAGGGAGCACGCAACCCAAGCATTGCCGGTGGCGATCAGCTGGAGAAATTCACAAACCGATCCTACAACGGCAAAACGGCCAAGACCATCAACGGCACGGATTTAGGGATGGTTACGGAGACCTACGCAAAGATGAACGGGAAACCGGTTATCGTTTCGCTCCTTGTCTCAAACCCAACCGTTGTTGGCGAATTTGAAAAGCAGACCAATGCAATACTGGCCCATTTTGGCGTTCAGGACCAGGCGCTGATGGATATTCTAACGGGTTCCAGCGAACCATCGGCTTTACTGCCTATGCAGATGCCCATTGATATGAAAACGGTAGAAGCGCAAGCGGAAGACGTACCCCGCGATATGAAGCCGTACGTTGACGCCGACGGCCACGCGTATGACTTCGGCTTTGGCCTGAACTGGAAAGGGATCATTCAGGATGCCCGCACGGCGAAGTACAAAAAAGCCGCCCTAAGCATGAAGTAATTCTTCACTCTACGAAAAGCAGTTCGGGCTGTTACTGGTTGTGGTGTCGGTTTTGAGAAACCGACACCACAACCAGTAACAGCCCGAACTATATTGGATTGTTCTATTTACTTGATCTCGCCGACCATGTCTTCTGGTTTTACCCACTCGTTGAACTCGTCTTCGGTCAGGTAGCCGAGTTGCAGCGCGGTTTCTTTCAGTGTAGAACCGTTTTTGTGAGCCGTCTGCGCAATTTCGGCGGCTTTGTAATAGCCGATCTTGGTGTTCAGCGCCGTTACCAGCATCAGCGAAGAATCAACGTGTTTTTTGATGTTCGCTTCAATCGGTTCGATACCTTCGGCGCATTTGTCGTTGAACGATACGCAGGCATCGCCAATGAGCCGGGCCGAGTGCAGGAAGTTGTAGATCATGACGGGCTTGAACACGTTCAGTTCGAAATGTCCCAGAGCACCGCCAAAGTTGATCGCCACGTCGTTACCCATCACCTGCGCGGCTACCATCGTTATAGCCTCACACTGCGTTGGATTCACCTTACCGGGCATGATCGATGAACCGGGTTCATTGTCAGGAATGTGCAACTCGCCGATACCCGCCCGTGGTCCCGAAGACAGCATGCGGATATCGTTACCGATTTTCATCAAACTTGCCGCCACGGTTTTCAGCGCACCGTGCGCTTCGACAATCGCGTCGTGAGCAGCCAACGCTTCAAATTTGTTTTCGGCGGTCACGAAAGGCAGACCGGTTACATTAGCAATGTGCTTCGCCACATTTTCCGAATAGTTCGGGGGCGTATTGATTCCCGTACCGACGGCGGTACCGCCCAGCGCCAGTTCGCTCAGGTGAGCCAGTGAGTTGTTGATCGCCCGCAAACCGTGGTCAAGCTGCGACACATAGCCCGAAAATTCCTGACCAACCGTCAACGGCGTAGCGTCCATAAAGTGGGTCCGTCCGATCTTGACGACGTTCATGAACTGCTTCGATTTAGCCGCCAGCGTATCACGCAGTTTCGTAATTCCCGGAATCGTTACATCGAGCAGGATTTTGTAAGCGGCAATGTGCATTGCCGTCGGGAACGTGTCGTTCGAGGACTGCGACTTATTTACATCGTCGTTAGGGTGCAGAAATTTCTTCTCGTCGGTAAGCTGACCACCGTGCAACACATGTCCCCGGTACGCAACCACTTCGTTGACGTTCATGTTCGACTGCGTTCCCGAACCCGTTTGCCACACCACCAGCGGAAACTGATCATCCAGTTTACCTTCCAGAATTTCGTCGCACACCTGACCAATCAGATCGCTTTTTTCCTGCGGCAAAACGCCCGCGTCGAGATTCGTCAGTGCGGCTGCTTTTTTGAGATACGCAAATGCCTGAATGATTTCGCGGGGCATTTTATTGATATCCTGGGCAATTTTGAAGTTCTCGATGGAACGCTGAGTTTGCGCGCCCCAGTAAACATTGGCCGGTACTTGCACCTGACCCATCGTGTCTTTCTCGATGCGGTATTCCATTGTTAATAAACGAAAGGGTGAAAAGGCAAACGAGTGAAAGAGCCTTCGAGCGTCGGAACTGCTCAATCGGTCCGGCACGCTGCGACTCGCTCACTCGTTCTATACGGGCGCAAAGGTAGAACGAGGCCGGTGTTTTACCATGCCATTCGCCAGGTTTCAGCAACCATCCTGTATGATCCTTATCGTACACCCATTCATCACCGGGATTATCCACCGTCGGGAATTTGTGTTTTACGGGGCCATTGGTGAGCTTTACGGAACAAGCCCAAAACTAACTACTCATGGATCAGCGGATTATCAATCTTTTCGACGAATACACGCACAAGCCTCTCAAACGTGACGACTTCCTCAAACGACTCGCCAAGCTGACGGGTAGTATGGCCTCCGCTCTCGCGACCTTACCCCTATTGGAAATTAACTACGCCCATGCCGAAACGATAACCCGACAGGATGACCGCATCAAAGCAGAATCGGTTACGTTTCCGGGTTCCGATACGACCATGAAAGGGTATCTGGCTCGACCGGCTGCGGCAGGCAAGTATCCGGCTGTCGTCGTTATTCACGAGAACCGGGGGTTAAATCCGCATATTGAAGATGTCACGCGTCGGATGGCTTTGGCCGGATTCCTCGCGCTGGCTCCCGATGCGCTTTCTGGCGCAGGAGGAACGCCCACCGATGAAGCACAGGTTCGTGAGTTATTTGGCAAACTGGACGCTCAGAAAACGCGCGAAAACTTTGTCAAAGCCCTCGATTACCTGAAATCCCGACCAGACAGTACGGGCAAACTCGGTGCAGTCGGGTTCTGCTGGGGTGGCGCTATGGCGAATCAACTGGCTGTCCACGACCCGGACCTGAAAGCGGCTGTGCCCTTCTACGGTCGTCAGCCCGAAGCAGCGGACGTTCCCAAGATCAAGGCAGCGGTACAACTGCATTATGGCGGTCTTGACGAACGCATCAATGCCGGAATACCCGCATACGAAGAAGCTTTAAAAAAAGCGCGTGTACCGTATGAGTTGTACGTGTACGAAGGTGCTCAACATGCTTTCAACAATGACACCGCCCCTACCCGCTACAATGAAGCAGCCGCTAAATTGGCCTGGGGGCGAACGATAAAGTTCCTAAAAGACAAATTAGTGTAGACAAATAGTTTATCCTTTGATCGTGTATCGGCTACTTGCGTCAGATAGTCGAAAAATTCTGTAAAAGATTGGGTTACTTTTCTTTTACAATCGGATTAATAGGCTGAAAACAATGAATTTGTCTAAACGTATCATACTCATGGCTAAAACTGCATTTTTCCTGCTTTCGCTGATGACGCTGGCTACCGCTTGCTCGAGCACCAAAACCGAAACGACTTCTACATCGGCAACGGTAACGGATTCAACGTCTACGATGTCTTCGGATTCGACTTCGACTATGTCAAGTGATTCAACGATGGCGACTGACACGACCAAAAGAGATTCAATCAAATAATTGAATCCAGTCTATAATTTCTGAGAAAAGACCCGCTGCAAGGCGGGTCTTTTTTTTATTGGTATATCTGTCTTTTTGCCGTTCATAATTCCGTTCGCCGGTTAAACCAGTTTGTCCTTTCAGCACGCTATTCGTAGTTACGAACGGACCGCTTATTGCTGGTTTTTTTATAAACCTACAACATATCTACAAAGTACCATTATTGCGTTTAATCTATACTACCGTTAACTCACTTCATATTGCGCTGAGCAATCGAATACCCTAACTTACAGTCAGTTATCCATCGATACAAGTAGCAGCCAAATCACACCCTTGTATGACATCTTCTCAATCTTCCTTTCCGGGTAAGAACCCCGGTTTGCCTAAAATGAACCATCGTGAACTGCACTTTCTTCAGCTAGCCTGTTCAGAGTTGACCTATGTTCAGATTGCGGATCGTATGCATGTCAGCCCGCGCACCGTTGACGGTTACCGGGAGGCTCTCTTCGAGCGTTTGGAAGTGAAAAGCCGGGTTGGCCTGGCCCTGTGGGCTGTAAAGGCCGGACTGGTCGTATTGTAGGAATTAGCCATGCGGGTTGAGCAACAACGAAGCCGTTCAGGAAGCGATTGTCGGACGATAGGTTCAGCTACTATCCCGACAATCGCCTATCTTAGCGGCTGTTTCCTTACGATCTTTTCTCATGCTCAACCTTGGTTTTGTATCGGCGATTCTGGCCGATTATGATTTGAATAGTGTCCTGAAATTTGCCGCTGAACACAATTTCAAATGCGTCGAAGTGATGTGCTGGCCAAGCGGCAACGCTGATGCACGTCGGTACGCGGGCGTGACCCACATTGACGTAGATCATCTGAACGTCGAGCAGGTTCACCACCTAACGCAGCAGCACGGCGTTTCCATTTCTGGCCTGGGTTATTATCCGAACCCCCTTGATCCGAATCCGGAGCAGGCTGAATTCTACCGCGAACACATCAAGAAAATTATCCGGGCAGCCGCCAAGCTGGGTATTCCCGTTGTCAACACGTTTATTGGGCGCAACCCATTATTGAGCGTAGCAGACAACCTGAAACTGTATGCTGAGCACTGGCCCGCTATTGTCAAGGTGGCCGAAGAAAACAACGTCAAAATCGGTATTGAAAACTGTCCCATGTGGTTTACGGATGACGAATGGCCGGGCGGTAAAAACCTGGCAACGACTCCGGCTATCTGGGATCGGCTGTTTGACATCATTCCCTCCCGCGCGTTAGGACTGAACTACGATCCGAGCCACTTGATCTGGCAGATCATGGACGAAGTAAAACCCATCTACGACTACCGCGACCGACTGCATCACATTCACCTGAAAGACGTGAAGCTGTACCGCGACAAATTAGACCGGGTGGGTATTATGGCAAACCCTCTGGAATACCATTCACCAAAGCTGCCGGGTCTGGGCGATGTGCGCTGGCGTAACTTCTTTGCCGCGCTGACTGATGTACGCTACCGGGGTCCGGTTTGCATTGAGGTTGAAGACAAAGCGTATGAAGGTAGCGCCGAAGACGTACGCACGGCTATTCTAACGGCCCGCAATTACCTGAGTCAATTTTTGGTTTTGTAAGATCGAGTGTAACGGTTTACGGTTGTTGAAGTCAGCCGTAAACCGAACGCTATAAATTTTTCGTTCCTTGCGCGACGCAATCAATCAAGTAGATACCGCACTTTTTTTGTGGCTCAACAGCCTGTACGCATCCTGGCTTGATCCGGTCATGATTTTCGCTACCGAGCGAAATACCTGGTTTCCGTTCTACGCGCTACTTATCGGATGGCTCATATTTCGTTATCGCAAACAGGCCCTCTGGATGGTGTTGACCCTAGCCGCAGCGGTAGCCATCAGCGATCAGACGTCATCGGCCCTGCTCAAACCGCTCACCCTTCGGTTACGACCCTGTCACGTTCCGGCGTTGCAGAAACTGATTCACCCCGTGATGGAATGTGGTGGTCCTTACGGCTTTGCCTCATCTCATGCCGCCAATACCTTCGCGCTGGCAACGGGTCTCTGGCTGCTCGTTGGGCAGCAGTATCCTTGGGCCAAGTGGGTCTTTCTTTGGGCAGTTTTTGTCTCATACAGTCGTATTTATGTAGCGGCTCATTATCCACTCGACGTGTTAGCCGGAGCGGGCATTGGCGTGCTGGCAGCAACGCTTTGCGTAACCACACTTCGCTCACTACAAGCGCGATCCGCCAATCGAAAGGCTGTTTAGGACAGCAGCCGTTTGAACCGTTGTAAAAGATTCTTTACTTATCGATTAAACATCCATTAAGTAAGCCAACAATCATATATAACAGCCGGTTTGCCCCGTACCCTGACGACGTAACAAGCCATTAGGGCATACACTACTTTATGCAAACCGCAGTTGACGAAGTACTGACTGATCCGTCTGTAAATCCATTTTTGTTCCCGGCTCCCCCTTCTACACTGCTGCAACTAAGTGTAATTGTTCCGGCTCGCAACGAAGCACACCACCTTACCCATACGCTGGATGCACTTCGAAATCAACAGGACAGCGCGGGCAATCCGCTCGATCCGGCTACTTACGAAGTTTTGTTACTGGTTAATAACTGCACTGATCATTCTTACAAAGTGGCTCGTCAGTACCAGCAAACGTATTCTGACTTTCCCCTGCATATTTCCGAAATTCATCTGCCAGCCACAAAAGCCAATATTGGTACGGTTCGCCGACTCCTGATGGATGAAGCGTACCGAAGACTGACAATCTCCGGAAGTTCAAACGGGATTATTGCCTCGACGGATGGCGATACGGTCGTTGACAAGCACTGGGTTTATTACATCATGCAGGAAATCGCCAAGGGTAACGATGCCGTTGGCGGACGCATTCTGACCCATCCTGAACAGAGTTTGGTGCGGCTCTATCACTTGCGCAACGTGATGTACCGGACATTGGTCGCCAGAGCCGAAGCGATTCTCGATCCATCGTCGAACGACCCGTGGCCCCGGCATTTTCAGCATTTTGGAGCCAGCATTGCCGTCACCTGTCGCGTGTATGACCAGGCGGGTCGCCTGCCCGAAAAGCCGTACTTGGAAGATGAAGCGTTTTATAAAGCGCTCCTGCGGATGGACGCCAAGGTTCGACAAAGCCCGCACGTGAAAGTGTTTACCTCAACGCGCACGGACGGACGGGTAGACATAGGCTTTTCGGAGCAGTTGCGCTTTTGGGCGAATCTCGATCATTCCGGCAAAGACCAACTGGTAGAACCACCCGCAGCCCTTATTCTTAAATTTCGAAATCGGCAAAAACTACGTGCTTACTGGCATAACCGCAGTCAGGCAACGGGGCTAAACGACCTGACCCCGATTGCTCAGGAACTATGCATTGACGATCAGTGGCTTAAGATCGAGCTAAAAATGAACCCATTCTTTGGACAGCTTTGGGAAAAGGTAGAAGCCAAAATGCAGCAGGGGCAGTGGTCAGCCTGCTGGCAGCTGGTCCCGATAACAACGGCTATTCAGGACCTGCGCACATTTCTTCGGCCTTATATCGATGCGTAAAAATGACTCGGCAGTTGATTCATCAACTGCCCTCCATTCCGCTCATCGCTTGACAAAAAGATCCATCCGGTATTTGTCTGTCCGCTGACCCAGCAGATGGGTTAGCGATTTTCCTTCACCCGCAATTTCGAGAAAATGCTCGTGAACCTGATCGCCCGTCAGCGGATAGTCATGCACAAAAGGTGTCCAGTGAACAAGCAGTAAATGCCCGTTCGTATCGAGGTGATCAACCATCAATTGCCGCGCTCGTTTTAAGTCGTCGATCACCAGATAATACCCGACTTCAGACATCACGATGAGATCGAAATGGCCATCCGGGAAGTCGTTAGGTATACTCATTTGACGAACAGCGATGTTTAGATAAGGCGCTAACCGCTGACGGGCGGCTTCAAGCGGCAATTCACTGGCATCTACCGAAAGCAGTTTTTCGCACCGCTGCGCCAGCAGTGCACTCAGGACTCCGATGGAACAGCCTATCTCGAACGCATTTTCATAACGATCGTTCGGTAAAGCGGCTACGGTTGCTTCGTACTTGGCCTTCTCGTAAGGACTTGTTTCAAACGCCCAGGGATCGCTGTTAGCCCGGTAAACATCGTCGAAATAGGTAGTTGGCAAACTTTGCATGACTGTAATAGAAAGGTTCGAATTAGGGATTGGTAGTTCGTTCGTTAAGCTTTTTTCTTTTCCTCCAGAAATAACTCACGCGGTGCTTCGAAATGCGTAAGTAACTCCGGCGACAGATAGAAAGCCGTCGGATCGTCGTTGATCAATCGGGTCACCTGCGAGCGATGAGCCGCAATAGCCTGATTGCGTTGGTCCATAACCGACAGAATGGGCATACGCCACACCTGCATTTCGTTCGGTCCAGGCATGTCACGGTCATGGCCTAACTCCCACAACCAGATCAGGTATTCCAGCACGCGCGGACGATTCGGAAGCCGGGCAATCGCCCCCGTCAGAATTTGCCAGGAAGCCCGATGGTCTGGATGGGGGTCGCGACGCCAGGGTACCAGTACGGTTTGCGGGTCAACATCCAACAGCAGCGTATGCATAAAATGGACGGCATCGTCGAAGCCTGCCCGATCCGGTGTCGCAACCTGCCTGTCTTTCTGTCGCATGAATGTACAGTTGTCGGGTGACACGTTCAGAATACGGAGGGCTTCCAGTGCTTCTGATTCACGCAACTGACGCAGCCGCTCAGCGGGGTAGCTGGGCGAATTAGGGTGCGACAGCGTTCCATCACTCACAAATAGCACGTGCACGCTATAGCCCTGTTCCCGCAAAAGGGCAATCGTACCACCACATCCTAACGATTCGTCGTCGGGATGCGGGGCAATGACCAGCGTACGTCCGATACGACTCAGGTCCTGAGGATCAATCGAGACAGCAAGGTCTTCCAAAAGATGCGCTTTATCAATGCCAGAGGTCATGCGCTTTGGTTTGATTGGTGAGCACGTAACGGCCAATGTCAGCCAGCGTAGCATCGGGAGCGGGCTGGCGAAGATAAAACGTCAGGTCGCGGTGAATCCGCTCGAACGGAAGAGGCCCCATAAGTCCCCGTGCTCCTACACATCGTTCAGCCAGCGCCATCATCCGCAAACAGATTTCTTCAATAGCCGTTCGGGTCATGTTGGCGTAGGCAACAATTTTGTCTATTTCTCCACCTCGGCCCAACCATTCGTCGTTTTTTGATCCAGCCGTCGCAATCCATTGATTACCGGATTCAAGCAAATAAGCCATTTCAGCCAGCCGGGCCTTTTGCATTGGATCGTCAATCCGATTCATCGACGCCAGAAAAGCCCGTGTTTCATTAAACAAAGCCTCTGCTCCACCCAACTGCACAGCGGCAAACCGAATCGCCCCCCCACTAAAATACGGCTGCCGGAAGTAGTCACCGGGTTGCCCCAGCAAATCCGCTTCATCAATCTCGACTCCGGTAAAATCTAGTTTGTAACTAACAGAGGAACGCATACCTAACGGCTGCCAGAACCGCTTATCCTGGGCGATTGGTTTGACGGATTCGGTGGGTATAATACACATCTGCCATCCTTGCTTTTGGGCACCAATCAACTCACCCGTCACCAGTGGTCGATGAATCCAGCCAGCACCCGAACAGAACGTTTTTGATCCCTCCAGACGATACCGACCATTGCCCAACGCGTGAATGCGGACACCGTCGTTCGCCTGTGTATTCCAGACGCTAAACAAGTGGTTATGCACTTGCACGTCATTGTACCAACGGTGTTCCTGATCAGGCTTGGCGTACAAGGCAATGAGTTGTAAGGCGTTCACATGGCCTTCGTAGATTCGCCCCACCGCCAGATTGCCCGTACCAACCCGCTTTAATAGATTCAGGAGCCGTTCGGTCGTGGGTAAGCGATTGTCCAGTTCACCACCAGCTACGGTTACAGCTAATAGTCCAGCTTCGGATAACCAGTCGAAAGCCTTCTCCGGAAAAATGGCTTCGTTGTCCGTATGAGCAGCATCACCGGCAATCCGGTCGATTAACCGATTCATCTTGAACGGATCAGACAGCCATGACTTCTGTGATAACACAGGGTTTATAGTCATATATATTGATAAGTAGTAGAGTTCACCCGACAACCCGTTGTTTGACGTAAATTGTTTGTCTAAACACCTTTCTACATCCCGTTACTTATTAACAGGTTCTAACAAATCACAACAACTGATTTTCAGTCGATTTGAATAAACTCAGAAAACGCAGTGCCAGCTGGGTATTTTTTTCGTACCTTTGCGGGAAATTTGTCAGGTACCAATGGCTTCGTTCAATCCGGTTAAGATTTTTTCAGGAACCCAATCCATCTACTTAGCCGAAAAAATCGCGCATTATTACGGTAAAGACTTAGGTGGCTACACGTGTCGGCGATTCAGCGACGGTGAAATGTCGCCTAGCTTTGAAGAATCCGTTCGGGGCTGCGACGTATTTTTGATTCAGTCGACACCCCCTCCCGGCGACAATCTGATGGAATTGTTGCTGATGGTTGATGCTGCCCGTCGGGCCTCGGCGCACTACGTTACCGTTGTCATTCCGTATTTCGGCTACGCCCGTCAGGACCGAAAAGACAAACCACGCGTAGCCATTGCTGCTAAGCTGGTGGCCAACATGCTGGCAGCATCGGGCGCGGATCGGCTGATGACCATTGATTTACACGCCGGACAGATACAGGGTTTCTTTGACTTCCCGGTCGATCATCTGGAAGGAACCTCGGTATTCGTTCCGTACATCAAAAGTCTGAATTTAGAGAATCTGGTCGTTGCTTCACCCGACGTTGGTGGTGCTAACCGCGCCAGGACGTTCGCGAAGCATTTCAACGCGGACATCGTGCTCTGCGATAAACACCGGAAGCGGGCGAATGAAATTGCCTCGATGCAGGTAATCGGGGACGTTGAAGGAGCCAACGTAGTCCTCGTTGACGATTTGATCGATACGGGCGGAACGATGGCCAAAGCGGCTCAGATTATCATGGATAAAGGAGCGGCTTCGGTACGGGCGATTTGTACGCACCCCATTATGTCGGGCAAAGCACACGAGAATATTTCTAATTCGGTGCTGGAAGAACTGGTTGTTGCTGACACCTTACCGATGCAGCAGCCAAACGAAAAAATCAGAGTCCTATCGGTCGCCGAGCTATTTGCGAAAGCAATCGGTCGCATTCGGGATCACGAATCTATTAGTTCATTGTTTATAAGAAATTGATAGACAGCCATGTAAGGCCCAATCTATCATTCATGCGTTTAATTAATTTACAGATATGAAAAAAATCGAGATTGTAGGGTATCAACGAGCGAATCTCGGCCGCACGGAATCACAAGCGATTCGGGCCGAGGGCAATGTTCCGTGCGTATTATACGGTGGTCAGGACCAAGTGCATTTCTATGCACCAGCTATCCTGTTCCGTGACCTGCTGTATACGCCTAATGTGTACGAAGTAGCGCTGAATATCGAAGGTGCTGAGTACCGGGCTATTCTTCAGGAAGCCCAGTTCCACCCAGTTAGCGATTCGCTGCTGCACGCAGACTTCCTGCTGGTAGCCGATGGCAAGCCCGTTAAAATTGCGGTGCCTGTTCGTCTGGTTGGATCGGCTCCGGGTGTACAAAAAGGGGGTAAACTGGTAACCCGCGTTCGGAAACTGCGCGTAAAAGGTACGGTTGAAAACATCCCTGACTTTATTGACGTTGACGTTTCTGGTCTTGACCTGGGCAAATCGGTTCGTGTTGGACAGATCCCGGTTAGCAATATTGAGCTGCTCGAGCAAGCATCGAACCCAGTAGCCAGCATTGAAATCCCACGTGCACTGCGTGGTCAGGTTTCGGCCAAATAATACCGCCTTTATTGGCGAGTACCAGTACACTAATAGATGCGAAAAGCCCTTCCTGGAGAAACAGGAAGGGCTTTTTTGTCTCACTATCATTCAGTCGGCACTATTTTTTCGTTACCCGGATTGAAATGCGCCTGTTCTGAGCACGTCCTTCCTTTGTTTCATTGGAAGCTACCGGATGCGCCTGACCATAGCCTTCTGCTTCCAGCCGGTCTTTGTCAATACCCAGTTTCTCCAACGCAACCCGTACAGAATTAGCCCGGTCCTGTGAGAGTTTCAGGTTGTTAGCCGCATTGCCCGTGTTGTCGGTATAGCCGCCCAATTTTACGTTCACCGCTGGGTACGCCTTCAAAATTTCGCTGATGTTTTTTAGCTGCTCCTGCGACGCTGGCTTCAATGTTGCCTTCCCGGTTTCGAACAACAGGCGGTCAAAGTCGAACCAGGTTGTTTTGTCAACCGGATTTTCACTGCTGATAAACCGCAGCAGATTATTCTCGATTCCATTTTCGGGGATGTTCAACTCAACGCCACTAGTCAGTTTCTGTTTTCGGAAAGCGCCCAGATTAGCCGCCGTCGGGTCCGACTCGGCCATTCCTTCCGGTACGTCCGCTTCATCAGGCATGGTCATAACTACTTCGTCTACCTCATCAACTTCGACTTCTCCCGACTCGCTGCTTGGCACGGCGATGTAGGGAGCGATAACCAGCGACACGATAGACATGAGCTTAATCAGGATGTTCATCGATGGGCCGGAGGTATCTTTGAAGGGGTCACCGACCGTATCGCCCGTTACAGACGCCTTGTGCGGTTCCGATTTTTTGTAATACGTTTCCCCATTGATCAGAACCCCCTTCTCGAACGATTTTTTAGCGTTATCCCAGGCTCCCCCGGCATTGTTCATAAAAATACCCATCAGCACGCCCGAAACCGTCACACCTGCCAGTAGGCCACCCAGTACTTCCGGTCCAAAAGTGAACCCGACGATTACGGGAACCGATAAGGCAATAGCGCCGGGCAATATCATCTCCCGAATGGACGCCTGGGTAGAGATAGCGACGCATTTGTCGTACTCAGGTTTACCCGTTCCTTCCAGAATACCGGGAATTTCGCGGAATTGGCGACGAACTTCTTCTACCATCTTCATGGCAGCGCGACCAACAGCCGCAATCGCCAGCGAAGAAAAAATAAACGGAATCATGGCGCCAACAAACAGACCTGCCAGTACATTGGCCTTGTAAATGTCGATGGTCGAAATGCCGGATATACCTACAAAGGCAGCAAACAAAGCCAGCGCGGTTAGGGCAGCAGAAGCAATGGCAAAGCCTTTACCGGTAGCAGCCGTGGTATTACCTACGGCATCTAGAATGTCGGTACGGCCCCGAACCTCTTCGGGTAGGTAGCTCATTTCGGCGATACCACCGGCATTGTCAGCAATTGGTCCAAAGGCATCGATCGCCAGTTGCATGGCGGTGGTAGCCATCATGCCAGCCGCCGAAATAGCCACCCCATACAGACCGGCAAAGCTGTAGGACAGATAAATACCAGCGGCCAATACGAGAATAGGTAACACTGTTGACTCCATTCCCACTGACAAGCCACCAATGATATTCGTTGCGGCTCCCGTCGCGGACTGGCGGATAATGGACAATACCGGACGACGGCCCATTGCTGTGTAATACTCCGTAATGATGGACATTAATGCCCCAACAACCAGACCCGTGACAATAGCGTAAAACACATCCATCCGGGTAAACTCAACACCCCGAATTTCCATGGCAACGTCCGGCAGGTAGCTTCTCACCAGAAAGTAGGAAGCAATCAATGTGAGAACAATGGACGCCCAGTTGCCAAAGTTCAGCGCTCCCTGCACGTTGCCCGTATCGTCTTTTACCCGCACAAAATAGGTAGCAATGATGGAGAAGATCAGACCAAGACCCGCAATAACCATTGGCAACACAATTGGTGCATGACCGTAAATATTAGCGTCGGCAGGTATCTCGATTTCCCGACCAAGTACCATCGTCGCCAGAATGGTAGCCACGTACGAGCCAAACAAATCCGCACCCATACCCGCGACATCCCCCACATTATCGCCGACGTTATCGGCAATGGTAGCCGGATTGCGGGGGTCATCTTCGGGAATCCCGGCTTCTACTTTACCGACGAGATCGGCACCTACGTCGGCAGCTTTTGTATAAATCCCTCCGCCTACGCGCGCAAATAAGGCAATGGATTCGGCACCGAGCGAGAAGCCAGCCAGCACTTCGAGGGTTTTCTCCATCGGCAAGCCGTTTACATCACCCGTCGGGCCAACGTATAGGTTATACAATACAATGAATAAACCGCCAAGCCCCAGCACGGCCAGACCTGCCACACCAATACCCATCACGGAACCACCCGTAAACGACACTTCCAGCGCACGGGTAAGACTGGTACGAGCCGCGTGGGCCGTCCGAACGTTCGCCTTCGTGGCGATGGTCATACCGATATAGCCAGCCAGTGCGGAAAGGAAAGCCCCAAGCACAAACGATAAACCGATAAGGGGACTGGAATTCTCAACTAATGTTCCTGAATACGCCAGCAGGATGGCGACGATAATACCAAAATAGGTAAGCACTCGCCATTCGGCTTTAAGGAAGGCCAGCGCCCCATTTGCGATGTAATTGGCAATTTCCTGCATCCGGGCATCGCCGGCATCCTGCCGTGATACCCACATAAATTTGGTATACATTAGCAAAAGGCCAATGATACCCAGCACAGGGACTAGATAGACACTGTAATTCATGCGATTAGCTAATAAGTTAAAGAATGGATTTAGAAATAGGAATGCGCACAAATATAGAATTTGCCCTTACACAACAATCGTTGATCTTGACTTTTTTTAAGTATTTTTGGTTTTATTCGAGGAAGAACGAACAATAACTGGTAATCGTCCGTAGTGAGCCACCCTGAATGAATAGGCTTAGGCTATCGATTACACTAAATCATTTTCGGGCTTGTGCCGCCTGGCTACCCTTGGTTTTCCCTGCTGTTGGTGAACTAGGGATAGTAAGTAGATTCAAACCAGATTGTCGGTTGAGGGTAGCGCGCTGTACGGAACAGGTAAAAAGTGATTGACTTGCTTATAAAAAGATAGAGGCCACTGCTCAACGACAACAACGGTTGACGTTAAGCAGTGGCCTCTTCTCTTTCTATTCAGAGGTATTAAACGCTATAATGGATTAGTGAGCGAACTAGCGTCCTGCCCGCTTCTGCAAGGCATCCCGCGACAGAACGATCAAATGGCCGATTGGTTTTCCAGCGCGGTACGTAATCACCCGAAGCGTAATAGGGCCATCGGGCAGTTCGACCGGTTGGCTGTATTTCGTCGAAAACGCGTCGGGCATGGTGTCGTCGATGCTGTAGTAGATATCCAGATTGGGTACTTCGCTTTCCAAGGTCAGCGTGAGCTTGCCATTTTTCATGCTTGTCCGGACGATGGCGTCATAAACGGCACGGGAATAATTGACCTGCGCAATATCGGCCCGGTCGAAGTGGGCTTCCATCCGTGGGACGAACTTCTCCCAGTTTTTCGTTTCTTTCGGCGACCAGTACACATCGGCCAAGGCCCAACCGCGCGGATAGGTCATGTATTCGGCATAGCGGAGCGTAGGAATCTGCTCAGTCCACAGATTGGCCTGACCACCCAGGATGTACTTCGCGTCAACCCCGTCCGGAACCGGTTCGAAGCTGTAGCTTTTCTTAGTGCGCAAAGTCGCGTAGATGGGCGGATCATTGTCGCCCTGCTGATAATCCAGGTAGGCAAACGTGGTAGGCGTCATCACCACATCATGTCCCAGATGGGCCGCTTCGATACCGCCTTTAATCCCCCGCCAGCTCATCACAGTCGCTTCCGGCGAAATACCGCCTTCCAGGATTTCGTCCCAGCCCAGCAGCTTTTTGCCTTTCGCTTTGAGGATTTTCTCGACGCGGTTCATGAAATACCCCTGCAAATCCTCGACGTGCCGGATATTCAGTTGCTTCATCAACGCCTGACAGCCAGGGTCCTGCGCCCAATACCCTTTGTAACACTCGTCTCCGCCGACGTGGATGTACTGATTCGGGAAAAGAGCCGCTACCTCCGTAAAAACCTTGTCCAGAAATTCATACACTTTCTCATCGGAGGGGTTAAGCGTATTTTCGACCAGCATCTTGAACGTGCCATTGCCGTACCATTCCGAGAACGCGGTACCCGGATCTACGGAAACAGGCGTTTTGGTGCAACTCAGTTCGGGGTAAGCCGCCAGCGCTGCCATACTGTGACCAGGCACATCAATCTCCGGAACAATTGTGACGTTGCGGTCTTGGGCGTATTTAATGATTTCTTTGATGTCATTCTGGGTATAAAATCCACCGTACGAAGCGGCTTCGCCGGGTTTAGGATCGAGTCGGTTGCCGAAATGACCGGCCCGCTGTACCCGCCAAGCCCCTACTTCGGTAAGCTTAGGTAGCGATTTTATTTCAATCCGCCAGCCCTGGTCGTCGGTCAAATGCCAGTGGAAGGTGTTAAACTTAAGCCGGGCCAACTCGTCAATGTAACGCTTCACATCGTCTTTTGGAAAGAAATGTCGGCTCACATCGAGCATAATACCCCGCCAGCCAAAACGCGGGTAATCCGTAATACGAACGGCAGGGATGGTCCACGAGGATTGGGCCGGTGTCTTGCTTTCGATTTCTTTCGGCAGCAACTGGAGCAACGACTGCATGCCGTAAAATAAACCTGCTGGCTCATTGGCCGTAATCGTAATGCCCTTAGAAGACGCGTCGAGCGTGTATCCTTCCTTGCCCAATTTCGGGTTGGGCGTTTCGTTTAGATCAAACTGAATACTGGCTTTTGTACCGGCTTTCGGTCTTAAGCCAAATCCCGTCGGTGCATTCAGTTTTTGCGCCATCATATCAGCGGCAGCCTGCGCTTTAGGCTGGTCGTAGCCGATTGTGGCCGTCTTGGTAAGCGTAAAAGTACCCCGCTGCGGCTGTACGTCAACCGGTTGCGGAATAAGGTTAATGGGCTGCTGAGCATTCGCAACGGTCATGCCTGTAATCAGGAGCAGAACACCAGCGATACGTATTTTCATGCTGAAACTAGTTAGTGATTAGAATGGAAAGCAAGTTACGACGCGGTCTCAATGATCCCAACATTGGCACATTGTTAAACCTCTCTTTCTCGCAGACAAGCCCAAAACGGGAAGCAAGTCCTCCGTAACATCAATTAGTGAAACAAAAGCCTAAAATAGATCAACTTAAAAATCGCAGACAAGGTGTAAATTTGGCGACTAGCCTATAATCCGCTTCTGTACTGTGTCGCTACGTAAATTTCTACCCGCATTTACTCTTGCTCTTTCGCTTAGCTCGACGCTCATCGCCCAGGTTCCGTACGGCCCCATCAAGCCGACGCCCCCCGGCGAAATTTTGTCAAACCTGAAAAAGCTGAACGTTCTGGGTTCGGCCTTATACATAGCCGCCCACCCCGACGATGAGAATACGCTGCTGCTGGCTTATCTGGCGAAAGACCGGCTTGTCCGCACGGGGTATCTGTCGTTGACACGGGGCGACGGCGGACAAAATCTGATCGGCCCCGAACAGGGCGAAAACATCGGTGTCATCCGTACCCAGGAATTGTTGGCTGCCCGACGCGTCGATGGTCCCGACCAGTTTTTCAGCCGGGCTTACGATTTTGGCTTCTCGAAGTCAACAGACGAAGCTGTTCGGACCTGGGGTCAGGAAAAGGTCCTAGCCGATGTAGTCTGGATGATTCGTAAGTATCAACCCGACGTTATCATCACCCGTTTTCCGCCCGATTCGCGCGCGGGTCACGGTCACCACAGCGCATCGGGCTTTCTGGCCGAAGAAGGCTTTAAAATCGCCAACGATCCGACCAAGTTCCCCGAACAGTTAGCGTACGTAAAACCCTGGCAGGCAAAGCGCATTCTTTGGAACGTCTTTATTCCGGGAGCGTTCATGAGCAACAAAAAACCCGACGAAGCCGGCAACCTGATTGGTATTGAAACGGGCTTATACAATCCATTACTCGGCAAATCGTACGGCGAAATTGCCGCCGAAAGCCGGAGTCAGCATAAAAGTCAGGGTTTTGGCGTGGCCGCTAATCGAAATGCGCGGATCGACTATCTGTTGCTGAAAGGCGGAAGCCCCGTTGAAAAAGATCCACTCGACGGTGTGGATATCAGCTGGAAACGTGTTCCCAAAAGCGAGGCCGTGCAAGGGCAGGTCAACCAGGTTATTGCCGGATTTAAACCCGACCAGCCGGAAGCGTCCGTACCCGCGCTGGTGCAACTGTACGGTGCGATCAGCAAGCTAGATACGGCGAATATTTACGTCAAGGCCAAGCGTCAGGAAGTTGAGCAACTGATCCGGCAATGTCTGGGCTTGTGGTTTGAGACCAATCCCGTTGACTATGCCGCTACCCCCGGAGAAACAATTCGGCTTACGACCAACGTTGTTAACCGGGCCGATGCTGCGGTTACGTTGCTGAATGTACGGTATTCGGTTGGCAAGGACACAACCCTGAACGTGCCGCTCAAACCAAACGACGTTGTTGTGCTGTCCACGCCCGTTACCATTCCACAAAACCAAAAGATTTCGCAGCCATACTGGCTCGAAAAACCGATTGTCAAGGGTGTATTTCAGGTCGATAATCAGCAGTTGATTGGCTTACCCGAAAATCCGCCGGCTATCTCGACCACCTACACGTTCGACATCAGCGGGCAACAATTCACGTTTACCCGTCCCGTCGTCTACAAATCGACGGACCCGGTTGACGGGGAGATTTACCGACCTTTTATCATTCAACCAGCTGTTACCGCCAATCTGGCCGAGCGCGTGTATGCCTTCTCGGACGACACGCCAAAAACGGCGGAATTAGTGCTACGCGCGGGTCGGGCCAACGTATCAGGAACGGTGAAGTTGGAAGCCCCGGCTGGCTGGCGAGTTGAACCGGCGTCGCAGCCGTTTGCGCTGGACCGAAAAGGCAGTGAACAGCGCATCACGTTCACCGTTACACCAACGGCTCAGGCACAGACCGGTAAATTGCAGGCCGTCATGACGACGAGCGGATCAGGTCAGGCCAACAGCACGTTTACCACGGGGCTTCGCGTAATTGCCTACAAGCACATTCCCACGCAAACCTTGTTCCCACCTGCCGAAGCGAAAGTGGTGAAACTCGACGTAAAAGTAACCGCCAAGAATATTGGTTACATTGTTGGCGCGGGCGACGAAGTTCCGGCGGCCTTACAACAGATGGGTTGTCGCGTCACGATTCTTGGTCCTACCGAACTTAGCCGAAACCTGTCGGCCTACGATGCTATTGTAGTCGGTATCAGAGCCTACAACATCAATGATTACCTCGCCAACTACCAGGCTAATTTGATGGACTACGTGAAAAACGGTGGGACGATGATCGTACAGTACGTGACACCCGGCGGTTCAGGTATCCTTCAGAACGGGTTGAAAGTAAATCAACTCGGCCCCTACCCGTTCAAAGTGGTCAACGAGCGCGTAACCGAAGAAGACGCGCCGGTTGAGTTTATCAATCCGCAGCATCGGTTGCTCAACTACCCGAATAAAATCACGCAGAACGACTTTGCTGGCTGGATTCAGGAACGCGGCATCTACTTTGCCCAGGACTGGGACAAAGCCTACGAACCGATTTTCTCGTCGCACGATCAGAACGAAGCAGCCAAACAAGGTAGCCTGATCTACGCCAAATACGGCAAAGGAAGCTTTATGTATACGGGTCTCGTCTTCTTCCGCGAATTGCCCGCTGGCGTACCGGGTGCGTACCGGCTCTTTGCCAATATGATTTCGGTAGGTAAGTAGCAGAAAGTTGGTGGTGTCGGTTTTAAGAAACCGACACCACCGTCTGGCTTCGTGATGTCGGTTTCTTAAAACCGACACCTACGACATAGAGCTAAAACAATTCTCGGTAATGGAGTAATTGTGATTGCGGCCGCAGACCGTTATAGAAAGCCATACTAGAGTACCGATAATCAGCGGCACAGCTTACCATACCTGCTCGTACGGGATTGGTATGCATATACTCAATCTTCGTTTCGCAAACATCACGGGAGTATAGATAAACATCATCGAAGCGATCTGTCCAGATTTTGAAATGCTGAGTTTGATAGGCGTAAGCTATATCGTCCAAAAAATGCGGTCGAGTGAGTTGGATGTACTCCCGTAGTTTGAGCGAGGTAAACTTTTTAAAGTCGCGCATGTACTCGATCAGATGATTCTTCTCCAGAAAGACGATTATAAAGTGAATGTAATTCGTCATAAATACATAAGCCACTAGCCGAGCATGGTATTTCTGGTTATAGAAGGCAAAGCTATCGAATAGTATTTTGTAACAGTTATTGTCGAACAGAAGTGGTTGATGGTGCCAACACGTGGTGGTAACGAAAAAGCACCGCTCTTCGGTGAGTAACGTACGATTCCTAAGCCCCATAGCCAATGATTGTCAGCGATTTGAAGGTATAAGACTCTACGGATGCATTTATGTCACTTGTGGAGTTCTCTTTGTAGTGGTGTCGGTTTCTCAAAACCGACACCACTACAAAGAGAACTATTTCGGACAGTGCTAGCTCTCCAACCTGACGCTTCTCAGGACATTTCTTCCATCGTCCAGAACGTTTGTTTGCCTTTTAGCCTTGCTTGCCGCATCATTTCGTCGGCTCCAGCGGATGGTCCACCCACGCGTAAAACAGCGTCGCAGTGGTCGATTAACTGCACAGCTACGGGATGGAAAAATTCGTTAAAAACAGCGTCACCCAGTTGAGTGGAACCGGCGGCTTTGATGAGCGGCAACGCAAGCCACTCACCGCATACGGGTGTATGCCCTTTACGATAAACGGCCAGCGCAGCCTCTTCCATCCGGTGCATGTTCTGCATAATAAGCCGGGGATCATCGTTGGTACCCGAACGGTATGGTCCGGCAATCAGAATGAGCATGTTAATTGGCGGATGGGGTTAATTGTTGAAGGCGCAGGTGCTGTAGTAACATGATCGTCTTACCATCCCGGATCTCACCGCTTGTCATCATGGCCAGCGCCTGTTGTAAAGGTATTTCCATAATCTCGATCTCTTCCTCGTCAATGCCCCCACCGGCATAGCGCTCAGTATCCGCCGTGTATTCAGCGATGTAGAAAAACAGCTTTTCGGTCACCGAACCCGGACTCATGTACGCTTCCATCACTTTTTGCACCGACTGAATCCGATAACCGGTTTCTTCTTCCGTCTCGCGCCGGATAGCCGTTTCGGGATCGTCGTTATCGAGCAGACCCGCACAGGCTTCGATGAGCATACCCGAAGTCGGTCCACCGTCGCGGTTACCGTTCACAAACGTGGGCAACCGAAACTGACGCGTTAAGATCACATTGTCCGTTTGTGGGTTGTACAGCAAAATCGTGGCTCCGTTCCCCCGGTCGTATGCTTCGCGTTGCTGGGTAGACCACTGCCCGTTCTTTCCCAAATAATTGAACGTAAAGCGTTTCAGAATGTACCAGTTGTCGGATAGCAATTTTTCTTCCGTGATTTGCACACGTTCAGACAGCAAATTGTTCATAATTGTTCGATCTTGTTTATTTTTGAACAAAACAAAAAGAAAGTCATGAATTTTCAACACCGCAAGCGGATAATTGTACAAACGGTCGATGAACGTGGCTCTGTTGATGTAGGCGAATTAGCACAGTTGCTACAAACCTCGGAGATGACTGTTCGGCGCGATCTGGTCCAGTTGGCATCCTCCGGTTTGATCTACCGAACACGCGGTGGCGCTATGAAAGTAAGCCTGGCTACGGACAAGCACACGTTTGCCAACAAAACCGCTGTCAATGCCGAGCGCAAGGATTACATCTGCCAGTTGGCCGCTCAGGAAATTCAGGAAGGCGACATTATTTTTATGGACTGCGGCAGTACGGTATTCAGGCTGTGTCAATTCATTCGCAACAAACGCATCACCGTTGTTACGAATTCGCTGCCTGTTCTCTCCGAACTGATGGATTCGACGGTATCCGTTAATTTGGTTGGTGGCGAAGTCGATAAGGAGCGACGGGCCATGCACGGGTTGATCGCCGAAGAGCACATTGCCCGGTACCGTGCACATCGGGCGTTTATCGGCGTAGACGGTATTTCGTTGCAAAACGGGCTGAGCGCCAACGGCGAAAAAGAAGCCAGTACAGCCACGGCAATGGCCCGACAAACCGAAAAAGTTTATCTTCTCTGCGATTCGTCGAAGCTGGAAACCGACAAATACCTCTATTTTGCGCCATTAAGCCTATTTGATGTGCTCATCACCGATCAGGAAGCGAAGCCCGATATGATGACGGCTTATCGCCAGGCAGGCATTACGCTGATTAATTAACTCATGTGGCAAATCTGGATTGATACGGGCGGAACGTTTACGGACGGTCTTGCCCAGGATCTCAACGGCACCATTCACCGCACCAAAGTTCTGAGCAGCAGCCGACTGCGCGGCCTCTTAACCGACGACAAACTTACTGCTCCCTGGCTAACGGCACCTATCTTTGACGATTATCAAATACGCGTTGTCGATACGGATGAACTCTACCGAATTGTCAGCCTAAACGTAGACGGGACACTCATCCTCGACCACCCGATTTCTGCTCCGTCACAAACCACCACTGTTGAGTTATTCACCGGCGAAGAAGCCCCGGTCTTAGCCGCCCGTCTGTTAACTAAAACGCCATTGCATCAGCCCTTTCCGCCACTCGAAATGCGGCTAGGCACCACAAAAGGCACTAACGCCCTGCTCGAACGAAAGGGAGGGCGCGTCGCTTTACTGGTCACCCAAGGCTTTAAAGACCTGCTGACTATTGGCACCCAGCAACGCCCGGATTTGTTTCAACTGGCAATCCCACCCGCCGAAGTCTTGTACGATTCGGTTTTCGAAGTCGATGAACGCATTGCCGCCGACGGTCAGGTGCTGACTCCCCTCTCCGACCAGACCATTACGGAGTTAATTGAACAGCTTCGCGGGGTTCAGCCCGATGCGGTCGCTATCTCGTTTCTGAACGCGTATCAAAATCCAATTCACGAACGCCAACTTCAGGATGCGCTGACAACGGCAGGATTCCGGTACATCACCCGCTCGACGGCAGTTTCGGTCGCTCCGCACTATGTGCCTCGTACGCAAACAGCGGTTGTCGATGCGTACCTGACGCCGGTGATGCGGTCGTACCTGGACAATGTACAGAAGCAACTGGCAAATGGTGAAGCACCGCAACAAACCGTCCGCATCATGACCAGCGCAGGTGGACTGGTTCGCGCTGATCTGTTTGGTCCCAAAGACAGTTTGCTGAGTGGTCCGGCGGGTGGTGTCATCGGGGCAGCGAGCATTGCAGAAAGCCTTTCCGTTGCCCGCACATTAACCCTCGATATGGGCGGCACAAGTACCGACGTTGCCCGCATCCAGCACAATCTGGATTATCGGTTCACAACCAGGATTGGACCATTCGATTTACAATTGCCCTCGCTGGCTATCGAAACCGTAGCTGCGGGTGGCGGGTCGGTATGCTGGTTCGAAGAGCACGGTGCCGCTTCCGGTCAGTTGCGGGTTGGTCCGCAAAGTGCGGGGGCTAATCCCGGTCCGGCCTGCTACGGTGCGAGTGCCCCCGGCCAACCGCTTTTGCTCACGATTACCGACGTGAACCTGTTGCTGGGGAAGCTGCATCCTAAGCAATTTGGTATTCCCGTTTTTCCGGAAAAAGCGCAGCTAGCCTTACAGGAAATCATTCGCCAAATCGAAGCTCGTACCGGCAACTGTCCCGATCAGCTCGACGTGCTGCGCGGTTTTGAACGCATTGCGGACGAAACGATGGCCGGTGCGATTCGTAAGATTTCGGTAGCGCGTGGCTTCGATCCGACAGAATATAGCTTGCTGGTATTTGGCGGGGCGGGTGGCTTACACGGTTGCGCCATTGCCCGTTTGCTCAACATGGAGCGTCTGATCCTACCGTTCGACGGTGGTCTGCTCAGCGCCTACGGAATCGGCAAAGCGCAGATCGAGCGAATAGCATCGCAATCCGTGTTGAAACCGCTTGCGCATGTTAACGACACCCTATCACCTCTTTTCGACGAACTGAGTACGCAGGCCATTACGGCCTTGCAAACGGACGTTGGTTCAGAAACGCCGGTCCGAATATCGTCGGCATTGATCTACCTGCGGCTGCAAGGTCAGGAGTCGTCCGTCGAAGTGGACTATTGGTCCAAGAGGCAACGTTTAGCTATGGCTTTTCAACATCGGTACCAACAGCTATACGGCCACTTCCCCACCGATTCCAACGGCCAGCCGCGCCCTATCGAAGTCGAAAGCATCCGGGTTATTGCCAGCACTGAGACTACCGAAACGGCCGTGAGTGGTCCGCCCAACAGTCATCGTCATGCGGTGGCTTCGTTCGAAACAGATACTTACCCCGCTTACGACTGGACACAGCTACAGGAAGGCGATACGTTTCGCGGCCCTACTTTGTTACTGAATACGACCTCATCGGCCTTTATCGAACCGGGGTGGCGGGTAATTGTGCAGTCCGACAAAAACGTGCTTGTTGATTACATTGAGGATGTTGACACATTGCCGCTGCAATCGGCCAATGGCGTTGATCCCGAAAGCCAGGACGTTATTCAGCTTGAACTGTTTACGCAGCGGTTCCGGGCAATTGCCGAAGAAATGGGTGCTCAATTGCAGCGAACGGCTTTTTCGGTCAACGTTAAGGAACGACTCGATTTCTCCTGCGCACTTTTGAACGCGAACGCCGAACTCGTCGCCAACGCTCCCCACATTCCGGTGCATCTGGGTAGCTTGGGTATTTGTGCGCGGCTGGTTCTCGCCAACATCCGACTCGAACCAGGCGACGTGGTTATTACGAATCACCCAAAATACGGTGGGTCGCATTTGCCGGACGTGACGTTACTCAGTGGCGTTTTCACCGATGAAGACGAGTTGATTGGTTACGTAATCAACCGAGCCCACCACGCCGAAATTGGCGGTAAAGTACCGGGCTCGATGCCTCCCGATGCGGTATCGTTGGTTGAAGAAGGCGTTGTACTGGAACCTCAGTATGTTGTCCGAAAAGGTGTTTTCCAATGGGACCAGCCAGACGGATTGCAGGAACGCTTTACGACAGCACCTTACCCAACGCGCGCGCTGGCCGAAAACCGGGCGGACATCGAAGCAGCCCTTGCCTCGCTGAGAGCGGGCGAAACAGCGCTGCAAAACCTTGTCCGGCAACACGGTTTACCAACTGTACACCAGTACATGAACCGACTGCAAGCGTCCGCTACCGATGCCATCCTTGCCGTCTTGCGACCACTCGACGGAAAGCATTTCTACGCCGAGGAAGCCCTTGACGACGGTCATGTCATTCGGGTCAATCTGGCGATAAACGACGGACAGATTACCTTCGACTTTTCGGGTACATCAGGCGTCCATCCGCATAATCTCAACGCTAATATTTCTATCCTGTACAGCGCTGTGCTGTATGTTCTCCGACTCTGGTGCCAGAAAGACATTCCTCTGAATGAAGGGCTGATGATACCTGTTAATCTGATTTTACCCGACGAATCATTCCTCAACCCGATCTTTCCGGATGACCCAGCGCAGTGCCCGGCCGTTGTCGGAGGTAATACCGAAGTCAGCCAACGATTGGTGGATACTCTGCTCAAAGCGCTGGGATTAGCCGCGTGTAGCCAGGGTACCATGAACAATTTTCTATTTGGCCGATCATCCGCACTGGGTGGTTTCGGGTATTACGAAACCATTGGCGGAGGCACGGGTGCTACGGTTGGCGCTGACGGGCGTTCGGCAGTGCATCAGCACATGACCAACACGAAACTGACTGACCCGGAAGAACTCGAACGACGTTACCCGGTTCGATTGCACCGCTTTGCGATTCGGCAGGGTTCCGGCGGTTTGGGACAGTGGCAGGGTGGCGACGGTATCGTTCGCGAGATTGAGTTTTTAGAGCCGGTACAGGCAACACTCGTCAGTCAGCATCGCGTCGCGGCTCCTTATGGGTTGAACGGAGGAGCGTCGGGATTTGTGGGGCGGCAAACGTTGATTTACGCAGACGGCCAGCAAGAAGCACTACCCGGCATTTTTACGCGGGCGATGGAAGCGGGCGAACGGATACGGCTGGAAACGCCGGGCGGTGGAGGTGCTAACGACAAACCGTAATCATGTATGGCATTTCAACGGCCAAAAGCTACGCAGTCTATTTACGAGCCGGAGTTCGTTCAGGCGCTTTTCAACGAGATGAGTTTGACCTACGAACGGATGAACACGATCACGTCGTTTGGCTTCTCGAACCGCTGGCGTCGGCAATGCGTATTTGAACTCGACATAAAGCCCGGCCAGACCGTCGTTGATTTAATGTCGGGCATGGGCGAAACGTGGGGTTACATTTGCCCGAAAATCGAATCGAACGGAGCTTTACTGGGCGTTGATTTCAGCGAGGGAATGCTTCATTATGCCAATCAGAAACGACAGCGAAAACAATACGCGTCCTATGCCATCACCATTCATAAACAGAACGTACTAGCCAGCACTCTACCCGATCAATGCGCCGACCATGTGGTTGTCGCATTCGGGCTAAAAACGT
This sequence comes from Spirosoma oryzicola, assembly GCF_021233055.1. Taxonomy (NCBI): domain Bacteria; kingdom Pseudomonadati; phylum Bacteroidota; class Cytophagia; order Cytophagales; family Cytophagaceae; genus Spirosoma; species Spirosoma oryzicola. The sequence goes on along the minus strand of NZ_CP089538.1, from coordinate 1,972,878 downwards.
TCAACGATGATCAAATTAGTCAGTTATCTAAAGAAATTTATCGCATCTTAAAGCCCGGCGGACAATTTTCGTGTGTAGAAGTATCTGTTCCCAAACCCGCTTTGTTACGCGCTTTTTACCTGTTCTACTTACGTCGGATTATTCCGATTCTGGGCGCGTTGTTTCTGGGTAATCCACAGACCTATCGGATGCTTGGTATTTACTGCGCCCAGTTCAAAAACACCAATCAGGCGTTACAGCTTTTCGAAAATGCTGGTCTGATCTGCCGCCAAACAAACTACTTTTTCGGATGCGCGTCGGGGATTGTCGGTGAGAAGCCGATTACTTAATATAGACCGACGTTAAAAATAGTGATTTACCTGGAGATTTAACAAGCCGGTGTACAGCCAGTTGAATTGGGCTACAACGCCAAATTTCGGGCTTTTTTGCCAGCCGACTTCGCCAAATCCTCCAAGCTGCCCACGTCGAATTGTATGCGGTTGAGCATAGCGAACGATCTCTCCCAGATAAACGGGAGCTGTCTTATCGGTGGTAGATAGTTTTATCGATGAGGTATAGTCTGACTGGACCAGTCCATACCCCAAACCTATCCCAAGGTACCAAATTGATTGGTTGGTAAATAGATATTTCCTGGCGAAAATACTGAGTTCAGCTATGGATGTCTGCTCCTTCACAATTCCATCAAAGCGTACTGGCTGTTGACTAGGTATGCTCAATTCATAATTTTGTGGGGTCATGTAGTTGTATTGATCGGTATAAGCGTCCGTTGTGCCACCTGTTAGTAATTGACGCTTGTAGTACGACGAACTATATGACAATTGACCTCCCCAGGCATATCTACCCCCCAGTATCTTCTGCTCTAAGCCAGCAGTAGCTGTCCATCCTAAGTTTGTCGATGTACGACTACCTTGGTCCTCAAATGCGTACGTAGGTGTACCAAAGACTCTACTGTCTCCAACTATATGCCTGGTATAAAGCTCTTTTGTTTCGCGAACAACGGGTGATGGTACCAAGGCTGAGTTAATGCCCAAACGAATAAAGAACTTAGCCGGTATCTTGGCCGACACCGGGTAGACAACCGATTGTATTCCTGATCCATCTTGCTGTTTACACCTATTGTAGGCGTCTACCATCTTGGCTAATGTTTTAGTCGTAAAGGCTGCTTCCCATTTTGAATTGGTAAATTCGTTACAGTCGGAAAGAAGTCTGGCGAACGTTTTCAGAAACTTAGGATCCGTTTGCTGGTACCGTTGGCCGTTATTTACGACTTCCTCCTTCGTGTACACCAGTTCTTCAAACGCATTCCCTGTTTTCAGAAAATAGCGCGTCTTTCCCAATGGCTTATGTTCCAACGTATACAGCGTAGCACTACCTCCAACGACCTTTTGAATGAAAATCATTTTATCGTCAACCTCATTGCGGTCATAGATCAGGCTGCCCACTCGTAACTGTTTTACAGTAGCAGCAGAATACCGTATAGCCTTAGCCATACAATCACGTCTGAAATAAAAGTCATCATTTGAATAGTCAGGTCGTATGCAACCCGATAGGCTATCACCGTTAAGCAATACTATTGAAGCCGGAATGAATGATTGAGCGTAGACTTGGTAGAAAGAAAGAAGGGTAAAAATGAAGAGTAAACGTTTTCGCATGTATATCTAAAACAAATTTTCTGTCAGATACCCTTTTCAACAACAGGTACCTAACCAATTGATCATTCTTCGCGCAAGAAATACGATAGAACGCGACCATAGGCCTACCAAAATAGATTATTTTTTAAACGGTAGAAAAAAGACCTGGGGCTACTTATAGAATCGCAAGTCTGACTCAAAATATGCCCTTGTCCCGTCGTCGTTTTCTTGGCTCTTTACTCGCTGGTTCCGGAGCCGCAACCCTAGTTGGCCACCCGCTAACCCAGGCCCATCCGATGGTAAAATCGTTTCCTATTGCCTGCAACTCGTATAGCTGGCTGACCTTCTACGAACGTCAGGGAAAAACCTGGATGGCCAACCCCGATGCATCGCTGGCTGAGTTGGCTCAATCAGGCATAACCGCCTATGAGCCAAGCATCAACGCAGCCGAGGAAGTAACCCGGCTGATACCTTTGCTTCGGAAGTACAAGCTGTCGATGCATTCGCTGTACGTAAATAGTACCCTTCACAAAGCGGACGAAGCGCAGCAATCGATTGATTCCGTACTGGCTATCGCGGATGCCGCAAAATCGGCTGGCACAACCATTTTCGTGACGAATCCCAGCCCAATCCAATGGGGAAGTAACGACGACAAAACTGATGCTCAGCTCACCGAACAAGCCAAAAACCTTGACCGACTCGGAGCCGAACTCCGTAAGCGTGGCATCACACTGGCTTATCATACACACGCGCCCGAACATCGCCAGGGAGCCCGCGAATTTCACCATATGCTGTTAGCATCAGATCCCAAAAACGTATCGTTATGCCTGGACGCGCATTGGGTGTATCGGGGCTCAGGTAACTCACAAGTAGCGTTGTTCGATGTAGTAAAGCTATACGGGAAACGCATTGTTGAGCTACACATCCGGCAGTCGAAGAACGGAGTCTGGCAGGAAACGTTCGGTAGTGGCGACATTGATTACCAACGGTTGGCTGCTGATTTGGAAACGCTGAACGTTCGGCCCAATTTAGTTCTGGAACAGTGTTTAGAGAATGAATCCCCTAATACGATGCAAGCACTCAATGCTCACAAGCAGGATTTGATCCATGCCAAAGCGGTGTTTGCTGGTTTACTCGAATAACAAAACAAACCGTTTACTTGTCAGTTATTCTGCTAAGTAGTTTGCATCACGCATTCTGCAACGAACTTAACAACACAACCAACTCACGTTATTATGCAGCCCAATATCGGTTTAGAAGAAGATGTCCTCAAACAGGACAATATATTACTGAACGACTTCCTGTCTGATCTACACGTCCTGTACATCAAAACCCGCAAATATCATTGGAATGTTGCTGGCCCGAACTTCATGGAGTACCATAAGTTTTTCGAGAAGCAGTACAAAGCGATTGAAGCCGAAATCGACGAGGTAGCTGAACGTATCCGTCAGTTAGGTGGCAAGCCGTTGGCAACGATGGCTGAATTTATCCACAACACCAGCCTGAAAGAAGATACAGGTACGCCAAACGGAACACCTGATATGTTCAAAAATCTGCTAGCTGACCACGAGCAAATCGTTCGCGAACTCCGTGAAGACGTAGACAAATGCGACGAAGAATTGAATGACGCGGGTACTGCTGACTTCCTGACCGGTCTGATGGAGGCCCACGAAGCTATGGCCTGGATGCTACGCAAATACTTGTCGTAGTTCGACACGACCAAATTTTGTCAGGTGATGACTGTGTAAAGTGCCGAAAAAATTGGCATTTTGCGCAGTCATCACTTTTTTATACCCTCGTGCCCAAATCCCTTTCCCTGCGTGCCGGTCTTGGCAGCGTCTTGTTCTGGTCCGTTATTTCAGCTGCTTTTATTGGTCCTGGCTCCGTCACTGCCTGTGCTATTGCCGGATCCAAATACGGGCTTCAGCTACTCTGGGTTTTAACCTTTGCTACGCTAGGTACCGTCTGGTTGCAGGAAGCAGCCGCCCGTATCACGATTGCCACCGGTAGCGATCTGGGGCAGGTCATTACACAAACCTACGCGGGCGCAAAAGGTCGCCGGATCGCGTGGGCTTTGTTTCTGGCAATTTTTTTGGGCTGTGCGGCTTATCAGGCAGGTAATATCCTGGGCGCGGTATCGGGGCTAGCCTTGCTTACGGGCTTTCCGGTTCCGACACTGACAGTCGTGGTTGGGCTAGTCTGTATCGTTCTCCTTTGGATCGGATCAACGCAGAGCCTGGCCAATTTTTTGGGTTTGATTGTCTTTGCCATGGGGGGCGCTTTCGTATATGTTGCCTTCGGTACGCCGGTTACCCCTATCGAACTGACTAAAGCGTTAATAACTCCCGCTCTTCCGGATGGCTCATTATTGCTGATCAACGGCTTAATCGGCACAACCATTGTTCCTTATAACCTGTTCTTCGGCTCCAGTATTGTACCGGGTCAATCATTGAGTGAGATGCGGCTCGGCATTTGGGTTGCGGTGGTATTAGGTGGTATTATTTCGGTCGTATTGCTACTGGCGGGGCTGCTTATCCCAAACGATTTTTCCTATCTGCACATGGCGCAGGTATTGACCGACCGTCTTGGCTCCTGGGCGGGCTTTTTATTTGCTTTTGGTTTATTTGCCGCTGGATTTGCGTCATCACTGACGGCTCCTCTGGCGGCTTCGGTAACGGCGCATAGTCTACTGGGAATCCGTAAAAATTCGGTTGCTTACCGAGGCATCTGGATTGCTGTCATGGCAACTGGATTAACCTTTGGTTTGCTTAACGTGACACCGATCCCGGTAATCGTCGCGGTGCAGGCTATCAACGGCATTCTACTTCCTTTCGTAACGATCTTTTTGTTTGCCGCCGTTAACAATCGGTCGTTATTAGGCGATCACCGCAATTCGCCGGCGCAGAATTTGGCCATGGGGCTGGTTGTTCTGGTTACTGCCGTACTAGGCATCTGGAATATCTGGCTAGCTATTCAGGCCGGTTAGTAGTTGTTTTCTCATGCTATACAGATACCCAAAAACGGCAAGGCGACTGAATTTCCCTGTTGGAGAAATTCAGTCGCCTTGCCGTTTTTGGGTGTAAACTGCGCTCTATTTCTTCTTTTTCAGTAATTGCCGATTCTGTCTTTCTAACCGCTCAATACGCTTCTGCTGATCGATCAGGTGCAGGGTTAGCTCTTCGTTTTTCTGCACCAGCGTAGCCAATAATGTTGTTAAGTCAACGGCTTGATTTGATGCGTGTTAAAATCTCTGTACCCGAAAATGGTTGGGATGTGGCGAACTTAGATACACCTCCTTTCGAAAAGTAAAGAAGAACGGCAGAAAATAAAATACCGTCTACGAAACTAACCGTATATCAGCTGATTAGAATCATTGAAATATCTACCTTTACGTCGGTTAACGCGATGGTTTGACAGCTAATAGTTGTGCGTATGAAATCTTTTTCCTCTCTAAAAGCGATCCTCGCTGTTGGTATGCTGGCCGGTACGCTGATTGGTTGTGCACCTTCCGTTACTTCCTCCTACCGACTCGAACCCGTCACGGGTGATGTGATCACGATTGATGGTCGTCCGGTCACTAAAGCCGAGCAAAATGGCATCGGTGTTGTCGCTTCGTTTGAGCGGGAGGATATGGAGTTTATTACGTTGGACATCGAGGTGAAAAATCGAACTGATCATTCCATTGAGGTTAATCCAGCCGATTTTCATTTTGTCGCCCTCGGTGCCAGCCAAGATACCCTATCCGAGCCTACCAACACGGCGCTTGTTTTACAACGATCCGCTGCCGATCCAAACTACGAAGCCGGACGTGTCAAGCTGAAACGAAAACAGGAAGAGAAGCGCTTGAAACGGGCGAAAATTTTCAACACCGTTTTGATGGTAGCAGCTATCGCTTCCGACGTATCCTCATCGAGCAACAGCCGTTCATACCATGAATACGCGAACAAACAAGCTGCGCATTACCTGGCTTACCAGGGTATTGCCGTTAAGCGCGCTATTGATCACAGCACTTTCGCCGATCGGATGCAACGCTACGATTATGAAGAGTATCGTTGGCGTGAATTGGCACTGCGCGCAAATACGCTAGCTCCCGGTGAATCCGTACGCGGTTTTGTCTACGTACCTAAGCTGGCCAACGCTACTTATCTGGCCATGACCTATACCGTTCCTGAACAAGCAGTTGTACCTGTGCTGTTTAAGCAGGAGTATGTTCAGCAGAAGAAACAACGCCGGTAACGTCTTGCGCAAAGGCTACCGTCCAGCTATCGATTCGCTGGCAGGAGACTACCATTCATCCTCATCATCCTCGAACGCCTGCTTAGCTCGTTGCAACTCTAGAAGCGTCTTCTGATTTTTCTGCACGCGCGCCAGCTCTATGCCTTTTTCGTACAAATCGGCGGCCTTACTACGCTCATTGAGATTAGCGTACAGCGCTGCTGCGTGATAATACGTTGGCAAATAATCCGGGTGTTCAGTTAGTAACTGATTAAAATAAATACTAGCCTGCTCAGGCTGACTAGCCAAAAACTCCATAGCCAACGCGTAAACATTGAACGGCTCGTTGGGTTCTTCCTGTACAAATCGAATTAATTGTTGGATACGTTCGTTATTCATTTGCTGATAAAAAATAGTATGCTTGCATACTTTTATTTAAGACAGTTTGTAATTTAGCCGCCAAGTTAAGGATTTGACTTCTATCAATGTGGTGTGCTTGACGTACGCAATTAGGTTAAATGCCTTGATTTACCGGATTACGCAAACAAAACCCCAATAAGCATGAAAATTTTAGTGTGCGTGACGAGTGTGCCCGACACCACTACCAAGATTGCCTTTACGGATAACAATACGAAGCTGAACAAGGCAGGGGTGACATTTATTACTGGCCCCTACGATGACTATGCACTGGCTAGGGCGGTCGAATTAAAAGAGAAAACAGGAGCCTCCGTAACAGTACTCAATGTAGGCGAAGCCGATGCCGAGCCTGTCATTCGTAAGTGTCTGGCGATCGGAGCTGACGATGCCATTCGGGTAAACGCCGAACCAACCGACGCTTATTTCGTTGCTGAGCAGATTGCGGCCATCGCCAAAGAAAACAGCTACGATTTGATCCTGATGGGTCGTGAGTCTATCGACTACAACGGTGGTCAGGTTCACGGTATTGTTGGCGAAATGCTTGGCCTCCCCTCCATATCACCCGTAATGCAGCTCGACATAGACGGTGATACAGCAAAAATCACTCGCGAAATTGAAGGGGGGAAAGAGCAACTGGAAGCTAAATTACCGTTGATATTAGGCTGTCAGGAACCCATCGCCGAATGGAAAATTCCGAATATGCGTGGTATTATGACCGCCCGGACAAAGCCCCTTAAACTCGTTGAACCAACGGGTACGGACAAACTAACGACCGTTGCCAGTTACGAATTACCAGCTCCCCGTGGCGCTGTAAAGATGATCAAGGCCGAGGAAGCCGAAACGCTAATTCAGCTGCTCCACAACGAAGCAAAAGTAATTTAGTATTCGACTTATCGATATCCAGTGGTTTACTGAAAATGTCGATAAAGCGAAACCCTTACACTAAAAAATCAAGATTTATGTCTGTTCTCATATTCGCCGAATTAGACGAAGGCAAAATCAGAAAGTCGTCTCAGGAAGCTATTTTCTACGGTGCTCAAGTTGCCGAAAAGCTAGGAACGCAAGCAACGGCTATTGTCATTGGTCAGGCTGACGACAGCGAACTGGCGTCAGCGGGCCGCTTTGGTGCGGGCAAAGTGCTGCATGCGGCAGATGCAAAACTGAACGAACCCAACGGAATGGCCTATGCTACAGCCGTCGCTGCGGCAGCTCAACAGGAGGGTTCAAAAGTAATCGTGCTGGCCAAATCCTCATTAGCTGATGCGATGACGGCACGACTAGCGGGTAAATTAAAAGCAGGCTTGGCCGCTAACGTAATCGAGCTACCCGATCTTTCGAATGGATTTCGGGTTAAAAGCAGTATCTATACGGGCAAAGCGTTCGCGTACAACGACCTGAAAGCCGACGTTAAAATCCTGGCAATCAAGAAAAATACGGTTTCTCCTGTAGAATCTGAGGCAACGGCTCCTGTTGAGGCTTTTAATCCTTCACTAAGCGATGCCGATTTTGTAATTTCGGTGAAAAGTACTGAGAAAGCATCTGGCGACGTGCTTTTACCCGAAGCGGATCTAGTTGTATCGGCGGGCAGAGGTTTAAAAGGCCCGGAAAACTGGGGTATTGTCGAGGAGTTAGCCAACACACTTCATGCGGCAACTGCTTGCTCAAAACCCGTGTCCGATTTGGATTGGCGTCCCCATTCTGAACACGTCGGTCAGACAGGCTTAAAGATTAGTCCAAATCTTTACATCGCCTGTGGGATTTCCGGTGCTATACAACATCTGGCAGGAGTAAACTCCTCGAAGGTAATTGTTGTTATTAACAAAGACCCTGATGCACCGTTTTTTAAATCAGCTGATTATGGCATCGTCGGCGACGTTTTCGACGTATTGCCACGTCTGACAAAAGCGGTGAAGGCTTTATAGTCCGGAGTCGTTGGAAAATAGTCGTTGGAAGCCGTTTTTTTATTAAAAACTTACGATTACTGACGCCTGTTGACTAACGACTGACGACTAAAAATTGCTAAATTCGCGCCGTGGACAAGATTAAACTGGAAATATTAGGACTATCGCCCAGTCAGTCGCAATCGGGTTCGTTTGCACTGGTATTGGGAGAAGAATACGGTAACCGTCGGCTACCAATTATTATCGGCATGTTTGAGGCTCAAGCAATTGCCATCGAGATCGAAAAGATTGTACCGAATCGGCCAATGACGCACGACTTGTTCAAGCAATTTGCCGAACAATTCAAGTTTACGGTACGAGAAATCGTCATTTCTGATTTGCGCGAAGGTATATTCTTTGCTAAGATCGTTTGCTTTGACGGTGTTCGGGAATCCGTTATTGACGCTCGTCCATCCGACGCTATTGCTATAGGTATTCGCTTTGATGTACCGATTTACACCAATGAATCGATCCTGTCGGAAGCAGGTATCACGGCCAGCTCGAATGACGAAGAAGAAGAGCAGGAAGAGTTGGTTCGCTCATCCAGTCGTTCGACCGCCCGGTCGTTTGGCGATCAGTTGAAAAATGCTTCTTCTGAAGAGCTACAGCGCATGCTTGAAGAAGCGCTTGGCAACGAAGAATACGAGCGTGCCGCCAAGATTCGTGACGAAATGAGTAAGCGCAACTAAGTTATTTCTACTATACACCAAAAGCCATCCTACCGGGTGGCTTTTGTTTTTTATAGACAGCCTTATTTTCGTTTACGCTTTCGAACGACTAACTCACGGTAGCCAAAGGTTGGATCAGGCTCCCGAACGTAATCCAGATCAGGCATAACTCCAATTACCAACTCAGCAGTCGTATAAATCTTACAGCCTTCCACCAAATGCCCTCCGAGCGTACGGCCCGTTGAGTCTGACACCGACAAATGAACATGACTCCCATTGGCGGATAACGTTCCGACAAGCGACACTATCTCAAAGTGCCCCTGCCACTCGGTAAAGCTTTCCTGATTCGCTAAACGAAGCTTCACATGGGTTAGGCTACCAACGCAGGTCAGAATGGCTCCTGCACCGATTCGCTGATTTTGCACGAGCGCGTCCAACTCTTTCTTTAAATCCTGTCCCGGCCGTAGCCGAACAGAGTACGTATGCATGGTTGCATCAACGGCTACCGCGCTTGCGTGACTGGGTTGTGGTTGTGCATCAGAAGGTGTCATAAAGCAATACAGGACAAGTAGCAATAAAAATCTTCGCATTTGTGTTATCAGATTGTGAGACAGAACCGAGGAATGCGAAACTACACAGGAAGCCCTATATTACTTTTTTTTCTTTTATCTTTCAGCACAGCGCTTACTTTTCCAACTCAGACCGGGCCGGATATTCCACGCCCTTCGAAGTTTGTAGAAATCGACTACAGCACGATTGACAACTATGCTCGTAGTGCACCTGAGTCGGCAGCTAAAAACTTAACGACGCTTAGCGAGTACCTCACGTCACCCGCTCGAACGGATCTGGCAAAAGCCCGTTCGGTATATGCCTGGATTACTTCACATATCCGGTATGACGAATCGGCATTCAGTGGTCAGCGCTACTCTTCCGAGGTTGATTATGCAAACCGCGTATTGCGGAGTCGGAAAGCAGTATGTACTGGCTTTGCTTTGCTGTTCAAGCATCTGTTAAATCAAACAGGGATTCAGGTCGCTAACATCAAAGGCTACTCACGAACGAATGACAGCGAAGCCGGTCAGCCTACTCAACGCGTAGATCACGAATGGAATGCCGTTCAGCTTGATGGCGACTGGTACCTGCTAGACCTTGCCTGGGCGCAAACAACTGCAAAGCCCGGTCCTGACGGGAAAGTACAGCCCAATGATTTCTTTTTTCTGACTGAACCCGTTGCTTTTGCGGCCAACCATTTCCCAACAGATACACGCTGGCAACTTCTCGATCCACTTGTTAGCAAAAAGCAATTCGATCTGTTCCCTAAAATTTACGACGCTTACTTCCGCTTAGGTTTCGATTCTGACTTTCCCAAGTCGGGTTTGATGCGAGCTAGTGACGGCTTAACGCTGTCGTTGCAAAACGATAAAGACGTTGAGTTCATGTGCTCGATTGGTCGTCAGGGAGGTTCAACCGCTTCGCATGTGCCGGTTTTTGTACGCAGATCAGGCAACAAGTATGAACTTACTGTTCCGGTCGCGCAACGAGGTAACTCAACACTCTACGTTTTTGCAAAGCCTAAAGGCCCCCGTATGGAGCGGGTAAAATCATACGAAGGAATTGCCTCGTTTACGGTGGTTAAAAACTAAGCTACTAACAAGAGAACTTAGAAGAATGCCGATCAATGGTCTTGATTAGGTGTCAATTTGCTTGATATCATAAGAGGCATTCTTTAATTGATTTCCTACTACTCTTGTTTCAACAGCGATAGGCTGCGACTGCTTACGGCCTCAGCGTATAGAATGAAGCCGTAAGCAGTCGCAGCCTATTCTGATCACTAGGTAGCCATTTTTAGTAACGTTGTCCTTTACTGAAGAATCATTTTTATACACAAAAAAGCCGGAAGCGTTGGCTCCCGGCTTTTTTGTATTGTGTTGTTCAGATCAGATTATTCTACTCCGAACATTACGTCTGAACGACGACCGCTGTTACCAGCCCGGCGACGAGTCGCTTTCTTTTTAGCTGGAGCAGGTGGTGTCAACAGTTTCGCTTTCTGAGCATCTGTCAGCGGCTTCAGGTCAGTGATCGAGTAGCTGTTGTCGCTAATCGTCGTGTTGAAGCTACCCACTGGTTGTTCAGGCTGACCGTTGCATGGAAGCTTCGTAACCGTGAACACTGCGCGGAAGTACTGAACTTGTGGGCGTACCCGACGGCCTTTGTAACGAATCGCGTTACCGCTTTCGATTTTAGCTTTCTCAGCTTGTAGCTGTTGAGCTAGATCACCTGGCAGATCACGCAGGTTCAGGATAACCGTGTTTGTATCAAATTCGATAGCGCTGGTTGCCAGACGACGGTTCAGACCACGGTAGCGTAGGCGAGTAACTGTGTCACCAACCGAAGTGATCGTACCGTTACAGTAACAAACGTTAGCAACTTCACGAGTGTATGGAGTCCGGTAGTATACTTCCAGACGTTCCAGACGGTGACGGTATTCGCACTCGACTACGTCTCTCTTCGGACGAACCACCGAGAAGCTTGTTGTTGCAACCTCACTCATACAGGTACCACACTTAGCTGTTTGACGGTTGTGAACCGTTACATAGTAGAAACCTGGGTTCACCTGACCGTTCGAGAAGTAGGTCGTTGGGAACGTCAATGTTGTATCTGTCGTGTTCTCCAGTTGAGCAATTACCTGATCCGATGCACCAGCCACTACAGAATCCGGACGGTAGTACAGACGAGCGGTGAAGGTTTCGTTTTTCGGATTCGGGGTTGTGCTGCGCCAGCTAATAACGGGAGCCGTTGCTGACGTATTAACGGGTGGCTGTTGTTGCGCGTTTGTGCTGTCAACGTAAGCAAGCGATACACCTTTAAGCGAGTTGCCATTGAACTGCACACGAAGCTCTGGGATAGAGTCGCAAGTTGGGCAAACCGTTGGTGTTTTTGGGATAAGCTTCTTCTGAACAAATCCTTTACGAACGGCCAAGCCAGCGCTGAATCCACCGTGAGTCCGTTTGAATTCATACAGCAGATCTTGCTGACCATTAACGATCAGGTAGTTAAGCTTGGTGATGAACCCTTGTCCCTGAATACCGATGTTCCAGTTGTTACGACCAATCGGGAAGAAGATCGCCAGGTTACCGATAGCACCTAAGTGGTATAGGTTAGAGCTTGGATTTACCGAGCGAATCAGGCTACCACCCGTTACAAGCGGTCCGCTTTGGATCACACCACCCTGCGACGGGATGAAGGCGGCAATCGTAGCGGCTTCCGTACGGAACAAACCTCCGCGTGCACCTGCTTCAATAAACGTCGTTGCATCTGGGTTCTTGCGGCTCCGGGCGATGGTAAACGTCAGCACCGGCCCAACCGTTAGGAACATATCTTCAGAAGCCCGTTGGTTGATTGTTACTTGATCACGACCGACGCTTGGTGTGCGGGCCGCAGCCAGACCATACAAATAATCGCGGTAGATACTGCGAGTGATGTAATTCTGGTAACCAAACGCCGTTCCTACGCCAAAACGCAGCCGACGGGTAGCAGGCGTGAAGAAATAGTCTACATTGGCCGTGATGTTGAAACCAGCACCGTTGTACAATGTATTATCCCGCTTGGTTGGTCCGAACGTGTTCTCCCAAGTACCGCAATAAGCGAAGTTGGGACCAGCAAACAAACCGATACGCCAGGGTGAGAGTCTGCGTACCAACACGAACGTCTGGAAAGTTGTGTCACAATCGTCCAACTCGGCAACATCGCTAGCTTGGGCTTTGAATTCATCTCGACGTAATGTATCGGTATAAACTCCTTTCCCTAAGCGATAGATATTCTCGCGTGGATAAGATTGATTTGTCGTTGTCGGAGAAGTAGTCCGAACAGTGTCGGCCTGTTGGGCCTGTGTGCCGTAAGGGGCAGCAAAACTCAGCAACACGAGTCCAGCCAGCATCCGCAGGGGGTGTCGTTGGATAAATGTTCGCATAGGTACGTAATTAATTTTGACGCAATGTTTCAAACTAAACTTTAATTCTACCAAAAGCCACTAAAGAAACTTATGGAACGGTCAAATTACTTGACTAACTCATTTTACTTTTTGTTCATCAAGTACTTTTCTTGTTAGTTTCGGTCAATGGCCCTCATACGGTTTACCGCTTCTTTTGCCACGCAAAACTAGGATAACTTTATTACAAAGACGGTCAATTCTAGTAAACGAGCCTATTTTTTTCCAAAAAAGACGAAGCTCATTGCTAAGCACTGATCGTCCAAAAGTCTTTTAGTCAACTTCTTGCTACAGGATTCCTTTTGCAAGTTTTTCGTTGGAAAAAATAAAAAAAGTCTGGAAAGGTTTCAGTAAAAGCTACAGTTGGTTACGCTACTTTCTTAGTCTACCTAACCATGTTTACCCGTCGAAATAAAGCGGTTCTTCGCTACGTACAGTCAAATTATATTGACCGTCAAGTATAGGTATTAACTGCTAATTACCCAACAAAAGGTTTCGTATAACTTTTAATTTCCTAGCTTCTTCCCAATTCTTCTAGGATTTCTTCCATATTTCGATCGTTTTCGGCCGGTTGTTGGATAGCTTCCAGTTCCTGTTGCACGATACGAAGGATACGGGCTACGTACTCCGTATGCCAGCGTTGCCGCATTTTTGCGTGCTCAGGCGTTGGCTGAAATGATTCAATTTCATCTTTAGTAATTATTTCTTTTGTAATTAACAATTGTTCCAGGGTGTCTAAACGTTCGCGCGTAACGGCTAATTCACCAGCAACCGCCATTGTAATATTTAAAACCCGCTCAACCGATTTATCACCAAAAAAATAGGGCCGCTGGCCTTTTGCTTTATTGTTCGAAAGCAGAATGTCATTAATCATAATTACAGGTTATGATTGTAGTGTAGGCTACTATATAAATCACGATCAATTTATATAATCCCTAGAATTTATTCTTTCCAGGCACCAAATGCATTTTGCGTAGTCAGGACCCCATGTCCATATGAATGATCAACTAACGACTGACTTTTGTTGTCATTATTACTGGCAACTGATAGCCCAAACTGGAGTAAATTCCGTTCTAGAAAACCAGCCGATTTCATCCACTCTACTTGATCCATTTTATGCACAACTCCTAGAAAAGGTTCGTTGTTATTGAAGGTTTCCCAGTTGCCCATAAACTGTTCGAATAACGATGTTCCGGGTGGGTAGGGTGCTGGACAGAGATGTAACATTAGCCCACCGCTAGTCAACACCCGATACGTTTCGCGAACGACAGCGTTTATAGCACTAGCCGACGTTGTGTGAAGAAACATGGTTGACTGGACCCAATCGAATGAACCGTTATCAACGGGTAATGTTTCAGCATTGGCCTGAACAAACCGAACATTTGGTGTTTTTAGGGCCGTTGCGCGTGCATGAGCATACCGTAATGCTACTGCGCTTGCATCAATGCCTACGACCTCAGCCTCAGGATAACCAACAGCCAACGGCAACGTATTATTACCTATACCACAACCAATGTCAAGAATTCGTTTGGGCTTGAAATCAGGGTAGTTCTTTTTTAACCAGTCAACGACGGCATATCCCTTTCCATCGGATAACAGACCGCTTCCCTTACCAATTTCCAGTGATCCCGTAATCTCCTCTACAGCGGCATTCGTCACATCATCGGCGATGTATTCGGTATGGTAACCGCCGGGCATGCACTGGTGATCGACGCGGGTTAAATAGTGAGGAATCGCCAATGAGGGATCAAGGCTGAGGGTTTCGGGACGCTGCGCGTTGTATTGTTTAACTTTTTCGACCAAGTTCTCAATCTGGCGCAACACCACCGAACGACCTGCCTGCTGAATCATCTCCTGAGCGGACCGCTGTAAAGCGCACCACATCTGGTAATACAGGTCCTGGCTCATGGCCTCCCCTACCTCCTCCGGCGTTTTAAAATCCCGACCGGTACGCGCCAGCGACTGGGGTTTCACCCGTTTGTCGAAAGCTGCTTTATTCCCTAACTCAACCGTCGAAGCAAGGTGCTGTTGTAAGGCGGTCAGAAAATTAAAGCGAGCCTTTTCATCCTGCGAAACATTAGGAAACACGGCGTGCTTCTGTGCATTATTATAGACCGGCGGCAGGTGTACAGCTTGATCCTTTTCGTCGGTTTTGTTCATCAGGCAATTCAGTTTTGTCTCGTGCTGGTTATTAACTGCCAGTTATCTGAAAGGTTTAAGACTACCTTATTTTACCGAATCCCTACAAATTGCTTTCTATTTAATCATTTATATGTCCTAGTTCTGACTTTATCAAATGACGGATGAGTACTTGTGAACTGGTTCCCTGCGTTTAATCGAGTTGTGCCTATTTCGGCAGTGTTTCTGCCAAGAATGACGATTAAATCCTCGATTGTTACTCACGACCTTTCATGAAATCGGTCGTTGCTGACTTGAGCAGCCCCGCAAACGAATTCAGGCAAAACAGTACCCCACGATCAATCAGCGCCCGGGCCTGATCACCCGTTGCGGATGTGGTCCCAGCGATTAATCCGGCTTTACGAATCTTTTCGACAACGCCCGCAATCGTCCGCTTAACCTCGTCATGACCGGGACCATCATAATAGCCCATCGACATAGCCAGATCGCGCGGTCCGATTACAAAACCATCTATTCCTTCGACCGTCAGCAGATCGTCGAGGTTATCAATCGCTTCCCGATCTTCAATCTGCGGCAGCACCAACGTTTGCTCATTGGAAAATTCGACGTATTCACCCTGGTTCATCGTACCCAGCAAATAATCCGAAGCCCGCGCAGGTCCAAAGCCCCTGCTACCCATCGGCGGGTATTTTACGGCTTGCACCAGAGCCTCGGCCTGCGCTACCGAGTTAACACCCGGCATCATGATTCCCATGACACCGGCATCCAGATACTGTAAAATAAGTTTGGAATCGTTGCTGCGAACACGGGCCAGGGGCGTAATACCACTCACCTCACAAGCTCGTACAATGTCCTGCACCTGCGCCGTTGTGACTGGGCTGTGCTCACCGTCGATCATGTAAAAATCCAGCCCCGAAAAACCACAGAGTTCGGCAACCGTTGGGTCGGTACTGTTCGAAAGAATACCCAGCACTGGCTGGTTGTTTTTAAGCCGCGTTTTAACGATATTTTGCTTCATAGAGTCATGCAGAACGGTTTGTGAACGAACTCGTTTTGCGTTAGATATTGTCAACGACCAACCCGATGTGCTGTACGGTTCGATTGCTTCGTGTGGCAAGATACGACTGAATCTAGTTTGAATACATAATCAGCCAAAACCGAAACGCTCAACAAGAAAATCGGGTTGTTGCCGCTTTTACAGATCTAGAAGTGGCTTCTTCCTGCGAAATACTGATACCCTGATAGTTTACAAGTGGAGATTGTCGCGTAGATTTAAACTTACTTTCTCTTTCTGGTATGCGCTGGCTGTTCTTCTGCTTACTTGTCTCAACTCAGTTGGCACGGGCGCAACGTCCTTTCTATGTCCGTCATCTTACTACTGCCGACGGACTTTCTCAGGGGTCTTGTTACTACATCATAAAAGATTCACGTGGCTTTATGTGGATCAGTACGCAGAACGGGCTTAATCGTTTTGACGGTACTCAATTTACCGCTTACCGTTTTAACGATCAGGATTCGACGACGATTGGCAAGGGTGAGGTTCGGGGCATTGTCGAAGCACCTTCCGGCGACTTATGGATAGGCACTGAAGAATGCCTGAATCAATACATCCGGCGAACGAATACTTTCCGACGAATCTACGCTACGGATCGGCAGGGACGACGACTGTCCGCTCTCCAGGAACCATTCTTTGCCGATGATTCGACCGTTTGGTACGCCAGTAATCAGGAAGGGATTATGAAGTTGAATTACCGTACCGGGCGTAAAACGAGTATTCATCCGTCTGTGAAACCCAAGTTTAGCATCAGCACTGAATGGATCGATCTACAACCCACTCAAAAAACGCTGATCTACCTCTTGCCCACCGGATTTGCCCGCTACAACTACCAGACTCACGAACTCAAAACATTCCTGACGGGCAGCCCCACCGATCAGCCTATCCAGAACAAACGCGCATCTCCTTCCACGAAAGGAATTTTATTTCACTCGATTCACCGTTGTCACGTCCGAGGGCCTCACTACGGCAACTACTGCCTGGCTGGCGCACAGGGAATTTTTGAGTTTGATGCCACCCTTACCCGACTAATTCGCCATCATCCTTTGCGGTCAGGTACTTCACTGTATCGCTTTGTCAGCATGGACGAAGACGCGCAGGGTCGCTGGTGGTTAGGCGCTTCCGGATCGGGAGTATGGCTCTACAACCCCGACTCGATGCGCTTGCTACGAGAAATAACTCCTGGTGGACCGAAGGTAGGTGCGCTGCTAACCAATCAAGTAGCGGAAGTGTACGTCGATAACCTGGGGTTGGTCTGGACTAACAGTGATCCGTTTGGTATTGACGTCATATATCCCAATGCGTACATGGTCGAAACGATCGCTGATGATCCGACGGATACCACCGATCTGAATAATCACCCGATCCGAGGTATGAGCGAAGATCAGCGTGGTACTATCTGGATCGGCACTATCGACGGCGGTATCCGTTATTACAACTCTACTACGGGTTCCATGAAGGCTTACACCGCAAAGCAGGGCGTCACCACCGAGGGCAATGTTCGGCACATCCTACGCACGCGCGATGGACGGTTGTTGGTTGCTAATTTACAGGGTCTGCTTCAGTATGGTCCCAAAAAGGACCGGTTCGTTGATATTCCTAATCCCCTCTGCAACGACTCTGACTGTCAATTCGCGCGGGGACTTTGCGAACTGCCCGATGGCCGGTTTGTGATGGCAACTTATGGCGGCTTGTTTCTGCTCAGTCCCAACCTTAAGCCTCTTGCCCGCGTCGATGCTGATGGAACCTACTTTGGTTCTCTGTATTTTGATCCGGCAACCAATCTGCTGTATACAGCCCGTCGTGATCAGGATCTGGTTGTTTACCGCTATGAGCACGATCAGTTGGTGCGGCAGTACATAACCTTGCCGGGTTATAACATTATGGCCTTTTACCCGGACACCGTTCGTCGGTGTTTATGGCTTTGTACCGACCGTGGATTAGTTCGCTTTGATCCAATCACCCGAAAAGCGGTTCATACTTATACTGTGCGTGACGGCTTACCCGACGACGTAGTGTACTGTTTGCTACCCGACCGTAAAGGGCGATTCTGGCTCAGTACAAACAACGGACTGGCTAAATTTTTTCCGAATGAAGGAATAGCCAGTCCGGTCGTCTCAACGAAAGGGCGGGAATACAACAGCCATGCTGCCCTAATTGGCTCAGACGGTACGTTCTATTTTGGTGGCGTACACGGTTTGGATCGATTTACGCCCGACCAACTGGATAGCTACAAAGCCAGCGTACCCGTACGCATCGTGCGCTTTGAGGTCAATGATCAGCCGTATCAAACTGATACATTCGTTGGGGAAACGCAGGTCCTAAACCTTTCCCATAAGCAAAACACTTTTTCAATCGGACTAGCGGCACTGGATTACTTGAGTCAGGGCAAAAGTCAATTTTCATACCGGTTGTCGGAAGTCGATGAGGATTGGGTGCCACTCGTTGACGCCAACCAGGTACGATACGCGGATCTGTCGCCCGGCGACTACGTTTTTCAGGTACGAGCCATCGATGCACGCGGACAGCCGACACCGATCACCCGGTTGCAGATCAATATCAAGCCTCCCTTTTGGTTACGGTGGTGGTTCTGGTTATCCAGTGGATTCCTCATCGCCTTGGCTGTCACATACTCGATAACCCGCTACAACCGCCGAAAATTTACTCAGCAACAACGGCTTCTCCAGAATACGCTGGCAACGCAGGAAGCGGAGCGCGGACGTATTGCCCGCGATCTGCATGACGATGTGGGGAATACACTGTCCGCTATTAAAGGCTTATTGGGCCTGGCCCAAGACCGGGTTGCCGTGGCCGCTCAGATACCCGAAGTAGCCAGGGCTTACGCAATGCTGGATAAAGCCAGTAATGACCTCAGACTCATCACCCACGATCTGATGCCCATCGAGTTCGAAAAATATGCGCTACCCGATATTATCTCGCACCTGGTAGACCGGGCAAACCGCTCATCCAACACCACCTTCGAATTTATTCTTTTCGGTGAGATTCATCGGCTAAATCCTGAGCGTGAACTGGTTCTCTACCGAATTATTGCCGAGTTAATTCAGAATGCCTTGAAACACGGTGGCGAAGGGCTCGCTATCGTACAATTGGGTTATCATAGTAAGCAGTTGAATATACTTGTTGAAACTCCACTGGGCGATAATCGACTAAACACTACTTTTTCTAAGCAGGAATCAGCAGGAATCGGTCAAAAAAACATAACTTATCGGGCCGAGTACTTGCAGGCCGTGTTAAGCACCGACAGCAATGCTCAGAGTTACACTGTCATGCTCGACGTTCCTTATGATGCAGCCGCCGGATCAGCCTCCCATTAACGTCTTGATTATTGATGACCATCGTCTGTTCAACGATGGCTTAAACCTGATGCTGGCTGACGACCCTGTTATTACGGTCGTGGGCCAGATTTACCACAGCCGCGAAGCCATTGCCCAGGTGTTACAACGTCGTCCGGATGTGCTGATCATTGATTTCAATATGCCCGAAATTGATGGCCTCGATCTCACTCGTCAACTCACAGCGACTCTTGGACCGCAACGCATTCTAGTGTTAAGCATGTACGGCGAGAGTCGGTATATTGACGACTTCCGCAAAGCAGGCGCTTCTGGCTATATGCTAAAAACATCGAGTAAGGAAGAACTGGTGACGGCCATTCGGTCCGTGGCAGCGGGTACCCTTTATTTTGATCCCAAACTCGCCGACGAGAAACAATTCAGCAATCATACCGATGATATTTTTCTGAAAAAATACCGGTTGTCACCCCGCGAAGTAGAGATTATCCGTCATATCAAATCGGGACTGAGTAGCCCCCAAATAGCCGAAAAAATCCACCTGAGCCAGCATACGGTTGATACCCATCGGAAAAACATTCACGCCAAACTCGGCATTAGTACCGTAGCCGATCTGGTACGTTTTGCGATAGAAATGGGCTTGTAGGACACGGGAAATATACCCGGATTTGGGTATTGTCTACCTAATCTATGTGGAGTAGCTTTGCTTAGTTTTTATCCACACCGGTCGGTTACTCAATCTAACAACACGGGTCGTCTTGGTCACGCAGGACGACCATTTTTTGTTAAAAGAATCGGTCAGCTGCTACCCGAAATGTATTGCAGTGCGCTTCAACAATATCCGTCAGGCGGGGTGAATAGCCTCCTCCCATTGACACCGTAATGGGCAGACCAAAATGCATGGCCTGTTCAAACACAAACACATCACGTGTCTTACAACCCTCCCGGCTTACCCCCAACTTACCCAACCGATCCGACGCCAGAATATCCACTCCGGATACGTAGAACAAAAAATCAGGCTGTTCGCGCCGAATCAGTGCAGGTAAGCTATCGTAGAGTGTATTCAGATAGAATTCGTCGGCGGTACCCGTCGCCAGTTCAACATCCAGATCAGACTGTTCTTTCCGGAGCGGATAGTTATCTTTGCCATGCATGCTGAACGTAAATACGCGTGGCTCCTGCTGAAACATCACGGCGGTACCATTGCCCTGGTGCACATCCAGATCGATGACCAGTATTTTTCGGGCCTGATTCGTTTCCAGCAGGTAATGGGCCGCAACCCCAACATCGTTGAGCATACAAAAACCTTCTCCCCGATCCGGGAAAGCATGGTGTGTTCCACCGGCAATGTTCATAGCAACGCCATCCCGGTAAGCAATCTGCGTACAGTCAATCGTTCCCTGCGTAATGATCCATTCGCGCTCGATTAGTTCGGGCGTAAGCGGAAAGCCAATCCGACGCACCATAGCGGGTGCCAGCGTTCCTGTTTTCAGTGCCTCCACGTAGTCCGATGTGTGTACGCCCAAGACCCAGCGGTCGTCAACGGGCGCGGGGGCAAAAAAATTGTTATCCGTACAAGTGCCCTCATAAAGCAACTGTTCGTGGATTAATTCGTACTTAAGCATTGGAAAGCGGTGACCCTCAGGTAATCGAAGCCGATAAACGGGCGAAAAGGCAATTTGAAGCATGTACGTATACGTGTCCCGTTTGATAAGGATACGGCTTACTTAACCCAACATCGATTGATTGTGTTACCAATCCGAGTAGTTTGAGCGTTTCTAGAGTTCATCCAACTTCTATGAAAACAGCTATTATTACCGGGGGTGGTCAGGGAATTGGCCGAGTTGTCACACAGTATTTGCTCACGCATGGCTACCGCGTGGCTATTTGGGAGGCCGATACCGATGCGCTGGCTGAACTCCGCGAAGCGTTTAAAGCCTCTTCAGCCCAAATTCTATTTGTCTCCTGCGACGTGTCCAGCGAAGTAAACGTGCGTAAAGCCGCCGAACAAACCTTCTCGCATTTCGGGCAGATCGACACGTTGATCAACAATGCGGCTATAATGATTGAAAAGTCGCTCGACAAATTAACGCTTGATGAATGGAACCGCGTCATCGGTACGAACCTGACCGGAGCCTTCCTTTGCGCCAAACACGTAGCCCCATACCTGGCCCTACAAAAAGGCAGCATTATCAATATGGGCTCAACACGGGCGTTTCAGTCGGAACCCGACACGTTTCCTTACACAGCCAGCAAAGGAGGTATTCTATCGCTGACTCACGCACTGGCTGTTAGCTTAGGACCCGATATACGCGTCAATGCCATTAGTCCGGGCTGGATTGATGTGTCGGCGTTGAAAAAGAAAGCCAAGGCAAAATCGGAGGAGCTGCGTCCCGAAGACCACGCCCAGCATCCGGCGGGCCGGGTCGGTCAGGCCGATGATATTGCCCGCATGATTCTGTTCCTGATTGCACCGGAAAATAATTTTATTACCGGTCAGAACTTTATAGTGGACGGTGGGATCACCCGGAAGATGATCTACGTGTAAAGAAGGCAAAACATCCTGTACCTTTGTCAGGTTTACACCTTACACTTTTTTTCAGCATCACACCCCATGAATATTGAAGTTGCTACCGCATTCGAAACGGCTCCCCTGGAAGTACTCGACTTACAGGTTGTGCCTAAAACGGCTACGGGAAAATCATTACTTTCTTTACGTCTCCTCTTGCGTAAAGATCGCAAAACAAATCTGCTGCACATTCCCACCTTATCGTGGTTTGATGCCAGTAAGTTACAGCGCTTCTCGCAGGAGTTAGCGTCTGCCCATTATCCTGAAACCTGTCAGGTCGATTTAACCGACGCGGGTATACGCTTAACCGGTTCTGTCCGGCGACTGGCAGGACGTTGGACTACTGGTCGGACTGTTCGGATCGAGCCGCTTTCATCGTCGGCAACTTCGTTCACAGCGTTTACCATTCACGCGTCTCATCACGATATTACAAGCTATGCGGGTAAACTGTACAATCGACTTTGGGAAGTATTTACAAGAGGTTAATTAAGGTTCAGTACGCTCAACTATCCACCGATGTTCTCCGTTGGTAGTTGAGCGTAATTCATTTTATCGCTCAACTATATGGAAAACACGAATCAGGATGCTATGCTGAACGAACAGGGACAAACATTTACTCCCGATACAGGCGGCCCTGTACAAGCACCCGACCAAAGCACAATGCTGAACCAAGAGTATGATCCAACTGATCTATCTGGAGATGCCCATTCGGTGCCGACAACCCCAACCGACGAAGAGGAAGCTGCAACAGGCAACGATGGTATGGGTGCCGTTTCGGGTAGTCCCAACATGGAAGCCGATTATTCTAACTACGGAAACGGTGATACCCTCGGTAACAACGACGGTACGGAAGACGATCCCGAAGAGACCGACTATTCAAACTAGTCTATTTCTGCCTACTATATGGCATAAAAAAGGCCCTTCGTTGGAAGGGCCTTTTTTATTACTTGTCTGGTTAGATACCCGATGTACCACCGATTGGTCCATTGGAGGTGTATCCTGTTCCTGAGTTGGTATAACCAGAGCCGGTCGAAGTCGTGCTACCGTACGAGCTGTCTGAGTAACGCGTACCGTCTGGACTAACCACGCCACCCTGGCTGTAGTCGTCACGATCGTTATCGTTCCGGTACGAATCATTGTCACTTTCCGACGCGGCTCGGCTGTTGATAAACGACTCTGCCAACGCGGTTAGTTTTTTGTCCGTATTTTTCTCTTCGTCCAGCGTCTGTTCAAGCAGTCGAGCGGCTTCAGTATAGCCAAGCACCTGTGCCAACGTAACAGCAGAACCGTACGCAGCGATTTCGTGGTGCTCGATTTTCTGACCGGCGATGATCAGACCAGCGTCACGTGTCAGCGAACCGGATTCGGTATTTGATACGACCAACTGTGCGTCGTCGGCCAATCCGTCAATCGCAGCACACGCTCCTTCTTCTACATCAACTCCGATGCTGTTGAAGACTTGCTCCAGTCGAGTCACCTGATTCCGGGTTTCGTCCTGGTGTTGCAGGAAGGCACTGCGTACTTCGTCAGTCGTAGATGCATCAGCTTGTTCGCCTAGCGCGTCCACGGCTTGCTTTTCAGCATAATATATGTTTTTTAGTTCGGTAACGAACAGGCCATGAAGACCTTCTTGTGTGGCTGAATCATTACCTCCAAAGAAATTAGCGATGCGTTCTCCAAACGTTGCCATAATGCTACTGGTTTTAAGGTTAGTTAGTTTATTGTTTTGTCCCTCAATGTACCAATTCCATGCCAACCGCTGATAGTCTGCAACTTACCTATTTGAAGGTGATACAATTGTTTCTATTTTTCCACAAGTTCTGTAGAGTATAGATACAATAGTGCAACAATGTGCCCGCCAAGCCTATGCCAAGCAGCGCGAAGGATTAACAGTAAAGTAACACCACGTAACTATCGGTTTATTTTAGCAGGGTCATCACTGCTTCATCACCGACAACAGCAGAATTGGGCTGAGGAAAAGCATCGTTAAACACCCGCAGAGCGTTTGGATCGAGTAATGTATTCCGCTTTTCGTCAATCTGACCGTCTTTCAGCACTCGGTTTAGGTCTAGTTTCAGGTGCTTTGCCAGGAACCGATAAGCAGCCATGCGCTTGCTAGGGCCATAATCATGTCCTTCGTCCGGTAAGTGGACGTTTTCGAGTTTGTCCGTAGCCCCGTAGAATTCGTAGATAGTACGGATGTATGGGAACTCGACAGTAGGCGTATTTTTTGTCCAGTCTTTTCCGTCCGATACCAGCAGCATAGGGCGCGGGGCGGCCAACCCGGCAATTTCTACATTGCTGGTCTGGTGTGTAGGACGCTTGTGAATGGGCATACCACTCTCGCAGACGCAACCGCCGAAAAAATGCGCGGAGACCATCACAACCGGTACAGAAACCTTTACCCTCGAATCAAGCGCCGTGAGCAAAAACGTTTGTGTTCCTCCACCCGATTCACCAGATACACCGATCCGGTCTGTGTCGACTTCGGGTAAACTGGTTAGAAAATCCAGGGCGCGTAATCCGTTCAGCGTTTGTAGCTTCAGCGCCTTTGGAATCTTATGCGAACACTGTTTTGAATCACCATAGCCGAGCATGTCGTAGATAAATACCACGGCTCCCATCCGGGCCAGCGTCGCACACCGTTGCTGCGCCTGCTCCAAAAACCGGGCGTCTTGGTTGGCTGTGTGTCCGTGTGGGCACAGAACACCCGCCGATTTGCCCGTAGCCTTAAGGGGCCGATACAAATTGCCCGTCACGTAAATGCCCGGTAAGCTTTCGAACGCTACGTTTTCGACCGTATACCCATCCATCTTCCTGAGGCTGTGGCGAATCGGACGAAGGGGTGCAAACAAAGGTTTCGTTGGCAAGTCCATTCCCTCCCGAAGTCCCTGGCGAATTTGGTGGGAACGCGCTTCCCAACTTGTTCGGTCGTGGTAGGTACTGGCAAACGTTCGTAAAGCCTCCGCTCCCTGCGCTTCGGTATAATAAGCGCCCTGGCATAAGTCAGGGCGATCGGGATTTGGCTGGGCGCTAAGTTGCCAAGCCCACGTAAGACTAATCAGTGTGGTAAGAATTCGGATGTACATACGTGATTTAGGTATAGTCATTGCCAAACTAAAGTGGTGTCAGGTTCTCAAACCTGACACCACAAATTGCTTTGATCTCGTGATGTCGGGTTTGAGAACCCGACATCCCAGAAGATTGACAGCGCTACTGTCCTGCTTTTTCGATCTCGGCTAATGTCCAGGCTTTAGTTCGTCCATTTGTTTCCTGCCGAATCTTTTTGACGTCTTCGGGTTGAACGAAGGGTTTGAAGTTGCGTCGTTTGAGCACATCCAGCGGAATTCCTTCTGCGTTCGTAGGCCGTGGCCCTGCGGGTGGCGGACTAGGCGGGAAATTGCCGGTGTAGCCAAACTCGTAGCGGATGTAGCTCAGTACGGAGGCTATCCATTCGTCGTCATTGGCCCCCATCGACGGCATAACGTCCGGGTAGTTTTTGTCGTCAACCGGCCCTTGCAGACCGTGGAGCAGAATTTTGATCACGTCTTCTTTTTCGCCGACAATGCGCTTGGAACCGAACAACGGTGGTGCAACCATACTGCTCCCACCAATGGCCATCCCTTTGCCATCCGGTCCGTGGCAGGTAGCGCAGAGTGTTTTAAATGTATTGGCTCCCGCCATCACCAGTTTACGGTCGGCGGCCTCAAGACGGCCAAGCCGCAAACCATACGTCTTTACATCGTCATTCTTAAGCAGACTTTTCTTTGCACTAACGAGCATTTCGTTGCTGGTACTCTGCTCCACAATGTCACTGGCTAGCGTCTTGGCTTTTGCCGACGTGCTGGTATGCGTCGACAAAATGATTTGGGTACGAACGTCGTAGCTTGGGTCATTTTTAAGTTCGTTCAGCTTCTCCAATACCTGCTCGTCGTTTTGCTTTACGTACCGCTCACCAATCCAGACAGCGGCTCGTCTAAGCTGCGGGTCGCTGTCTTTCATCATGGTAAACAGAATATCTTTATCGATTGCGTCTAACCCTTCCAGCGTCCACAAAGCGTGGAGTCGTCCCAACACCGAAGGTTTCTGGTTGAGAGAGCCTTGCTGCCCGACGGCGATCTGTTTCAGAACGGGCACGATTGATTTGTCGCCTGCGATTACGAGTTGCTTTTGTGCATTGTCGCGCCACCAGCCATTCGGATGATCGAGGTACGTAACCAGCTTAGCAACGGACTCATCGAGCATGTGCGGCTGGGGACCCGGTTTCATGCCATCATAGACCAGTCGGTAGATACGTCCGTGCTGAATATTTTTATCCAGTCCTAACCGCTGAATCTGTGGGCGCAAGTAACTGCCCTTTGGCGTCCACTGCGACTCCTGAATGATGCCCCGGTTCATGTCTACGATGTACAGACAGCCATCGGGGCCCGTGTACGTGTTGACCGGACGGAAGTTCATGTCGGTCGAGGCAATAAATTCCTGCTGTTTATACGCGTTCTCTAATCGTAGTTTTCCGTTCGTGTTAATGACCTTAGCCCGTCGGATGATTCGGGCAACGGGTTCGCCAACCAAGTAGTCGCCAACCAGATCAGCCGGGAGTTTATCGCCCCGAAAAATGGATTGACCGTTGCTGGCCGTGAAATGGTTGAGCGTACTATCGGGGAGCCGTAGCCGACGCAACCCACCCTGAATGTCGGGCGTGGCCATAATCGGCCATACCGCGCTGAACTCTTCATTGTATTGGTCTGGAAACTCAAGACCGCCGTACGCGGGATTGATCTGAAAACCGGATGCGGGAACCTCAGCGCCCGCCCGCGAAAAGAACAGACGTCCATAGTTATCGTGCGTAAGTCCCCACTGCCCGTTTGAGCCGCTCGGCATCGTATCCGCTTTTAGCATACCGTTCGTGTACCGAAACCGTACCGGATCGACGGTTACGTAAATCCAGTTGTCCAGGTTCCAGTCCAGACCGCTTCGCTGGTGTTCCAGATTGCCGGGTGCTTTTTTCCCGAGCTGAAAAACGGTCTTTTTCGCATCGGCAACGCCGTCGCCGTTGGTATCTTTATAGCTATGAATGTCGTAGGTGTCGGTTTCGTTGACCAGCAATTCGTGACCAACGCACAGGATCATTCTCGGCAACAGCAGCTTATCGATGAACACCGAACTTTTGTCCATTTTTCCGTCATTGTCCGTGTCTTCCAGCAGCATGATCCGGCTTACCGGCGTATGCTCGTTAGAGCCGTCCACGTCCTGCATGTAGGTGTCCATCTCCGCTACATACATTCGGGCATTTCCGTCCCAGGCAATAGCAACGGGCTCTTTGATCATCGGATCACTGGCGACCAACTCCATGTGGTAGCCTTTGGGCACTCGAAACGAGCGAAGGCTTTGTTCGGGCGTTAACTGCGTGGGCGACGGATTGGCCGTAAAAGCCGGTACGGTATCTACTTGCTGCGCGGTCGATTCGGTAGCCGTGGTGGCGGTTTTCTGGGCTACCCGGCACGTTACTGCCAGCATCGACAAAGCAATCAGACCTACTGTTGAGAGCTTACTTTTCATGAGTATAGGTTTAGCGTATACCCAAAAGAAAACTCTCGTACGCTCTTACTGCTACTTCGTCAATAAGCCGTCGAGCGATTTCCGAGACCGCCGGAAGCGCGTGACTATGAGGATGCTGACGGCCACAACCAAGCTAGCCGCCGAGAAAAGTAAGTACGGTATCTGGCTGAACGGTACCGTGATTCCCTGCGACTCGAAGGCCCAGTATTTAAGTACTTCTTTTTGCAGCTCGTTCTTACCTGTTACAGCAAACGACTCGTCGTAATGGATTCTTCGGCCCGCTTTATTTCCATCGATTTGAATCGAGAGCGTTTGCTGGTCATCGCTGATGCGCGTTCTCAAGGTTGACGAGGTAGGCCCCTGGGCCATTGACAGGGAGCTGACGAGTAGCAGCAAACAACACAGTTTCATTTTCATGGGTACGTACAATTTATTCGCTGCGTAGACTTTTCACCGGATTCATCAATGCCGCCTTAACGCTATGAATACTTATTGTTGCCAGCGCAATGAGCACAGCCCCAAGACCAACCAGAACGAAAACCCACACGCTTATGGCAACGTGCTCCGTGTAATTAGTAAGCCAGGACTGCATACCCAGCCAGGCTATCGGTGTAGAAATAGCCAACGCAATGATCACCAGCTTGACAAAATCCTGCGAGAGTACCACAATCAGGCTGGGGATGCTGGCTCCCATCACTTTCCGGATGCCGATTTCCTTGGTTCGCTGCTCAATCGCCATCAGGGCTATAGCGAACAACCCCAGACAGGACAATAGGATGGCAATGCCCGAGGCCAGGCTGAACAGCCGGGAAAGCATTTCTTCATTCTGATACCACGCATCCACGTTTTCGTCCAGGAACGAGCCCATAAATTCGGCCTGCGGAGCGACTTCGTTCCAGACGCTTTTCAGTTTATCCATTGCCACCGCCAAACTCGACTCCGACACGCGAACAAAAATGTAGTGAATGGGCTCCGAATGCGAAACGTGCATCATAATCGGGTTCTTTTCGTCAGCAACCGAATACAGGTGAAAGTCAGCAACGACGCCTATAATCTGCGACTTGGCCCCCGTCGTGTCTTCATCATCCCGGAAATAAGTTCCGACGGGATTAGTCTCTCCAAGTTGCTTGGCCAAACTTTCCGTAACGACCACCCGATCCACGGAGTCGGCGGCATAAGCCCGGTTAAAATCCCGACCCGATAGCATCCTGATGTTCAACGTTTTGACATAATCGTAGTCAACCAGCAGCCAATCCGTAGCGATCTTTTTGCCTTTGTAGGTAAATCCAATCGTTGACCGCGAACTGACACGATCTTTTCCCTGCCCCAAATTGACGCCCGTACCAGTAACCGCCAGCACAGCCGGGTCGGTAGCCAGTTTGTTTCGCAAGCGTTGTAACACCTGACGCCCATTGACCTGATTGCCAACCGGAATGCTGATCACCTGTTCTTTCTGAAAGCCGAGTGGCCTTGTTCGCAGATAATCAACTTGCTGAGCGGCAATGATGGTACAGCAAGCCAGCAGACAGGACATGGCAAACTGGGTAACGATGAGTGAGTTCCGCAAGATGCCGGGACGTTTCATGGAGATTTTTCCTTTCAGTACCTCCACTGCGTTGAACTTGGTCATTTGCCAAGCCGGGTAACCGCCCGCTACCAACGCTACCAGAATAAAAACGCTCAGCATCAGCGCGACAAAACCCGGTTGAAGCAGGTAATCGAACGACAGTCGGGAGTCGAACGTAGCGTTAAATTGCGGGAAAAGCAGGTAAGTAAGCAGCAGACCAACCAGAAAGCCGATCAGACAAATCAAGGTAGCCTCTCCGCCGATCTGCACAAAAAGTTGATTTTTCAGCGCGCCTAACGACTTACGCACGCCCACCTCACGAGCGCGGGTAAACGACCGGGCAATGTTCAGGTTGATGAAGTTGATACAGGCAATCAACAGAATAAAAAAAGCGATGCCTAACAGCACATAAACAACGGCTATTGGTGCTCCTCGCCCGTTCGATATGTCACGGTCAAAATGAACGTTGGTTAGTTTTTGCAGCCGAACAGCCATTATATCGCCCCGTTGGTCGGGCTTGGCTCCCTTCTTGACAAGCTCTTCCAGATTGCCCGGAAAGTATTTTTGCGTAAACGGCTTCAATCGCTCCTCCAACGTAGTTGGATCAACGCGGGCGGGCAATTTGACGAATACGGGATGAAAAAAAGCGCTCCAATTTTCTTTTTCGGTTTGGTAGCTGGGTGCGTTCTCCACCCGGACCAACGCATCGTACCGAATCGATGAATTGTAAGGTGCATCACGGATCACACCGCTGACAATGTATTGTTTAACGGTGTTGTCACTACCGACTTTTACGGGCTTACCAATGGGATCTTCGGTACCGAAGGCTGCCCTGGCCATGCTTTCGCTGAGCACGATACTACTCAGGTTATTGAGCGCGTTTGCCCGATTGCCTTTGATGAGTGGAAACGAAAAGATTTTCAAAAAATCGGGATCGGTCATCGAGACCAGCTTGTCGAAATACCTGCCCTTCACTTCGACCAGACTCTTCCGACCTGTTACCAGCCGGGTGGCGGCTTCAATTTCTGGATAATCGGCTTTCAGGGCGGGCATCAGCGGCAGCGGCAAAGTACCCGTCCTGCTCACTTTTTGGGGGTCATTCGAAAAAAGATACGCCTGAAAAATCCGGTCGCTGTCCTGATGAAACTGATCAAACGTCAGTTGCAGGTAGGCCGTCAGAAACAGAAAGGAACAGATGCAGAAGGCAACGGACAGTCCAACCACATTGATAGCCGCGTAGCCTTTACTCTTCCAAAGAGTACGGAAGGCGATTTTCAAATAATTGCGTAGCATATCGGGGCTTACTAAAAGAGGTCTTGGGTAATCACTTGCTTTGTGCTGAGAGTGGATCGATCTATTGCTTATGTTGTTAGCCGTCGTTAAGGAATCGGGTAGCGTCGTTTTTTGCGTTAAAAGTTGGACAGCCCGTTGCCGAATGAAGTAGGGACGAACAAACTTGATCACTTCGAGCAGATAATCCTGTCGCGCCTTTTGCTCGCCAACCGCTATTACCTGATCGGCAAACTGCTCGTGCAGATCACCTAGCAGTTCTTCCAGCAGTTCGGGCGGGCACACCCATTTAAGTAAGCGATCGGCCCAGGCCGGAGGAGTTGGCAGCTTATCATCCATAATCTACGTCAGCGAAGGGTTAGGAATAGAATC
This sequence comes from Spirosoma oryzicola, assembly GCF_021233055.1. Lineage (NCBI taxonomy): Bacteria > Pseudomonadati > Bacteroidota > Cytophagia > Cytophagales > Cytophagaceae > Spirosoma > Spirosoma oryzicola. The sequence goes on along the minus strand of NZ_CP089538.1, from coordinate 1,942,161 downwards.
CCACAGTTGATTGCGTACATTGCGCATCTCACTCAGCGTTTCCTTACCCGCCGATGTGATCGTAAACAGGCGCTTTCGGCGTCCTCCCCGAGTGGTGGTTGCCCCACCCAATTCCGAACCTACAAACCCTTTTTCCTCCAGCCGATACAAGGCAATGTGTACGCCACTAAGGCTGATTGTTCGACTGGTACGCAATTTCAATTCAGCGGCAATTGTAACGCCATACGCATCGCCTTGCAACACCGCTACGGTCAGTAAAACCAACTCTTCAAATTCACCTAAGTACGGTCTTCCCATCGGGTCAAACGGCTACGTCTGCATTTACTTATACTTTGCTAAACAAATGCCTTGCCAAAGTACGAATAGTGCTTCTAGGTGTTCAGAGCGGCCATTTGCCCGATTTCTGCCGTTCATAGCTTGTCCACAAACGGACAGTTTCCGTACGCTTCTGGACAGCTACCAATATGAATGACAGCGAAGTATTTCGACAGTTTACAGCACGCTTTAGGTTCCGTGCTTTTCGGTTCATTCCACGCAGATGGTCACCGACAACAATTAGTTTTAGAGAAACCAGCTAAACTATTCGTCAGAAACCCACATCTTGCGTTTAGTGACTATCAGGTCACGATTTCCTGATGGCAAGCAGCGATGAAAAGAACGCTTTATTTGGTTTGGCTTTTAACGGCTATTAATTGCTCGACAAAAAAACAATCGCCCCCGCAGACCCCCACGGATAGTGTTCAGACGACAATCGATTCGGGTCCGATACGGACCAGGGAGACGCTGCCCGAAAAACAGCCTACAAAAAATGCGCTGACCGCCGGGGCTGGTACATGGCATTACGAACGAACAACAGACAACACGAATAATCCGGTCTACAAAGCGTCGGTTGTTTCGTCCAACGTGCTTGACTTTGCTTTTCCTTATGCCGGTGGCTCGGTCGGCACCTTGACCATTCGCAAGCGCAGCACAGGCACAACGGTTTACCTGGAAGTATCGAAAGGTCAGTTTAACCGAAGTTTTCAGGGGGGAAACGCCCAAATTCGTTTTGACAACGGATCGCCAGTTTCGTACTTCTTTTCGGGAGCCGAAAACGGTAGGGCCAATATCATTTTCTTCGATGCCGAGCAAAAATTGATTCGTCAGCTAAAAACGGCCAAAGAGATGGTCGTCACTATTGGGTTCAACAGCCAGGGTACGCACCAGGTTAAATTCAGGGTAGCTGGCCTGCGCTGGGATCACTAGACGCTTTTTCTGTACCACTATGTTCTCAAAATCGGTAGCACAGACATAATTTAAACAAAAAACCCTGAAAACAATGTTTTCAGGGTTCTTGCGCAACATCGTTGCTCGTTAGTGACCGATACGGGAATCGAACCCGTGTTACCGCCGTGAAAGGGCGATGTCCTAACCGCTAGACGAATCGGCCATCTTGTGTCCAAGACCCAACTTTTTGCGTTACCGCTACTTCGTTGTCGAATCGTGATGCAAAAGTAGGGCTATATTTTGATAATGCAATAGGTGGCCCTAAAATTTTTTCAAAAAAAACGTCTCTCAGCGATTTAGTGCTATTTTTGAGGGTGTTAGCTTTTAAAATTTTTTTCGCCTTCATGAAACATCTTTTGTTGCTGGTCGGCCTGTTGGTTGCGTCGCTATCGGCTTCATCGCAAACAACCAGCACTACTTCCTCTCGTCCAGATTCACCCGCTCAATTTCTTGGCTACAAGATTGGCGAACGATTCAGTCCTCACCACCGTGTTATTGCGTATGCAGAACAAATTGCCCGACAGATGCCATCCCGGGTCAAATTGCTTCCTTACGGCACAACCTATGAAGGCCGTCAGCTAATGGCGGTTGCCGTTGCTTCAGAAGCAAATCTGGCTCGTCTCGAGGAGATTCGGACAAACAACCTCAAACGCATTGGTATGGTCGATGGTCAGCCGTCGAGTGCCTCACAACCGCCAATTGCGTGGCTTAGCTATAACGTTCACGGCAACGAGGCTGTCAGCTCAGAAGCGTTCATGGAAGTATTGTACCGCTTGCTCGATACATCTGACCCGGTTTCGCAGAAAATTATGAATACAACGGTCGTAATCCTCGATCCGGGTTTAAATCCCGACGGGCATGACCGGTACGTAAACTGGTACAACCAGATGCTGGGTCAGAACCCAGACCCAACGCCGTTTGCCCGCGAACACAACGAACCCTGGCCGGGTGGTCGCTATACCCACTATCTATTCGATCCGAACCGCGACTGGGCCTGGCAAACTCAGGAGATTACGCAGCAGCGTATGGCACTCTATCAGCAGTGGATGCCCCATCTGCACGGTGATTTCCACGAAATGGGCGTCGAAAGTCCATATTATTTTGCGCCGTCGGCTAAGCCGTACCACGAAGATATCACGCCATTCCAGCGTCAATTTCAGCAGACCATTGGTCAGTATTGCAGTCGCTACTTCGATAAAAACGGCTGGCTGTATTACACCCGCGAACGCTTTGATTTATTTTATCCAAGCTACGGCGATACCTATCCGACTTATAACGGAGCTATTGGGATGACCTACGAGCAGGGCGGTAACACCCGCGCGGGCCTGGCAATCGAGAGAAAAGACGGTGATACGCTAACCCTTCGCCAGCGGATCGATCACCACTACGTAGCCAGTATTGCTACGCTTGAATCGGTGGCCGATCGTCCGGCGGAAGTAGTAAAAGAGTTCGGTCAGTTTTTCGACAAATCGCGCAACTCGCCGATTGGCCCTTACAAAAGCTACGTCGTTAAAGCGAATGGCGACGCTGGCCGCCTGAAGGCACTACAACAACTGCTGGATCGTAATAAAATCACCTATGGTTACGCCGGGAAAGCGCAAACCCTGAACGGTTTTAACTACACAAGTCAGAAAAACGAAAAGAGTGTTGCCGTAGCCGCTGAGGATATGGTTATCAGTTCGTATCAGCCCAAATCAACGCTACTCAAGATTCTGTTTGAACCCAACTCTGCTTTGGAAGATTCGGCAACTTACGACATTACAGCCTGGTCGTTGCCGTACGCGTTCGGGCTGCAAACGTATGGTCTGACGACAAAACTTACGCCTTCGAGTACTCAACCCGCAGCGTCCAGCAAGCCTTCTTCAAGCACGGTTACGAAGCCGTACGCCTACATCGCGCAGTGGCAGTCGCTACCGGCGGTGCAACTGCTGGCGGGTCTATTGAAACAGAAAGTTCGGGTTAGAGCCGCCGAAAAGCCGTTCGAGTTAGATAACAAAACGTACCCATCGGGAACGCTCATCGTAACGCGGGCGGGTAACGAACGATTCGGTGATCGTCTCGATGCGCTGGTCCGGGCCGAAGCCGCCAAAGTTGGCGCTGACCTTACGCCTGTACAGACCGGTTTTGTAACGAAAGGCTCCGACTTCGGTTCTGATTTTGTTACGGGCCTGAAAGCCCCGCGCGTAGGACTTGTCATTGGTGACGGTACCCCTCCCCCATCGGCGGGGGAAATCTGGCATTTCTTCGACCAGGAGCTGAATTATCCGATTTCACTGCTGGATGGCAACACACTGGGCAACGTTGAATGGAACAAGCTGGACGTGCTGATCTTACCGACGAATTACAACTACGCCCGTTTCCTGAACGACAAAAATTTGTTGGCCATTAAAGAATGGGTACGGGCCGGTGGTAAACTTATCGCCCTGGAACGGGCTACGTCGTTTCTGGCGGGCAAGGACGGCTTCGATCTGAAAGAAAAAGAAGACAAGAGCGGTAAGGATAAAGACAAAGGAAAAGGTAATCCCGCCGACTCACTAAAGGTGTACGGCGACCGCGAACGGGTAGCGATCTCCGACGAAACGCCGGGTAGCATCTACCGCGTCAACATCGACACGACGCACCCGCTGGGTTTTGGCTTGAGTGGTGGTTATTACACGCTCGTGCAGAACACGTTCAATTTCGATTTTCTGAAAGATGGCTGGAACGTTGGTTACCTGAAAACCGACAATTACGTGGCTGGTTTCTCGGGTAAGAACGCGAAGGACAAACTGAAAAATACGCTGATGATGGGCGTTCAGAATTACGGTCGCGGCAGTATCGTTTACCTCGCGGATGACCCACTTTTCCGGGGCTTCTGGTACAACGGCAAACTACTTTTCGGTAACGCCGTCTTTATGGTTGGTAACTAACAAGAAGTAAGGTATAGAAGCACGAAAAGCGGACTTATGCCCGCTTTTCGTGCTTCTATACCTTACTTCTTGTTGACCGGAATAGGCTTCTCAAGATCGGCTTTCATCACGGCTGGTAACTGAAAAACGTCGCCAGCCTGATTACAGAAATACAAAAACGACGCGGATGGTTGACGAGCATTTCCATCGGCCCAGAACGCGTAAAAATCAGGATGCACGGCAACCGGACGACGGGGATAGGTTTGATTCCTAACGGTACTGGCCGTAATGGCTTTCGCCGACTTCCAGCTTTTCCCCCCATCGCGGCTTTCCAGCAACACCAGATTGCCACCTGTACCGTAGGGCTGCGGACCGGCTTCGGCGGGACCGATAATTCGCCAGGTATTGCCTTCGACATAAAGGGATCCCATATCGTAATTATGGTCCGACTGAGTCACGTCGTAGATACCCCATTGGCTCCCCGTCCAGTGCGCAATGTGCCAGCCGAAGGGCCCGTTGGCAGGACCGGGTTCGGGGCCTTTGCTGGTGATGTACAGAATAATCGGTCGCCCGGCCCCATCATAATTGACATCGCTGATGTACGCATTCAGCCCCAGGGATTTATAGTCCTTCACCAAAGCCGGATTATTGACCTCCGCCAATGGCAGTTTAAGCGATTCACCGCCAGCGGTGTGCCAAGTTTTGCCAAAATCGTCCGTTTCGATATAGTACACATTCGTGCGATAATCCAGTCCAGCGCCAACTTTGGTGTTTGGGTGGTAATTGAAAGCGCTACCTACTTTGTTTTTCCATTGCCCGCTCGTCTGATAGTGCCCTTCTTCGATAATCGCCAAATCCTGCCAGGCCGACCAGGTCGTGCCGTCCGGACTTGTGATAAACGAGATGGTCCGACGGGGTTTATTAGCCCCGTAAACTAGCACATCGCGGTCATAGTGGGTCATCAAATTAAGGAATCCTTGTCCCGGCTGGTAATAGGTTTGCAGGTACGAAAAGTTGTCGAATGGAATCCGTTGCCCTTTATTGTCAAGACGCGTAGCCGGAATCGACTCGAATTGACTTATGTCGTATGGCTTACGGCTCCGATGAATAAATGACGGTCGTTCGGTACCATGCGAGGTAGAAAACACCCAGACGTAGCCCTGTTCATCGAGCTGAATAACCGGATTGTCGTGCGCGTCGTCTGTGCCTTTTTTCAGCAGCAGCGTAGGCCGGGAGACCAGCCCCGTTTTGTGATCATAATAACCAACCATGTGACACAGATCGCGCGAAGACGAATCCGTGACGCCACCGTAGCAGAAAAACGTCCGGTTCACAGCCGACGCATAAACCGAAAAAGGATAGTGATTAGCCGGATACGTGCCCAATCCTCCGCTGTACTTGTAGGCATACTCATTTTTGGTGGGTCCGATAAAGTACCAGATACCATGGTATCCACTCGCTTTTTGGTTTAGTGTCTGCGCGTAATTCGTGAGCGCTGTAAGCAGGCAAAATACGGTCAGGCTTATACGTATCATTCGGAAAAGAGGTTAAACCAGTACTAGCTTTTATAAAGCGATACGGTCAACCGCTTCTACCCGAACTACGCGGTTACGTCCGTAGTCAGACTACGCGTTTTGAGTGCGCTGTCGCGAACATATTCGGAGGTTATCCTACCTTTATACCATCCATAGTACAGCCCCTTCTTTATGCCACGCATTATCGACCTTTCCAAACCGATTCGTTACAATTCCAGCGACCCGTGGTTTATGCGGGTCAAAATCAAACACAAACCACACCGTCAGGCCAAATGGCTTATCCGACTGCTGGGCCTTCCCTTTCGCTTGTTTCCCAAGGATTTCGTTGGCTGGGCCGACGACACGATTCAGTCAATGGGCGTTCATTCGACTACGCACATCGACGCGCCCTGGCATTACGCTCCTACCGTAGCTGGCCAACCAGCCAAAACAATTGATCAGATACCACTGGACTGGTGTTACGGCGACGGCGTTGTTATCGACATGAGCCACAAAGCGGATTTCGATGCGATCACGGTAGATGACCTACAGCATGCGCTTCAGAAGACGGGCGCAACCCTTAAACCCGCGATGATTGTTTTGATACGTACGGGTCGCGACAAGCTGAACGGTACCAAAGAATTTCCAGAAAAAGGAACCGGCATGAGCCCCGACGCTACACGCTGGCTAATTGATCAGGGCATCAAAGTCATGGGTATCGATCAGTGGGGTTGGGACTTACCGCTTCCGTACATGATTAAACAAGCCAAGCTAAGCGGTGATTCGGAGTTATTCTGGCAGGCTCATCTGGTTGGCCGCGAACAGGAATACTGCCATATGGAGCAGCTTGTCAACCTGGACGCGTTGCCACCCTTTGGTTTTAAAGTTTGTGTTTTTCCACTCAACATCATTGGGGCGTCGGCAGCTCCGGCACGCGTAGTCGCCCTACTGGATGAGTGACGTGTATCAAAACAAAAATGAGCAGGTAACTTTCTACCTGCTCATTAAACAACCAGCTCTCTATTGGTGAGTAAGGTACGTATTAGTCAGAACGACGGTCTGTAGCCGCTTTCTTATCGATACCTGTAGAATTGGGCTTAATCAAACCGCTGCCCACGCTGACGGGGAGCCGCCAGTTGGGGAGTTCGTCGCGGGTGATGACATCTTCATCCGTAAATAAGGCTTTTAGTCGATCAAGCGGTTGCTTTTTGATGTAATCCGCTCCCGTCCAGACCGACAACCAGGACCATCGGGTGCCAAAGCCGCGCATTTTGCGGGGATCAGGCAGATTGCCTGTTTCTGACAAGGCGACGAGTTTTTTGCCGTTCAACTGCGCCTGCGCACTGGCCCAGTTGCCGCTCATGTTCGCCGTTGCATCGGTATAAATATCCAGACCGACCACATCAACATATTGATCGCCAGGATACCAGTCGTTGTTAAACGTGTCGGTGCCCGTATACACCCAAATCAAATTGTGCAACTGATGGTACCTGGTAAGTCGGTCATAGACGATCTGCCAGAGTTCTTTGAACGGCCCGGCTCCTTTGGCTCCCCACCAGAACCAGCCGCCGGGTGCTTCGTGCAGCGGTCGCCACAGGACCGGCACATCGGCAGCCTGAAATTTCTTCAACTGCTCGGCAATGGCGTCAATGTCTTTGAGCAGAAGCCCATACCGTTCGCCTTTCTTATCAGCTAGCACCGAGGCTATGTCGAATGTGGAGGCCTCCGTATAAAAACCGCGCCACCATAGCTTATTGGGAGCCTCGTTGATCAGGTCGGCAGGCGCGTTCCAGTGCCAGAGCAGACTGACAATACCTCTGCCATCCCCCTTTTTGGCCCAGTCAATCATGGCTTCGCTTGTCCGTAGGGGTTTGACACCCTGCCGAACACGCGTCAGCGAGTAATCCATGAGATCGAACGAACCAATGGCAGACTCTTTGCCGGTTTTTTCCAGAACGTACTCAATGTCATCCTGCTGGCCCGAGATAACTTTACGGCCGTACTGGTCAATCAAAAATGAGAACAGACCCTTCGTTGATGGTGTAGCCTGGGCATCGACGAGCTGATTAGGTGGTTTAACGGGTACGATGATCGTGGTCGGCGTCAGTTGAATGTAGTCAACATCGAAAAAACCCCAGCCGCGATAAATCGTAATGGTGTTCAGACCATCGTGTAACAGCACCTTACCGAAATTGCTTGACCCAAAACCAGTTGACGTTTGCCGGAGCTTGCCGCTGCCCTTCTCGTCATTCACCTGAAAGTCAACGCCTTTGTCACCACGGGGAGATGCGTAACCGATGGCTAATTCATACAGACCTGCCGATGCCCTGAACGTCAGGCTTAACTTGGCCGTCGGATTGACGAAACCCGTTACGTAGCCGGTTCCCGAAAAGCCGGGATTGACAGAGGAGACGTCAACACCAGTCATCTCACCATGTTCAGCCTCGGCCCGCCCATTTACCAACGGAACAACACCCAATGATTCGTAGACAGCGTTGCGAGTCGCTGAAACGTTGGCTAGATTCGAACTGGCGGCAGATATAGTCGCATTATCGGCGAAGAATAACAGTAGCAAAAGGATACGCGTTTGCCGGAACAACGTACGTAAACCGCTGGGCATAAACATGAAATAAAAAGGCAAAAGGGTAGCTGGAAAGCTGTAGAATACAACTTTGGCGGTATGTATCAGTAACGGATTCGTAGTGATTCGGGCTGCGAAGTAGGCGAATCGAATGGAAGGGATTTACAGCATAAGAGGCAAGTTTTACCCTGCCTCTTACCTGTATCGTTTTTATTTATTTAACCAACATGATGTCGTCGAAGTAGAACGTTTCATCCTGGTTGTTCGGTCCCTGAATCCGGAACCCTACCTGGCTCAATTTTTTACCAGCTACCCAAAAATCAATGTCAGAAAGTTTAAGCTTGAAGTACGTCCAGGTTCCGGCTTTCACATCGATCTTATTTTTATCGTTGAAATCACCAAACCCGCCTTTACCAGCATCCGTTGTCAGGTAGAGCGAATAATCAGCAGATCCGCCTTTGATCCAGCCAGTTACGTAGGTGTAATCAGCGGAGTACGCAAGGGCCGATGACCAGTTTGCAAAAGCGATCAGGTGCCAGTTGCCTTTCTGGAAGTTCTTACCAATCGACGCTTTGCCTGACTTAAATTCCTTGGTCGATACGGCAGCCGCGTCGCCCCATGAACCATCCTGGAAACCATCGCCGTACGCATCGGTAAAAATCTGGTACGACTGGTCGATGTTCACAAATTCCTGCTTGGTGCGAATCCGTCCCGTGCTGTTCACGATGGCCAGCGTGGCGCGGCTCAGTTTAGACGAAGGCATTTTAACAACCAGTTGCTTTTGGTCTTTAGACACAATCGTCACCGGATCGGCGATTCCCCGAACCGAGTCGGAAAGCATCACCGAACTTACATCGCTCAGGTTGTTTCCGGTAAGCGTGATCTCGGTTCCTGCGGAGAAGTTGTAATTCGACACGTCCGAAACCGTCGGATAAGCCAGTGCTTTGAACGGTACGGTCAGCGTTCGTCCCGCGCTGTTGGTAAACACAATGTTCTGGGTACCACCCACTACCTCGGTCGGTACCCGGAAAATAATGGCGTTGTCGGTATTCAGCGTAGGCTGGAAACCGGCGGCTACGTTCTGCTTGTCGAACATAATGCTGCGTATGTCGCCAAGGCCGGTACCTGTCAGGGTGATAACCGTTCCGCCAGAGGCCGAATCAGGAGAAAGGGCCGTTGCAACCGGGTTACCCGGACCAATCTGCGGGCTTCCGTCGGTATCTTTTTCGCAGGAACTAATCACAAAACCGGTCAGCACCGTTAGGAAAGACAAGCCTGCTATTCGATTGAATCTATTGATTTTCATTTGATTATTTCGTTGGTATCAGCTACGTGAGACGTTGACCGAATTACTTGTAGTACGGAACAGGCTCTTTACTCAGCTCCGGGTCCTGTACGATTTCGCCGGCAGGGATTGGCAAATACATCTTGTCTTCCGTAAAGTTGGTGATGTAGTTGGCCCCGGTAACGGTGCCCCGGTTCTGTTTTTCGATCATCGCTTTTGCCTTTGCAAATCCCTGACGCTGAATGTCGTACCAGTAATCACCTTCGAACGCAAACTCAACCCGGCGCTCGTGCAAAATATCGTCCAGTGTAAACGACGTTCTGGGCGATAAGCCCGCGCGGGTCCGTACTTTATTCAACGCGTCAAGTGCTTTCGCATCACTCGTTGACTGCCCACCTGCCAGCGTCGCTTCGGCGTAAATCAGTAGGACGTCGGCGTAACGCAGCAGCACAACATTATTGCCCGAATTCTGGCCAAGCACCGGATCTCCGCCAAAGCTCTTACCGGGACCAGCAAAGTACTTGGCGATGTTGGAGCGGGTAGCGTTCAGGATACCACCGTCTTCGGTTGGTTGCAGCGTGTCGTATTTAAACCCATTCGCCATAAACGCATTATACTTCGGCGCGTTGACACGCTGGGGCTTCCAGTTTGGGTTCGTCCAGCCGTGTTCCATCACCGACCATTTCCGACGCAGATCACCGAACTCGTATTCTTTCAGGATATCAAGCGATGGAACGTACATTTCCCACGCATCCGCTTCGGCCGTGCGAAGGTTTCCCGCACCCCGGTCGGCATTCTTCAGATTACCGGTTCCCCAGGGATCACCCGACAACTGATGCTGAATCGAAAAAAGCGACTCCGCGTTGTTGTTCATGCTCATTTTGGTGAACATGCCGTTGTAATCGCTCACCAGGCTGTATCGACCTGAATTGATTACCTCTTCGGCCTTTGCTTTTGCGTTCGCGTAATCTTTGCTGTAGAGATACAGCTTCGCCATCATTCCCTTCGCCGAATACTTCGTCAACCGTCCGGCAGCATCAGACTCGGGCAAGCTTGCTTCGGCTAGTTTCAATTCTTCCAGCGCAAACCGAAGCACGTCTTTTTGCAGATAACGCGGAATATTGAAGTTACCCGACAAGGCGGTTTCACCCGGATCGGTAATGATTGGAGCCGCTCCCCAGGTGCGGGCGATGTAGAAATAAACGGCACCCCGAATAAAGTGGCATTCCGCAATGGCGGGGTCCAGATAAGCCGCGCCACCACCCGCTGCTTTCTTTTCTTCGAACGTTTTGATCATTACGTTGGCATAGCCAATGATCTTGTAAAACGCACTCCAGGCGGCTCCAACCCGTTCGGAAGCTCCGGAAACGGTGAAGTTCAGGTATTCAACGTCGGTATAGGTAAACATGTTACCCGCCATCACGTCACCAATCGCATCCTGCGCCCGGCTCTCGTAGTTACGCCAGGGCAAGCCGCTATACAGCGTACTAGTCGCCGACCGTACCTCGTCGGCATTGTTGTAATAATTTCCGGTTGTGGTGCCTGACAGCGAAGGTCGATCAATGAAGTCTTTCGAACACGAAGACAACAAAGCGGCCGGAAGCATCAGGGCATATAATGGCTTTAGTTTCATAATCTTGTATTGAGTGGTTGGGTGAATGAACGATTGAGTGGCATTGTTCGCTCAACCGTTCATTCACCAACGAATGTTAGAATTGTAGATTGGCACCTACGGTAAACGTGCGTGGGTTTGGATAGTGGCCCGTATCTACGTTCATCAGTTTGATGCTGTTGTTAAACGCACCGATCTCTGGATCGTAGCCCGAATACTTGGTGAATGTTTTCAGGTTCTGAATCGAACCGTAGACGCGCAGATTAGACACCTTCACTTTGTTCAACAAGTTTTTCGGCAGCCGGTAGCCCAGCGTAATATTCTGAATACGAGCGTACGACGCATCTTCCACGTAGCGATCCGACATCGCTATGTTGTTTTTGTTGGTGTTTGTGAAGCGCGGCAGCGACCCGTTCGGGTTCGACTCAGTATAGCGATCCGTCACCGTTTTCAGCTGGTTGGTATAGGCGTTGTTTAGTCCTTCCAACTGCCAGCGTAGGAAGTTGAACGCTTTGGCCCCCTGGCTACCCTGGAAGAACAACGAAAAGTCGAAATCACCGTAGTTCAAAGTGTTGGTAAAGCCCCAGGTGAATTTCGGCAGCGGGCTACCGATGAAGGTAAGATCCTGCGCGTCAATTTTTCCATCGCCGTTGATGTCTTTGTAGCGAATGTCGCCCAGCCAGGTTTCGTTGGTGTTTACTTTATACCCGAACTGAGGAAGGCTGGCGTCCAGATCCGCCTGCGTACGAAACAAACCGTCCGTTACCAATCCCCAGAATGAACCTACCGGACGGCCCGGTGTGGTGTGCGTAACCAGGTAGTTGTTGTAATACACTTTCCCATCAAGCGCAGAAGCGGCACTAGCGGCTTTTTCGTAGCGGTTGGTGAACTGCGTAAATACGACGTTCGACTTCCAGCTGAAATTGCCTTTCTTGATATTCGTAGTTGTCAGACCAATATCAACTCCGGTATTGGTCATCTGACCAGCATTGCCTAGCGGTGCTTTGAGATCGTCCCACTGGTCGCCCACGCCGATCAGGTTTGGCCCCGTCAGGAAAATAATCATGTCGGAGGTTACTTTCCGGTACACATCGATCGTCGCGTCGACCCGGCCATTCAGGAAGCCCAGATCAACACCGGCGTTGGCCGTTTTTACCGACTCCCATTTCAGATTTGGGTTTGGAATCCCGTTAATCATGTTCGATGAGCCGAAACCGACCGGACCCGAGAAAAACTGCACAGCTCCTACGTAAGCCGGGTTTGGCGCACCACCGGGGAAGTTCTGGTTACCTACGATCCCGTAGCCTAGGCGAAGTTTTGCGTAGCTCAGCACTTTCGAAATGTCGCCTTTCATGAATTTCTCGTTCGAAAGGGTCCAGCCAGCCGACACACCGGGGAAATAACCCCACCGATTGTTCGGACCGAAGTTTGACGAACCATCGGCGCGGAAACTAGCCGACAGCGAGAAGCGATCATCGTAGGTGTAATTAGCCCGGGCAAAATACGATTCCATTGCCCACTGGCCTTTACCACCACCCAAGCCCCAGGTAGTCTGGTCGGCGCTACCAGTGTTCAGGTCAAAGATGTTGGCCTGCAAATCGACTTTGGTACCCGAAATCGACTGGTAGTACGAGTTTTGCGCCTGATGGCCCAACGTTGCCTGAAAACCGTGTTTGTTGATGTACTTGTTATAGTTCAGGTAATTGGTAATCGAGTAGTAATAGCTGTCCGACCGCGAATCAATCAGTTTACTCCGGAACGATGTGCCCCCTACGTTTCCGGCTTTCTGAAACGCCACGTTGTTGTCCTGCCCCAACGAATACGACAGCTCATTCCGCAACGACAGATCCTTGGTTAGTTGCAGTTCAGCGTACAGACTACCAAAAACAGTATTCGTCGTTTTGGTATTGCCCCGGTACTGGCTGTTGCCCACCAAGTTAGCGTTGTTGTATTGGACACCACCAACGGTTTGACCACCGCCCCAGGAGCCATCCAGATTTTTGACGGGAATCAGCGGGCTGGTCGATGCACCCCACCAGATGGTTCCTTCGGCGGCATCGGCCAGCGAGACGTTCTGAATGCTGCGCGAGACGTTGGCACTCAAGCCGACTTTAACCCAGTTTTTCAACTGCGTATCCAGGCTGAAACGTGATGCGTACCGTTTGAAATCCGAACCAAGCAGAATCCCTTTGTTGTCGAAGTAGTTCAGCGACAGGTAGTACGTCGTCTTGTCGCGGCCACCCGAAAAGCTTAGCTGGTGGTTGTTGATCGCTCCGCGCTGGAACATAGCTTCCTGCCAATCCGTACCCGTTCCTAACAAATCGGGGTTCTTGAATTCGTCAGCGACCGGATTCCCGATAATCGGCAGCACTTCATTTTGATAGCGGGCAAAATCGCGCAGGTTCATCAGATCCATCCGACGCGCTACTTCCGAAACGCCCGTGTACATTTCGTAGTTGATCTTACCTTCGCCCTGCTTACCTTTTTTGGTCGTAACCAGAATAACCCCGTTGGCCGCCTGAGAACCGTAGATGGCCTGCGCCGACGCATCTTTCAACACGTCGATGGATTCGATGTCGTTCGGGTTCAGCATCGCCATGACGCTGTTGCCGGTTTGTCCATCACCACCGCCCAGACCCGCATAGCCCGAACTCGCCGAAGTGTTCCCATTGACAAAAGGCACCCCGTCGATTACAAACAAGGGGTCGTTGCTGTTGATGGACGTAACACCACGTACTTTAACCGATACACCACCGCCGGGCTGTCCGCCGTTGCTGGTTACAGTTACACCAGCCGCTTTGCCCTGGAGAAGTTGGTCAACACCAGCCGCCGGAATATCTTTTAGCTCAGCCGCTTTGACCGTTGTGATGGACGATGTAACGTCCGACCGTTTTGCCGTACCATACCCGATCACCACGACTTCGTCCAGCGACTGATCGCCGGTTGCCAGTGTAATGTTCAGCGTCGTGCGCGTGCCGACTTCAACTTCCTGCGTTTTCATCCCGATAAACGAGAAAACCAGTATTTTGGAACCAGCGGGCATATTGATCGAGAAACGCCCTTCTGCGTCGGTTGTGGTACCAAGCTGCGTACCTTTCACTGACACAGTTGCACCGGGTAACGTATTGCCTTTTTCGTCCGAAACGACCCCTTTGATGAGCGCCTTTACGTCCGATGCGTTGTTGATGCCCGCTTTGGCATCTTTGGTAGTAGCCAGAACCGATCGATTTTTGTCGAGGGCCATTCTGCTGATGGTTCGGTCTTGAGCAGAGACAGTAAGCCAACTACTCAGGACGAACACGCCTGAAAGCACATGTTTGATCATACGAAAAGTTAAATGGAATTAAGGATGTAGACGTAGTAGGTTAAATACCTGCATTGTGCTATCCCTGAACAGTTTTACAGTTAATTGGAAGATTTACGCACTGGATAGTATTGGTTGAGCTTGTCTATGAACGGGCAGCGAAATCATCACAGAGGTTCCTTTACCGGGCTCACTCTGCCACATAACCTGCCCACCGAGGTACGCTATACGCGATTTGATATTGGCGATGCCATTGCCTTTTAATGGGGTATTTTCAAAGTCTCCACCCTGCCCGTCGTCATCAACACTGATCAGCGTTGTTTCATCACTGGCCATGAGTTGCACCGTAATAGTCTGCGCACTGGCGTGTTTGAGCGCATTGTTCAGCAACTCCTGCACGACCCGGTAGATCATAACCGAGGCTTCATCATCCAGCGCGGGTACTTCGCCGTAATGTTCCAGCACGAGCTTGGTCTGATTGACAAGGTTTAACTTTTGAACCAGATCTTCTAGCGCCGGAATCAGGCCAAACGTAGACAAGGCATACGGACGGAGGTCATTGGATATTAATCGAGTTTCGGTACAGGCTTCATCTAAAAACTGGTTTAACGGCTCCTTAACGGACAAGGGTAACTGCTCCTGGTGCGCTTCGACAAACAACTTGATACGAGACAACTGAATACCCAGACCATCGTGCAAGTCACGGGCAATACGACTGCGTTCTCCCTCCTGCCCTTCGATCATTGCCCGCAGCGATTTCAACTCCAGCTGGCGAATCTGCTGTTGCGCAATAACGGTTTGCTGGTGGGCAATCAACTTTTGCTGACGACGCAGATAGATCAAGGCACCAACACCTAATACACTGATTAGTAGCCCAACCGCCAGCATTGAATTGAGAACCCGCTGGTGCTGGCTCTGCTGTTCCGCCAATTGTTTTTCTACGGCCAATGTTTTGATCTGACTGTCCAACTCCTGCAAACGAATGCTTTTCGTTTGTTCGGATGAATAAAACTGATGCTCAAAATCAAGCGCTTTTAAGGAAGCTTCATAGGCGTTTTTGTAATCCCCGATGCGTGAGTAACTGTCTGCCGTATGCCGCGACAACTCCCGAAGCATGGCTATGTTGTTTTCGGTCCTGGCGATTTTAAAACTTCTCTGGTACGCTTCAATCGCTTCTTTCGATTGATCTCTGAACTGTTTGACAAGGCCCAGATAAAAATGATCTAAGGCTATCAACCAGTTAATTTTCAATCGTGTCGATAACACCAAACTTTTACTGGCGAAATAGTCAGCGGAGTCGGGTTGCTTCAACCGTGAATACGTGTTCGCCAGCAAATTTTGCGCATAGGCCTGCGAGTATGCCTGTTTGTACTGAACACTTAACCGTTCGGCTTCGCGCAATTGTGTAATTAGGTTACGTGGTATCGGATTTTTGTTCTGAGCGATGTTGGCAAGCCCCAGTCTGCACTCGATGACTTTAGGCATGTTGTGGGTTCGCTCAAAATAGGACTGCGCTTTCCGCAGGTATTTATCGGCGTACGGCTGCATGAAATAATCATGGGTGTAGTAATCGCCAATGACAATGTGTTCGTTGTAGTAACCTAATGAATCGTCGGCTAAGCTGTAGTATTTCAGGCTATTGAAGTACGAATCGATTGTGTACTTGTTGTACCCGTACCGTTGATGGTACTGCCACCCCAATTGCTCGTACGACTTGGCAACCTGCTCATATTTTTTGTCGTTGACCTGGCGCTTAATCTGGTTTTTCAAGCTGTCAATCGACGCTGATTCCGACACAGCCTTAACCGGCTGGAAGCGGCCACTTACTCCAACGAGCAACAAAGCCGCAATCCACCAAAAAGGAAGTATCAAGCGCGTAAAATGAACCTTCATTAATCTATTTCGACAACCAGCAGCTATTAATCAATGTATTGCATTTCCATAGCAGTCTTAATGAGCAGGGCTGTATTGGGTACGCCAAACTTCATTAGTAAACTACTCCGGTGAAATTCGACGGCTTTCGCGCTGACAAACAGTTGAGTAGCCATTTGCTGGGTCGTCATTCCCTGTGCCATCAGGGCGAGCACTTCCGATTCGCGGGGTGTCAGATTAGGCTTTATACCCACCCCAGCGGTTGACTTGCGCGCCTTTGGACTATCGTTTAGCAGAATGTGCGTTATGGTATCGTTAAAATATTGCTTCTCCTGATGAACCGTCTGAATAGCCTGTAATAACTCCGTCTTGGTTGTATTCTTCAACAGATAACCCTTAGCTCCTTTTTTGACAACCCGCTTAATAAGGCTTGCATCGTCGTGCATGGTTAGCGCCACAACTTTTGTATTCGGATAGGTACGCGTTATGTGTTCACACAAACCCAGGCCATCTTCTATCTGCGGAAACGAAATGTCTAATAAAACGACGTCGATTGGTGTCAGGATCAGCCGTTCAATAACCGACTGCACGGTGTAGCATCGCTCTGTCACCACTATATCCGGCGAACCCGAAACAAGCGATTCGATGCCCTCAACAAACACGTTATGATCATCAGCGATAAGTACTCGTATCATTAATTTTTTTGTGTACTAGTAGACGCAAAGGAAAACAGCTATGTGTAGTTTGATTCGTATTGCTGACCTATTAAAAATGATAGTACCGTTCCTCCTCTCAGCAACAAATAGAACTTTGTTTATCAAAAGTAGGATTAACGCCCGGCGTAGAGAATAGTAAAAACCCAACTGTTTAGAAATATAGGGTTTACCCTATACTCTTTTTTTCATCACTAAAATTAACAATAATATAATTTAAGTCCAACTTATACGTGCATTATTCAAGCGTCAATTGTGATCTATATCGTTAGAATTATAATTCACTAAACGAATTTCACCACCAATTATTGACCAAAAAGGGGGTTAACAAAACAAGCATTTGTTTTGTTAACCCCCTTTTTTCGGCATTTGACTTTCGTCCTTGAGCACAGCCCGCCACCAAGCTTAGGTTTCGCCCGGACTCCAATCCGTTGCCTCGCTACTTCTTGCTCTTTAAGCGATCTTCCAGCAGTTTGATATAATATCCGCCAACGACCGAGCGAGCCTGAAAACCAACCTGCTTGGCATCGGTCGTTTCGTGCCAGTCGGAAAGGGGTACGCGCGACGGCGTTTCGTTGGCAAATTTCCAGATTGGTTTAATTAACGCCTGGAAATCCTGGTCGGAATCAGCCAGCGTAGCCGTCCACATAATCCAGTCCGATTTGGTGTAGGTTTTGCGACTGTCGAGTGGCAATCCGTACGTGTTCTGGTGCTTCAGGTAGAAGGCAATTTCTTTCTGCGCTACCTCAGCCGGGAAAACGTTTAAGTCTAGAAGTTTATCCCAGACGATGTTGTACTTCTGGCTCCAGCTACCGGGCGTTTTGTCGAACGTGAGCGCATAGTGATCTCCCTCCCCATCGAGTTGCATCCATTTGCGGGCCAGCTCACGCGCCAGAGTAAAATGTTCATCCGCTGTTTTCTGGTCGCCCATCATCTGCGCCATTTTCGCGTAACAGGCAATGCCCACAATCGCTTTCGCCGATAAATTAGCGTTACGGGCCAGATGTCCTGCAAAGTCGTCGGTACAGAGCTGATTCGTTGGATCGAAGCCATCGCGCTTCAGGAACCCGGCCCATTTGGTCAGCGTCGGCCAATGCTCGCGAGCAAAATCAGGCTTACCGTCGATCTGAGCGACAGCGGCTGTTATAATCATCATATTGCCCGCTTCTTCGACTGGCATGTCTTCGCCGTACGTCTGTCCGTTCGCCAGTGGGTACGTTCCAACGTCATGCGCCGGAAAATCTTTTTTCCACCGGCCCGATTCGCTGTAATCGAAAATAAAGCGTAGTAATCCCTTGGCCAGTTCGTTACTATACAACAGGAATAGCGGAGCCGACGGGTACGTTATATCCACCGTACCAATTGAGCCGTTTGAGAAATTCTCCTTCGAGAAAAACAGCACGGGAGCCTCCTTGCCCGCAGCACTTGGACCAGCCACAATCTTATGAGCCGATATGGCCTGACGATACGCCAGAACGCACAGATCAGCGTACTCTTTTCCGCCTGCTTTTTCGGCATCAGCCCGTACTTTGGCGTCAAAATCCGTGCATTTCTTCTGTAGTCTGTCGTACTCTTTCTCCGCCATTTGCAGCAGATCCGGCATCGTTGTCTTCCCATCCCGACGCCACCAGGCCCGCAGGTTTTGCCCAAAATACTGTACCGAATATAAGTCGTCGTAGGCCAGCATCAGGTGCTTTGCCGTTGCCTGCTTCACGTTGCCCAGATCGAGCACAGCGGCCATTGCCATCGTTTGTGCCGGTTCGGCACCGGCTTTGGGGGTTGCAGTCGGCAGTTGTCCATTCGCCGTAAAGGCCTGCTTCATCGCGGTGGCTTCACCCGATGCGGTTCGGCTACCCGTCGATGCCTGTGGTAGGGCCAGGTACGCGTATCCCCAGTCAATACGGATGTTATCGCCTTTTTTCTGTAGTACCGGCTGTTCCTGGGTACCGACCATCTGATACGTAACTCCTGACGTCTGCCCAGCCTTCGCCGTCACGGTCTGTCCGGCATTGTTTGTCGCAATGGTAGCCGATTCACTAAAAAGAACCTGCACCGAATGAGGCTTGCCATCGCTCGATTTCGCCGTAAACTTAACGTAAGTCACCGGGCGGGCGGCAACGTCAAGTTCATCCAAGAGCAGGGGCGACAGAAAGTTGACCGTCAGTCCAACCGGACCCGCCGTAAAGGTGTACTCGGTTTGGGTGGCCGACACGTTGACAGCCGTTTGCGTAGCCGTCGTTATCGCCGATGACGTTATCGGGTTGACAATACCAACATCAACAAATGACCCACCGCGTGGACTGACACAATGGACCGCCAGCACGTTTTTACCCGTTTTTAGTGCTTTCTGCCCTTCTGCCGACAACGGCAACAGAACGTATTCGCTGACGTAATCCGCCTTAGACAGAATTTTTGTGCCGTTTAGGTAAATGTCAACATCATCGTCGTGATTCAGCGATAACAGCAGCTTAGCAGGATTCGCTTTTCCATCGTACGTAAACTCACGGCGAACGTAGATACCATCCTTCATCGTGTCGCTATTGACCCACCGGGTTTTTGCTTCGGGCGTGTCACCGAACGGACCTAGTGCCGATGTCCAGCCTTTCGCGTCAAAATCGGGCTTTTCCCAACCTGATCCCGGATTTTTGGTCGTGTATAAAGCCGTGTACGGTTTTAGTTCACCGGTTGGCAGAATGGCTTGGTAGGTGGTTGGAACAGCTCCCAGAAACTGGTATACCTTACCATCAACCCGAATAATACCTTCGAGGGATTGCGGCTTACCGGTCCAGTGGCGCGTGGGCGAATCCGTCAGTTTGTCGGTGTTACTCCATACGCTGAAGTAAGGATCGTGCGTTACCAGCGGGTAAGCAGGTGGCCGCAGCGACTGCGCCTGTGCTCCGTTGATAAGCAGGGAAGCGATTACAGCACAGGTTGAGCGGAATAGATTGTTGGCTTGCATTGATAATTAATTGTTTTACCCTAAGCGGTACTGTCGGAACGTGTAAATCATTGCAAAATCGACCTTTAGGTGATCCGTTAAACAAGCAGCTCATGGAGCGTTAACCCCATATCTAGCTTTGCTCATTGCGTATCGGCGATTGATTTACTGCGCTAATTTCGGTAGGAAGACCTTACCTTATTCGGTCTAAACCTTACCAGCCTGTTAGTATTTGTGATAACCCGTTCTGCTCGCAACATTTGGTACGTGGCAAACCTGTTGTAAGCGGTTCACTACTAGCCTGAAGTGCACAAAAAAAGCAGAGAGTAGTCTCCCTGCTTATCGGCATTCAGTACCTTTATTACTTATTCTACGGTCGAAACAGGAGCCGTAGACTGCGCTGTGCCCTCCGGTTTTTCACCTTTCGGTCCACGCCGACGTTTTTTGCGTCGTTTGGGTTTATCAGCAGCCTGTCCTTCTGCAACAACCGGGGATACCGATTCAGTAGCTTCAGCCGAAAGATTCGTTGATGGATCACCGGCTGGGGCAACGGGACGAGGCTTGGGCTTTCTACGGGGCGGCTTCGCCGTTTTGTCAGCGGGCTGGTCGCCTACTGGTGTAGCGATGGCCTCAGACGGTTGCTGCGCATCCCGGCTTCTGGCGTGATTATTTTTTCGACCCGACTTATTGTTACGGCTACTTCCGCGACCACCATCGCCCCGATGGTCTCTTCCACCAAATCGCCGAGGCTCAAATAGGGGTGATTTACCCATACCCAATTCCTCCGTGATCGATCGTTTTTCAACTTCCCGCTCAATGAGCTTTTCAATACTGACAATCCGTTTCTGCTCCTGATCGCTGATAAACGTGATCGCCGTGCCCGTTGTAGCCGCCCGCGCTGTCCGGCCAATCCGGTGCACATAATCTTCGGCATCACGGGGAATATCGTAATTAACAACGTGCGTCAGGTTATCAATATCGATACCGCGCGACAACACATCGGTAGCCACCAGAATCGGAAACGCCTTATTTTTGAAATCGCGCAGGACAATTTCGCGTTCATCCTGATCCAGATCCGAGCTGATGCCCCGCGACTCGTAGCCGAGCTTACTCAACGCCCGAACAATGCCGTTTACTTCGGACTTGCGCGAAGTAAACAGAACCATGCTCTGCACGGGCGTCGCGCTGTTCTTGATCAGGTGCGCCAGCAAGGGTAGTTTCTGGTTATCATACGCCATGTAAAACTGCTGATCGATGCCCGCGGCTGGCTTGGAGACAGCCAATCGAATCTCTTCGGGATCTTTCAGAATGCGCTGCGAAAACTCCCGAATCTTATTAGGCATCGTCGCCGAGAAAAGCAACGTCTGCCGCTTGGTCGGTAGTTTATTGACAATGTTCAGAATATCGTCCGAGAAGCCCATGTCCAGCATTTTATCGGCTTCATCCAGCACCAGATAATCTATTTTGTCAAAGCTGACGTAGCCGAGCTGCATGTGCGCAATCAGACGGCCCGGCGTGGCAATGATAATATCAGCACCCGTTTCGAGGGCTTTGCGCTGTTTATCCCAGTCGTCGCCCTTTCCTCCGCCGTAGATCGCCGTGCTGTTGACCTGAACGAAGTAACCAAAACCTTCGACCTGCTCGTCGATCTGCTTAGCCAGTTCACGGGTAGGCACCAGAATAAGCGTGCTCGTATGATCGTGCTCCGCGTGAGAAATCCGGTCGAGGAGCGGGATTAAGTAAGCCGCTGTTTTGCCGGTACCCGTCTGCGCACTGGCGATGAGGTCCTGCCCCGCAAGGATTTTTGGGATGGCCATTTCCTGGATGGGCGTGGCCTGTAAGTAGTTCATAGCATCCACGCCGGCCAACAGGTCGTCGTGAAGATTAAATTCCTGAAATGTCAAGGTACAGCTCGTGAAGGTGAAAAACAGCTGACCTTGCGTTCCCGGTCAGCAAACCGCTTGATTTGTAACAAATATAACGAAAAGCCTGATAAGATTATTAGGCCATTTTCAAGATGTAATCGGCTCTGATATGAAGCTTATCATATAAGCGCTTTGCTAAGTCCATATTCACCTTACGTTTCCCGGCCAGGACCTCCGAAAGTCGCGTTTCAGTAATACCTAGAACTCTAGCCGTATCGCGCTGTTTAAGATTCTCCTGAAACATTCGTAGTCGAATCATTTCCGGCAATGTAGCTGGCTCAACAGGCATTGGGTAATGCTCCTCTTCATAGTGTTCGGCTAATAGTGAAAGGCGTTGCAATTCAGCCAGATCGGTTTCGGTCATGTTGGCCGAACCTTTCGCTAACTGTGTTTCGATCACCTCCATAACCTGCTCATAGTCATGAGGTGTTTCTATGGTTAGAATCATAGTCGCTTCTTCGTAAAAGATTTCATTTAAACAGATGAAGCATTTATTTTATCGTACTCCGCATGAGTACCGATAAAACGTATGAACACAGTACGAACTGGGAAAATAATACGAACGATCAGACGGTACTGGTTGCCTTTTATATTGAACACGTAGTTATCATTACCAACATAATCGACTGAATTAAAGGTGTTTTTTACATCAGCTAGATTACCCCAATCGGCAGCTTTTGTTTTCAAATACCATTCATTGAGTGCTTCGGTCGATTGTGAATTCATGATCGCATATTCCCGGATAACTTTTCGGCTTACAATTACCATGTTCGTTCCTGTCTGTTTTTATAACACATGGTCATCGCGGGCCGATAGCGATAACATTTCAAACAAAGATAACGAAAACTTACACATTTCAAAAATTAATTACCACTAATAAAAGCAATCAAAAAGTTAGATCCGTAGCAGATCGTCTCGTAGTAATGTTAGATCAAAAGTCTTGCTCGTTTCGTGGCGTACCTTTACTTTTGCGTCCATGATTTCCCAACAGGCAACACTCTCTCCTTTTCGACATCGTCGCCATCCGCACGGCTGCTAGGCTGTCGTTGGTCAATTCCGCGACTAACCGCCTGTTGGTCCACCGTTTTCCCGTACTTTTACCCCTTGTTTCAACCTAAGTCAGACAAATCACTTGTCCGTCATTGGTTTAAGTCCCACAACCAACGAAGTAGGGTATTTATTTTGCAATACAACCCAAATCGTCTAGCATACATCCAGTAATGTCTTCTGTATTACGCATTGCCTTACAAAAATCCGGTCGGCTGAGCGAAGATTCGTACCAGCTTTTTAAAGAGTGTGGCATCCGTTTCGACTACGGCACCGGCAAACTCAAATCTGTTTCGTCGAACTTTCCCGCTGAGTTTCTGTTCCTGCGCGACGACGATATTCCCGGTTATGTCGAAGACGGCGTTGCTGATTTAGGCATCGTTGGTGAGAACGTGGCCGTCGAAACGGGCCGCCCGGTACAAACCATTCATAAGTTAGGTTTTTCCAAGTGCCGCCTGTCGATTGCCATTTCGCGCGGCAGCGACTGGACGGGGATTGAGAGTCTGAACGGTAAGAATATTGCCACATCGTACCCGAATTTACTTGGCAATTACCTGGCTGGTCAAGGTGTAAAGGCTGAAATTCACGAGATCAGCGGGTCGGTCGAGATCGCGCCGAGCATTGGCCTGGCCGAAGCCGTTTGCGACATTGTTAGTTCGGGCAGCACGCTTCTGAGCAACGGCTTGAAAGAAGTAGAAACCATTTTCCGCTCCGAAGCCATTCTGATTGCCCGTGCTGAACTGGATGAGGATAAGCAAGCGCTGGTCGATAAACTATTGTTCCGCATCAAAGCGGTGCAAGCGGCCAAGAACAACAAATACATCGTTCTGAACGCACCAAACCACGCACTCGACACGATTACGGCTTTGTTGCCCGGTATGCGAAGCCCGACTGTAACCCCACTGGCCACTGAGGGCTGGAGCTCCGTTCATTCGGTGTTGAACGAAAACGAGTTCTGGGAAAATATCGAAGCCATCCGAACCGCTGGTGCGGAAGGAATTCTGGTGATCCCGATTGAAAAAATGATTTACTAAGACCGAACAAGCGTAAAACAACGACCCGAGACCGTCGTGTTCTTGTTTGTATACCTTGTTTTTCGAAGCAGATGAACATCATTTCTTTTCCCGACCGCATCGAATGGCCCGCCTTACTGGCCAGACCCGTACAGTCAACGCAGCAAATCGAAGCGGCTGTTGCTCCTATTCTCTCCCAGGTACGTACCGGGGGCGATGCCGCCTTGATCGAACTGGCCCAGAAGTTTGACAAAGTGGACTTATCAACGAGTGGTCTGGACGTTCCGGCAACGGAAATCGAGGCCGCCGAATCACAGTTGAGTGATGAATTAAAGGCAGCCATTCACCAGGCTTACCAAAACATACGGTTGTTTCACGAACGGCAAAAACAGCCGATTGAAAAAGTTGAAACCATGCCGGGTGTCGTGTGCTGGCGTCGGAGCGTTGGTATCGAAAAAGTGGGCCTTTACATTCCGGGTGGTACGGCTCCGTTATTTAGCACGGTGCTGATGTTGGGCATTCCGGCTCAACTGGCCGGTTGCCGCGAGGTGGTATTGTGTACACCCAGCAACCACCCAGCTATCTACTTTGCGGCTAAACTCGTCGGCGTCACCAAGGTATTCCGCATCGGTGGAGCACAGGCCATTGCGGCTATGGCGTACGGAACGGAGTCGGTACCGCAAGTATACAAGATTTTTGGACCGGGTAACCAGTACGTCACGGCGGCTAAGATGCTCGTTGCCAAAGAAGGAGTTGCTATCGATATGCCCGCCGGACCAAGTGAGGTAGCGGTTTACGCTGACGATTCGGCGGTTCCCGCCTTTGTAGCCGCCGATCTGCTCTCGCAGGCTGAACACGGCAGCGACAGCCAGGTATTGTTGGTTTCGACCAGCAAACGGCTGGTTGAACTGGTTAATCTGGCCCTGCCCACGCAACTGGGCAAGCTTCCCCGTCAGGAACTGGCGGCTAAATCGCTGGAAAACAGCAAAACTATTTTGGTCGAAACCCAGCAGGAAGCCATTGACCTACTCAATGCCTATGCCGCCGAGCACCTGATCCTGAGTGTTGAAAACGCCGAAGAGGTAGCCGAACGGATCACGAATGCGGGATCGATTTTTCTCGGTAATTACACGCCCGAATCAGCAGGCGATTACGCATCGGGTACGAACCACACCCTGCCCACCAACGGTTTTGCCCGCGCCTACAGTGGTGTCTCACTGGACAGCTTCGTCAAGAAAATTACGGTGCAGCACATTAGTCCGGAAGGTTTGCAGAAGCTAGGGCCGGTGGTTGAAGCCATGGCCGAAGCCGAATCACTCGATGCGCACAAGCGGGCCGTAAGCCTGCGCCTTGCCAGTCTGCTGGAAGAAAAGATGACCTAGTTTTTGTTGTCCAGCAGCAATGTGGTGCAGGGGATGCGTACTAGTATTGTCCGAAATGTTGGATTTGCTCCAATCTGATGTCCTTCTATGGTGATGTCGGTTTCTCAAAACCGACACATCGCGTCAGCAATCCGTGTCGGTTTTGAGAAACCGACACCACTCACCACAGACAACAAAAATCCCGAAGTACAGTACCGATAGTTGCCTCCGCTTATGATTGACCTCCTTACGCTTCGAAACGATACCCCCGGAACCCGGCATGTCGTACATTTTAACAATGCCGGAGCGTCGCTTATGCCCCAACCGGTTATCGATGCGATTACCAGTCATCTAACGCTGGAATCAGAGATCGGCGGTTATGAAGCGGCCCAGTTGCGGCAAGACGCCACGCAGCAGTTTTACACCTCGACGGCTGACCTGCTCAATACGACCGCCGAACACATTGCCGCTACCGCCAATGCCACGGATGCCTACGCGCGGGCTTTGTCGTCAATTCCGTTCGAGCGGGGGGATGTGATTCTGACAACGGTCAACGACTACGTGTCGAATCAACTGGCGTTTCTATCGTTGCAGAAGCGATTAGGCGTCAACATCGTTCGGGCGGAGGATAGCCCGGCGGGTGGCGTTTCGGTCGAGGATATAGCCAGCAAGATCAAGGCACTTCGTCCGAGGCTGGTAGCGGTTACGCACATACCAACCAACTCCGGTCTAATTCAGCCCGTTGAAGCCATCGGACAGCTTTGTCGGGAAGCTGACGTTTTGTATCTGGTCGATGCCTGTCAGTCAGTAGGTCAACTCCCCCTCGACGTAAACCAGATTCATTGCGATTTCCTAACGGCGACGTGCCGAAAATTTCTGCGGGGACCACGCGGTGTAGGCTTTTTGTACGTCTCTGACAAGGTCCTGTCCAGCCAACTCGCTCCGCTATTCGTTGATCTGCGCGGTGCGGTCTGGGAGTCTGCCGATTCGTATCAGCTTCTGCCAACGGCCCAGCGATTTGAATATTGGGAGTTTCCCCATGCGCTCCTGCAAGGTGCCGCCGAAGCGAATCGCTACGCCTTGTCAGTTGGCCTTGAAGCCATCGCTCGTCGCAATACCACTTTACGGGAAAACTTGTGCAATCGGCTACGTCAGCTACCGGATGTACGGCTGCTGGATGAAGGCGAACGACTAGCCAGTATCATTACGCTCTCCAGCGAACGAAAACCGGCGGCAGACCTGAAAAGTGCCTTGCTGGCCGAGCGCATCAATACCTCACTCAGTGATCACGGTTCGGCCATTCTGGACTACGACCGAAAAGGTATAACAACGGCAGCGCTGCGCATTTCGCCCCACTATTTCAACACCGAGGAAGAAATCACCACGCTGGTTGACGCGCTGACACGAATACTGGCATGAAGCACCTCGACGACCTGCTGTTGTTAGGCGACCCGCGCTTGTACGAAAGCTGCGCCCCCGTTCTGGAATCGGAACTACCCTTGGTAAACGGCTGGGTTACCGATCTACACGCGGTAATGGAAGAAATTCGGGCCAAATACCAGTTCGGGCGGGGTATTGCCGCTCCGCAACTTGGTATCATGAAACGGCTGATCTACTTAAATGTAGACCTTCCCCAGGTCATCATTAACCCCGAACTGGTAACCGTCAGCGATGAAACAGATGAACTTTGGGATGATTGTATGAGTTTCCCAAACTTACTGGTGCACGTACGCCGACACCGTACGCTAACGTTGTCGTATCGGGATGAGCACTGGCAACCGCACACCTGGGACGTTACCGACTGGGGCTTATCCGAATTGATTCAACACGAATACGATCATCTGAACGGCGTTCTTTGCACGATGCGCGCCATTGATAACCAGTCGTTCCGGTGGCGACCAACGCCTATTTAACCGCTATTTAGTACCTAGCTACATGTTTACACTCACGAATCTCCTGCGTCCTCACATCCTGGGTATAACGCCTTACTCGTCGGCCCGCGATGAATATACCGGTAAAGAAGGCGTTTTTCTGGATGCCAACGAAAACCCGCTGGGCTCGGCAACGCCCGAAGGTGACTATAACCGCTATCCTGATCCGCACCAGTGGGCCATCAAACAAAAATTGGCTCCAATCAAAGGCGTTCGGCCTGAACAGATCTTTCTGGGAAATGGCTCCGACGAACCGATTGACCTGCTGGTACGAGCGACCTGCACGCCGGGGAAAGACAACATTCTGATTATGCCGCCTACCTACGGCATGTACGAAGTGTCGGCCAATATCAATGATGTTGCGCTTATCAAAGTCCCGCTAACGCCTGCTTTTCAGGTTGATACAGATGCGGTATTGAAAGCCATCAACGCGAATACAAAACTAATCTGGCTCTGTTCGCCTAACAATCCGTCGGGCAATCTGCTTCAGGAAGAGGCAATCCGCACGATTCTTGAGGCCGCCGACCACTCGCTGGTGATTGTGGACGAAGCGTACATCGACTTCGCCGATACCCCCTCGTGGACGAATCAACTGGACCAATACCCCAACCTGGTGGTTTTACAGACCTTCTCGAAAGCCTGGGGATTGGCAGCGCTGCGCTTAGGCATGTGTTTTGCTTCGGAAGAATTGATCGGAATCATGAACAAGATCAAGCCACCTTACAACATCTCGGCTCCTACGCAGACCCTGGCACTCGAAGCGCTCGACCGTGAAGCCGAAAAAGACGAAATGGTTACAACTATTTTGACGGAGCGAACCAATTTAGCCGAAATTCTGCGTTCTTTGCCCTTCGTACAGGTTATTCACCCGTCCGACGCAAACTTTTTGCTGGTTCAGTTTGAGGATGCCAAACAAACATTTGAGTACCTGATCGAGCAGCAGGTGATCGTCCGGGATCGCTCAAAAGTAAAACTCTGCGACGGTTGTCTACGCATCTCTATCGGAACCCGCGCCGAAAACGAGCGGTTTGTCGATACGCTTCGGCAGATGCCCCGTTCGTCTCAGGCACACGTGAGTGGTGCAGACGCGTCTTTAGGCACGGGTGAAGATGCTACCAAACCTGAGTTCGTATCAACTCCCTAACTCGATTTACTGTCGATGAGAAAATCACTTCTTCTTGTAGCATTCCTTTTGTTTGGCTGGGCACTCATCCCAAACCAGGCGCAGGCGCAGTACAACAACTGGGCGGTGGGCTTCCGCGTTGGCGAGCCATCCGGCATCAACGTCCGAAAATATTTTAGCGAAAACCACGCTTTCGATCTCAACATTGGCACCTACGGCGGTTTGTACGGCACCAAGCGGAGCTACCGCGCGGGCGAGTACAAAAGCGTTGGGCTAGCCATTCAGGGTCATTATCTTTGGCATAAGGCGCTGACTAAGAGCGAAAGCATACGCGGTTATTATGGCTTCGGTGGTCAGGTCAACACGCGACGGTACTACCCACCCCGACTTAACGGCGAGTACGAAAATGCACTCTCGCTGGGCGGTTCGGGCATCGGCGGACTGGAATTTTTCCCCACCGGCAAGCCGTATTCGTTTTTTCTGGAAACCGGCGTTTACGTTGAGTTGCTCCAGGCTCCGTTTTTCCTGAACCTCAACACAGGCTTAGGGCTGCGGTATAACTTTTAACAGCAATAGTAGCGAGCATTGGCAGTCTGGTCTCTCTACGCACGGGTATGTTCAAGATTTATAGTTCTTCGGCTGGATCGGGCAAAACGTACACGCTCACCAAAGAATACCTCAAACTGGCGCTCCGGCCGGATGGGTCGGATGGCTATTTCCGGCATATTCTGGCGGTAACCTTTACGAACGCGGCTGCCAATGAGATGAAGAACCGTATTCTTGAACGCCTATCCGACATTGCCGGTGGAAAAGAACTTACGCTGCTGGATGAGCTGACTACGGAATTACACGGTGTTGCGCCGAACACGGACGCGTTCGATGTGGCCAAAGCCAGCCTGCGCCAGAAAGCCGCGTCGGTATTCAGAACGATCCTGCACCGCTACGCTGATTTTAGTGTCACGACCATCGACTCGTTTACGCAGCGCGTCGTGATGGCGTTTACCGACGAGCTGGGCTTTCCTTACTCGTTTGAGGTAGAGCTTGATACCGACGAAGTGCTCGAGCTGGCAATCGATAACCTCATTGAAAAGGCAGGCACCGACGAGATGGACGAGATTACGACCATTTTAAGCGAGTACTACACGCATACAGCCGCCGAGGGCAAAAGCTGGAACCAGCTACCGGAACTGCTGAAAGAGTTTGGCAAAAACCTGACGTCCGATCAGTTTTACGAAGCGGTCAATGCGGCTCAGGAATTGTCGCCCAGCGCTTTGCGAACCATTCGAACGCAGCTACTCAACTACAATCAACAGATCGAAGCCAGTATTGTCGGACATGGTCAACGAGCCTGGCAACTCATCACCGGTGCGGGTCTCAACGAAACGGATTTCAGCTACGGAGCCAGCGGGGTAGGCGGTTATTTGAAAGCGATTGCCGAAGGTAACGCCAAGAAAGAAGCCGGAACGCGGGTGCACAATGCCATCAACAACGGCGATTGGTACGGAAAAAAAGCGCCCAAACCGGTGCAAGCGATCATCGACGGCATGGCGGCTGATTTGTGCGACTGCCTGGTTCAGATCAACACAATTCGGGACGACAACGGCCAGCAGCTAACCTTGTTCGACTGCCTGCTGCCGCACCTCCAGAAACTGGCGCTTCTGAAACAGATGCGGATTGAGTTTGACGATCTGCTGCGCAAGGATGGACGCGTGCACATTTCGGAATTCAATAAGAAAATTCTCAACATTGTCGCTTCGGAGCCGGTGCCGTTCCTGTACGAACGGCTGGGCACGAAATACAATCACATCCTGATCGACGAGTTTCAGGATACATCGCGGCTGCAATTCGCGAACCTGCTACCGCTGATCGAAAACGCGCTGGGTGGCGACCATTTCAACCTGGCCGTTGGCGATGGCAAACAAGCCATTTACCGCTTCCGGGGGGGCGACATGGATCAGATCGTGGCCCTGCACCGGAAAGATCTGGAAGGACTCAAGCAGGCGCACAACCCCGGCTCCTGGACCGCAGACCGGATCGATATGCTCGACGGGCATTTGCAGGACGAAATGCTCGATACCAACTGGCGCAGTGCCGAGCCAATTGTCCGGTTTAACAACGATTTTTTCGAATTTACGGCCCGCAAGTTTGAACACCAGCATCCGAAACTGGCCGACGTTTTCGACACCGAGAAATTATTCCACCAGAAACCTCAGCCCAAAGCGCGGCAGGCAGGGCATGTTCAGATCGACTTCGTTGCCAAAAACGAAGAGGACGACGCCGACCTGACGACGCTCATGCTCGATCAGACCATCAGGCATTTGGAACAGGCGTTGGCGGATGGGTACAGCTACGGCGACATTGCTATTTTATGCCGCAAAAAAGTCCATGCGAAAGCGCTGGCGAATGAGTTAAACGCCCGGCGAATTCCGCTGGTATCAGCCGATTCGCTGTCACTGGAATTTTCGGACCCGGTGAAGTGGATTGTCACGCTGATGCAACTGTTGCAACAGCCCGATCAGAAGTTACTGCGCTACGAATTGCTGTATCTTTTTCACCGGGTGGTACGCGGCATCTTCCCGGACGACGCACTGACCGAAGAGCTACGACTCGTGGCCGAAGGCGACGCGATGGGCGTATACACGTACCTGACCGATCAGGGTTATCCGCTCGACCCGTACGCACTGGGCCAACTCAACCCCTACGAACTAGCTGAACGACTGACGGCTCAGTTCAATCTGTTCAGCCAGGCCGATCACAATCCGTTCCTGTTTCGCTTTCTGGATGAAGTGCTCACGTTTAATCAGAAACGGAGCGGTCACCTGAGCGATTTTCTGGTGTATTGGGAAGGGGTTCGGCAGAAAGTATCAGTGGAAGGAAACGCGCGTAATGCCGTCAGTATCCAGACGGTTCACCGGTCGAAAGGACTCGAATTTCCGGTTGTCATCATTCCGTTTGCCAACTGGAAAGTCGAACCCATCAACGACAGCACGATCTGGCTTGACCTAACAGCGATTCGAACCGACATGCTGACCCATGAAAGCGGTTCCGGGCAGCTCGCCCGACTACTGTCGGCCCCGGCCAACACGACGAGTAAATTACGCGGTGCTCCCGACGCGATTGCCGCCCAGTACGAAGAAGAGTTGACGCGCACGTTTCTGGAAAACATGAACTTGCTCTACGTCGCCTTTACGCGCCCAACCGACCGGTTGTACATCATCAGCGAGGCCAAAGATTTTGGCAAGGGGCAGCCCAATACCATCAGTCATTGGTTACACGCTTTTTTGCGGGATAGTGAAATAGCGCGTAACTGCGGCTGTGCCTGGCAGGATGGGCAACTGAGCTACGAAATCAGTTTGTGCGCCGATGCTTTCTCGCACCAGAAAACCGAGGAGGTAATCGATGAGATTGTGCTGGATGATGTCATTAGCGGGCACCGTGGTCAGGATCTGCAACTTCGTCGGCAGGCGGATCGGGTGTTTGACGTGGCTACATTTGAGCGAACCCGCGAACGCGACCGCAAACTCTGTGCGGCTCTGAGCCTGATAAAAGGACCGGAGAGCATCGATAAAACACTCCGGCAGCTCGTCAGCGAGGGACTCGTCCGTAACGCCGAATGCGCGGATTTGAAGCAGGTACTAACGGCGGTTGTATCACACCCGACCTTGTCGGCCTTGTTCGATTCGACACTGCGCATTGATACCGACCGGAGTATTCTGAGTAAGAAACGCGTTCATGGCGCACCGCATCGTGTGGTTCATTATCCCGACGGTCATGTCGTGCTGGTTCAGTACGAATCGCTGCCAGCGCCGGAATCAGCTCCTGATCAGGAGTCAGACCCCACCGGTTCGTTGAAATATTTTACGAGTCTTTACCGTGACATGGGCTTTCCTGAGGTGGAGGGCCGATTGGTTTACTTAGCAGACGAACCTCAAGTAGTACGGGTAGTTTAATGGTAAAAAATATGCGATTACGTTTCCGTCATTCATCTTCGGTCTTATTCCTTTGGTTAACCATTCAGTCGCTGGTCAGCACGGCGCAGTTTACCAGTCCACGCCTACTCAATACAGAGTATGCCGACTCACCGTATGAGCTTAAATCCGGCCGGGAACTTGGCCTACTGGGGGCCGGGGTAGTCACTTACGGCGTATCGGTACTACTCGACAAAGCGGTTGACCCGCTTACGCCGGATCAGGTAGCGGCACTGGACCGAAACAACATTAACGCCTTTGATCGCCCCGCGACAGCCAACTGGAACCCATCCATTGCCAAGGCAAGCGACATTACGCTGTACACTAACGTTGCGCTGCCCGCTTTGCTAACGCTGGGGCTTAAGCCGATGCGCCAGGATGTAAAAACGCTGGGGATCATGTACATCGAAACGTTGTTGCTGGCTAACGGCGTTGAGAGTACCGTCAAAGCACTTTCCCAACGTCCCCGCCCTTTCGTCTTTAACCCGGACGTACCGCTCGAACGAAAACTCAACCGCGATGCCCGGCAATCGTTTTTTTCGGGACATGCCACCACCGCCTTTGCCACTGCCGTTTTTACGAGCGAAGTATTCCGGCACTATTTTCCGTATTCAAAACTAAAGCCCGTCGTCTGGGCGGGTACGCTCGGATTGGCCACAGCCACCTGCGTTATGCGGTACGAAAGCGGTCGCCACTATTACACGGATTTGCTGGCTGGCGCGGCCTTTGGCTCGTTGGTAGGCTGGGCCATTCCGAAATTACACGAAGTAAAGAACCGGGGTAAGGTAGGACGTCGGTTCGACATTCAGCCCTGGACGAACGGTTCATCGACGGGCTTGTACACCCGCTTTCAGTTTCATTCAAGGTCTCGGCTTTATCCGTAACTTTGCGTCGTAAATACCGTTTCCCGTTGAGAACCACCCGTATCGTTTTTTCCGTCCTGTTTCTCGTGCAGCTATCCGTTACGCAGGCACAGGATACGCTTTCCCTATCGACAACACGGCTCCGGCCAAATCCGTACCGACTTAGCTGGAAAACGGACGCTACATTGATGGGATTAGTTGGTGTTGCGGGCGTTTCCTCACTTCTTTTGGAACAACAGGTTCAGCCGTTTAGCGTCGGTGATCTAGGCCAATTTGATCGCAGTCAGGTCAATGCTTTCGACCGGGGGGCGACGTACAAGTGGTCACCTGGCGCGTTTCAGCTGAGCGATCAGACGCTGACCGCCAATTTTGTGGCAACCGGTCTGATTGCCGTACCGACCCTGTTTCGCCACAAGAACTGGGCGACGGTACCCCTGATGTACATTGAAGTCCTCGCTTTACCAACACTCATCCAGCAAACGGTTAAGAACATCGCCTTGCGAACACGTCCTTACGTGTACAATCCCGACGCTCCCCTCGACCCAAAACTGGCTCCGAACGGCAGACAATCCTTTTTTTCGGGGCATGCCGGAACCGCTTTTGCATCCGCTGTCTTCGCGTCTGAGATGTTCCGGCATTTTTATCCGAATTCGAAACTAAAGCCTGTTGTCTGGGTTGTGATGCTCGGACTGGCTTCGACAACCAGCCTGATGCGGTATGAAGCCGGGTATCACTTTCCGAGTGACATCCTGGTTGGTGCTTTGTTTGGGTCCGTTGCGGGTTGGGGGATTCCCAAATTACACGAAGTCAAAAGGCAATTCACATTAAGCCAACGACTCCATGTACAGCCTTGGAACAACGGTTTCGCTACTGGAATTAACGCACGGTTGCTGGTGTTTTCGCGATAGGTGGACAAGCTTGCTGTCGCAGTTCGTGGTAGTCGTTTACCTAAGCGGTCTCCAGCGATATACAAAATAAGGGGTAAGCAATCGATTTGTTGAATGACTAAAATTACCGATCACATACAAGCCGCCAACGGCAAACCGATTTTCTCAATTGAAGTAATTCCGCCGATCAAAGGTGACAACCTAAAGAGTCTGCTCGACAACATTGAACCGTTGATGGAGTTCAAACCTCCTTTTGTTGACGTTACCTACCATCGCGAAGAATACATCGAGCGTCCCCTACCCGACGGCACCATTCAGAAAATTGTGACGCGCAAACGGCCCGGCACTGTCGGTATTTGTTCGGCAATTATGCACCGGTTTGGTGTTGACCCGGTACCGCATGTGCTTTGTGGCGGCTTTACGCGCGAAGAAACCGAAGATTTCCTGATCGATCTGCATTACCTGGGTATCGACAACGCGCTGGTGCTCCGGGGCGACCCGGCTAAGCCCTTCACGACCTTCAAGGCTAAGGACAACGGCTATTCGTATGCCAGCGAACTCGTCGAACAGGTCGCGAATATGAACCAGGGCATCTATCTGCACGAAGAAGATACTCCGCTGGCGGCCAGCAATTTCTGCATCGGCGTGGCGGCTTATCCCGAAAAACATTTCGAAGCAGCCGATCACGATACGGATTTTCAGTACTTGAAGCAGAAGATCGACAAGGGCGCGGATTACATCGTGACCCAGATGTTTTTTGATAATCAGAAGTACTTTGACTTCGTGGAGCGCTGCCGTCAGGAAGGCATCACGGTGCCGATCATTCCGGGCCTAAAGCCAATCAGTACACGCAAACAGCTTCAGATCCTGCCCAAAATTTTTCATCTCGAAATGCCTCAAGATCTCGTCAAAGCCATTGAAAACTGTGAAAACGATCAGCAGGCGCGGCAGGTCGGTATCGAGTGGAGTGTTCAGCAGTGCCGCGAGTTAATCGCCTATGGGGCTCCCGTTATGCACTTCTACACGATGGGGAAAGCCGATAATATCCTGAAAATCGCCCGCGAATTATTTTAATGCGAATAATGCAGCCAGTTGATAAGTTAGCATACGATAAGCGAAAAATACTTACCAACTTACTGAATTATTATACGAATGACCTGTTGACGTAAACTATTTATGACTCGTACCCTTGTGGTATTGCTCGCTTTCGGTTTGATGACTTCTACTTTGCTGGCCCAGCGAATAACGGTCGATACAACCTATAAGCAACCTTACCGCCCGCAATATCACTTTTCTTCCCGAACAAACTGGATCAATGATCCGAATGGCCTGGTCTATTACGACGGAGAATATCATTTATTTTACCAACACAATCCGTTTGGCAACCAGTGGGGGCATATGACCTGGGGGCATGCCATCAGTCGTGATCTGGTTCATTGGCAAGAGCTTCCTCCGGCTATTCCCGAAGAAGGTGCAACCATGATTTATTCGGGTAGCTGCGTTATCGACAAAACGAACACAAGTGGTTTTGGGCAGGACGGACGCGTACCGATGGTAGCTATTTATACCGGAGCGCGTCAGGATAATCAGAGTCAGCACATTGCGTATAGTCTGGACAAAGGCCGCACCTGGATTAAATATACCCGTAATCCGATTATCGACCTTAAACGGAAAGACTTTCGTGATCCAAAGGTTTTCTGGCACGAGCCTTCCCAACATTGGGTCATGATCGTGTTGTTGCCTACCGACAAAAAAGCCTTGTTCTATAAGTCGTCTAATCTGAAAGAATGGACCAAAGCCGGGGAATTTACCGCGAACGACAGCCCAGCCAGTATCTGGGAGTGTCCGGACCTGGTAGAAGTCCCGGTCGATGGCACGATGGAGCGAAAATGGGTACTGATGCTATCGATGGGCAACAACGGTCCGGCTGGCGGATCGGGAATGCAGTATTACGTAGGTCAGTTCAACGGATCAACGTTTATCAATGAATCCAAGCCGGGCGAGCTTCGCTACGTCGATTGGGGAAAGGACTATTACGCAGCCATTACGTTCAACAACCTGCCAAGACGCGGTAACCGGGGTGCTATTAGCATTGGCTGGATGAACAATCTGCAATACGCGAATGATGTTCCAACAACCCCATTCCGTGGCGCGATGACCTTACCGCGCGAACTGCGTCTGGTGAAAGTTCCGGCTCCCGTCAATCGCTATGAGTTACGCCAGCAACCGATTCAGGAGCTGAAACCGCTGCTTGGCCCTACCTTTCAATGGACGGGCACCGACGTAGCCCAACTCAATCAAAGTCTGGCCAGCAATAGCCTTTCAAGCGATACCTACTGGCTACAGCTTGAGCTAGAAGCGGCCAAGACCGGGGTGGGTGTTCGCGTGAAAAAGGAAGAAGCTGCGCAGGGGAAAGGCGAAGAAACCGTCATCGGTTATGACCCGGCAAGCCAGCAACTCTATGTTGACCGTAGTCGCTCGGGGCATGTTGGTTTCAAGAAAGAATTTCCCGGACGATTTACGGCCCCGCTTAAACCACAGAATGGCCGAATTTCGTTACAGATTTGGGTAGACCGCTCGTCGATAGAAGTATTTGGAAACAATGGGGAGGTAACCCTGACGAACCAAATCTTTCCAAAGTCAGATAGTC
This sequence comes from Spirosoma oryzicola, assembly GCF_021233055.1. Taxonomy (NCBI): domain Bacteria; kingdom Pseudomonadati; phylum Bacteroidota; class Cytophagia; order Cytophagales; family Cytophagaceae; genus Spirosoma; species Spirosoma oryzicola. The sequence continues at coordinate 1,905,420 of NZ_CP089538.1, read as the reverse complement.
GCGGCATTGAGTTTTTTGGGGAGGGCCTACGATCCGTGCTGATCCGCTCGGTGGAGCCAATCTGGAAGTAAGGCGCTTTGCAGGGAACGTTGTCATTTGCCTCCTATTGAGATGCTCGTGTTCAACATCCCTTAAATTTTCTTAAATTGGGCCGTCCACCCGCCTAAAGCGTTATTTTTGTCTCAATAACACGAACCCTGAATGGCTCGTACAAAGAAAAAAGTAGGTATGTATCCCAGCGGCATGATTTTGTTTAGCCTGACGCTGGCTTTATTTTTGATTGGATTCTGCGGTATGCTGGCGATCCAGTCGAAACGGGTCGTGACCTACATCCGCGAAAACTATGAGATGCGGGCATTTCTCGATAAAGGGCTTAGCGATACGAAGCTGACAAAACTGTCGCAAACGATAGCGGAGAAGCCTTATCTTTTGAAAACGAATGGAACAGCGCAATTAAACTTTGTTCCGAAGGATGTTGCCGCCAAAGAGTTTATCGCCGAAACCAAAGAAGATTTTTCGAAGTTTCTGGGCGAAAATCCACTGCGTGACAGCTATCGGATCAAGCTAACGGAAGAGTATTTTGAAGAAGCTAAGCTGCAACAGGTAAAGCAGGATCTGGAAAGTATCGATGGTGTCTTTGAAGTTGTTTATCAGGAAAATCTGGTCGATAACATCAACCGCAACATTACCAAGATTTATGCGGTTATGTCGGCCTTTGCCTTGATTTTGCTGCTGATCATTGTTCTACTGATGAATAACACGATCCGGTTGGCCTTGCACTCGCAACGCATGCTCATTCGGAGTATGCAACTAGTCGGTGCCACAAACGGTTTTATAACGCGGCCCTTTCTGGGTCGTGGCATCTGGCAGGGCTTTATAGCCGGTATTGTTGCGGTAGTGCTTCTGCTGGTTGGGTTGCAGATCGCCATTCACAATCTGCCCGAACTGGCTATGTTTCAGGATGTCGAAAAGTTAACGTTTCTGCTGGCAGGAATCGTAGGACTTGGTGTTCTGATTGGTTTTCTCAGTACCTTCCAGGCGGTTAACCGCTATCTGGGCCTGACGCTGGATGAACTGTATTGATCAGCAGTTGTAGTTTAGGTTTCTGGTTTGTTGCCACAACAAAACACAACCCAGAGACCTGTTTTAAAGTTACACAAACAGTATAACGGACTTACGAACATGGCAAAAGACAAACAATATGGCTCGGCTACGCTGACACGCGAAGAACCAGCCCAAAAAGCACCGATTAGCACTACGCCGGTAGCAAAACCAGCGCCGTTGCGGAAGCCGATTTCGGAAACCAGCCATCGGGAAACGGCTTCGGCTGCCCTGCCTTTCGGTCGGCAGAACTACGTACTGATGCTGGCGGGTATCGCGGTTATCCTGGCAGGTTTTTTCATCATGAGCCTCGATAAAGAAGAATTTGGCTTCGGTTTTCTGGGGCTAACGCTCGGCCCTATCGTGGTTATGAGTGGCTTCGTTCTTGAATTTTTCGCCATCCTTAGCCGGCCAAAGGTATAACTGTTTATGCCGGTTCGCCGGAACGGTTCATCGATAACCGATTGTTTCTGACGGCTGTTCAGGGCAAACCGTTATCGATGAACAATTAAATATATATGGAGCTAATTCACGCGATTGCACTGGCGATCATTGAGGGTTTGACCGAGTTCTTGCCGGTTTCCTCAACGGGCCACATGATCATCTACTCTTCCCTGGCTGGTATAGCTGGCAACGAATTCACCAAACTCTACACGGTCGACGTTCAATTTGGTTGTATCTTATCGGTTCTGGTTCTTTATCACCGCCGGTTTATGACCAGCCCGCAATCGGGTACATTCAAGGTTCCGGCTTATCTCAAGTCGTTTCCACCGAAGTTTCAGCCGATGCTGGATTTTTACAGCAAAATCCTGATCGCTTTTCTTCCAGCCGCCATTATTGGCTTTCTTCTGAACGATTTTATTGACTCCTTGCTCGAAAACGTTGTCGTCGTAGCGGTTACCTTGCTAGTCGGTGGTATCATTCTGGTATTCATCGACAAAATTGTCAATCGTCAACCCAAAGACGGCGATGTAACGGTCCCGGATGCGCTTCGAATTGGTTTCTTTCAGTGCATTGCGATGGTTCCGGGTGTGTCGCGGTCGGCAGCTACGATCATCGGCGGTATGTTTCAAGGATTGACGCGGACTCAGGCAGCTGAGTTTTCGTTTTTTCTGGCAGTTCCGACCATGGCAGCGGCATCGGGGTACAAACTCCTGAAAACGTATAAACTCCTTCAACCCGCCGACTACCAAACGCTGTTGATTGGCAATGTTATTGCGTTCATTGTGGGCATGTTAGCTATTCGGGGTTTCGTTGGTTTTCTGACGCGTTACGGCTTCAAGGTATTTGGTTATTACCGGATTGTCCTCGGCCTGATTTTGCTCGGCCTAGTCGCTGCGGGCGTTAAACTAGACGTTCTGTAACACCTATACACTACTACAGAAAGAAGCATGATGATTCACCGAGACTGATCTCCGTGTATCTTTGTGCTTCTTTTCTATTTTTTCGTGTCGCAACAGAACGCATCTTCACAAACGCCCGCTCAACCGGACCCCGGGCAGCTTATCTTAATCGACAAGCCCCTTACCTGGACCTCGTTCGACGTGGCGAATAAGCTCAAATACGCCTGTAAGTTCAAGAAAATTGGCCATGCCGGTACCCTCGACCCTCTGGCCACCGGTTTGCTGATTCTTTGCACCGGTAAAATGACCAAGCAGATCGATCAATATCAGGCGCAGGAGAAAGAATACACCGGTACGCTTATTCTGGGAAAAACGACCCCATCCGTCGATCTTGAAACGACGTTCGATGCAGAATTCGACACGACAGGCATTACAGGTGAGCAAATTGAGGAAGCCGCCCGCCAGCTTACCGGCGACATCCTGCAAGTTCCACCGATCTACTCCGCCATTCGGGTTAATGGGGAACGGCTGTACGAAAAAGCGCGTCGGGGCGAAGCCGCCGAAGGAATCAAGTCCCGGCAAGTTACCGTATCGGTGTTCGAGGTAGACGCTACGCGATTTCCCGAAGTTGATTTCCGCATTGTGTGTTCAAAAGGCACGTATATTCGCAGTTTGGTACGCGACCTGGGCCTGTTGCTCAACAACGGCGCGTACATGAGCGGCCTGCGACGGACCCGCATCGGTGATTTTCGCGTAGAGGATGCCGATACGCTCGATAGCTTTATTGCCAAGTACCGCTCAGCGATAGTCCCCCCAATGTTATGATAGTTCATCGCGGTCTCGACGATATTGCTCCACTTCCCAACGCCGTTGTTACGAGCGGCACATTTGACGGTGTCCATCGCGGCCATCAGACAATCCTGGCCCGCCTGACGGAAGTCGCCCAAAATAGCGATGGCGAATCGGTGCTGATTACGTACTGGCCCCATCCGCGTACCGTTGTGTCCAACGACAGTCAGGATTTAAAATTACTGACGACGCTCGACGAGAAAATAGAGTTAATCGAACAAGCGGGTGTTGATCATCTGGTCGTTATTCCGTTTACCCGGTCCTTTTCGGAGCTTACGTCGGAACAGTACATCCGGCAGATCCTGATCGAAAAAATCGGTACGAAGAAGTTGGTAATCGGCTATGATCACCGCTTTGGCCGCGACCGTGAGGGTGGCTTCGATTACATTCGAGCTCATCAAAGCGAATACGGGTTCGAAGTAGAAGAGATTCCTCGCCAGGATGTCGAAGCCGTGGGCGTTAGCTCGTCCAAGATTCGCGCAGCCTTGCAGGAAGGCAATGTTCACACGGCGAACCTGTTTCTAGGACGGCAGTATAGCCTGACCGGAACCATCATCAAAGGCCAGCAATTGGGTCGTACCATTGGCTTTCCAACGGCAAATTTACAGGTCGATGACCCCGTCAAACTTGTTCCGGCCAACGGAGTTTACGCCGTCGATGTGCTACACGATGAACAGGTACACGGTGGTATGCTCAACATTGGTTTTAGGCCAACCGTAGCGGGAACGCACCAGACCATTGAAACCTATATTTTTGACTTCGATAAAGACATTTACGGTGAGCATATGACCCTCCGATTCCGCGAGTTTCTACGCCCCGAACAGAAGTTTGATGGGCTGCCCGCCCTGGTTGCTCAGTTAAAAAAAGACGAGCAGACAGCGCGAGCGCTCCTGACGCAATAAACTCTAGAAAGCCGGTGACAAACCGGCTTTTTGCTTACCTTCGCGATCCAGATCATCAATTGAAGTGTTATGCAACAGAAAATCCGGCGCGAAGATGCCCTTGATTACCACGCCAAGGGGCGTCCGGGTAAACTTGAAGTCATTCCGACAAAAGAATACAGTACCCAGCGCGATCTTTCACTAGCTTATTCTCCGGGGGTAGCCGAGCCTTGTCTCGCCATCGAAGCCAATCCCGATGATGCGTATAAATACACGGCCAAAGGCAACCTGGTAGCCGTAATCAGTAACGGAACGGCAGTCCTGGGATTAGGTGACATTGGTGCATCCGCCAGTAAGCCCGTTATGGAAGGAAAAGGGCTGCTGTTTAAAATTTACGCCGATATTGATGTTTTTGATATTGAACTGAATACCAAAAGCATTGACGAGTTTGCCCGAACCGTCAAGATTCTGGAACCGACGTTCGGTGGGGTAAACCTCGAAGACATTAAAGCACCGGAATGTTTTGAAATCGAAGAGCGGATCAAGCGCGAACTCAACATTCCGGTCATGCACGATGATCAGCACGGTACGGCGATTGTTAGTGCAGCGGCATTACTCAATGCGCTTGAACTGGTCGGCAAGCAGATCGAAACCACACAGTTTGTTTTTCTGGGAGCTGGAGCTGCGGCCATTTCCTGCGCTCGTCAGTATGTAGCGTTGGGCGCGAAACACGAGAACATTGTGATGTTTGACGTGAACGGGCCGCTTCGCACCGACCGTACCGACCTCAATGAGATCATGCGTCCGTTTGCCACTTCGCGCAATATCGAGTCGCTGGCCGACGCATTTGCAGGGGCTGACGTGTTCGTCGGGCTTTCAAAAGGCAATATCGTTAGCCAGGATTTAATCCGGTCGATGGCAAAAGACGCAATTGTCTTTGCAATGGCGAATCCAAATCCTGAGATCAGCTACGAAGATGCGATGGCCGCCCGGCCCGATATCATCATGGCGACGGGCCGTTCGGATTATCCCAATCAGGTAAACAACGTACTTGGTTTCCCGTACATTTTCCGGGGTGCTTTAGACGTTCGGGCTACGGAGATCAACGAGGCTATGAAACTCGCGGCTACCTACGCGCTGGCTGAGTTGGCAAAAAAACCCGTTCCCGACATCGTTAATCTGGCTTACGGCGAAGACAACATTGTGTTTAGCCGGAAGTATATCTTGCCGAAACCCGTTGATCCCCGTCTGCTGGCAACAGTAGCACCAGCGGTTGCCAGAGCCGCCATGGAATCGGGGGTCGCTCGGCAACCGATTACTGACTGGGAAGCTTACGGTCATCAGCTTGCGCGTAGAATCGGACAGGACAATCAGATCTCGCGGGTTATTCTAAGCAAAGCGAAGTCAAACCCCAAACGGGTTGTCTTTGCCGACGCCGAAAATTTAAAAGTACTGAAAGCGGCTCAACAGGTTCGGGATGAGGGCATTGCGTTCCCGATTCTACTCGGTGAAACGGCGAAGATTCAGCAGATTATCGCTGATAACAGCCTTGATCTCGCTGGTATTCGCATTGTTGACCCCCGTGCTCCCGAGCAAAGTGAGTTGATTCAGCGCTTTGCCAACGTTTATTTCGATAAACGGAAACGGAAAGGCGTCAATGCGCTCGAAGCGGAAAAGATGATGTTCTACCGCAATTATTTCGGGGCTATGATGGTCGAAACGGGCGAAGCCGATGCCTTAATTTCTGGTCTTACCCGCAGCTACCCTGATACGATCCGTCCCGCTTTGCAAGTAATCGGCAAAGAACCGGGGGTCCAGAAGGTGGCTGGTATGTACATCCTGCTGACCAAACGGGGACCGCTGTTTTTCTCCGACACAACGGTAAACTTCAACCCAACAGCTGAGGAGATCGTCGAAATCACGGAGATGACGGCACGCGCGGTCGAGCGGTTCAACATCAAACCACGCATTGCGCTGGTGACGTACTCGAACTTTGGCAGTGCCAAAGGCGAAGACGCGGAGAAAATGAATCGCGCGGTTGAAATTTTGCAGCAGCGGCATCCTGATATGATCGTAGATGGCGAAATTCAGGCTCACCTTGCGTTCAACACGGAACTGCTGGAACAGAATCATCCATTCAGCAAGCTGGTGGGCGAAGGCGCGAACACGCTGATATTCCCCAATCTTTCAGCCGCCAACATCGCCTACAACCTGATGTCGGAAGCGGCTGGCTTCGACGCAATTGGCCCTATTCTGCTGGGTATTCGCAAGCCGGTCTATGTACTGCAATTGGGTTCATCGGAGCGCGAGATTGTCAACATGGTTGCCATTGCCGTTGTCGAAGCGCAGGGCAAATAAATACACAGTTTATGAGTCGTCAGTTTTCGGTATTCGTCTGCTCCTTTCCGAAGATTGGATCAACCGAATGCTGAGAGCTGACGACTAACAACTTTTATGGCACGTATTCTAACTGGTATTCAAAGTAGCGGTCTACCGCATTTGGGCAATATTCTGGGGGCGATCAAACCCGCCATCGACTTATCAAAACAGCCCGGTAATGAGTCTTTTCTGTTTATTGCCGACCTCCATTCGCTCACAACCATTAAGGACGGCTCACTGCGTCGGGAATACATCCGGGCGGTAGCGGCTACCTGGCTGGCGTTTGGACTGGACACGACGAAAAATACGTTCTGGCGTCAATCGCGCGTGGCCGAACATACCGAATTGTGCTGGTACCTGAATTGCTTTACGCCCATACCGATGCTCAACAACGCTACGTCGTTTAAAGAAAAATCGGATCGGGCCACGGGAGCGGTCAATACGGGATTGTTTGTTTATCCGGTGTTGCAGGCCGCTGATATTCTGCTCTACGATGCCGAAATTATTCCCGTCGGTAAAGACCAGCGGCAACACATTGAAATGACGCGCGACATTGCCAGTACGTTTAACCGGCAGTACGACGATGAGGTCTTTGTCTTGCCCGAGGCCCGGATTGATGACCGACTAATGACCATTCCCGGTATTGACGGCCAAAAGATGAGTAAGTCGTACAACAACTACATCAATATCTTCTTGCCCGAAAACGAGTTGTGGAAGGTTATCAAAAAGATTAAATCCGATTCGACGCCACTCGAAGAGCCGAAAAACCCGGATACGGATATAACGTTTCAGCTCTATTCCCTGTTAGCGTCCGAAGCACAAACGGCGGAGTTACGAAGTTTGTACGAGGGCGGGAATTACGGCTACGGTACGGCCAAGAAAGCGTTTTATGAACTGATCCTCAATCAGTTTGCGACGGAACGGGAGCGCTACCATTACTACACTATCGAAAACCCGGACGCGCTGGAAGCAGAACTTCAGGCTGGGGAAGAGAAAGCCCGTGCCGTGGCAAGCAAAACCATTGCCCGTGTGCGCGAAAAACTCGGCTTTAACTAAGTAACGTTAATGATGGGTGTTTTTATTTATTGATAATCAATTGATTAGTGATCAATTTAGTGCCGATTTTTTTGTCATCCCGACGCAGGAGGGATCTTCGGTAACAGGAAACCTTCCTAGTAATCACCGAAGATCCCTCCTGCGTCGGGATGACAAAAAGTACCCGTTATTCACGTTAAGTGATGGGGACCGTTTGGGCGTCCCCATTCTGGTCACGTAGTCCACAGACCAGAGCGGGGACGCTCCGTTTATTTGGCAAGCAGGGATGCTGCTTTTTCGTCAACCATCCAGATCAGTTCCCCTTCGGTTGGTTTGATTTCCTGCGACGGATATTTGTCCGGATTATACTCTCCTTCCAATACTTCTTTCAGCGGCTCCGCTTTTTTCGGACCAGCCACCAAGAATGCGACGCAGGAAGCCCGGTTTACAACTGGTGCAGTCAGCGTCAGACGGTACATGTTCTGCTGCGTTAGAAAATACGCTTTTGTCCAGGCTGTTTGTTCATGGACGACCTCCGTGCCGGGAAAAAGGGACAGCGTGTGTCCGTCATCGCCCATCCCAAGCAACACTAAATCGAAAGTCGGGCCCGTATCGCCAAAGTACTCGTGTAAAATTTTGTCGTAATCGGCAGCAGCGGCTTCCGGTTCGAGTTCGGTACGCCACACATGAATCTGGTCTTCGGGCGTATACACATGACCAAGCAGGGTATCGTAAGCCATCCCGGCATTGCTCTGCTCATCATCGATGGGTACGTAACGTTCGTCGCCCCAGAATACATGCAGCTGCGCCCACGGAATTTGCTCGCGATACGGCGATTTTGCCAGCAGCTCGTGCAGCGCCTTTGGGGTACTTCCTCCCGACAACGCAATTGTAAATCGGTCCTTTTTTTTCAGAACCTCTTTGATCCGCTTGGCAATAAAATCAGCCGCCTGTTTCGCCAGATCAGTGGGATTTTTCGTAACAATAAGTTGCATACGTAATGAATTCAAAAAGGCAGATCTTTGATGTTAAACGCCAGCCAGGTTTGTTACCCAGCGTCTAGCCTTTACGACCAAAGATCTGCCTGTCACGGTTTATTTTGTCATCCACTCGAACCCATCTTTTTCGATCAGGTCCATTGCGGCTTGCGGTCCCCAGGAGCCGGGTGTGTAGTTCGGGAAATCATCAGGTGCCTGACTGCCCCACGCATCGAGGATCGGTGTTACAACTTTCCAGGCAGCTTCTACCTGATCGGCCCGCATAAACAAGGTCGCGTCGCCCGTCATCGCGTCCAGCAGCAGCGTTTCGTACGCTTCCGGCTCCTGCCCATCGTAGGCCGTTTTATAGCTGAACACCATTTCTACCGGATCGATAGCCAAGGTCTGACCGGGGCGCTTAGCCTGGAACCGCAGCCGAATGTCCATAGCCGGTTGAATACCGATTATCAGACGATTAGCCTGCCAGTTGCTCGTCGCTTCACCAGGGAAAGCAAAGCTTGGCGCGGGCTTGAACTGCACCGTAATAACCGTTGCCTTTTCGGGCATCGATTTTCCCGTACGCAGGTAGAACGGCACATTTTCCCAACGCCAGTTGTCGACGTACAACTTCACAGCGGCAAACGTTTCCGTGGCTGAGTTAGGATCAACCCCTTCCTCCTCCCGGTAACCGGGTACGTCCTTGTCTTTTATTTTTCCAGGACCGTACTGACCGCGTACGGCAAAGTCGTTAACCTTTTCGGGTTCAATCCGGCGAATTGCGTTCAGCACGTCTACCTTTTTGTTACGCACCTCATTGGCCTCGAAGCTGATGGGCGGCTCGGTAGCTACCATACACAACACCTGCAAAAGGTGATTCTGGATCATGTCGCGCAAAGCGCCAGAGCCTTCGTAGTAACCACCGCGTCCTTCCAGACCAACCGTTTCGGAAGCTGTAATCTGAATATGTTCCACGAAACGCCGGTTCCAGATTGGCTCGAAAAGCGAGTTGGCAAAGCGCAGGGCGAGAATATTCTGCACCGTTTCTTTGCCGAGGTAATGGTCAATGCGGTAAATCTGTTCTTCGGCAAACAAGCCACGCAACAGCGCGTTAAGCTCCTGAGCCGTTTTCAAATCGTGACCGAACGGCTTTTCAACCACAATCCGAACGTGCGATTTATCGCCACAAAGCGGCAGTTTAGCCAAGTTGGTGGCAATGCCGGGTACCAACTGGGGAGCCACTGCCAGGTAAAAAAGCACATTGGGCTCTACACCCCATTCTTCTTTTTTACTGGCAACGTAATCCGATATTTTTGGATAAGCAGCCTCATCGCCCCCATCCATTTGGAGATAAGAAATGGACGAAGAAAATTCATCCCAAGGTCCTTCTTTACGCCGGGAAAACTCCTTAACGCCTTCTTCGAGCCGCTCGCGGAAGCTTTCGTCGGTATATTTACTGCGTCCAATGCCCACGACCGAAAAGTGCTCGGGCAAGTATTTATCGATGAACAGATTGTAGAGCGCGGGAGTTAATTTGCGCAGGTTGAGGTCTCCGCTGCCGCCAAAAATAAAAATTATGCTGGCAGGAGGCCGCTGATTAGTAGCTGGGATCATTGGTAAACAAGATTGTTGTCAGACCGAAAGTCGGTGCAAGATACCGGCGTCCGTTCTGTTGAACAAGTTTCGTTTGGTAAGGTTCAAGATAGAACCCGTTTCTGCTACTTTTGACCGTTGTTTCTCATTCATAAATCACGCTATGAAAATTGCTATTGGTTCCGATCACGCAGGTTTTCTTTACAAAGAAGCGATCAAAAAAATGTTGACCGATCTTGGACACGAAGTCGTCGACAAAGGCACCTATGCCCAAACCCCATCCGTCGATTATCCCCGGTTCATTCGTCCTGTTGCCGAAGCGGTTGCCGCTGGCGAGGTAGAGCGGGGCGTTGTGTTGGGTGGCTCAGGCAATGGAGAGGCTATGACGGCCAACCGGATCAAAGGTGTTCGCGCGGCCTTATGCTGGAATGAGGAATCGGCCCGGCTCGGACGACAGCACAACGACGCGAACGTGATTTCTATCGGCGAACGGATGATGTCGGAAGAGACGGCCTTGAAACTCGTTCAGATTTGGCTCGACACCCCGTTTGAGGGGGGGCGGCATCTGGCCCGGATTCAGGAACTGGACGAGTAGCCGCTGCATCTATGGCTATTCTCTGGAAGTACCTGAAGCCATACCGTGGCTTAGCTGTGTCAGCATTGATTCTGGCGGGGATTGCGCAAATCCTCGCCTTAATTGACCCGATCATCTTTGGAAAATTAATCGACGAATACGCTGCCAAGGGTAGTCCGAAAACTGAATCCGAAAAAATTTCGGGCGTTTTGCAGTTGTTAGGGCTTGCGGTTGGCGTCGCCATTTTGTCGAATCTGACGAAAGCGTTTCAGGAATACCTGACGCGCCTGGTCGTTCAGAAATTCGGCACTGACATTTTCAACGACGGGCTGAAACAAACGTTACGGCTCTCGTATCAGGAGTTTGGCGACCAGAGTAGCGGAGCAACGCTCTCGATTTTGCAGAAAGTGCGTACCGACACCGAGAAGTTTATCAACTCGTTTGTCAACGTCCTTTTTTCCTCGGTTGTTGGTATTGGATTTCTGGTCTGGTACGCGGTAACGAAGCACTGGGCGCTGGTTCCCTTATTTCTGATTGGTGTCTTGGTACTCGGTAGCCTGACGGGCTTGCTGAGCAAACAGATTAAAACAACGCAACGGTCGATTAACCGCGAAACGGCCCTGCTGTCGGGGGTCATTACGGAGTCGTTGCGAAACATTGAACTGATCAAAAGTCTCGGCTTAACCTTTTCCGAAATTCGCCGACTGAAAGCGCAAACCAACCGGATTTTCGAGTTGGAAATGTTCAAGGTCAGACGAGTACGTCTCTTGTCGTTCTGGCAAAGCACAACGCTCAACATCCTGAAGCAATCCGTTTTGTTTACGCTGTTGTGGCTTATCTTCCGAAACGTGCTCAGCACGGGCGAGTTGATTTCCATGCAGTTTATCTCCGTCTCCATTTTTAATCCGTTGCAGGACCTGGGCACGATTATTCTGGCCTACCGCGAAGCCGAGGCCGGACTGAATAGCTTTGATCAGTTGATGCAGAAACCAATTGAGCGGAATCCGGAATCGCCTATTGAAGTTGGTCCAATCAATCGATTACGTTTCGCCAATGTTATTTTTCGGCACAAGAATGCACAGCAAAACGCCATCGATGGTGTTTCGTTCGAGGCAACGCTCGGCGATACCATCGCTTTTGTGGGACCGTCGGGTTCGGGTAAATCGACGATGGTAAAGCTGCTGGTCGGACTGTACCGCCCGGTCGATGGCGAGATTTATTACAACAACATTTCGACCAAAGACCTTCGGTTCAATCCCATGCGCCGTCAGATTGGTTTTGTAACGCAGGATACGCACCTATTTTCGGGTTCGATCCGGGAAAATTTGTTATTTGTTAAACCCGACGCCAGCGAGGCCGAATTACTCGATGCGCTGGACAAAGCCGCCTGCGACCACTTGCTGGCCCGCTCCGAAAAGGGACTCGATACGCAGATTGGCGAAGGTGGCCTAAAAATGTCGGGCGGTGAAAAACAGCGGTTGTCCATCGCCCGAGCCTTGGTCAGACATCCGCGCCTGCTTATATTCGACGAAGCGACATCAGCGCTGGATTCGTTGACCGAAGAAGAAATTACCGATACCGTGCGCAGCGTTTCGGCAATGAATGAACAAATTACTATTTTGATCGCGCATCGGCTCTCAACCATTCTGCACGCCAATACGATTTTTGTCCTGGAGAAAGGTAAAATTGTTGAAACCGGCAGCCACGACGCGCTCGTTGCCCAGAAGGGACTGTACTACGCGATGTGGCGACAGCAAATTGGCGAACGAAAAACGGGAAGCGTCAATGCATAGTATAAACCGGCGCACAAGGCAAGTCAACTACTTTTTATCGGGACAGCACTTCTCGAACGGCTTCCGAACAACCGTATCGATTCTGCTACCGTCCCTGATTCTGGCTCAGTTCGACCAACTGACAACCGGCATGGCTATGTCGATGGGAGCCTTGAGCGTCAGCCTGAGCGATGCCCCCGGACCGATTCAGCATCGACGCAACGCAATGGCCGCGACGGTGGTGCTGGGCGTCATCGTGGCCATAGTGACCGGGTTTGCCCGCATGAACGATTACACGCTGGGGGTTGAAATTCTCTTTTTCGGCTTTTTGTTTTCCATGCTCGCCGTTTATGGCGTTCGTGCAACATCGGTTGGTACGGCGGCTATTCTGATCATGATTCTCACGCTCGACCGGCCACTCGACCCCGTTGGAATTCTGCGAGAAGCGGGCCTGATTCTGGTCGGCGGTATCTGGTACACCCTGATTAGTCTGGTCTCCGTACAGCTTCGCCCCTATCGGTTGGCCAGACAGTCCCTTGGGTTGTGTATTCATGAAATAGCCAAGTTCATGAGTATCAAGGCTGATTTTTATGACACACACACCGAATTAGACACAGATTACCGCCGGTTGCTGGCTCAGCAGGTGACGGTTAGTGAGAAGCAGGACGAAGTTCGGGAGTTGCTGTTCAAAAACCGGCAGTTTGTGGCCGAATCGACTAATACCAGCCGCCTGCTGGTGCTGACGTTTGTGGATACGGTCGATCTGTTCGAGCAGATTGTAACCATGTATTACGACTACGCGGCCATCCGCGAACGGTTCGGCAAAACAAGGGTTCTGAACACAATCTCGCGGCTTATTCACCGACAGGCCACCGAACTGGATTATATCGGACTGAGGGTTCAGTCGGTTGCCTCTTCCCGCAAACCCATTGACTTCACGCACCCGCTCAACAAACTAAAAAGCGAGATCGACGCACTTGGCGACCGGGAAGGGAGTACGCTCGTCCTCAAAAAGATTTTGGTTGGTTTGCGAAACATCAGCCAACGGTTGGCTATCATGCAAAAGCATATTGTCTCGCCAGACACGAACCCTACTTCGCTCGACGATCTGGAATATGGTCGTTTCGTGTCGCATCAGGCGATTGACGTAAAATCCTTACGGGACAACCTTACCCTCAACTCGTCGGTATTTCGGCATTCGGTACGGGTAGCGCTGGCGATGCTGCTTGGCTTCATCGTTACGCAATTGATTGATTACGGTCACCATAGTTACTGGGTGCTGTTAACAATCTCCGTCATTCTCAAACCAGCGTTCAGCCTGACCAAGCAGCGTAACATTGAACGTATTATTGGCACGTTTGCCGGAGGAGTGATTGGTCTGGCGATTCTGAAATTTATTCCCAACACCACCACGCATTTTGTTCTGATGGTGCTGTTTATGCTTGGCACCTACAGTGCCCAACGGGTCAACTACATTATTATGGTCATCTGCCTGACGCCTTACATACTGATCCTGTTCAATTTTTTGGGCATCAGTTATTACGGCGCAGCGGAAGAGCGCTTACTGGACACCATACTTGGTGGAGCGATTGCGTTTGCCGCCAGCTATCTAGTCTTTCCACGTTGGGAGTCGGAACAGCTGACCAAACCCCTGCACGATATGCTGAACGCCAATGTTCGGTATACGCAGCTTCTACTCAACATCTTATCGGGTGTACCAATTCGTGTCGTTGACTATAAATTGGCTCGTAAAGACGTGTACGTAACGTCGGCCAACATGGCGGCCGCTTTCGAACGAATGGTGTCGGAACCAAAGCACAAGCAACGTAACGAACGACTCATCTACAAATTTGTCGTGCTGAACCACATCCTATCCTCCAACATCGCGACAATCACGTCTACCTTACTTACCGATCAGGCCCAGTTGTATTCGTCATCCGTAATCCGGACGGTCAAACGGGCTCTTTTTGCCTTGACGGATGGCCTCCGCCGACTAGACGGGGCACCAGAGACTACTTCGTCGGAACCAACCGCGTCGGGCCAGCCTTTAAGCGATCCGTCAGTTGTTGCCGCCGATGATCCATCCCTGACCGAACAACTGAATTTTATCCAGCAGATCAGCAGTGATATCAGTAAGCTAGTCGATCAACTAAAAAAGTAATGAACTGCGTTTACACCAACGCAATTCCGTCGTTCTGAATAACAATTTTCCGCTCTTTGTACAGCGTTCCAATTGCCTTCTTGAACGTTTTCTTGCTCATTTCCAGCGTTTGGTAGATGAGCTGAGGGTCGCTCTTATCGTTCAAAGGCAGAAAGCCGTTATTAGCGTTCAGTGCATCCAAAATCTGTTGCGCGCTGGGTTCAACGTTCTGAAAACCTTCCTGCTGTAGGCTGACATCAATCAGCTTATCGTCGCGAATGTGTTTGATAAACCCTGGCATCCGGTCGCCGGGTTGTACGGGTCGAAAAATTCCCGTATGATACAGCAAGCCCTGAAAGCGATCATTGATAATGACATTAAAACCAAGATCGGTACTTTCATACACCAGTAAATCAACGTCATCGCCTTTGCACAAATCAGACACATCATCGTCAAGAAACCGGCTTACCTTGCTGGAAGCCACCAACCGACCGGTATCCTTATCGAGATACATGTAAACGACGTACCACTTACCGACAACCATCGGACGGCTTTGCTCCCGAAAAGGGACCAGCAAATCTTTTTCTAATCCCCAGTCCAGAAAAGCACCGACGTTGGTAACCGACACAACAGGCAACGGAGCAAACTCGTCGCGCATGATGTGCGGTGTCAGCGTCGTGGCAATAGGCCGGTCTTCGGAGTCGGTGTAGATGAAAACCTCGATTTCATCCCCGACCGCCAATGACGCCGGAACGTATTTATTCGGCAGTAACACATCGTCCGGGCTATTGTAGGAATCCGATTCACCCAGGAAAAACCCAACGCTGGTAGCACGCAAAGCCGTAAGCTTGTTCATGCGGCCGATTTCAATCATAACTTAAGTTTGCAAATGTTTCTGGCAAAAGTAACGACAAATCACGGCGCTCCGACTATACTCGCGACAAACGCCCGTCGCCAAATATGGGTTGCCGACTTCATGTCTAGTAAAACAATAGAGAACGCCAACGGTTCGTTTGGTTAGTAAACGTGTACGTTCCTGGTAGCCGCTGAACAGTCAATTTCGAAAAATTGGCGGATAGTTTTCCAGTATATTTTTCAAAAATAAATCCGTTAACTTTTCGCCGAAATAGTTAACGAATCTGCCATGCCTTTTTTAGTACTTGACCTCGAAATGACCGGGCCCGAACCGGACTACAACGAAATTATTCAGATTGGTGCCGTTCTTTTCGACGACGGCTGGAATGAGAAAGGACGCTACCTGACCAACGTTTACCCTGAAAATGAAGAAGCCTTTTCGTCGGCTTCCGAGAAAATTCATAACCTCTCGCTCGCGGATTTGCAGGATGCTCCGATGATCTACGATGTACTACCCGAGATGGAAGAATGGATCTGTCAGCAACTCAACATACGCGTTCCCAAAGGTCAATTGGATCGGACGCCATTCTTGCGCGACGTGATTATCTGCGGGCAAAGCGTTATCAATGACATTAACTTTCTGAAAGAAGCGTACCGATACGAAAAGCTGAAATGGCCCTACTCGCGCGTGCTGATCGATTTGCATACGCTGGCTTATTTTACCTTCCGGATTCTGAAAACGAACGGTCGTAAAGTGCCGGATCGTTTGAGTCTGACAGCCATTGCCAATTATTTTGGCTTTGCCCGCGAAGATGGTTTTCACAATGCGCTGGAAGATTCCGTATTGACCGCTCAATGTTTAAAGGAAGTATTTAAACTAGGCGAAGGGTTTACCGTAACCGGCGGCTAGCTTGATTTAACGAATTGAACGGCTACGCAAGTAACGCCAGCTACCAATTCCGACCAGAAACACCAGCAGCCCGACACCACCCCAAAGCGAGTAGTTAACGCGTGACAAGGGTTCGGTATCGCCGACAATAATTAATCCTGCCCAATAGTTGGGCAGTTGATTCATTCCCTCAGCCTGAGCGAGCCACTCCTGTTTCGCTCGTTGCAGAGCAATATCTTTGGGCCAACCCTCGTCAAGCTGTTTGTGAAAGAGGCTGGTTAACTTATAGGTAGCCTGATTTTGTACGCTCCACAGCGTGGTCAGCACACTGGGTACACCCAACGCCGAAAAGCCGCGTGCCAGACTGAACACGCCTTCGCCCTGCTGGTTAGCGCCAATACCCGTTTTACAGGCGGCCAGTACAACCAGCTGCGCGTTGGGCAGTGCGCCGTCGCCCAGATCGGAAAGGCGCAGAGTTGAGTCGGCGAAATAAAGTGTCGGTTCCTGATCGGTGCTGTCGGCATTGGCGTGGGTGAACAGAAGAACGACCGGATAGCGCTGCACTTCCTGCTGAAAAGCGTGCCGGGTAGCGGCTTTGTAAGTCAGCAGCGTGGGTGAGCGGAACCGTTCGGCAATCGACTTTATGGCTACATCGGAGCCAGCCAATGCGACCTGCTTTAGTTTGGGAGCAAAGTCCACCGGTGCCACTCCCAGAAAATCAGCCGTTCCAAAACTCGGTGCAGTTGATTGCTTATGGCTGTTCTTAAGCAACAAACTAGCTGAATAAGCGTAGCTGAACGCATAATCGGTGACGGCATAATCCGGCTGATTAGCCGAGCGACTCAGTGCATCAAACGGTACAAAGAAACCATCCGGCAAAATCACGACGCGGCCTTTCGGCAACGATAAAGGACTTAACAACTGGCGATAAAGGCTATTACTGAGTGCAAGAAACCGGTCAACCGTAGCGCGCTTATTCATTGCATCCGGACTCGCCAGCAACTGCGCAAACTGGCCTACCGCTCGGTTGTAGTCCTGGATTGACTGTTTACGCAGGATAGCCGTATCGGCGGTTACGCCCATCAGGTACAAAGCACTGTCGCCTATAAAATACGTAATGAGTGAACTCTGCGTTTTTTTCAGGTATTGGCGCAGTGTTGGCAAAGAGGTGATCGCATTGTCGTATTTGTACTGATAGTAGGCCGGATTCGACGTTTCAAGTTGTTTCAGAAACGACTCCAGGCTGTCCTGCTTAGCCAGCAGCGTTGTCCGGGCTTGTAAATAACCGTTGTCGTCAGTTGGTAGACCGGCAAGTTTGAGCTGCTGATTGACTACGGCCTGCCGCAATTGCTGCTCTTTGGCAATCAACTGGGGAGCCAGTTTCTGACGAGCGCCCAGCTCGTTGAGCTTATCGGCTAACAGCACGGCTCGGCTTTTTTCCAGAAAACGGAAGGCTTCGTCCGGATTGTTGAGTCGGAGGCAGGTTTCAATCGCCCGTTCGTACAAGACCCGCGTCTTATGACGCCAGTACAACTTCGACTGCTGACCGGTGTGCTCCCAGCGCATGAAATCAATCATCTGATCGGCCACCTTGTAGGTATCAAGTGCATGCTGCAACCGCTGCCGATTTGCGGTAGCCTTCGCGTAATCGAGCCAGGTGTCGGCCTTGTCCTGAATGAGCGTAAGGATAAATTCTTTCTGAGAGGCCGCCCTGACCAGTTGCGCATCCGGCAAGGCCGACACCTGACGTTTGCTAAACCGTAGGGGTATGGCATTCAGTCCTGACTGATAGTAGGTTAGCGCTACTTCATATTGTTTCTTCTGCCAGTATACAGCGCCTATGTTGTCGAGAATGCGAAGCCTGACATACGGGTCAGAAGCTACTCGCAACGCTTCCTGATAATACCGCAGGGCGCCGACCCAATCACTCTGGCTGTAGAGGAAGTAGCCCGTATCAATGCAACTGTTCGCGATGCCGTCCTGATCCTTATTTTTCCTGTTAACGTCTACCGCCCTTTTGTAATCCGCAAAGGCTGCCTGAGGGTGGTTATTCCGGTTTTCCCAGTTCGCTTTATGGGTTAGCAACAACGCCAGATAATAGTCTGATTCCGGAATAGTCCGCGTTTGCCTGACCGCCTGATCTATTTCTGTTGCGGCTTTTCGGTCATCGCCCAAAGCGACCAACGCTTTTATTTTTTCGCACCAATTTTCGAGATAGGCCACATCATCGCCCGCTTTTCGGGCTTCGTACATTCCCTGCTCGGCATAATTCAGCGCTTTCTGGTATTCCCCGACGGAATAATGAACGTACGCCAGGGTATTGCTGGCAAATGACGCCCAGCTACTGGGCTGATCACCGTTCAACTTTACCGCTTGCTCCGACGCTTTTCGAGCATCCTCGAAGTTGTTTACCGTTTTCCAGTAAAAGCCTAAACGATAATAAGCTTTAATCTGATCGCTACGGCTCAACGAAGGATTCTTTCGCTTGTACAGGCTAACCACTTCATTCAGATCACCGATGGCCTGCTGAATATCATTCGTTCGGAAATACGCTTTTGCGCGGTCGAGCAGAACAGTTACGTAAGCCGAATCCCGGACGTAATGGCATTGCTTCCAGGTTGTTACGATCACCGAAAGCCGGGGTACTTGCTCAACATACGAATAGGATCGTGCAGAATCCAGTAACGCCAAAAGCTCAGCACGACTGACGCACTGAGCCTGAGCATTATTGACGCAAAACAGCACTAAAAAAATAACCGTCTTACACGTTGATATAGCAACTCTTCTCCCGAATAGCGTACGCCAGATCAGCCTCTTTCGCCGTGAATCCATCCAGCTTTTCCAGTAATTCTTCCTTTGTAACAGAATAGCTTGTTCCTGCCAGTAGCGCATTAACCATTTTGGCTACCACAATCGGCGTTGCGAACGATGATCCCTGATAGCTCCCTAAAAAACCCGGTATGCTAAACCGGCCTGGGGTTTCTTTCGAGTCCGCATCGGCCAATACGCCTGTATCGACAAAATCAGGCGAGTAATTTTCAAACGCAATATATTTTGGTTTCCTGATTCCAGCCGAAGGGTCAGCCGGCTGATGCCTGACGGTTGTTATGGTGAATAGTTTATCCTGTTTGTCACTGTAGCAGGCTGGGTAAATTCTAGGCGTGGTAATATGACCATCCGGATGGTCGTACTGGTTTTTGTTTCCGGCCGCAGCCACAACGATAACTCCAGCGTCCGTCAGCGATTTAACGGCCTTCCACAAAAGTGGAAAATCGGTTTCATTACCAGCTACGGCTTCGCTTGCCCCCGTAAACGACCAACTGGCATTGATGATCGTAGCACCTTGACAACGCGCGTATTCTAGTCCGCAAAGCGCATCGTACAGCGTCAGACTACCGTTTGTGTTCGATATTTTGACAGGAATGATTCCGGCGTCGGGCGCGTAGTGTTTGATGATCGTACTAATCTTTGTTCCGTGCAACCCCTTATGATCGTCAACCGGAAAGGGACTGTCGTGAACGAAATCCCAACCTACAAACTGGCTATTGATGCAATCCGTTGGTGCATCTGCTGGTAATGGATTTGTGAAGAGAATACCAGAGTCCAAGACAGCTACGTTCAGCCTTTTGCGCACGGCATCGCGCTCGTAGGTAGCGACTTTCCTTATATCTCTTATTTCTGCCAGTGAGGGCGTAGTATCTTCGTTTCTAGCTCTGACCAGCAAATTCACGCCATAGGTATTTACCTGTCCTGAGTGATCCTTGCCGCCGGGATTTGATCCGCCGGGATGAATAACGCCAATGCCGTTGGGCGACGTACTACTTTCGTAAATAATGGTCTCTTGTCCTTCCAGACTATCCAGAGACGACTCCAAGGCTTCCAACAGCACATAGCGCTTCCCGTCCGGACAGCATTTCCGGGACTTAATAACCTTAACCTTTTTCCGTTCTGATTGCTGTCCTATTCCTCCTTTGGGAGCCTGTAACCAAAGTTCACGGCCTTCGGTAAACTGGTCGATGTCGCGCCCTATGCCTGCTATAATAAATTGAGTAGGGTTGATAAGCCGTCCACGCTGATCGACGCGAACCCTGTTAGGAAAAATCCTTGCTGACCGATCTTTTGTTCGTCTGTCTATCTCTAGGAGTTTGCGATTCGATAATTGGTTAGGAACAATCTCATAGGGCGTTCTCAGAGGGGGTATTTTTCGCGTCGGAAGCATAGAGAAATAAGAATAGATATAAATAGCGGAACAAACCGATTTGACTCGTGCTAACCAGATTCCGCGAAGCCATTCTTCCTCACAACGTTTTCAGCAACTCTTGGGCCTCCCGTTTTCCTTCTAAATTCCTGCTAATCAACTCACGAAGCAATTTTTCGGCCTGGCTTTTATCCATCGGTCGTCCGCGCTTCAGCAGCGTCAGACTTTTGTAGAATAAGCCTGGGTTGGCGTACAGATCGGTTCGCTGGCTAAGGCGGTCAAACTGGTCGATGGCTTTGTCGTAATTTCCCTGCCGGAGGGAAACAATACCCGCATATTTTAAGGCTGTGTCGTTGTCGGGATGCTGCGCCAGGATACCCCCAAAGACGGTAGCGGCTTCCCCCAAATTGCCTTTGTTGAACAAATCAACGCCTATTTTCAGGCTGTCCGAGCGCGCATCCATCGTAGTTGGCAGTTGGCTAAACTGGGCAGTGATGTACGCGTCAACCTGTTGGCTGGCTACCGCTGCTGGCTCTGTTGACAGGCTAAAAAAATACCAGCTCAGACCAAGCAGGAAGACAATACAGGCAGCCGCTGCATACAGTATCCACGTACCGGTGATTCGCTGGCCGATACGGGCGTTTTTATTACGTAAAGCATCGAATTCGCGAAGACGTTGCTCACGGGCCTGCGCCTGTGCCACCCGCTTCGACATGACGTAAAAAGCCAACGCGTCCGCCAGAGCAGGGTCCGTTCGAAGGGTTGCTTCGAATTGCGCCCGGTCTTCAGCCGAAAGCTGACCGTTTACGTAATTCTCTATTGTCTCAAGGTCTGTATTCATAAAATATCGCGAAAACGTTCACGGAGTTTGTCTAAGCAACGCAATCGACTGGTTTTAGCAACAGCGGCTGAGTTGTAACCGAGTGCCTGAGCGATTTCATCGTCCGAATATCCTTCGCCCCACGACAGGATCATGGCCCGGCATTTGTCACCCAAGTCCTGCAAATGGCGGTAAAGCCGATCTACATCACTCTGAGCAATGAGGTGCTGGATAGCCGACCGGGCTGCGTCGGGCAGTTGCAGGAGCGAGTCATCAAGTGAAAGCGCATCATGGACACTACTCCGATTAGTCGTCTTTTTTCGGATTGCGTCAACACATTTGTTCGTGAATATTTGATACAGATACGTTTTGAGTTCAGAACGTCCTTCAAATCGGTCACTGGCGACGTGTTCGATAACTGTCAGCACAGCGTCGGAATAGGCACTGGCACATTCGTCTTCGCCTAAACGATGCTTGCGGGTACCATCGGCAATCAGGTAAGCGTATTTTTCGTACAACTTATTTTCGTACAGCCGACGCTGCGTTCCGCCCGCCCGAATACCGGTCATCAAGTCAGCGTCAGGGAGTTGTCGAGAAAAAAGAGGCATAGAGCAGGAAGTAGAACCTGCCGGTAAGGTACTAAAAAATGCAACGAAATGAATGCGTCTACCCGGCTCAACGCGCCTTACATGCGTTGCAGGATAACCGAATTTTGTCTTTTACAAGCGTAATCCCCGGAACAGGTCTACCCGACTCAACGGCTTAACCTGACCGGGCAACATCGCTTCGGCGGTCAGGTCTTCGATGGCCCAGCGAACCAGTCGAAGCGTTGGAAAGCCCACAGCAGCTGTCATTCGGCGCACTTGCCGGTTTTTCCCTTCGTGCAACGCGATAGACAGC
Source organism: Spirosoma oryzicola (assembly GCF_021233055.1). NCBI lineage: Bacteria > Pseudomonadati > Bacteroidota > Cytophagia > Cytophagales > Cytophagaceae > Spirosoma > Spirosoma oryzicola. Next base: position 1,883,117 of record NZ_CP089538.1, on the reverse strand, counting down.
CAGGACGTAGGAATAGCCGCCCGGTACCGAATGGGCGGATTTCGGTCCGGCAAGTGCGGATCTGCGAGCGGACGCGCTGTAGCGGGGAGCGTATGGTAAGGTTTACCATCGACCGAAATCGTAACGCCATCTGCTAATTGGCGGCAGGCATCGTCGGTCAAAGTACCCTCGACCTGTACGTAATAGGTTCGGTTGTGCCGAAATTTAGGATTTAACAGACGGTGATTCAGTTGTTTGTCATTCGTCAGGAGCAGCAAGCCTTCACTGTCGGCATCGAGTCGCCCAACCGGATACACGTCGTTCGGAAAATCGTAGTCCAGATCAGCCAGGGTAGGTTTGTCACCTTCCCGGCTAAACTGCGAAAGCATCAGGTATGGTTTGTAGATAAGAAAGTACTCGGAACCGGAATTCATAAATAAACGCTATTTCTGGCGCAAAAAGCAGCAACACGATTCTAATTCGACAAAACGTCCAGCGATAGCCATACCGGGCAGTGATCGGCGTGAACCGCATCCGGGAGCATCCGACAATCAACAAGTTGATCGCGTAGGTTATCTGTAACGGAAGCATAGTCGATGCGCCAGCCTTTGTTGCCACTTCGGGCACCCGCCCGGTAACTCCACCAGCTATACGCCACGTCGTCGGGGTGTTTGTACCGAAACGCGTCGGTCATGCCAGCCGCAAACCAGCGATCCATCCAGGCCCGCTCTTCGGGCAGAAAACCCGTTGTGTTTTTGTTCCGCACCGGATCGTGAATGTCAATGGCCGTGTGCGCAATGTTGTAGTCGCCGACGACAATTAGTTTGGGCCGAGTTTTTCGCAGTTCCTGCACATACTCGTTAAAATCACGAAGGAATTCCATTTTAACGCCTTGCCGTACCTCACCCGTTGTGCCAGACGGAAAATAACAGTTCAGCAGTGTCCAGTCGCCAAAGTCGGTACGGAGGATACGGCCTTCGCAGTCGTACACATCCAGACCGCACCCCATAATGACGTTGGTCGGTGCAATTTTTGAAAAGGTAGCCACGCCCGAATAGCCTTTCTTCTCGGCAGCGTGCCAGTGAGTGGTACTGATAGCCTAGCTGCTCGAATACCGATAAGTCTACAACATCAGCAGTGGCTTTTACTTCCTGAAAACAAAGTATATCAAACTGATTCTGAGAAAGCCACTCGGTCAATCCGTTGCGAATGGCCGCCCGAATACCGTTTATGTTGTACGAAATGAGTTGCATAGTCATTAAACACAAAGCTAACTGTAGAATTTCCCGAAACACAGAGAAAAACTTGTCTTTCTAGGATTCTTCCGTTAGCCCAGTGTTTACTATTCTCATAAATTTCCCGGTACAAGCTCATCCTTCGTCGCCTGAATCCGTTTTTTGTCGTTGAAGAGCAGCACAAATACGACTAGGACAGCAGCGGCAATACCAGCCGGAACCAGCCAGACACCGAGCCAGTCTTTACTACCGTCGGGGCGGGTGTACATGTCCAGTACGATACCCGAAATTTTAGAGCCAATCCCCATGCCGATACCGTAGGTGGCCAGCGAAATCAGCCCTTGCGCCGATGATTTGATTTTTTCACCGGCCTTGTTGTCGGTATAAATCTGCCCCGTAACAAAGAAGAAGTCGTAGCATACACCGTGCAGCAAAATAGCAATGTACAGCATCCATTCGCTGGAGCCGCCATCACCGTAGCCGAAGCCGATAAATCGCACAATCCAGGCAACCAGACCAACAATCAGCATTTTCTTGACACCTAAGCGGGTGTAAGCCAATGGAATCAGTAACATGAAAATAACCTCGGATGCCTGACCGAGCGACATTTTGTTTTCTACGTTCTGCATTCCCCCGTCCGTCAGCGACGGATTGGCCATCGCGTAGTAAAACGACAAAGGAATACAGATCAGCACCGACGACAGGAAGAAGATGGCAAACGAACGATCCTTGAACAGTTTGAAAGCATCCAGACCGAGTATCTGCGAGAACGACGTGGAGGCTGTAGCCTTTGGCGGAGTATCCGGCAGGAAAAAAGCAAAGACACCGAGCACAATCGCCGAATACATGGACAGCTGAAAGATGGTGACCTTGTCGCCGAAACCGTAATACCCAATGATGTTCGTTACAATAATCCAGGCAATTGTTCCCAGGACCCGAATGCCCGGAAATTCCTTTTCGGGCGTAGTCATCTGCTGCATCGCGATGGACGTTGTCAGGGCCAAAGTAGGCGCAAACGTAATGCAGTACGCCAGAATCAGGTAAAAGAAATTGTCAGGATTGGTGTTTTGCGTGATAAAAAACAAGACCCCCGCCCCCAGCAGGTTGAGCACGCCAAGAACTTTCTGAGCCGCAAAATACCGGTCGGCAATCATCCCGACGAAGAACGGCGCGATGATCATAGCCAGCGAAAAAGCCGCATAAGCGTTGCCCACCTGATCGCCGGTGGCATGGAGTTGCGTTAACAGGTATTTACTCATCTGACCGTACCAGGCTCCCCAAACAAAAAACTGGAGAAACATCATTACGGAAAGTTTGATACGGGTTATAGGTAACATTCGAGGAATTGTATTGCGGTTAGCGTTTGAATGAATGAAGGTAGCCAACCGTCATCAGCCCTGCAAGCCGATTACCCGTTAAAGTTGCCGATCATGCAATATGATGGCTATTTTTGATGAACTATGCGGAAACTCGTGCCGTATTCTGGCGTCAGATAAGTATATTTGACAACGTTTCTGACTAAATTTTTCATGAGAAAACAACTGATTAACATCATTGCCCTGGTGGCGATTCCGGCCTTAACTTTTGCCCAAACCGCCGGTGAAGTAATTGACAAGAATATTGCCGCCTTGGGGGGAACAGATAAAGTTGCTGCCATCAAAACGGCCCAGTACGATCAGAACATGAGCCTGATGGGCATGGAAATGAAAGGCAAAACTACCGTTGTTATCGGTCAGTCCGCCCGTACCGATATTACCGCGATGGGTCAGCAGATCACGACCGTCGTTGATGGCGACAAAGGCTGGACGATCAATCCAATGGCAGGTGGCGCGGGCGCGCAGGCGTTACCCGAAGAGCAGGTGAAAATGCAAAAAGGCAACGCGTATGTGATTGGCACCGAACTGGCGACAACCAAGGACAAGAAATATCCGGTTGAACTGGTGGGTAAAGAAAAGCTGAACGACAAAGATGTGTTTAACCTGAAAGTAACCCGGCCCGAAGGCGTGGTCAACTACTACGTCGATGCCAATACGTTTCAACTGGCGGGCGCAAAAACAACCATCAACGTACAGGGACAGTCGGGTGAAGTGAAAACCCAGTATAGCAATTACAAAACGATTGATGGCCTCACGCTTCCTTCGACGGTAGAACTTAATAGCCCAGCGATGCCAGGATCGATTACACTTACGCTATCGAACGTGGTTTTCAACCCTAAAGTAGATTCGTCTATTTTCGCGATGCCTAAATAAGCAATCCGTTTACAGCAACAAAAAAAGGCGCAGCTAGCTGCGCCTTTTTTTGTTTCCCAATATTTAATTGCAAATAGTGATTTATTCAATAGTAAATACCGATATTTAACGCTTATACAACCTATTATCAATGAATCACTACTTTTCATTTAAAATTGCATGTTATGCCGTGCTGCTAAGCCTCGGTGTATTAATCGCACAGGCGCAGTCAAGCGAAAGCCAGAGTCTCACTGGTTTCGTTCCGGCTCGGCAGGCCGCACAAGTAAAGCTCGAATCCGAGTTTAAGACAAAACAATCATCAGCCGCTTTTAAACAGCATCTTCAGAAACTAAGCAGTGTACCGCATATTACGGGCTCAAAAGAAAACGAGCAGGTACGCGACTACATTGCCGAAACCATGCGCAAAGCAGGTTGGCAGGTTGACATCTATCCGCATGATGTACTGCTCCCTAAAGGTCCCGGTGAAATTGCCGTCGAATTGGTCGAGCCTGTTCGCCAGCCGCTCAATATCCGGGAGTTTCTGTTCAAAGAAGACAAATACAGCAGTGATCCCCGCCTGACGCCCGGCTATAATGCCTGGTCGGGTTCGGGCGACGTGACCGCCGAAGTTGTTTATGCCAATTACGGGCGTAAGGAAGATTTTGAGCAGTTGAAAGCCATGGGTATCTCGGTCAAGGATAAGATCGTGCTGGCCCGCTATGGCGGCAACTTCCGGGGCTATAAAGCGCAGTGGGCGCAGGCAGCCGGTGCCCTTGGCGTTATCATTTTTACCGACCCCGCCGATTCGGGCTACATGCGTGGCCTGACGTTTCCCGAGGGTCCGTATTACAGCGAAAGCGTTATTCAGCGCGGTTCGTTGCTGACAACACCTTATACGGGCGATCCGCTCACACCGGGCGAAGCAGCGCTACCGATGGACGCCAAAAACACGCCCAAGCGACTCGATCAGAATGCCGTAGGGTTGCACAAAATTCCGGTTACTCCGCTCCCTTACGGATCGGCTACGGACATTTTAAAACGCATGACTGGCTCCAGAGCTGTTCCGGCTGGTTGGCAGGGTGGCTTGCCATATACCTACCGACTTGAAGGCGGAAAAGGCCTGAAAGTTCGGTTGATGGTCAAACAGGAGAAAACTATTCAGCGCATTTATCAGGTGGTCGGCACGCTGACCGGTGCTGACTTTCCCGACGAATGGATTATTGCCGGTTGCCATTACGATGCCTGGTCGTACGGTGCCACCGACCCTAATTCGGGAACGGCTATGCTGCTGAGCATGACCGAAACGCTGGGAAAATTGGCCAAAGCGGGTCAACGGCCTCGACGCACCATTAAAGTCTGCCATTGGGATGCTGAAGAACCGGGGGTTATTGGCTCCGCGGAATGGAGTGAGCAGTTTCGCGACGAGCTAACGCAAAAAGCCGTTGCCTACATGAATTACGATGCCGCCGTTTCGGGACGGACGTTCGGAGCCAGCGCTTCGCCATCCATGAAAAAGCTGATCATCGAAGCAACGCAATCGGTACAGTATCCGGATTCGAACCAGACGGTCTATCAGCACTGGATGGGCCATAAAGCAGCGGGGAATCCCACGCGCGTAACGGGTTCGTCAGCCCCCGCTACCCTGGCCGGCGAACCGACCATCGGTAACCTCGGCGGTGGTTCCGATCATATTGCGCCTTATATGCACATCGGCATTCCGTCGCTTAGTGCCGGTATGGAAGGGCCAACGCTGTATCACTCGCAGTACGACGATCTGTTTTTCTACGATAAGTTTGCCGATCCGACGTACAAAATGGGGCCGATGATGGAGCAGGTTGTTGGCACGATGACCATGCGACTTGCCAACGCTGACCTCGTACCTTACGACGTTGCCCGCTACCCAACGGATCTGGCTATTCATCTGAAAGCTGCCGAAAAAGCCATTCAGGCTTACGCACCCAGCTATTCCATTGCCCCCGTCCTGAACGTAGTCGCCGATTTAAAAAAGAACGCTGACGCCTGCGAAGCGGCCCGCCAGAATTACCTCAAATCAGGCCGTACAGATAAGTTGGTCGAACTGAATCGAGAATTACGACTGCTGGAACGTTCGTTTATTGATCCCAAAGGAAATGCGTTCGGAGCCTGGTACCGGTCGCTTTATGCGTCGTCGGACCCGAACAGCGGCTATGCGTCGTGGATGCTGCCGGGCTTCCTGTACGAAGCATCGCTGAAATCAACCGCCAACCTACCCGATCTGGAAAGTCGTTACAAAAAAGCCATCCAAACCCTTAGTGATAAGCTACTGGCTTTATCGCAAGGGATGGGGAACCCGGCAGCCGTCGGCGGAGGCAAATAAAAGTCGGAAGGCCATTGTCCACCTCTTGCAACTAGCGCCCTGGACAATGGCCTTATTTATTCTTCGGTTGCAATTGCATGGAGAAGTGCTCACTAATACCCGTTTACATAGGTATGGACCTATTAAATTTGCGACATATTAGCACAAAAACACTATGCTGACGGTCCACACGTTATTGGTTGCCATCAGATAAGGTACCCCCACTGAATGAAGCTAGATTACATTGATGCCCTGCGGGGTATGGCGATTTTAAGTGTTATCTGGTTTCATTGCCACTTAGAACACTTCAGCAACACAACGTTTTATTCGTTGATGGATACGCTGGGATCGCCAGCAGCTATAGGCGTTCAGCTCTTTTACGCACTTAGTGCCTTCACGCTTTTTCTTTCTCAGGACAGACGGAAGGGAGCCGATATTCAGAAAACAGACTTTTTTTACCGGCGTTTATTTCGAATTGCGCCCATGTATTACGTTGCCATCCCCTATTACCTGTGGCAGATGGCCTACTTTTACAGCCAGCCGCTATCGTCGGTTATTCGTTACAATGCCTACGGGATTATGGCGAATATGCTGCTCCTGCATGGGTTGAGCCCGGTCTGGATCAATAGCATTATTCCGGGTGGCTGGTCGGTTGGGATCGAAGTATTGTTTTACGCGATGGTTCCGTTTTTATTTACCCGAATCACAAATCTGAATCGGGCCATTTTGTTTACAGCACTAACTTTGTTGGGCGGTTTTGTCCTCACGTCTGTTTTGTTGCACGTACCGGCTATTCAAAACAGTCAGCTCCTGGTCGAGTATTTATTTTATTATTTACCCTATCAGCTACCCGTTTTCGGCTGTGGTATTGTCGCTTATTACGTAGTCATCAGGAAGGAACGGTGCGTTCGTCCGTGGGTAACTGGTTTCGCGGTGAGCGTAGTCGCGTTTCTTATTCTTAGCAAAACCGTCGGTCAAACTGTTCTGCCTAATCTTCCGCATACGCTTCATCTGTTCGGCAGTATTGGTTTTGCCGTACTGATCATTGTTCTGGCAAAGTGGCCAAGCCAATTGTTGGTCAATCGGGTTACGCGTTACATCGGCAAAGTAAGTTACAGCGCATATCTGACCCATTTTGGTATCTTATACTGGCTAAATAAAGTTCTTCCCAAAGCATTGATTCCGGTAACCAGCACCCTGACGAACGTGATCAACTTTCATCTCAAATTTGTGCTGATCCTCGTGCCAACCGTTTTGTTTTCATCCATTACGTATCGTTTGATCGAAGAACCGGCTCAGCAAGTTGGCAAGCGGTTTTTGCGCCGGCGTAAGGACCGTGCACTCCCCGCAGCAGTGGAAATTAATCAGTAAAAACAAATGCCACACTCGAGAGGGTGTGGCATTTGTTTTTACTAAGCCGCTTTAATTGGTGGTTTAGCATGTTCAGGCTTCAGCACGACTACATCTCGCACAATGCCACCCGCATTTATTTTTTCGACCATCTTATCGAGCAAGGGTGTTGCCCAATCGGGTATGTATTTATCGGTAGTTTGAATCAGCACCTTTGGGAAGTCGTACAAACCACGGCCTAGACCGAACTGCACGGCGGCCCGCTTCATGGCATCACTGATCCCTCCTTTTACGGGTTCGACGCTCGTCCGGCTGGCACCATCCGTTTTGCGGACGATTTCGCCACCGGGCATAACGGCGGTGATGGTACACAGAAATCCCCCGTCGATCTCCTTTATTTCGTTTTGCCAGCCCGCCCAGCCAAACTGCTCATCAAAGCGCTGCATGACGCACCGGTTGGTAATGTAGGGAACGACGACAATCTTCTGGCCATCCTTGGTTTGGCTTTGCACCCGCCATTCAACCTCCTGGGGGGTAAGCGGGGCTGTTATTACGTTTAAATCCATTGGTAATTGTTGTTAAAATTTATTCGACCAGTTTCAGCAATTCGTTCAGCTTCAACAGCGCTTCGATAGGCGTCAACCGGTTTACGTCAATCGTACGTAACTTTTCTTTGATGGCTTCCGATTTCGGGTCGCCCGATTCAATAATTCGCAACGCCAGTTCCGGCGTCGCATCTCTCGGAGCAGCCTCGCGAATCTTCTCCCGATTCTCTTCCCGGCCATGCGACGCTTCGAGCTGCTTCAGGATTTCGGTCGCACGACTCACGATCTGAGCGGGCATTCCGGCCATTTGCGCCACGTGGATACCAAAACTGTGTTCCGAACCCCCTTCCTTGAGTTTGCGCAGAAAAATCACTTTGTTGCCCATCTCCTTGACCGACACGTTGTAATTTTTGATGCGCGGGTTATCCGTCGCCAGATCGTTTAGCTCGTGATAGTGCGTAGCGAACAAGGTTTTCGGACGGCAATCCGTTTTGTTGTGCAGGTATTCGGCAATCGACCAGGCGATCGAAACACCATCGTAAGTACTCGTTCCCCGACCAATTTCATCCATCAGCACCAGACTCCGCTCACTCAGGTTGTTCAGGATGCTAGCCGTCTCGGTCATCTCCACCATAAACGTACTTTCGCCCCGCGAGAGGTTATCGGAAGCCCCGACGCGCGTGAAAATCTTGTCAACGATCCCGATCTCGGCCAGCGACGCAGGCACAAAGCTTCCCGACTGCGCCATAAGGACAATCAGTGCTGTTTGCCGAAGTAAAGCCGATTTACCAGCCATGTTCGGCCCGGTAATGATGATGATCTGCTGCGTTTCGTCATCCAGAAAAATATCGTTCGGAATGTAGTGTTCGCCGGGCGGCAGTTGCTGTTCAATAACCGGATGACGACCGTCTTTAATGTCCAGCACTTTCGTGTCCAGAATCTGGGGCCGTACGTATTTGTTTTTCACCGCAACCCGCGCAAACGACGCCAGCACGTCCAGCACGGACAAAACGCGCGCATCCTGCTGAATCGCTCCCACATATTCACCAGCCGCCAGAATCATCTCGTTGAACATCCGGGATTCGATCTGGAATATCTGCTCTTCAGCGTTCAGAATCTTGTCTTCGTACTCCTTTAGTTCAGGTGTAATGTACCGCTCGGCATTGACCAGCGTTTGCTTGCGAATCCAGTCCTCCGGAACGCGGCTCTTGTGGGCGTGCGTCACTTCCAGATAGTAGCCGAATACTTTGTTGTAAGCCACTTTCAGCGAACTGATGCCCGTTCGTTGTACTTCGCGTTCCTGAAGCTGCAACAGGTAATCCTTGCCCGAATACGCAATCGCCGTTAGCTCATCAAGCTCTGCGTTGATACCGGGTTTGATCATCCCGCCCTGGTTCGAAAGCGTTGGCGCATCTTCCCGCAATTCTGCTTCAATTCGGTCGAGCAGAAAAGAAACCGGGTTGAGCTGATCCGCGTATTTTTTCAGCGATGACGACTCCGTCTGATTCAACGCCGTTATCAGCAGTTCTTTGATGGGCAACACGTGCTGCAACGACCGTTTAAGCTGCAACAACTCGCGCGGATTGATCCGCCGAACTGCCACTTTCGAGACGAGCCGCTCAAGGTCACCAATCTGACGCAGGTGTCCGACCAACGTTTCTGACAGATCAATATCGTTGGTAAGCAATTCAACCATGCTCAGCCGCTCTTCGATGAGGGCTTTTTCTTTAAGCGGCAAACTGAGCCATTTACGAAGCAACCGCGCGCCCATCGGCGTAACGGTCTGGTCCAGGATCTGAATCAGCGGAACGCCCCCCTCCTGCTGAGCCACCGTTAATTCGAGGTTACGAATCGTGAACCGGTCGAGCCACACGTAGCGGTCCTCTTCCAGCCGCGTGACGCGCGTGATATGCTGAAGATCTTTATGTTCTGTTTCGTTCAGATAATGCAGGATCACCCCGGCAGCAATGATACCATCGGGCAACCCTTCAATACCGAAGCCTTTGAGCGAACTGGTCTGAAAATGCTGCTTTAAGAAATTGTAACCAAAATCGTAGGTGAAGGCCCAGTCTTCCAGCGTGTAGGTGTGAAACTTATCGCCGAATAAAGCACCAAACTCCTGGCGGTTGCGCTTACAATACAACACTTCCGACGGATTGAAACTCTGGAGCAACTTGTCCACGTAAGCCGCATTACCCTGTGAAGCCAGAAACTCACCGGTTGAAATATCCAGAAACGACACGCCAAACTGCTCCTCCGAACTACCGGCCGCGCTCTTACCGAAATGCACAGCTGCGAGGTAGTTGTTGCGCCGGGTGTCCAGCACGTTATCATTGAACGAAACCCCCGGTGTCACCAGCTCCGTAACACCCCGACGAACGATACCCTTTGCAACCGATGGGTCTTCCAGCTGATCACAGATCGCTACGCGTTCGCCCGCCCGGACAAGCTTAGGTAAGTGGGTGTCAAGAGAGTGATGCGGAAAACCGGCCAGTTCTTCATTCGATCCGCCGTTGTTGCGCTTGGTGAGTGTGATGCCTAAAATCTTACTGGCTCTGACGGCATCTTCACCGAACGTTTCGTAAAAATCACCGACACGAAAGAGAAGCAATGCACCGGGATATTTGGCTTTAATCTGGTTGTATTGGCGGTTGAGGGGAGTTTCGTTCTTTTTTGATTGAGGTTTTGCTGCGGTGGCTGTCTTCACTATGCATTACAGTTATTTCAAACAAATATACCAAAATTTGCACGAATAATAAAGACGCTATGACCCCTCGCAAACTATCACTGGACGAACTGAATCGCCTGTCTGTTGACGATTTCAAAAAAGCCGACAAGTTTCCTTATTGCCTGATTTTAGACGATATCCGCAGCCTCAACAACGTTGGGTCGGTGTTCCGAACGGCTGATGCCTTCCGGGCTGCCAGCGTCTATCTTTGTGGTATTACAGGCCAGCCACCCCACCGCGACATCACGAAAACGGCACTGGGCGCGACCGAATCGGTTACCTGGACATACGTTGCGGATGTGGATGCCCTCGTTAGTCAATTACGATCTGACGGTTGGGTGGTAGCCGCGATCGAACAAGCCGAAGGCAGTACTTCACTCTCAGATTTCAACCCTGATCCAAACAAACGATACGCTTTTGTGTTCGGTAACGAAGTAACCGGCGTTCGGCAGACCGTTGTCGAACAGGCCGATGTGGTACTCGAAATTCCCCAGTTTGGTACGAAGCACTCCCTGAACATTGCCGTCACAGCGGGCATTGTTTGCTGGGAATTTCTTCAAAAAAGGTAACGAAAACTTAACATTGGATTTTTGATTGTCCCGATTTCTTCGTATTTATTTGTAAATTTTTTTCATCTAGACAAATGACAGACAAGAACGCAAAAAACAAACGTAAGTCGCTAGCCGCAGACATCGTCAGTTCCATTGAAGCTAAGCTTACCGAAACGGGTACAGCAACCAAAAAAATGAAGAAGTCGATTGAAAAATCGGCCGACAAACTGGCGAAGAAACTTGCGAAGTTGCTCAATAAAGACGAAAAAAAGAAATCGACGCCTGCCAAAAAAGCCGAAAAGAAAGCAAAAAAGGAGGCCATAAAAGCAAAGAAGAACGCGGACAAGGCCGAGAAAAACGCGAAACGCACGGCAGCTAGTAAATTAGTCGATCCGTCGGCGGATAGCCTCATCCCTTCCGTTCCGCAGGCGACTCGTTCGATTCGCAAGCAGGCTCCCGCTCCTAAGGCGACAGCCCCAACTCGCCGAACCGCTCCCAAGCCTACCAGCACGCCAACTTCCGTCGAGACTACCGAGGAAAACGTGTAGACGAATAAATTTTGAAACCATTTTTACCGATTGCCCGCTTTAAACGGGCAATTTTGTTTTCACCCACTGCTTTTCTAGTAAGCTGCTTGTGACATTTACCTAGTAACTGCGTCTTAGTAGTCATCTTGTACTAATTCGTTACTAACCCACCTCAAACGGAGTATGATACGTAGGTCTACAGCCCCTCCGCTCTTTGCTTTTGCCCTTGTGCTGTCTGTCGTTACGGCGGCCTTGATCTATGCAAATCGCTTCGTTTTTCCGGAAACAGCATTAGCGCCAGGTCCCTCCTTACGCTGGCTAGCCCTGTTTCCCCTCGCTCTAACAGCGCAGCTTCTGTTAGGTTTTTCATTATGGTGGTTACTTCGTCGGCGGCAGCGATCAATGGTACAGACCGAAGTACTGCATTCTATTGTACACGAATTTCAAACGCCTATCACAGCCATTCAGATGGCAGCCGATATTCTGGATTCTCCCATCGCCCGTAATCACCCCGAGCGTACGGACAAATACGTAAGGATTATCCGCGAAGAAACGGAGCGGCTCCAGCAGCAGGTCGAAACGATGCTGACACTGGCGCGGGCTGATCGTAACACATTGACACTTAATCTGGAACCAATTCAGATCCATTATCTGCTCCACTCGGTTGCGGAGCGGCATGGTGATTATTTAAACCTGAATTTACAGGGAAAAGATACGTACGTACTGGCAGACCGTCTGCACCTAACCAATGTCCTGTATAACCTGATCGACAATGCCGTTAAGTACAGCGCTGACAAACCAGAGATTACGCTGGTTACCAAAGCCAATGCCGACGGCATGACCATTTCGGTTCGTGACCGGGGCGTAGGTATTTCCCCCAAACAAGTATCCCATATTTTTCAACCTTTCTTCCGGGTTGACGACTGCAACCAAACCAGCGTTAAAGGTTTCGGCCTTGGACTGAGTTACGTACAGCGTATCGTTCAGGCGCACAACTGGACAATATGGGTAAAAAGCGAACTCGGTCAGGGCAGCGAGTTCAGCATTCAGATTCCCACCTCATCCTTACTACCTGTTCTACCAAACAGCATTCGGGTAAAAGAAGTAAGCTAGTTTGTATCAAAAAAAAGCGTCGCCTATGACATAGGCGACGCTTTTTTTGTACTAAAAGCTGACCTGTTTACTTAGCCGTAGCGACTGCTCCAGCCTTGGTAACTTTCATGACACCATTCATGATGCGCCAGTGACCAGGGAATGTGCAAACGAATGGATAATCGCCGGGCGTGGCCGGAGCCGTAAACTTAAGTCGGTACGTCTGATCGGGGTTAACCAACGGCGTAGCCACAATTACCTGAGAAATGCTTGGCACGTAATTCTTTTCGGCCCCGTCTTTCGCAGTAATCATCTTGTCGGCTGCCGCACCGATCACGTCCATACTTTTGGGTTTACCAATCACCAGATTGTGCTGCATAGCGTCCGGATTTTCGAGAACGATTTCAACCTGTTTGCCAGCCGTTACGGTAAACTCTTTTTTGTCAAAGCGCATTTCTTCGCGAATGGTTTTCATCCGAACAACCTCAACATTGGGGTCGGTAGGTTCGCTCTTGACAATGCCCCAAGCTTCGTAGAGCCGCCCCAGACGTTCCCGGTTTTCGGAAGAAACGGAGTTCGTCAGACTGGCCAGGAATTGCTTGTCTGTCTCGTTCACCTGCGCTTTTGTGCGGATATTCCACCCTTCCGCGACGCCTTTAACAATCGCGTCACCCTGTGTTGTCTCTAACTTCTGCGTCTGCCGAAGCAAGGCAACCACCGAATCCACCGGAGCAACGGACGCGTAGCTACGCGACGCACGTTCGAGTACGTAAGCGCTCATGCTTTGCGGAGCCCGATAGACAAGCGTGTGCGTAGCGTTGTTGTTCTGTTCATTGCCTTCGGCGATTTTGTTTTCGCGGTCAAGCATGGCCGTAATCATGTACTGGCCCGCCCGCTCAAACGTTACGCCCATATCACCGACCCAAGGACCGTTGTTGGCTTTGCTGATCGTCACGGTTTCACCGGGTTTGATCCCCGTGTTGTGCGTCACGCTCACAAAATCAATTTTAGCAGCATCCGTAACGCCCTTCGGTCCTTCCACGCGAATGGACAAGGGGATCGGGGTTCCAGCCGGAATTTCAGCCCCACCCGCATTGGTCACATCCACAAAAAGCTTCGTTCCTTCCCGAACCGAAGGCGACTCCGGCGTCGTACGAATCGCGGCAATGACCAGATCAGGTTGGTTACCTGATGTTGTTACAGCGGCTTTTGGCGTTGGCGCGTTAGGTCCGTGTCCGGCATGGCTATTCATGTCGTGAGCAGGTGCTGCCTTCGGTTGCGCAGGAGCATTCATACTTACCTGCTTCAGATAGGTTTTCATCAGCTGCCCATTTTGTCCCGTGAGGGCGCAGGCAAAAGCATCAGGCAACCAGCGGTCATTTACTTCGGTCGCTTTATCCAACCGGCTCAGAATAGCTTGCTGGGCAACGGCGCTTTGCGGCATCTCCGACAAGGCGAGGAGTGTATTTAGGGCAACAACTGGCTCTTTGTCATTTAACAAATTGTTCTGAAGCAGCGCATTGGTTGCCATTTGATTACGTGGCAATACCTGAACGGCTGTTTTACGTACACCTGAGCAAGGGTGCTGCAACGCCGAAGTCGCAGCCGCCATCGCTTTTTCGTCTGAACCGTTTAGCGCGCCCAACCCGTGCAGTGTCCACAAGGCATGAACAGCCGCTGGATTGATACCAATCTCATCGACAGACTGATCATTCACCAACGCGATTAGCTGTGGAACCACGTCTTTGTTGTTCCGTTCGATGAGCAGACGTTGAGCCGCTGTCCGCCAGAACATGTTCGTATTTTTCAACGCAGCTACGAGTTCGTCCGGGCGGTCTTTACTCAAGGTCATCGGCGTGTAAGCAGGCGCATTCTTGTACCCTACCCGATAAATACGACCGTGCGTAAAATCGCGCAGTGGTGTCTCATACGCATTACCCGAACCATTGCTAGCGCCGGCTGGCGTTGGATTGTGCTGGATGATATAACTGTACCAATCAACAACCCAAACAGCTCCGTCTGGACCAACTTCCGCAAAGACGGGTGCAAACCATTCGTCTGCGCCGGCCATGAGATTGAAGCCTTCTACATCTTCGTAATCGGTTCCATTCTTTTGCATCACGTTCTGGTGCAGGATGTGGCCCGTTGGCTCCGATACGAAAGCGACCTTATTCCAGTATTTTTTCGGGAAAGCGCGGGCAGTATACAAGTTATGACCCGCTGCCGCTGTGAAACCACCGAATACGTCTACTTGACGTACCTTTTCGGTGATCGGTTTCATGTCTTTGTGGGTATCCGTACTGCGGCTACCGTTTTCCCGAATATGCGGAGCACCGTGGAAGTACCGGTTTGGTATCGCCATGTACCAACCGTGCGCGTTATTGGCTGTGCTGCCGAAAACGTCGCCCGTTTCGTTGAAACCTAATCCCCATGTGTTGTTGGACGTAGCCGTCACGTATTCAAGCTGCGAACCGTCGGGTTTGAACCGGAAAAAGCCCTGGCTAAACTTTACGCTATCCGCTCCGACCTTTCCTTTGAAACCTGAGTAGCCGACGCTTCCCCATATCCAGTTATCGAAACCGTAGTGCAGGTTGCTCGGTCCGGCGTGGGTATCGAACGTACCGAAACCTGTAAACACGACTTGTTTTACGTCGGCCTTGTCATCCCCGTTGGTATCTTTCAGGAAAAGCATGTGCGGTGCCTGCGACACGTACAATCCACCGTTTCCGAACGTCATTCCGGTTGGAATGCTTAGTCCCTCGGCAAAGTTGGTGAACTTGTCTGCTTTACCATCCTTGTCGGTATCTTCGCAGATAACAATGTAATCAGAACCACCACTTTCTTTGCGCTCGTTCGGATAATCCTTGGTAATCAAAGCATAAAGCCGCCCTTTTTCATCCCACGTCATGGCAATGGGGTGCATGACATTCGGCTCATGGGCAAACAGATCGAGCGTAAAATCGACCGGAACCTGAATGTGCTTCATGGATTCTTCCGGCGAAAGCGGCTCCTGCTCCATCTGAGCACCCGGACGCTTCTCGTAGTTCGGCAAGTTCGCTGCGCGATAGGTAAATGTCTGTGGCTTCAGATCATCGTGTAACTTTTTTACGTCGTCACCAACGGCCCACAGAATTCCCCGTTCCAGCAGTTGCTGAAATCCGGGCTGGCTCCAGGTCCGCTCATCGTGACCGTAGGCGGTGTAAAAAACGCGCCCTTTGCCGTATTGACGCGTCCAGGTGTACGGTTCTTCCTTCACACCCGGTTTGTCTTTTTCCTGGTCGGCTTTGATTTCCCGAACGGCCAGCACGTTGTTATCCGCCTGAAGATGCGAATGCAGGTAGGTTTCGTCGTACGCCTTAAACGAAGGCAAACCAGCTACAATAGGATTATTTGGCTGCGTAAAGCGGGTTTGAATGGTATCCATCCGGTGCCGCCAGAACTGCCCGCCAACAACTTTATCGACATATTCGGCGGAGTTGCGAAAACAGTACGATGCGCAATGCACCGGAATCAAGCCTTTTCCCGACGAAACATAATCCAGCAGGGCTTTTTCCTGCGGTTTAGGAATGCTATCCCAGTTAGCAAAAATCAGCAGACCATCATACTTGTTCAGATTATCCGGATTGATGTCTTCCAGTTTATCCGTGTACGTGATGTTGATTCCTTTGCTACCCAGAGCGGCCATCAGTTGAGGCACGCGCTCGATAGGCTTATGGTGGCCATTGTCACCCAGGAACAAAATCTCGGTTCGACGCGCTTTCGTGGCGGTCTGGCGGGTTGAGGATTGATTAGCTGTCTGGCGGGCGCATTGGGTCATTAGCCCAGCTGCCAGTACAAAAAGAAGTGCCTTTTTCATGTTTAAAGACGAAAAACAGCGGTTATTTATCGGAAACAGAACACGGTTTATGGTCTATCTCATCACAACAACCGCTGCGTTTAGATTAGATGCTTCCAAAATCCGGCAGCTTAATTAGCTGCCCACCTTGAAGAGCCGACTCGTGCGCCAAAATTCCCACACTCGTCCAGTTGGCCGATTGGGCAGCATTGGGGAATGGTTCGCGGTCCTCAACAATGGCCGACACAAACTCATGAACCATGTGCGGGTGCGATCCGCCGTGGCCGCCCCCCTGCGTAAAGGACAGGTGTTGCTGTTCGTCGGCGTCGTAAACGCCTTTCGTGGTAAACCGTTGAATTTCTTCCGGCAGGTAATGCGCGTAATCAGGTACGGTTACTTTCTCTGGAATCTCCGGTTCGGGTTTCTTCGCCGTGTGAATGACCGGCTGCTCATCTTCGATCAGTTGCCATTCGAACGATTTTTTATCACCGTATACTTCGAAACTCTCGCGGTACTGCCGTGCCACATCGAACAGCGACCGATAGACGTACGCCGACAAATCGCTATCCTTGAATTTGATGTGTGCCGACTCAACGGCAAACGGTGAGTTGTGAATTTTTGCCAAATCTTCCCGAATCGTACCAGAACCAAAGCACGACACGTAATCCGCTTCGAGTTTCAGCAGACCCGCTACCGGACCGACGCAGTGCGTAGCGTAGTGCATGGGTGGCAAACCAGGCCAGTAATCCGGCCAGCCGTCCATATCCTGCTGATGGCTGGCTTTCAAAAACTGCACTTTACCCAACTCGCCGGTTTCGTGCAATTCCTTAACGAATAGAAACTCACGGCTGTATACCACGGTCTCCATCATCATGTATTTTTTGCCGCTCTCCTTGCAGGCCTGTACAATGGCTTTGCAATCCTCAACCGTCGTAGCCATCGGTACCGTACAGGCAACGTGCTTACCTGCGCGCAGGGCTTTCAGGGTCTGTTCAGCGTGATTCGGAATCGGTGAGTTAATGTGTACAGCGTCAACATTGGGGTCGGCCAGCAGCTCATCGTAATTACTGTACCGTTTTTCAATGCCGTACGCATCGCCGATCTCGTTCAGCTTTTGCACGTTACGCTGGCAGATAGCGTACATGTTCGCATTTGGATGGCGTTGATAGATGGGAATAAATTCGGCCCCGAATCCAAGGCCCACAATGGCAACGTTAATCATTCGTCAAAAAAGTTAAGAAGTTAATGAGTGAACAAGAGCGAATACGTTAGGATACGATCGCTTCGCTGGTTGACTCGGGTACGCGCTTGGTATATTCCTTGATAAAAGCCAGTCCGTCAACCGCCAGCTGCTCGGGCGATTCAAACATGGGTCTGAAAATGTGGGTGGCGGCAGCTAACTCGGGCGGGTTTGGCCCAAACGCTTCGATGGCGATAGGACCATTGTATTCAATCTCGTGTAACACGTTGAAAACCTGATCGAAATTGATATGCCCCTGCCCCGGCGTCGAGCGGTCGTTCTCCGAAATCTGCACGTGTACCAAATAAGGAGCTACTTTCCGGAGGGCGTCAGCAATACTTTTTTCCTCCATATTCGCGTGGAATGTGTCAAACGCAGCCTGGCAGTTGGGGTGATTGACCGCTTCTACGTAACGAACGAGTTCATCGGCGCAGGTAAGCAAATACGTTTCAAAACGGTTCAGGTATTCCATCGCCAGTATGACCCCTTTGGTTTCGGCATACGCAGCTACCTCCCGCATACCTTCCACCGACCAGGCCCATTCGTCGGCAGTTGCCGGTTTGCCGCTAAAGACTTTGAAGCCTGCATAAAACGGTCCCATCAGGATGGTTGCTCCCGCCAGCGCGGCACAGTCGACGACCGTTTTCAGGTGTTCGATACCCGCCCGGCGAATCGATTCGTCGGCATTGATCAGATCGTGTTCTGCCCCGCAGAGCGTACAAGCCTGTACGCCTAGTCCTAGTTCAGCCAACTGCTGACCGATACGCTCCCATTTGTCGAGATCCGTGTTATTGATCGGTATTTCGACAAAATCAAAGCCGCTCGTTTTCAGGAACGAAAGCGTACCAGAGAGGTCTTCGTCCATTGACATCGTCCAGACGAACAGATTCATTCCTAGCTTATTCATATTCAGTCTCTAAAAAATTAAACAAATGTAACGAGTAGCCCGCATCATATTGCGGCTTTTATTAGCGGATACTGACTTTATTTTCACACAAAACCGCAAAAGAATCCTTTATTTACGTTAAAAAGGAGTAATTGAATGAAACAGCCTCTCCGTAAAGATCTCGAACCGGTTGCCACTTCTTTTATCGTAAAAGAATTAGTTGA
Source organism: Spirosoma oryzicola (assembly GCF_021233055.1). NCBI lineage: Bacteria > Pseudomonadati > Bacteroidota > Cytophagia > Cytophagales > Cytophagaceae > Spirosoma > Spirosoma oryzicola. The sequence continues at coordinate 1,864,362 of NZ_CP089538.1, read as the reverse complement.
ATCGCACTTTGACCCAAACTGGCACTTTCACCCCCACTACCAGCTTTTTCTGGTAGAAGAAGGCAGCGGGACCCGGTTTATCGGCGACTCCATCAAACCGTTTGGTCCCGGCGATCTAGTTTTTCTTGGCCCTAATTTGCCGCATCTGTGGCGCAGCGATCAGGATTATTTTCAAAAACAATCCGGGTTAGCCACCCGTGGAATCGTAGTTTACTTTGCCGAAGATTTCCTTGGTACGGATTTTTTCAAAAACCAGGAAATGTCGTTGTTGCGGCAATTGCTGAACCAGGCTCGCCAGGGGCTGGAATGGACAGGGCCAACCCGCGCCCGCGCCGAAGCAGCACTCCAGAGCATGACCAGACAGTCCGTTGGTTTTGAACGGGTCATTAGTCTGTTGATTCTGCTGAACGACCTTTCTCATGCCATGGACTACCAGCGCATTACCAGCCCCGGCTACACCAATACCGTTAAACCAACGGAAACCGACCGGATGCAGCTTGTCCACGACTACGTACTGGGTCATTTCCCGGACGATCTGAGCCTCGAAACCGTTGCCGATCTGGCGGGCATGACTCCGCCGGCTTTCTGCCGGTATTTTAAAGCGCGGGCTAATAAAACGTTTTCTGAATTCGTCTCCGAGGTGCGCATCGGTCATGCCTGTAAATTGCTCATCGGTGGTAAGTTAAGTGTTACGCAGATTAGCTTCGAAAGTGGTTTCCGAACCCTGTCGAACTTCAACCGGCAATTTAAGGACATCACTGGTCAAACGCCATCGGCATACGTAAAAACGTACCGGCACATATAAGTCGGGCCAACCGCTTAAGCAGTTTCGGCGAAACTAGCACCGTTAGTCATCAATAGTCCTGCGCCAACGGATGGACCATAAACTCATCAATGACAACGTGAGCGGGACGACTGATGATGAACAGCATGGATTCGGCCATGTCTTCGCTTTGCAGGTAATGCGTCGATGTCTCATGGCCGTGACCTTTGGCGTGAAAATGCGAATCGACCAGACCTGAGTAGATACCAGTGACTTTGATGCCGAACGGTCGCACTTCTTTCCGCAAGGCTCCCATAAAAGCTTCCTGGGCGTACTTGCTGGCCGTATAGAGCGAGCCACCGGCAAACGTACGCTTGGCTACATCGGAGGCTACGACAACGATATGCCCCGATCCTTGTGCTTTCAGGATTGGGAGAGCAGCTTTGGTCAGCAAAAACGTACCTTTCACGTTGGTCGCCATCAGACTGTCCCACTCCTCGACGGAGATTTCATCCACGTTTTTGAAAATTCCGTAACCCGCGTTGTTGATCACTACGTCGATACGACCGAATTGGTCATAAGCCGTTTTGACCACGGCAGCCATAGCTGACTCGTTGCTAACGTCGCCGGGTGCGACAATGATCTTCCCGCGAACCGATCCTTGCGTAGCTTCTACCTGAAGCTCATTTAAGTCATCAGCATTGCGGGCGGTGACAATCACATTAGCGCCATGCTGAGCCAGTAGCATCGCCGTTGACCGGCCAATGCCCCGTGAGGCTCCGGAAATAATAACCGTTTTGTTTTCGACGTTCGTCCCCATGTACTCAATTCGCCTGAATTCTTTAATAATCCGCTGATTTATCCGTTTTACAGCTCGTCCTAAAAGTAAATAGATAAATTGGCATAACTAATGTTTCTTATATTTGGCCGACAATTTGACTATCTATTCTGTAGTGTAAGAACAAATGATCGGTTGGCTCCATACACACCGACTCCAGTTGGCCCGGATTCTGCTAGGGCTCTTTCTGGCTATTTGGGCCAACGGCGTGGTCTTTCGACACGCTCACCGATTATCAGATGGTCGCGTGATTGTTCACGCTCACCCCTATTGGCCTTTTGGTAAAGGGCCCATTTTACCCAACAACCACACGGCTCAGGAAATACTGCTGCTGGATCTGGCGGCCCACCTTCCGGTTGTTGTAAGCGCCTTTTTTGCGTTTCTTTTCTTGTTGCGGAGCTACCAGCATTGCCTTTTCTGGTCAAAAACCTACTCGTTTCGCTCCGCTACTTCCTTTACGTGTTTTGCTCATCGGGGACCACCTGTCGTTCGGTAACTTCTTGTTCTGCGCACACCGGCCTTCTGACCGGTCGTTTTTGCTGCATTCCATTGGAGCCTTCAACCAAACGAAATCTTCCTGAATGAAATCATTTTTCTTCTTAATCAGCCTTGGGCTGATGGGAGGGCTTGCTTATGCACAGCCATCGCCCAATCGAGTTATTTCCGGATCGGTCATTGACGCGGATAACCGCAAAGCCGTTCCTTTTGGTACAATCAGCCTGCTTGGTCAGCGAAAAGGGGCGCTAACCAACGCCAGAGGTCAGTTTACACTGTCCATTCCTACCGACTCTCTCACGCGTCAACTGGTTATTTCCTGCGTTGGCTATCAGTCCGATACCATCCAGATAGAGCCCGCAACGGACAGCTACGCCGTTACGTTATTGCCCGTGACAAACACGCTCAACGAAGTGGTGGTTACGACGGGTGTTACACGCAGTACATTGCTTCGGCAAAACCCGGTGGCAATTCTGGCTATTTCGCACCGCGCCATCGAAAGCACAGCCAACAGCAATATCATTGATGTTCTGGTCAAAAATGCGCCCGGCCTGACTGCCGTTAAAACCGGTCCGAACATTTCAAAACCGTTTATTCGGGGTCTGGGCTATAACCGCGTTTTGACCCTCTACGATGGGGTCCGGCAGGAAGGCCAGCAGTGGGGCGACGAACACGGCGTCGAAGTTGACAATTATAACATCGACCGGGCCGAGGTTATTAAGGGACCAGCCAGTTTGATGTACGGCTCCGATGCGTTGGCGGGCGTAGTCAGCATGATGCCTATTTACCCAAAAAATACGGAAGGCAAACTCAAAGTGAGCGCTACGACCGAATACCAGTCGAACAACCGGTTGCTGGGTGAATCGATTAGTTTAATGTCGGGAAACTCGCGCTGGGCCTGGAATCTGCGGGGTTCGATACGGGCCGCGACCAACTACCAGAACAAGATTGACGGTCGCGTCTATAACACCGGCTTTTCCGAACGAACGGCGACGGCTATGCTGGGCTATACGGGTCAACGCGGCTATTCCCGCTTTGGTGCTTCGCTGTACGACAATTTGCAGGGAATTCCCGATGGAAGCCGCGATTCGCTGACCCGCCAGTTTACGAGGCAAGTCGCCGAATCGGACGCGGATGACATCAAGAATCGCCCCATCGTACCCGCCAGTGAACTGACTTCGTACCGGCTTAGCCCGTTGCACCAGCACATTCAGCATTACCGCATTCATACCAATAACCATTATGAAGTCGGCAAGGGCGATCTTGATTTCCTGCTGGCCTTTCAGCAAAATGTGCGCCGGGAATACAACCACCCCACCCGTACCGATCAGGCGGGTTTGTACGTACGCCTGAACACGCTGAACTACGGACTGCGCTACAACCTTCCTACGCTGGCCAATATTTCGGCGAGTGTGGGGGTCAATGGCATGTATCAGGCTAACAAAAACAAAGCGGGTACCGATTTCCCAATCCCGGATTATACCCTTTTCGACGTCGGCAGCTTTGTTTTTTTGAAATGGCAGGTCGAGAAACTAACGTTGAGCGGTGGTCTTCGCTACGATCAGCGACAGCTGCGGGGCGACGATTTTTACGTGCGTACCAACCCGAGAACGGGCTTTGACGAAAAAGTTGCGCTTCCGGATACCGCTGGGGCTACGTTGCAGTTTCCTCGCTTAAAGCAGCCCTTCACGGGCGTGTCGATGAGCGCTGGTTTAACCTACGAATTCTCGGATAAGCTGGCGTTGAAAGCCAACATAGCGCGTGGTTATCGGGCACCCAGCATTACCGAAATTGCGTCGAATGGGCTCGATCCGGGTGCGCACATTGTGTACATCGGCAACCGTAACTTCAAGCCAGAATTTAGCTTGCAGGAGGATATCGGCCTGACATTGACGTTACCCGATGTGAATCTGGGCGTCAGCGTTTTCAACAATTACATTCAGAATTACATTTATCTGGCGCAGCTTGTTGACGACCAGGGCGATCCCGTGGTGATTGTCCCCGGCAACCGAACGTACCAGTATCAGCAATCGTCCGCTCAACTGTATGGTTTCGAAACGCAGCTCAGTGTACACCCGACCGGCTGGCGCGGTTTTTCGTTCGATAACAGCGTAGCGCTGGTTTACGGCTATAACCGAGGCAACATCTATTCTGATGCGGGTGTCAACGGGGAGTACCTGCCGTTTATTCCGCCCCTGCGCGTTTCTACCGGTCTGAGCCAGACGCTGCCTCTGAGACGACGGTGGCTATCAGACGTTACGGTGAAGGCCGACGTGGAATACAACGCTCGGCAGGATCGGTATTTGGGCTTAAACAATACGGAAACGGCCACCGCCGGTTTCACGCTCGTTAATGCGGGTGTTGACGGACAGATTCACCTCGGTCAGAACCGGCCTGCGCTACGGGTGTTGCTGCAAGTCAACAACGTATTCGATGTGGCTTATCAGTCGAACCTGAGCCGGTTAAAATACTTCGAGTATTTTTCCGAATCGCCAAATGGTCGACTGGGCATCTACGGTATGGGCCGCAACATCTGCCTTAAAATAACCTTACCGTTCAGTTAAGCGAGTGTCGATTTTCGAGCTGTGGTTTCGGCGGGGCCGCCCGCGCGGTTCTCAAAACCGACACCACAGCTCGATATCAGTTGCCTTACCGTTTGCCGACGCCTGCGTTTTCGGATACCTCTCCGGCGAATCCTGCCCAGTCGATGTTATCGATTCCTTTGGCAACAGTAGCCGTTAATTGCTGGAAGACAACCATCCCAAACGGCATGGGAACCATCGACTGCTGAGCCGTATCGAGCACCAATCGTATATCTTTCCGGATCAGCGCGGGCGACGCGCCAACGGGCTGATACGCTTCCTCGGCAATCATCTTCCCGTAATTTTTATAAACCGGTGATGCGAAGAGCGTGTTGCTGAACAGCTCCCACATCGCTTTCCGATCAACGCCGTTTTTTTCGCCCAATGTAAATGCTTCGGCCATCGCTTCGATAGCACAACCGATCATAAAGTTACCCGCCAGTTTAACCACATTAGCGGCCCCTACGTCGTCACCGAAGTCATACGTCCCCTGCCCGATCAGTTCGAGTAACGGACCAACCTGATCTTTGGCCGACTGGCTACCCGACGTACAGATCCATAATTTGGCCGCCTGTGCCGCTTCGGGTTTCCCAAATACCGGACACGCTACGTACTCGGTATTTTTCTGCCGGTGTTGTTCGGCCAGCTCACGGGCTGTCTCGGGCGAAATAGTGCTACAGGAAACGTGAATACCGCCTTCGGGCAACGCGGTTAAAAAGCCAAAGTCGCCCAGGGTAATATTGCGCAAAGCGGCATCGTCGCTGACCATTGTAAACACAACGTCGGCTTCAGCAACGGCTTCGGCGGGCGTATCGGCCCAGCTGGCTCCGGCCTGTAGCAACGATTCAGCCTTGTCGCGGCTTCGGTTAAAAACGGTCAGCGTGTGATCGCCTTTCAGGAGATTGTGAGCGATAGCCTGTCCCATCTGGCCCAGACCGATAAAAGCAATGTTCATGGTTGTATCAATTAGCTTCTTTTTAGCAAACCGATTTTAGACTATAACCTTCCGGCGAAATGATTTATTTTTCTGTCCTTCGTCCAAACGGCTTACGGTCTATTTTTAAAATACCGGATCATCTCACTGTATCCCATCCGCATCGACAAGCCGCGCAGGGCCTTTGCGATACGGTTAGCCTTGGTTTCCGCCGTCTTGGCATCGTCAATCCACTTGCTGAAATAGTTCTGGTGACCTTTGGGCAACGTTTCAAAAAACTGGTGGGCCTCGGTATCATCCTGCAAACAAGCCAGAAAATCAGCAGACAGCGCTACAGGGGAATCATCAGTTTTAATGACTACTCGTACCGTTGCACCTACTTCTTTTCGAATACCCCGGCGCATGGTGGCATTGATAGCCATGATAAACGTTCCTTCAAATCCATCGGACCAGCCCATCGGGATCAGCGCAACTTGCCTAATCGGAAATTCGTCAAGGGTGCCGGTAACCCGAAAGGATGTTTTCTGATCCGGTTTAAGCCCATTCGTCACCTCAACCGGAATCTCGATATAGGTCCAGCCCGTCTTCTCGCCTTTTTTGTCGAACTTATGCAGGACAGCCGTAAATGAAAACATACTGATTTGACCAATTAGTACCGAGCCAGCGTGGCTATGAGGGATTCTTTTATAGCCTGTGCTAAACTGGCGGGCTGCAACACCGCCACGTGTTCGCCGTAACTCCGCAAGTGCATGAGCAGGTCACGGTTCGGTGCTAAGCGCAACCGAACGACGCATTCGGTATCCGTATCCCGAATAACTTCCTGCGTCTGATGGATTGGCTTCGCCTTCACGTACCGGCCAAACAAAGGAGAAAACGACAGCACGACTTCTTCCACCGGACCGCTGCTGTCGGTGATGCCGTAAATATGTTCGAACAACTCACTGACGTTTGTCAACACATCGGGGGGGACCGCACAGGCTTCGTCGGTAATTTCCAGATCGCTCATTCGGTCGAGAGCAAAGGTCCGCTCTTTGCCCGTTGGTTCATCGTAGCCGATTACGTACCAGCTGTCGGCTACTTCGCGCAACAGGATTGGATGTAAGGTTCGCCGTTTGGGCACCTCGGTTAAGCCGTCCGGTTCGGCAACCGCCGTTTCGTGTTTCCGGTAGCGAAACGCGATCTGACGGTTCTGGTTGATCGCCCGAATCAGTACGGGTACGTAATGGCGATTGCCGCCCAGCACCCGCTCTTCTACGTAAACAACCCGCCGGGTCAACCCTTCCGTTTTTACCTCCCGAATAATGTCCAGGCTCTGTCGTACTTTCTGAAGCGCATTCGCCAGTTCGCCCGCCACCGACGCCCCCTGCGTTGCCGTTAGAACTTCACGTGCGTAGTCGAGCGCTTCCATATCGTCCGGCGAAAGCATAAGGCGAAGCAGTCGAAACTGGGGATCGGTGTAATAATATCCGTTACGCCGTTTGTCGTAAGCAATGGGCGCATCATGGTCTTCCCGCAACCGCTGAATGTCTTTTTCCAGCGACGAGATCGACCGGATACCGCACTTGTCCCGGCAAAGATCGAACAGCTTCTGTTTGGAATATTGACGAGGGTATCGGCTGATGATCTCATCGATGAGTCGATAGCGCTGAAAGGCGGATCGGGTGATAGGCATTGTCGGGAAGTACGCGTTTCTGCGATTGGATGGTCAGGCAAGATGCTGGAAAAAATTTTCACAAAAAAATTTGAACGTAAAAAGATTACGCTCTTCCCGGTAGAACTTTGTTCTGTGAATTTTTAAACAACCCTACTAATGAACACTTTCTTTCGTCCCACTCCTAATCGCGCAGTAAGCCCGTCTGCTCCACTTTTTTCAGCCCTGAACACCCCGGACCAGTGGACAGCCGCAGCCATTGAACCCCGCTCGTCAAAACGGACCACGTTGTCGGCAGGTCAGTTGCTGGACATCGAGCTAGGCTTGTTTCTGCTTTCCCAACTTGTTCCGGCGGCTTCACCCGATGACTTACCAAACCTGCTCAGTGGCAGTAATTCCTCGTTCCTTGATCGCCCAACCTGGACGCCCAAACAACTAAAGATTTTGAACCGGGGCCGGGCTATACTAAGCCACATTCAACAGCACACGGTATGGTCGTCTTTGCTCGATGCCTACACAACCATCCCCGACCGACTACAAGCTTACGACATCAGCGCCGACCGTAGCCGCTTCTGCGAAAAGACCGTTGGCTTTTTCCGCAACCGGATTTTTACGCTGAAGCAGATGGTAAGCTAAGTCCGTTCCATTTCTCTTCGTTTCCATTCCATTGCTTTTTCGGGCAATGACAGGATCACTATTGCCCATCCCAACCACCTTCTGCTCATGCTTGCTAATCTAGTACAACGAGTCAAAGACTACGCTGACCCCTCTCGCGCCTTAAAAAAGACACAACCAGCCACGGCGCCACCCGTACTTGTTCAACCCGTTGCGCCAACTCCGCCCGCCCGATCGTTACGAACCCTGAAACTGATCATGGTAACAGCGGAGAATAACAACAAATTTTATGAACTATACGAGCAGGATAACGACACGTTCGAGGTGCATTACGGACGGGTGGGCGGCTCGAAAAGTGTAGCGACGTACCCGATTGCCCAGTGGGCGAAAAAGATGCGGGAGAAACTAGCCAAAGGTTATGTCGATCAGACGCATCTCTACGCCGAAAAAACGACAACTACGGACGCTAGCAGCATTGCTGATCCGGCAGTACGCGGGCTGATGAGTCGGCTCCTGGAGTTTGCCAACCAGTCAATTTACCAGAATTATGTAGTCTCCGCTCAACAGGTAACCCGCAAACAGGTCGAAACGGCTCAGCAACTCCTGGATGAACTAGCTGCGCTGATCGCGCTGAGCGTTGACGTTCCGGCGTACAATCAGAAACAGCTTGATCTGTTCAAAGTCATTCCCCGCAAAATGGGAAAAGTAAGCGAGCATCTTCTGGCCCAGTCTCCCCAAACAGCCGATGACGTACAGAAACTGCACGACCAGTTAGCCAGTGAGCAGGACACGCTCGACGTTATGCGTGGACAAGTCGAACTGGCTCAGTCGAAAACAGACGCCGATCTGCCCTCCCCGAGCTTGCTGGAAGCCATGAACCTAACGGTTGAACCCGTCACCGACAAACGGGTGCTGACACTCATCAAGCAGATGATGGGTCCGGATGCGGATAAGTTCGATGCGGCTTTCAGCGTTTGCCAGGCCAGTACGCAAGCCGCCTTTGACGCTCACGTCGGTCAGGCTCGAAAGCCGAAAACGCAGCTTCTCTGGCACGGCAGCCGCAGCGAAAACTGGATGTCGATCCTCAAAACGGGTCTTGTATTACGTCCGGCCAATGCGGTCATTACGGGGAAGATGTTTGGCTATGGTATCTACTTCGCCGATCAGTTCAGCAAATCGCTTAACTACACCTCACTGCACGGTTCTGTTTGGGCCAATGGTCGGCAAAAAGAAGCGTATCTGGGTATTTACGAAGTCCACGTCGGGGAGCAGATGATTGTTAAAGAGCACGAGGTCAAGTACCAGCAACTGGACAGCGACGCCCTTAAACGCATCAACCCAACCTACGATTCAGTGTTTGCCCAACGGGGTGTCAGTCTATTGAAAAACGAATTTATCGTTTACAATCCAGCGCAGTGCACGGTCCGGTACATGGTTAAAATCAAAATCTGATATGAACGCATCCCTCAAGCAACTCACTCCCGCCAGTGTTTGTCTGGCCGCAACAACGCTGATTCTGGCCGAAGGTGCGACAAGTTCATTGATTGTAAAGCAGTTTCTGCGCAACCGGGGGTATCGGGCCTACCAAAGCGAAGTGTCAGACTGGTTATTCACCTTGGCCGTGCGGGAAGGCTGGGCCATTAACGACAACGGCCTATTCCGAGTCTATTACTTTCCTACCCTCAAAGCGGTACCCCAGTAACCGAAAGCCAGACCGCCACGGGATCGATTAACCAATGAGCTGGTCAATCCCTCATAACTAGTGCGCTTGACGGGAAGAAAAAAAGTTGCGATTTGATGTACAACGTAAAAACGTTACGTTCTTCTAGTTGCATCTTTGATATGAACAACGAACAACAATACGAATGAACGCCCAATTAACAGCAAACTATCCCACCGCAGCCCGCCCGGCTCTGTCCAGCCTTTTGCGCTGGCAGGAGCCGCTGGCGACTCGCCTACGCTACCGTCATGCCCTTCCGGGTATGGTAGCCAACCGGCTTCTCAACGTCGAACTGGGTTTGTATCTGATGGGGGAATTGTTGCCGCTGGCTCCGGCGCTGTCACTGCCCGACTTGTTGAATGGTCAGGGCCCGGCCTACCGTCAGCGTACCATCTGGTCGCCCCGGCAGCACCGGACGCTAAGCCAGGCCCGGGTTTTACTGGCTCCCTACCGTGACCGGACGGTCTGGTTTAAGGCACTGGACCGCTATGCTACCCTCTCGTCTGAACTACGCATCTACTCGGTAAAAGGGGGGGGCGGCTGGAATGCGGGGGTTAGCAGTTACGTAATGCGCGAACGACTAAGCTTATTTCAGGAAGCGTTGGCCTAGAAACGGCTTTATTTCCAGGCGGGCGGTTTTACGCCCGCTAGCCAGAATAAGCCATCAATGACCAGTTGGTTCTGCGTCTCGTTGGCAAACGTGAAAGACAGTTCTTTGTTGGTTTTATTTTCGTAGTCAATGTCGTTGTGGCCCATGTTCAGGTACAGCATTTTGTACTTCTTGTTGGTCCACACCACCGGGTAATAACCGCTATGCCATATCTCATGCGGCTTGGGTCCGGTTCCTAACGGAAAACTCGTTGAATCGATGGACACCAGAACATCAATGTCTGGATTGGCTTTCAGATCGTTTGTCCAACAGTACCATTCGTTGGGTGTCGATCTGAACGTTTGAGGTAAACGCCTGGTGGCCGGATGCTTGCGGTCTTCAACCCGCAAAGTAGCGGATGTGGGCCGCCAGGTGTTGCTTTTATACGAACCCGATCCCAAAAACTGATTATGATACCAATCCCAGTTCTGCGGATAAGCCGACGGAGTCAGCGCGAAACCGGCAAAGTGAAACCCCATCCAGGCCCCACCTTTTTCCATATATTGCTGAAAAGCCCTTCGCTGTACCGGATCTTCCGGGCGGGTGTCCAGGAACAGCACAACCTGATAATTGGCCAGAAAATCCGGGTTCAAATTAGCCCAGTTGTCTGTTGAATCGTAGCGAAAACCGTACCGGGCAGCCGCCTGCGGAAACCATCGGTTCGCTTCATGCACGTAACTGACATGCGCCTGATCGTTTTTGGCCGTATAAAAGGCAATGACCTTAAACGGGGGGACTTTGTTTTGTGCAACAACTTGCGAAACAAAGCAAGACAAACAAAAGACAACTAGGACAACGCTCTTTCTGACAACCACAGCTATACCGCTTTTATTAACCTGACTGGTCGTGAAATAAGGCGTAAGATCGGCAAACCTACTCACGCCAAACGAAGGAGCTAATCCGCCGATTTAGCGAAACAATTGGTCGAAGGTGACGCTCACGTAATACAGTCCGCCAATCCGGGCCAGACCGTACCCTTGCGCGTAGTAGTCATTGAAGATGTTTGTTCCACCTAGTTTAACGATGGATTTGTACTCCGGTAGTCGGTACGAAACCTGCGCATCGACACTCCCCCACGACGGCAACCAAACGTCACCCGCCGTTATACCTTGTTCAAACCACATCCGATCTGTCCAGCGATAGGTAACGGTTGCACCTAAACGTTCGGTCAACTGCGGGTTAGCCAAGCTGATGTTGTAGCGATTCTGGGGTGAGTTAAAATAGGTTCGTCCCTGCTGTATGACTTCGGTACTGCTTGTTTTCCGCTTAACTATCTCCGCTCCGGCATTGTCGCGAAGAATAGTACCCTGTGCATCACGGAGCGTTACGGTTCCAACCTGGTACGTGTAATTTCCGCTTAAGGTGTACCCTTTTCCTACGCTATAGGCAAGACTCAGACCAGCCCCGTTCACGAAAAGCTCGTTGGGACTGTTGCCGTTGATTTGTAACGCTTGGTACGCATTTGTGGTAAAACTGCCGACTCGATTGTTGGCGGGCAGGTAATAGCTTTGCGCTGTGATGAAATCCGTGTACTGACTGTAAAAATAAAAAGCATCGATATCCAGTCGGTTCGCGATAAAAGCCTTATACCCTACTTCCCAGGTTTTTACTTTCTCCGTCGTGAACGTAGCGGGCTTGTACCCACGGCTCCGCAATTGCGCTTCGGTGATGCGGCCAGCCGTGAATTCTTTTACGTCATTATCCCGATAAACCGAATCGCGGAGCAAACCCGACGACTGGATAGCGATGGCCGAGCCGCCGACTTGCCGACCTACTCCCGCTGCCGAAACGCCCAAAAACTCGATTGGCGACGGATTCCGGAAAGCCGATTGCCACGATGCCCGAAAGCTATGGTTACCAGCACTAACCACCAGCGACGCTCGTGGGTTAAATCCACCGTCGAAATACTGCTGTTTATCGTAACGAACGGCCACGGTTGGTTTTATGCTCAGCGCATCGCCAAGTTTTAGTTCTTTGCCCACCTGTATGTACGCCCCGTATTCGTTGATCGTGTATTCCGCACTATCTGCCTGGCGGGCAAGCAAAGTTCCTCCGGTATTCAGCGCGTAACGGCGAATGGAACCGCCTACCAGAACCTCGACTACGTCCAGCATTTTCGTAAAGTCGTACATGCCTTCGTAGTGCCAGAACGCCGAGTTATCCCGGAACCGCGTTCCTTTCGCCCCTTTATACCCCGGAACCGTGTCGGTACTAAAGGTGTTGGCAAACGCGTTTCGCGCATTGTCGAAACTGGCCGAACCGGGTAGATAACGCCCACGATCCGCTTCGCTTCGTGCCAGTCCCGCACTTACTTTGTTGGCAACGTACACCTGTCCAAACTCGGTAGCCCATTGTGTCAGGGGTTTCCAGGCATTGTTGACGCTGACGGCCGTTTGGCCAATGTTCCAGCCTTCGGCGTTCTGCCGCGTGCTGTATGCCCGCAAAAAGAAGTTGTCACCCCGTAGTTCTGCTTTAAACTGGTTGCGTTGGTAATCCGGAAAATACGCGCGCGTTCCGGCAGTTTGAGTGAAGCTGCCATTTCCGTAATACCAGCCTACCGACGCTTCGATCTGATCCGATATTTTGTAATGCAGCGCTACATTGGCTCGGTTGCTAAATACCTTACCGTTGGTCCCCAAAACGTCCTGCTCGGAATAGCCGGTTCGCGTTACCAATACATTCTGCAACGATGCATTCGCGTAATTAGCCGGATACCGGTAAGCTCCCCCGGCATTGATGTCGTCACCGTAAACGTTCACACCGTCGTATTGCAGGTTTGTATTCGGATCGTTATTCGGCACATAACCAATTGCCGTAGAGAGATTGCCCTGACTAACATCGGTAGCGAAGAAATTGGAGCGCGCCCGAGTCGAACGGTCGCTATAATCGTCGGCCATAAAATCGGTACCGCTTAGCCGTTGGAAATTCACTTTGAACGCAAACCGCGAACCGAGTTGCTTGGCGTAACGAATAGCAAGGTCGCTGTATCCTTTCGCACCAAAGCCCGGCTTTCCAATGTTGTTGACGCCCACTTTTACCTGAGCGCTCAGTCCCTGATGCGTAAATGGATTTTTGCTGGTAGTCGATAACAAGCCCTGAAAAGCATCCGGTCCGTACAATGACGCTGATGTTCCCGGTACCAGTTCGATTGTTTCAACGTCCAGATCGGGTAGGCTCGCAACGTTACTCAGGCCAAACCCGAACGCTGGTGCCCGGTTGTCCACACCATCGGTTAGTTGAAGAAACCGCGTATTGTTGTTTGCGCCAAAGCCGCGTACATTAACTGACTTGAAGGTCAGGCTCTGGGTTAACAGATCTACACCGGGCACGTTCTGTAATGCATCGAACGGGCTGGCGGCTGGCGACTGCTGAACCTGTCGGGTATCTAATTTTTCGACGGTCAAACCCGCTTTTCGACTTTCTTCCGATCTCCGACTAACCGATAAAATAACGTTGTTGCTCTTAGCGGCTGTCTCGATGAGCCGAATCGAAAGACTTCGAAAGTTGTTACCCCGCACAACGACCGACTGATCTTCGTAGCCTTCGTACGAAACGGTAAGCGTCAGCGGCAGATCCCGAGTAGTCGGCAGCTTAAATACCCCATTAGCCTGCGATCTGGTGCCGGTGGTGGTTCCTCGAATGACAACCGAAACGCCCGCAACGGGCTCATCTTTTTTATCCGTAATTCGTCCCAGTATATTTGTCTGCGCCTGAATTGTAGCAGTAGCAACAAGAGACAGAACCACCAGAAAAAAAAGATTTTTCATAGGTAAGGCTTGAGAAATTCAACGATTATCGAAGTTGGACATGTACGCCACAAAAGTACGAAAGTCGCTTTCGTTTTATACATTAACGCGATTATCTTTTATAAAAAATAACTTATAATTTACTTTATAGTAGATTTAATAACATTTATTTTTGTTAATATAGGTTTATCATCTAGTCGTCATCGACCATTTTAGACGAAGGTAAGGGGTACTTACTAAGTTATAAACGTTTTGGGCGATTTAAAAACGCGTCCTGACGCCTGATTTTGGCCAATAAGCATACAGCCTAAGCCTGTGACCAACCGTCATTCGAAATAACCCCGCAGCTCACCGTAGCTCAGAATATGCCCTTTCATAGCTTCCTGCACGTTAGATTTCACGGGTGTCCCCGTTAAGGTAAGTGGTTTATCCAGGGCGTATACACGAAACACGTAAGCATGACGTCCGGCGGATGGACAGGGGCCAATGAACGTTAAAGTACCCGCCGAATTTCTACCTATCTTTCCGCCCAGCAACTGCATCTGTTCCATCGTTAAGCCTTCCGGCAGACCGTGCACCGATGCGGGTATGTTGTAGAGCACCCAATGCGAAAAGTCGAATAAGGAAAACATAGGCGTTGGGACGTCATAGTCCGTCACGATTACAGCGTAGGATTGGGCGTTGGACTGTTGCTCCTCCCACGTCAGCGCCGGCGAAACTTGCTTACCCCGACAACTACACCTGATTGGCATATCACCATTCGGTGGAAATGAACTGCTCAGCACCGTGATGTTTTTGCGCAACGTAGCCAGATAAGCCTTCTCGTCTTCGCGCTGGCCGCTGGCTCTGTACTGCATAACGACCAGAAATATGCCGAACAGCAAAATAAGGCCCAGTAAGATTCGAGTAACTATGCCCATAAAAACAGCCGGCTAAGAACATATTATTTTCTTAACCGGCTGATTATTAAAAAGTTTACCAGAAATACCCTACGCTACATTACTGTGGCTAGGCCGCACGACTGCTCTGCGGGCGACGCAAGGGCGTAGACCGAAGCGATTGCGTGTTGGTGCGGGCTTCCTCAACGACCTGCTCCGAAACCAGTTCAAGGTGGTTGGCCCGTTTCAACACATAGTCAAACGGCAGGTTAAAGTAATTGGAAACCTCGCTGCGGAAGCTGTCCGGAAATTTCGACAGTCGCAAGCCAAAAAACTTACGAACTTCCTCTTCCGGCAGCATAGCGGCTAAGGCTACGCGCTCCGCTTCGGCCAGCAATTCCTGCCGTGACGGATACAGGTATTCCAAACCAATCGACGCAGAAAGAATGTTCAGAAACAGGTTTTTGTACATGGCAGACAGTTCGGCGGGTAAAATAACCCAACCCTGCTCCCGAAACTTGGCCGAAAAGCCTGTCAGCCCCTGTTCACCACGGATTTCGCCCGCAATAAGTTCGGCGGGAAAACGCAGCCGGGCATCCGTTTTCTGAAGTCGGAAAACAACCGCTTCGACCGGGCTTTTCTGGAATAATAAATCGGCAGGCATGACCTGGGTATTTTCCCATTGGTCGGTCATGCGCATAAACAGACTTTCGTTGACAGGCAGATTGTCGGGGTTGCCCAGACTGATGAGCATTCGACGGAAAGCCGCCAGAAAATCGATCTGGAGTTGATTCGAATTTGAGCGTCGCTTCATGCGGTTATATAGCCGGCCAGTCGCTTTTTCACAGCACAAAAACCGGCATCATTAGTTTGGTTGTTTGTTGTAAATCGCAACAGTAAATATACGCAACAAGCGACTGATAACAAAGCAATAAGCTGACGAAAATCAGATATTTTAATTAATAAATAGGAAGGCTTACCCAACACTTCTACCCAATCTGGTTACAGGGTATTTTATCAATAAAAACCGGTCTTGCCGGTGAATAGAAGACCTACAGCTTATCTTTGATACTACCCGTGCGCAGACCAGAAAGTAAGGGCCTTATACTAACTCGTCTGTGCTTTATCATTCGCTACCTTTATGCTTGATCGAACCGTAAAAAACGCGTTTACCAGTACCTGCCGTGTCTATCTGCTCGCCATCACTTTTCTAACTTCGTTTCAGTATGGGGTTGCGCAAACCAAGCCAGCCGCTATGGCTTTCGAGGTAACGATGGCGAAACCAGCCGATCACTTGTATCATGTGGTTTTTACCTACCCGAACGCGGGCCAGGAAACAATCGATTTCAAAATGCCGGTGTGGACGCCCGGCTATTACCAACTCATGAATTATGCGAGTAGCGTTGCCAACATGCAGGTGACCGACGCAGCGGGCAAGCCCTTGCAATGGGAAAAACTGGCGAATAGCACCTGGCGTGTCCGTGCCAACAAAACCCCATCTGTAACGCTGTCGTACGACGTAAAGGCAACCCGTGATTTTGTGGCGGGTAATTATCTGGACGATAACAAAGGCTACATCTCGCCCGCTGGCGTGTTTATGTACGTGCCGAACCAGCTTCAACAGCCGGTTACGGTAACCTTGCACCCTTATTCGGCCTGGAAACCGCTTGTCGCTACGGGTCTCGATTCGATTCCCGGCAAACCGAATACGTTTACCGCGCCTAATTTTGACGTGCTGTACGACAGCCCTATGCTCATGGGCAATCTGGAACAGCTTCCTTCCTTTACCGTAGCCGGAATCCCGCATTACTTTGTCGGGTATAACATCGGCAATTTCGACCGAAACCAGTTCGTTGCTGACCTCAAAAAGATTGTTCAGGCGGGTTCCGAGATCATTGGCGACATTCCCTACAAGCACTACACCTTTATAGCCATCGGGCCGGGCGGGGGCGGCATCGAACACCTCAACTCGACCGCCATTAGTTTTGACGGCAGTGGATTGAACACCCCACAAGGCAAGCTACGGCTGTATCTGTTTCTGGCTCACGAATACTTTCACCATTACAATGTGAAGCGCATCCGGCCCGCTGCCCTGGGTCCTTTCGATTACGATCAGGAAAACCGGACAAACATGCTCTGGGTATCCGAAGGCTTTACGGTTTACTACGAATACCTGATGCTCCGACGAGCGGGATTGATGTCCGAAGCTGAACTGCTGAACGCCCTTCGAAGCAACATGGCTTCGTACGAAAATAAACCGGGCCACCGGTTTCAGTCGGCGACACAAGCGAGTTACGAAACCTGGTCGGACGGGCCGTTTGGTCGCACCGGCGATGATGCCTACAAAACGATTTCGTACTACGAGAAAGGTCCGGTCCTGGGCATGCTCCTGGACTTTAAAATTCGGCACGAGACCGACAACAAAAAATCGCTCGACGATGTGATGCGGACACTGTATCAGACGTATTACCAGAAAGAAAAGCGCGGTTTTACGGACGAAGAATTTCGGGCGATTTGCGAAAAAACGGCGGGCAAACCGCTGGACGAAATTTTTGACTACGCATCAACGGTCAAGCCCCTGGATTATCCGAAATACTTGGCCTACGCCGGTTTATCCGTTGACACCACGCTCCGGGAAGCACCCGGCGGATGGCTTGGTTTAAATCTCCGCCCAAAATCGGACAGCCTGCTGGTGTCGAGCGTTGATTGGGAATCGCCCGCCTGGAAAGCCGGAATCCGGAGCGGTGCCGTCCTGCTAATGTTAAACAACCAACCGGCCACCTTAGCGGCTGTTAAAGCCATTCCCGTTGATCAGTCAGTCAAGCTACGCATCGTTCAAGGCGGTCAGACAGACGAGAAAACACTTCGGGTAGGCCAAAAATTCGAACGTACTTTTCAGCTCTCGCGCCTGCCCAATCCAAACAAACAGCAGCAAGCGATTCTAAACGATTGGTTAAAAGAACGATAAGACTTACGCAACAGGTACGCGCTCGCGGGCAGCGTATTGCTCGCGAGCCTGTATGATTTGCGCGCTATGGTTGCTGGCCCAATCACCCAACTCAATGATCTGCACGAGAAAACTTTTTCCTAAATCCGTCAATTCATACTCGACTCTGGGCGGAATTTCGGGATAAACCCGGCGCGAGACTAAACCGTCGCGTTCCAGGGTACGAAGCGTAACGGTAAGCATCCGTTGTGAGACACCGTCGATTCGTTTCTTTAATTCGTTGAAACGGAGTGTTCCGGCATT
The DNA here is from genome assembly GCF_021233055.1 of Spirosoma oryzicola. Taxonomy (NCBI): domain Bacteria; kingdom Pseudomonadati; phylum Bacteroidota; class Cytophagia; order Cytophagales; family Cytophagaceae; genus Spirosoma; species Spirosoma oryzicola. Next base: position 1,846,241 of record NZ_CP089538.1, on the reverse strand, counting down.
GCCCAGGTGAAAGATCGACAGCGTTGACCACTTATCGCTAAACCGGTCCAGAATATTCCGGATTGGGCAGTTGGCGATTGAACCGCCAACGGGCCCCAAAATTTTCTGCAATTTTTCCTGCACTATATCCTGCTGATTATCAGCAATAGTTCTGTTCATGTTACTGACGCACAAAAAAATACCTTCTTGCGGTGAATACGGTTACGAAATACTTTTGAGTTACCAAAAGTAACTAAGAAACAGATAAAAACCAATTGATTATGATTGCAGTTACCGGAGCATCAGGCCATTTAGGAAAAGCCACGCTCAATTATTTAGTAGCAAAAACAGACGCCAATTCATTAGTTGCCATCGTCAGAGACCCTGCCAAAGCAACGGACCTGTCCGACAAAGGTATTCAGGTTCGTACCGGCGATTATACCGAACCGGCATCGTTAGTAGCCAGCCTGGCAAGCGTTGATACCTTGTTATTGATCTCCAGTTCGGTAGTCGGTGAAGAGCGCGTTCGTCAGCATACCAACGCCGTCAACGCAGCCAAAGAAGCCGGGGTGAAACACATCGTCTACACCAGCGCTACCAGTCCGTCAGCAAACGCGCTATTCCCTGCCGCTATCGATCATTTCCACACCGAAAACCTCCTGAAAGAATCGGGTCTGACGTACACCATCTTCCGCAATAATCTGTACCTGGATGTGTTGCCCATGATTATCGGTGATGCGGCTCAGTCGGGGCAGCTACCCTTTCCGGGCGGTGACGGAAAAGTCAGTTACGCGCTTCGGGAAGATATTGCCGAGGGACTAGCCAACGCGCTGACCAGTGAGGGACATGAGAATCAGATTTACGAGATCGGTGCGACAAGCGCCTGGTCATTTGCTGATATTGCGGCTATTCTGGGTCAGAAAAGCGATAAAACCGTTGATTACCTCGACATTCCCGCTAGCGCCTACGAAGCTGAACTAGCCAAGCACCTGCCCGCTCCGGTTGTCAGCCTGTACACCGGTATGGCCGAAGCAATTAAACAAAATGATTTCAACCGGCCCGATTCGGCGCTGGAAAAACTGCTGGGCCGTCAGCCGGTTAACTTGGAAGACTTCCTAAAAAGCTAATCCGCCCAGCGGTCATTCGAAGGAAAATATAGCTCCGTCTTACAGCACTATCGCTGGTAGGACGGAGCTACTTAGTTTTGTAGATTACCGATTAACCAGCACGAATACTGGTCGATGTCGCTTTTTACTGGCAATTCCCCATCAAATTGCACTTTTATGCCCAATTATTCGATTTAGGCAGTTTCCATAAGCTATAGTCATTTAGTCTGCTTAATCCTTTCTATTTTCACGGTCATTACTGACGGTCATTTTCCACCAATCCTTTTTCCACTTCGATGAATCGTTACAGGTCACCGATCCTTTTCTTTTTTGCCGCGTTTCTATCGTTTCTCACGACAAAAGGCCAGCCATTTAGTCAAGCCGAGATTGCGCGCTGGCAAAAACAGGCGAAACAAGTTACCATCACCCGCGACACCTGGGGCGTTCCGCATATCTACGGAAAAACCGACGCTGACGTGGTTTTTGGTTTGTTGTACAGCCAGTGCGAAGATGATTTTGACCGCGTCGAAGAAAACTACCTGGACGCCATTGGCCGGTTGGCGGAGGTCGATGGCGAGTCCGCCCTTTACCATGATTTACGGGCACGTCTTTTCATGGACACGACGCAGGCGCTTGCTCTTTACAAAGAAAGCCCGGTCTGGATGAAAAGTCTACTTGATGCCTTTGCCGATGGCACGAACTATTACCTGTATACCCACCCGGCTGTTACGCCCAGGCTTTTAAAACGTTTTCAGCCATGGATGCCGCTCATGTTTAGCGAAGGTAGCATCGGCGGCAACATCAGCGTAGTTTCCATCGACCGACTGAAAGACTTTTACGAACACCGCAAAACCTCCTGGATTTACGATTTCGACAAATTTGAACGGGACCCGGTTGGTTCAAACGGCTTCGCTATCGCTCCTTCGAAAAGCGCCACCAAAAATCCCCTACTGCTCATCAATCCGCACACGTCTTTTTACTTTCGGTCGGAGGTTCACATGGTTAGTCAGGCCGGATTAAATGCGTACGGAGCCGTTACGTGGGGGCAGTTTTTTGTCTATCAGGGCTTTAACGAAAACTGCGGCTGGATGCACACGTCCAGCGGTGCGGATTCGATGGATGAGTATCTGGAAACCGTCGAGAAAAAAGGTAATTCGCTTGTTTATCGGCAAGGCAATACGCAGAAACCCGTTCGGACGCAAACAGTGCGGCTACCGTACAAGGTGGGCAACGGTATTCAGTACAAGGAGTTTACGCTATACTGGACGCACCACGGTCCCGTCGTTGGCGAAAAAGGCGACAAATGGGTTACGGTCAGTATGATGAATACGCCCCTGAACGCGCTCGAACAGTCATATTTACGCACCAAGGCGAAAGGGTACCAGAGTTTTAAAGAGGTGATGAAACTCAACGGTAACGCGTCGAACAACACCGTTTTTGCGGATCGGGACGGCAACATTGCGTACTGGCACGGCAATTTTATGCCTAAACGCGACCCTAAATTTGACTGGAACCAACCCGTCGATGGCAGCAATCCGGCTACCGAATGGAAAGGGTTGCATGGTGTAGATGAACTCGTTCAGGTTCGTAACCCGGCCAGCGGCTGGATTCAGAACTGCAATTCGACACCGTTCACCGTATCGGGCAACAGCAGCCCCGACAAGGCAACATACCCGACGTACATGGCTCCCGACGCCGAAAACTACCGGGGTATCAATGCCGTTCGTGTGTTAAGCCAGAAATCCGTCTTTACGCTGGACACGCTCATTGCGGCTGCCAACGACCCCCATCTGGCCGCTTTCGATGCTTTGCTTCCTCCCCTGCTGAACGCATACCAAACCGTTGCGGGTGATGCCGCCAACCAGTCGAGCGATCTGCGGGAAGCCGTACAGTTGTTGCAGAGCTGGGATAAAAGCTACGGAACAGGCTCCGTCGGGACAGCACTCGCCATCTTGTGGGGTGAGAAGATTCAGCGACTGGCACGGAGCCGCGTCCCCGCCGACCAGCGCCTTGACTATCTAAGCTTCACCGACTTCACCACCAACAATACCTCCCCACAGGAGAAAGTAACCGCCCTGAAGGACGTGCTGACCGATCTGACGCGTGACTTCGGAACCTGGAAAACGCCCTGGGGTGACATTAACCGATACCAGCGCCTGACCGGAAAAATTCAGGAAACGTTTGACGATCAGCAGCCAAGTATTGCGGTTGGTTTTACGCCTTCCGCCTGGGGATCGCTGGCGGCTTTCGGTGCTCGTTCGTATCCCAACACGAAAAAACGGTACGGTTACGTGGGCAATAGCTTTGTTGCGGTTGTTGAATTCGGCAGGAAAGTAAAAGCGCGTTCGGTCGTTACGGGCGGCCAAAGCAGCAAACCGGGTATGAAGCACTTCACGGATCAGGCTCCGCTCTACTGCGCGGGTCAGTTCAAAGATGTTTGGTTCTATCCCGAAGAGGTACAACAGCATGTCGAAAAGACGTATCGTCCCGGCGAATAGTTTATGAACCACAAACGGGCAAAAGCAGGGCGGTTGCGTTGACTATCGATCCATCTATGATCCGTGAAGACGTACAGCGTACGCCAGCGATTGGCGTACATTTGAAAATAAACTAACTTGCCCGCTGTCATCTAAACCCCCACAATGAAAAGCAACCGTTTACTTTTTTTAGGCATAGCCCTTTCTACTCTTTACGGCTGTGCAACCAAACAATCCGACGCACCCATTCAGGGAACGTGGGAACTTGTATCGGCAACGGCAACCGAAAAAGACTCTACTTATTCGACGTTTGATCCGAAACGTAAAATGATCAAAATCCTGAACCCAACGCACTTTGCTTTCCTAAACCACGACATCAGCGGCCAGAACGATTCGTCGGCAACCAGGTTCTCAGCGGGCGGAGGGAAATACACGTTTACGGACAGTACGTACACCGAATACCTGGACTACTACTCCGATAAAGCGTGGGAAAACAACAAATTTGAGTTTGTGGTGAAGCTATCCGGCGATACGCTCGTTCAGAAAGGCGTTGAGAAAGTAGAAAAGCTCGGTATCGACCGGGTGATTGTCGAAACCTACAAACGAGTCACAAACTAACATTATCAATTGTGGTCTGGTAGCCTTGCGTTGATGGTATGAAACGAAAAACCTTTTTGTCTCTGCTCGGCTTAGCCTCTATACGCTTCCCTTATTCGACCATGAGCATAGCGCAGTCCGACAGCCCCGAAACGTTTTATTTTAAAGACGATGGCAAAATTCCGAACAGCAAATACCCGCTGCTTGTGTATCGAAATGCGTTCACGGAGCGCAACCAACAGGGGGCCAGCTGGCTGGAAAAACGTTTTGCCGACAACAACTGGACAAATTCCTGGCGCAACGGCGTTTACGCCTTTCATCATTACCACAGCACGTCCCACGAGGTTTTGGGCGTTTATTCCGGAAAGGCGTTGTTGCACCTGGGCGGAGAAAATGGGCAGAAAATAAATGTTCAGGCTGGCGATATTCTGGTTATTCCAGCCGGAGTTGGGCATAAAAACCTCGGCAGCGAAAACCTGGGCATTGTCGGTGCTTATCCCGACGGACGCGAATGGGATGTAAACCGGGGACTGGCGGGTGAACGACCGCAAACCGACAAAAACATTGCGGCTCTACCCATACCGGCTACCGATCCGCTACTCGGCAAAACGGCTGGACTACCCACCATCTGGCGCAGCTAGACTTTACGAAGAACGTGCTGGTAACTTTTACGACCCGCACGTTTTTACTCCTTAGCCGCCGTGCTGGATCCCGACAACTCAATATGGGTCTGTGGGCTGCCTTGATACCGCACCGTACTTGCTCCACTGGCCTTTACGGTAAGCTCTTCCTGAACCCGGACGCGGGCGGTACTGGCTCCCGACAAATCCAGCTGAGCCTGTTTCGCCAGGCAGTCAAAAGCGTCGAGTTTACTGGCTCCCGACAGGTTGCTCGTCAGGCCATCGCTAGTCCCTACTACATGGATCGTAGAGGCCCCTGACAGTTCTGAAGTCAACCGGGAACCGGCAAGATTTATCGTTACGTTCGACGCCCCTGACAGCGAGGCATTAACCACCGATGAACTGGTAAAGCCGGTGATAGTTGATTGAGCCGCCCCCGACAGCTTAATTTCCCGTAGCGTTGGCATTGTAACGGTAACGTACATATCGTAGCGTTTTCGGCGCGATGTACCCCGATATTCCGCGTGCAACGTTCCATTTCGTACTCTCAAGTCAAGGTCGTTTACATCGGCTTCGTTCCCCCGAACGGCAACCTCGAAGCTGCTCCCTGACCGAACATCTATATGAAAAGCACTGCCCATATCAAGCCGGTCGAAATTAGCCAGCGGATAGGTCTGGGTTACCTCCTTGTAAGGTCCAAGTTCCTGTTGGCAAGCTGTCAGCTGGACAGACAGAAAAAACAGAAGAGCGTAAAAAAGCAATCGCTGTTTCATGGGTATAGCTGTTATTTACAGCTGCAAATGTCACTTACCCGCTTACCAGAAACAGCACTTCCCTAGACGAATAGTAGTTTTCACTTGCTGAAATAACCCATTTTTGCTCTGAATTGAAAAAGCGCGATAAGCTTACTGCTCATCGCGCTTTTGACCCAAAATTTTTCGCTCTTTACTCGACAGTCACCGATTTAGCCAGGTTGCGCGGCTGGTCAACATTGCGGCCCCGCATAACTGCAATGTCGTAGGCCAGCAGTTGCAAAGGAATTACCGAGACAAGCGGAACCAGTACTTCGTGGACTTTGGGAATCTCAATCGTAAAATCCACCAGGCTGGGCAAATGCGTATCGCCTTCCGTTGTGATGGCAATGACACGACCTTTGCGGGCCTTTACCTCCTGAATATTCGAGACTATTTTCTCGTACGAACTGTCCTTCGTGGCGATGACGACCACCGGCATGTCCTCGTCGATGAGCGCAATCGGTCCGTGCTTCATTTCGGCAGCGGGATAGCCTTCGGCGTGGATGTAGCTGATTTCTTTCAGCTTCAACGCTCCTTCCAGTGCAACCGGGAAGTTCAGCCCCCGTCCCAGATAGATGAAATTACGAGCGTAGGTAAAGATGTACGCGATTTCCTTGATTTTGTCGGCGGCTTGCAGCACCTTTTCGACCTTTGCCGGAATACTTTCCAACTCGGCCAGTAACAAGCGAAACAGCGACTCCGAGATTGTTCCTTTCCGTTTGGCAGCGGCCAGTGCCATCAGCGTCAGCACGGTAACCTGCGCCGTAAATGCTTTCGTGCTGGCAACCCCAATTTCGGGTCCTGCGTGCGTGTAGGCTCCTGCATCCGTGGCCCGCGCGATTGATGAACCTACCACGTTGCAAACACCGAAGATCGTTGCTCCTTTTGACTTTGCCAGTTCGATAGCGGCCAGCGTATCAGCGGTTTCGCCCGACTGCGAAATAGCAATGACAATATCGCCTTCTTTGATGATCGGATTGCGATACCGGAATTCGGATGCATACTCAACTTCGACGGGAATCCGGGCCAGTTCTTCGAAAATATACTCGGCAACCAAGCCCGCGTGCCATGACGTACCACAACCGATAATGACAATCCGCTCCGAAGCCGCCAGTTTATCCAGGTAATCGCGTAAACCACCGAGTTGCATGGTACCACTGTCAGCCTGAACGCGTCCTCGCATCGAATCGGCAATGGAACGCGGCTGCTCAAAGATTTCCTTGAGCATAAAGTGGTCGAATCCACCTTTTTCGATTGCTTCCAATTCCAGCTCTACCTTCTGCACGTAAGGCGTGGTCGTCGTATTGTCGAGCGTTACGACGGTAAGCAGGCCGTTTTTGATAACAGCGATTTCGTAGTCATTGAGGTAAATGACATCCTTGGTGTATTCAACGATTGGCGTCGCATCCGAAGCCATAAAAAACTCACCCTCGCCCACACCAATCACCAGCGGAGATCCTTTTCGAGCGGCAACAAGCTGGGTCGGATCGGCTTCGTTCATGATCACAATAGCGTACGCACCCACGACCTCCTGCAACGCCAGCCGGACCGCATCTTCGAGCGAACCGCCATTGTTTTCCCAGATATCTTCGATAAACTGCCCCAACACTTCCGTGTCGGTTTCGCTGGTGAACGTATGGCCTTTTTTGAGCAATGCCTGCTTGATAGCCGCGTAGTTCTCAATGATTCCGTTGTGAATAATTGCTAGTTTCCGGTGAAAGGAGTAATGCGGGTGCGCATTTACGTCGTTGGGTTCACCGTGCGTTGCCCAGCGCGTATGGCCCATTCCGATGGTACCGCTGCTTTCGCGCGCAGCCAGTTCCTGCTCCAGAGCGGCTACTTTACCTTTTTTCTTGTACACACGTAGGCCGTGCCCATTCATCAGGGCAATACCGGCGCTATCGTACCCCCGGTATTCGAGTCGTTTCAGACCTTTCAAAACCAATGGGCACGCTTCCCGGTGCCCAACGTACGCTACAATACCGCACATAGCTCTTTTATCTGTTTAGGAGTAATGTCACCGTTTTTCGATAATCAATCAACGTGCGTAAAGTAACGCCAAAAGCCGGAATATCCGGCTTTTGGGTAAATGAGTTTTACTATACGTTACCTGGGTAAGGTTTGAACCAAGCTATTTTGCGTTAACCAGCTAGTTGCGTGTATAGATTGTAGTACCGCTCTGTCACATCATTCTCCTCGGCCCCGTCGAACTTATGTTCAGGCAGGTCGTTCAGCACCGCGTTCAGGCTAGCACTTGATTCTTCTTCGGCACGGACCACGGCATCGGCGTAGGCGCAACCAATCCGGATGAAACCACCGAAGTCAGCCGTTTTCAATTCTTCCAGCATCGAATCGTCGATATCCATCATGCGCGCTTTTTCGATGATATCCCCTTCAAAACGATGGTCAAACCCATTGTTGTACACCGTAAAAACCGACTTGGTGTCCTTAAACATTGGGTCGTTCTTATAGGTTGTTTTAAGGTAAAGCGGAATCAGGGAGGTCATCCAGTCGTTGCAGTGAACGATATCGGGAGCCCAACCGAGTTTCTTCACCGTCTCCAGCACCCCTTTGCAGAAGAAGATAGCCCGCTCGTCGTTGTCATCGTAGAATCGGTTTTCCTTGTCGTGGAAAACGTATTTACGCTGAAAATAATCTTCATTATCAATAAAATAGACCTGTAACTTGGCCGTCGGAATTGACGCAACTTTAATAATCAACGGTTTTTCTTCATCACCAACGGCGATGTTGATTCCCGATAGCCGCACAACTTCGTGCAACCGATTTTTGCGTTCATTAATAAGCCCGAAGCGTGGCACTAAAATTCGAATCTCCATTCCTCGTTCCTGCATAGCCTGGGGCAGCTTGCGGACGAAATCGGCAACGTCAGACGTTTTCAGGAAAGGATTTATTTCACTGGCCACGTAAAGGATGCGTAATTTGCTCATAAAAACGGGCGGGGTGTGTTGTTAAGACTATCAAAAAACTTGCAAAATTATACAATTTTTTTCCGTATTTCAATACATTTTGCCCGAAAAAGATACGAATCCGCTATCATTGCAGCCTAAAAAATCAGTCGCTCGTTATGCATCGCTTTAGTACCGCTGTTGATCTTCGCAACCACCTTTCCGTAGCCCGTCCAAGCCAGAAAATTGGATTTGTGCCAACGATGGGCGCTTTGCACGAAGGTCATATCCGGCTTATCGAAAAAGCTAAACAGGAGAACGATATCGTCGTAAGCAGTATCTTCGTCAACCCCATACAATTCAACAATCCTGACGATCTGAGTCGCTACCCACGGACACTGGAAGAAGATTGCCAAAAACTGGAAGCCGCTGGCTGCGACGTAGTTTTTGCGCCCTCTGCCGACGAGATGTACCCAGAGCCGCCTACACTCCGGCTAAATTTCGGCGAGCTGGAAACGATCATGGAAGGTGCTTTCCGACCGGGTCACTTCAACGGCGTCGGCTTAGTGGTGGGTAAGTTGTTCAATATCGTACAACCCAACCGGGCTTACTTCGGTCAGAAAGACTTGCAGCAGGTAGCCGTAGTGCGACGCCTGATCCGCGACCTGAGCTTCCCCGTTGAACTGATTCGCTGTCCAACGATCCGGGAGGCCGACGGGCTGGCGATGTCATCCCGGAACCGAAATCTCACGCCCGATCAGCGCATAGAGGCCGTAACCCTGTTTAAAGCCCTTACATTGGCTCAAAATCTGTTAACCGAGGGTCAGAGTGCCGCGCAGACAAAAGAGGCAGTAATCGACGTTTTTAGCAGCAATCCAAATTTCCGGCTTGAATACATTGACGTTGTTAATGCCGATACCATGCAGCCTGTCGAAGAAGTGCTGGCTCCGGGACAAACCGCCATCTGCCTGGCGGCTCATCTGGGCCAGGTACGCCTGATTGATAACCTGGTATTCTGACAAGTTAGACCAACAAAAAAGGGCCGCTCAGTTGAGCGGCCCTTTTTTGTTGTGCGCCAGGGAGTCTTATTCCTTGACAAGTTTTACAACCTGCTTCTGCGTTGCGGTTGTCGCCTGGAGCAGGTACACGCCCGTTGACTTACCAACCGAAATCGTAGCGCGCTCAACGGCAGCAGCGTGTTCGATAATCGTTGTGTTCACGCTACGGCCACGGTTGTCGATCGTTCGGAGTTGCAGTTTCTGACCAGCCGCCCCGCGAATTTCAACCTCAACCGACTCGTTTACAACTGGGTTACCCAGTACGTTAAGCTGTAACGTAGCACCCGCTTCTTCGGCACCCAGCCGCGCAGCATTAGTTCTAGCGGGTTCAACGCCGTAAATCAAGCTTCCGGCCTGGTAAACCGTGATGCGGTTGTTAAGCCCAAAGGCGCTGTTGTTGACATAGGAGTAATCACCAGCCTGATTGAAGGCGCTGTAGTTCTGCTTGTAAACCTGGATCTCAATCGGTCCTGATTCGCTCATTGGAGCCAGACTACCCGCTCCCGGCAAGAAGCTATACTCGATGTAGCCCGTTGCACCCTGACGACCCGGAGTTGACACGTAGCGTAGGTTGAGGTTGTTCTGACCGATAGCTACGTAGTTTTTCTGGAAGATTAGGTCCATGTTGTCCTCAACATTCAGCCAGTAGCGAACCGTGATGGTGCTGTAATCAACCGAAGTAGTACCCTGATTCTGAAGCGTCAGGTAAGGCTTGAGCGTATTGGAGTTAAGCTGACCATTATCAGGATCGCGCGAAAGCGCTTTTACAACCGTTACTGCCAGCTTGGATAAGTCAAAACGGGCAAAAATTGGGTTGTGATCCGATGTGGTGTTGCCATAATTGGGAATGCTGAACGGCAATAACACGTAGGCCGAGTTGTCGATGTACCCAGCGGCCAGATCGTTCGAAACAATCATGTGATCGATGAAGCTGGCCGACGAGTTAAACGTCGAGCAACCTTGCTGTTCGAGCGGCTTGGTCATGGTTTTATAACCAGCTTCGTCCGACACAAAGTTGTTGAACGATGAAACCGGCGAACTCGTGTAGATCGATGACGTAGCTTTGTCGTTGTAATCACCCATCATAACGATGTTTGCAGTCGCGTATTCGGTGTCAAGCAACGTTTTCAGATCGGCGAAATCCTGTCTGCGACGGTTGAAATCACCCGCTGCACTTCCCGATTTAGCGTGTACCGTAACCACGTGAACCCGGCGCGTAACGCCATTGATCGTCGCATCGGCAACGAACAGGAAAGGCAAACGACCCGACGACCAGCCGTTACCAGATGGGTAGTTGTATTTATCCAACAGCAGCGGTTTCGTTTCGGACAGAACCGGCGTTACCGTAGCGGTATTGTAAATCACACAAACTTTCTGAGCCAGCGAGGTTGGTCCGAATACCGTACCGTTCGTGACCTGCTGGTCGCACTGGTCCTGGAAGAAATACGAGAACTTGTCAGAGCAAACGTAGCTGTAACTTCCTGGAATAGCGGCTACCGTTGCGCTAAAGCGGTTGATATCACTGATTTCTTCTACCGAAATAATATCGGCGTTCAGCTTCGTCAATACGGCTGTCGCGTTAGCCTGTTGAAGGTCTTCGTTGACAGGCCCCATGTCTTCGTACGTGTAGGTTCCTCTTGGACAGTTGATCGAACCACCGTCAGCACCGAAGAATTCCATGTTCCAGGCAGCAACATCCAGCGTTTGCGTGCGGGGCAGTGCCGTATTTTCGGCTGGTCCGCAAATAGCATCCTGCGCGGCTGTGCTTCCCGGAATGTCAGCCAGAATCCGGGGTTGTAGTTGCAGACCATTGTTTCCTGGCGTAGTCACTCCCGACACAAACCGATCGGCGATACCCGTTACACTAACCGGATTGCTTGGACGACCGGCACCCGCTAGTGGCGAATTGGCACTGATGCGTAAGGTAGCCGATTGGTTATCTTTGGTAATGGTGTAACTGGTTCCGCCCACAAACGTAGCCCCTGAGCCACTGATGGAAGCGTTTGAAATACTAACCAGCCGCCCTTGATAGTTGGGCAACTGATCGGGTGTAATCTCGATCGGCGCCGGCACGACGGTACCAGCTCCTGAAACCAGCGTGAAGTTTGTAGCTGCCGGCGATGTTATTTCGGTAAAACCGTTGAATACCGTGACTGGTCCACGTGCCTGCACCAGATCGCCAATCTGTACGAGCGAACTGATGTCAGTACCAGACGGGCTAGCGTAGACAACAATACCACCCGTTTCGTCCTGGATATAAATCTGACGAGCACCCAGCTGATTCGTAACCGTTACCCGGCCCTGAACCGTGTAGGTATTACCAATACCCGTCCGTGCTGCGGCAATTGACACAATTCCTGTCGAAACGGATGCACTGACAACGCCCGTAACAGGGAGGTCAACCGTTGCTCCTCCCCCACTAAATGTGATTGACCCCGAATATGAATTTGGGGATAGGCCCGCTGTCAACTGGGCAGCCAGGGTTGTGCTGGACAAGCCTGAATTAGTGTAAGGAATAGTAACGGAGTTGCCAAAAGACGAACCATTGTACGAAACCGCAAACGCAGGATTCGATACCGTTACGGTAATACCACCGCTTGCTGACGTAAGATTGGTGGCATTGGTTGTTATAATCCGTGTAGCCGGACCGCTGCCTTCTGCGTAGCTCAAGCTTACCGGGTTAGGCGTTGCAGCAATGGTAGGTGCCGTTGAATTACACAGATTAGTTGGACTTGCCGAATTGCGTGGGCTGGGCGTACCTATGGTGAAATCCGCAGAATTATTACCCGTATCCGTACAGCCATTACCATCCCGAACAGCGGCAGTCGAATTAGTCAAATTGGCAGTAGGAGCTGTCTCTGAACAGTTTGTAGCCGTACCGAAGCCCACAAAATCATTTACTACTGGGCATGAACCCGACAGCACCGAAGTCGCTTTTACCAAAGCAACTTTACCCGCAGTGCCGCTCATATTTATACCACCCGTTGCGTCAGGCATAGGCAAGCCTGGAAGAGTAGTGTTTGTACCAGCCCCCTCCTGCACTAGATAATAACCGCCCGGCTGAATAGTACCGCTCAACCGGGTTGCCTGCCAGCTAGTTCCTCCGCTTGCTGCATATTGTACACTCCAGCCGTCAAGATTAACCGCTGCTGTGCCCCGGTTGAACAACTCAATAAAATCATTTTTGTAAGGGGCACCTGCATTACCACCACCCCCGTACACCTGGCTAATTACTATTTGCTCTTGTGCTTTGGTAGCACCGGCCACCAGCAATGCCGCAAATAACAGCCACAGCCGAGCCGTTGAATACGAAGACCGTAAACGTTGAAAGATCATATAAAATGGATTAGTTAAGTTTATGTAAAGCTACTGTAAACTTGCCTGTTCCATTTTAAGCTATCATTAAAATTATAGACTATATAGACAATGTCATATTACTACTAAAAATATTAACATCCATTAATTTAACAACTTACCTTTTTATCAGAAAGAGATTGGCTCCTCGCTAATCGACGATGCGAAAAGCCATTTTTGCTTTTTCCCGCGATAAAGCGTTGAAGTGCCACCACTCAAACTCAATCGGGCTAAAGCCGCCCTGCCTCATTGCTGTTCGCAGAATTTGCCGATTATCGATTTGTTTCTGCGTTAGCTTCCCGGCTTTCAGCAATTCGTTTTCACGCGATGGATACGCCAGCTCACCGAAGAAGTCATACTTGGTACCCATATCGAGTGGCTTACCGTCTTTCGTCGCGACGGTCAGATCAACGGCACATCCGTAGTTGTGAATGGACCCTTTTCGCGGATCGGCTACGTACTTCTGGCGTTCGTTTTCGGTCATGTTGGGCAATGCATTCCAGAGATTCCACTGGGCCGAACGGGGTCGGGCCGCGTCGTACACCAGCAGCCGCAGGTCGGGGTGTTTGCTTTGCAGGTATTGGCTGGCACTAGCTAGTTTTTTAGCCGCCATCGGCTGCATGTACGCCCGCGTCAAATCGCCATACACGTCTTTACCAACAAAATTATCAGTCGTTGAGTATTTGAGTTCGACTAGAATGGTCGGGTCAACTTTCTGAACATCGACCAATCCCTGTTTGATCATAGCCTGTTCAACCTCCTGAGCCATAACGCCAGTAGAAACAACTGAGGCTGCTAACATCAACAGGGAAAAAGCAAGCTGAGTGACGAAGAAACGCATCGTTTTTTTGGTTATTGGTCCTGAATCGTGAATTTTAGGCCTAAATAACAAAAAACTACCGACTGCTCCGGCAATCGGGTGCATAACCACCAACTTGCCCTACCTCGTTACATGGCATTAAATTACATCTGGGTTGCCTTTTTTGTCATTGCCTTTCTGGTTGCGCTGGCTAAGCTCATCTTTCTGGGTGATACTGAAATTTTCAAGGTGATAGTCGAAGGGTTGTTCGACTCTTCGAAAGTGGCCGTTATGGACATCGCCCTACCCCTGGCGGGCGTCATGACATTTTTTCTGGGCTTGCTGAACATTGGCGAGAAAGCCGGGGCCATCAATCTGCTGGCTCGCGTTATTGGTCCGTTTTTTAACAAACTCTTCCCCGAAGTACCGAAAGATCACCCCGCCAACGGGCAGATGATCATGAATTTCTCGGCTAATATGCTGGGTCTGGATAATGCCGCCACCCCTTTTGGTCTGAAAGCAATGGCAAGCCTTCAGGAGTTAAACCCAAGTAAAGACACGGCCTCTAATGCCCAGATCATGTTTCTGGTGCTTCACACCTCTGGCTTACAGATCATTCCGCTCAGCGTGATGGCGCAGCGAGCTATCTTGGGCGCTACCGATCCGTCGGATATCTTTATCCCCTGCGTAATCGGCACGTACGTAACCACGGTGGTAGCCATGATAGCCGTAGGTATCAAGCAACGCATCGACCTATTGAATAGCACGGTACTGGGCTGGCTAGGGGGCATTACGACCCTGATCGCCCTGGCCCTGTGGTTTCTGGCGGGTAGACCCAAAGAAGAAATCGAAACCATCTCGAAAGTATTTGGCAACGGCCTTTTGCTGACGATCATCGTCGCTTTTCTGCTGGGCGCGATCCGGAAAAAAGTACCCATTTTCGAAACGTTCATCGAAGGAGCCAAAGGTGGTTTCGAAACAACTGTAAAGATCATCCCGTATCTGGTGGGTATGCTGGTCGCAATCGGCGTATTCCGCAATGCGGGGGCTATGGATTACCTCGTCGGTGGCTTGAAATACCTGTTTGCCCTTACCGGCATGAACACCGACTTTACAGATGCGCTGCCCGTGGCCCTGATGAAACCGCTGAGTGCTTCGGGAGCCAGAGCGCTCATGATCGACGCCATGAAACAGTTCGGACCCGATTCGTTCGTGGGGCGGCTGGTTTGCATCTTTCAGGGTTCGGCGGATACGACGTTTTACATCGTTGCGCTGTACTTTGGCTCGGTCGGCATCCGCAACTCACGTCATGCGATTCCGTATGGTTTATTTGCCGATCTGGTGGGCGTCATCGCCGGTATTGCCCTCGGTTATTTCTTTTTTCACTGAGCTAAAAGCCAGACGACGGTGTTATACACCTAAACAGTACGACTCAACAAACGAATCCGCATGAACATTACGCAAGTCCGCGAGCACCTGCACCGACTGATTGATGAAGTTGATGATATTTACGTCTTGAATGGTCTTTACCGTACCTTACTTTCTGACAAACGGCAGCGTGAAGATTACGAGAAAGAGCAGCAGGAGAAAGCACAACGGCAAAGCCGATCCGGTGGACGAGCCCGTTAAAGCTTTCCTGAGAGTCCGCCAACCGTCAGGGCAATAATGACGGTGTTAAACAAAAACGATAGTATTCCGTGGGCCAGCGCTGTTCGTCGTACACGCTTAGCGCTGATAGCCACGTCCGATACCTGACTAGTCATACCAATGACAAAGCTGAAATAGGCAAAATCCAGGTAGTCCGGTTCAGAGTCATTCGGAAACTCCAATCCGCCGGGACGCTTTTTCTGTTCAGGATCATCGCCGTAGAACTGGTGCGCGTAGCGAAGCGTAAAAAGCGTATGCAATAACGTCCAGGAACTGGCCACGGCCAGAACTGATAATGTAACGCTCCGGCTCTGATTCGCTTTATCCATCGAATCCAGCAACGCAAATACCGCGAACAAACTGGCTACGGCGGCTGTAATGGCGAATACCAGAATCAGCGTTCGACTGGAATCCTCCAGACGCGATAACCGGGGTAGATCACGGGGATGCGCAATGAAAATAGTCAGCCACATCAACAGCAGCAAGGTCAGGGCAAATGCGATCCAGACAATAATCAGGGTGGCAGCCCCCTTAACCGTTGGCGGTACTAGAAAATAAGTGATAAAAGCAACGGTAAGGCCAATCATTAGTCGGTGATTGGCTTCAAAACGAGTGATTCTTTCCAGAAACATGGATTAGGGGCAAGCGATAAGCGTAGTACGGTACGTGTTTTTGATGGTATAACTCTAAAATTCACGAATCGCTTTTCTAAATAACAAGCCGACGGAGATTTTGTCGGATGTTCGCCCGCGTATAGATTCGTCGTACTTTCGCGCTATGTTCCAGGCCTCCCTTCGACTCTACAGGAATGCGTATCAAGGATTAGCGCCATCGGTATGGCTGCTGGCGGGTGTTATGCTTATCAACCGATGTGGCACGATGGTACTTCCTTTTCTTACGCTTTACCTGACGCAGCATCTGCACTATTCTGTTGCTGACGCGGGTATCGTCATGGCGGTTTACGGCATGGGCGCTTTTGTCGGTACTTTTCTAGGCGGGCGGCTAACCGACCGGTTTGGGTTTTATTACGTTCAGTTATTCAGTCTGCTGTTCAGCGGTTTTTTTCTGCTGATGCTTCAGCTGGTTACGGGTTTTTATGCGCTCTGCGGAAGCGTCTTTATTTTTACCTTATTCGGCGATTCGTTTCGCCCGGCTAATCAGGCGGCTATTGCCCATTATTCCGATGCAGATACGCGCACCCGCGCTTTCTCACTCAACCGATTAGCCATCAATCTGGGCTGGGCGGTTGGTGGCGGTCTGGGTGGCTGGATTGCTGGCATCGATTACAACCTTCTTTTCTGGGCCGACGGATTAACCTGTCTGCTGGCAACAGTTGTCCTTTGGTTGAACCTGCCCGCTCCCGATAACGCATCGACCTTCAGCGTTACCAAAACCCTGCACCCTGACGCCGACAAATCGGGTTTGGTCAGCTCACCCTACCGGGACACGGTATTTATTGCCTTCATGGTGTGCGCAGCCTTATACCTGATTGTATTCATGCAGTTATTCTCTGTTGTGCCGCTGTTTTTCAAACAGGTTCTGCACATGACAGAAGGCAAAATCGGCGCACTGATGGCGCTCAACGGGGTCATTATTGTCGTTGTCGAAATGGCGTTGGTCTACAGTGTTGAGCAGCAGAAATGGAAAAAAGTCAATCTGATTGTCGGGGGCATCGTGCTCACCTCGATTGCCTACGCATCGCTGACTTTATTGGAGGCTACGGGCTTGTCCATACTGACGGCGACCCTGTTTTTTATCGTGCTCGTCACGCTTAGCGAAATGCTCGTTATGCCTTTTATTCAGTCGTTTACCGTCGAGCGATCTACCCCATCGACACGCGGGCAGTACCTGGCGCTGTATTCAATGGCGGGGGCATTGGCTCAGACGACGGCCCCGGCTTTTGGCTCGCAAATGATCGCTCATTTCAACTTTTCCACTCACTGGTTAGCCGTCACCGGTATTAGTTTGCTGGCCGCTGGTGGCTTCTGGATTTTAGGCCAACGTTTGCCGGCGAGTTCAGCGAACAAATAGGATTTTCGGCGAAATTTCAACTACTTGTTTTTGCGTTGATACGTTCGTTGTCTTACCCCTATTCCCTATGATATCTACCTATACAGTCAAGTATTTGTTACTCGTTGCAGCACTTATTTCCTTACCAAAAAGTATACATGCACAACCCGTAACCTCGATTACGTCGCCCGACAAAGCCATTACCTTAACCATTCGCAACACGCAGACAGGCGCGGTCAACTACCAGCTTGCGTACAAAGGCAAGTCTGTTATTGAACCCTCTGGTCTTGGTTTCAGCCTTAGTAAACCGAAAGCAACGCTGAACCGCTTCACCATCGTAGCGGCAGACACATCCACGAAGGATGAAACCTGGCAACCGGTTTGGGGCGAAACCAACCGGATTCGCAATCATTACAAAGAACTACTGCTGACGTTACAGGACAAAGTCGACTCCGGTATTCAGTTGCGGGTGCGTTTTCGAGTCTTTAACGACGGCATGGGCTTCCGTTATGAGTTTCCTCCCCAGCAAGCCCTGACGCACTTTGTCGTAGCTGATGAGTTAACCCAATTCACGCTCTCGGCTGACCACAAAACGTTCTGGATGCCGGGTGATTACGATTCCAATGAATATCTCTACAACACCACCAAGCTAAGCGAGGTAGATGCAGTAACAGCCGCTGATCGGGAGAAAGATACGGCCCTCAAGTCAGTGATTGGCTCCAATGCGGTGCAGACACCGTTGCTGTTCAAGACGGCAGACGGCCTGTACATCAGCCTCTACGAAGCGGCTTTGCTCAACTATCCAGTCATGCACCTTCAGCTCGACAAAAAGACGCGAACCCTGACGGCTCAACTGGTACCCGATGCCGTGGGCAACAAAGCGTATCTTCAGACGCCGGCTCAGACGCCCTGGCGGACCATCCTGGTTAGTGACAAAGCCGCTGATTTGCTGACCTCCAAGCTGATTATGAACCTGAACGAACCCTCCAAAATCGGTGATTCGTCCTGGATAAAGCCGCAGAAATTTGTGGGTATGTGGTGGGAAATGCACATCGGTAAAGCGACCTGGGAAAAGGCGGGCGGCAAGCACGGAGCAAATACGCAGAACGTTAAAAAATACATTGACTTTGCGGCAAAATACGGCTTTGACGGTGTATTGGTCGAAGGCTGGAACGTCGGCTGGGAAGATTGGTTCGGCAACTGGAAAGAAGACGTTTTTGATTTTGTTACGCCCTACCCCGATTACAACCTGGACTCGCTGGTACGCTACGCTCGCGGCAAAGGCGTACGCATCATTATGCACCACGAAACGTCCGGCTCCGTCACGAACTACGAACGCCGGATGGACGCGGCCTACCAGTACATGGTCAAGCACGACATCAACACGCTCAAGACGGGATACGTGGGCCGCATCATTCCCCGTGGTGAACACCACGACGGTCAATGGATGATCAATCACTACCAACGGGTTGCCGAAAAAACGGCGCAGTACAAGATCATGCTGGATTCCCACGAGTCGGCCCACCCGACGGGTCTGCACCGTACGTACCCGAACTGGATGGCTAGCGAAGCGGCCCGGGGCAGCGAATTTAATAACGCGCCAACGTTGGGCATCACACCGGAACACACAACGATTTTACCGTTTACGCGGCTATTGGGCGGGCCAATGGATTTTACGCCCGGTCTGTTTCGCTTTCGACTCAATCAGTTCGACAGCACACGCACGCAGCAGGTTCGCACTACCCTGGCTAAACAGCTGGCTTTGTACGTCACGTTGTACAGCCCGTTGCAGATGGTAGCGGACTTACCGGAAAACTACGAAAAACACCTGGACGCGTTTCAGTTTATCCGGGATGTGCCGGTCGATTGGGACGACACCAAAATACTCGCAGCCGAACCCGGCGATTACATCCTCATGGCTCGTAAAGAAAAAGGAAAGAACAGCTGGTTTGTGGGCGGTATTACCGACGAGAACAGCCGCGATCTATCCGTCAACTTAAATTTTCTGGACCCCAGAAGTTCGTACGAAGCCGTCATCTACCGTGATGCCGCCGATGCTGACTGGGACAAAAACCCGGAAGCGTACACCATCGAACGAAAAAAAGTTACGGCTAAAACAAACCTGTCGATTCACTTGGCCAAGGGCGGTGGCTGTGCAATTCAGCTGATCAAGAAATAAGATTATTTACTTCGTAAGAGCCAATCAAACCAGGATACACCAACGCAGTCATGGGTAAATTTCACGATTCAATTAAGCCCGCCCATCGGGAATTCATTGGCAAACAGCATATTTATTTTGTCAGTACCGCTCCGCTAAGCGCCGATGGGCACGTCAATCTATCACCAAAAGGACTTGATTCATTCCGGGTCCTTTCAGAGAATAAGGTCGCTTACATGGATTTGATCAGTAGCGGCAACGAAACGTCGGCGCACACGCTCGAAAACGGACGGATCACCCTTATGTTCTGCTCGTTCGACGGTGCGCCCAACATTCTCCGGCTCTACGGAAAAGGGTCTACTGTGTTGCCCGGTACGGACGAATGGGATGTCTACGCTCCGCATTTTACCATACTGCCCAGTACCCGCCAGATCATTGTTGCCGATATCAGTTTGGTTCAAACATCCTGCGGTTTTGGTGTTCCGCTCTACGACTACGCCGGGGAGCGCGATGTGCATTTCAAATGGGCGGAAACAAAAGGAGCCGACGGCCTTCAGGAATACATTCAGGAGAAAAACCTCGTTAGTCTCGATGGTTTGCCAACCAGCCTGGGCTTAAAACAATAAGACGGCAACCATCCGGTAACCAACTTTCTTTACGAACTTTGCGGGACTTTAGAAGCGGGCAGGGACGCCGGTATGGACCTGATTTAGCCGCTCGTTTCGCTTATTAACTCATTCATTTTGAAACTCTGGCAAAAAGAAGGCGTTTCTACCGCCGAACAGATTGAGCGTTTTACGGTCGGACGGGATCGTGAAATGGATTTATACCTTGCGCCTTTCGATGTACTGGGTAATCTGGCACACGCGCAGATGCTTGAGACGATTGGCCTGCTCACGGATCAGGAACTGAGCTTGCTTACCGCCGAACTGAAAACGATCTATCGCGCCATTGAAGCGGGAAAGTTCGCCATCGAAGACGGTATTGAAGACGTACACTCGCAGGTCGAACTTTTGCTAACCCGCACGCTGGGGAACGTTGGGAAGAAAATACACTCGGGCCGGTCTCGTAACGACCAAGTGCTGGTTGACCTTAAGCTCTTTACGCGGGATCGACTGTGGCGGGTTACGCAGGCTACGCACCGCGTATTCAACCGGCTTATCAGTCTCTCGGAACAGCATAAAAACGATTTACTTCCCGGCTACACGCATCTGCAAATCGCCATGCCCTCGTCGTTTGGGTTGTGGTTTGGGGCCTACGCCGAAGCGCTGGCCGACGATACGTTAACCTTACAAACCGCCTACCGACTCGCTAACCGCAACCCACTGGGATCGGGCGCAGGCTACGGGTCGTCCTTTCCACTCGACCGGTCACTGACGACCGAGCTACTGGGCTTCGAAGGGATGCACGTCAATGTGGTTTATGCGCAGATGAGCCGGGGTAAAACCGAGCAAACGGCTCTGACCGCGCTGGCAGCCGTCGCATCGACAATTTCGCGTATGGCTATGGACATATGCCTGTACAACAGCCAGAACTTTGGTTTCCTGACGCTACCGGATGCGCTCACAACGGGCAGCAGCATCATGCCACACAAGAAAAACCCCGACGTAGCCGAACTATTACGGGCCAAAACGAACCGGCTAAAAGCGCTACCGATGGAAGTAACGCTGGTTATGAGCAACCTACCGTCGGGCTATCACCGCGACATGCAGCTGTTGAAGGAAATCCTGATGCCTGCTTTCGACGAACTGCTTGATTGCCTGGAGATCACCGATTTTATGCTGGAACATATTCAGGTAAAAACAAACCTGCTTGACGATTCCAAGTATGATCTGCTGTTCAGCGTTGAGCGGGTCAACGAACTGGTTTTGCAGGGCGTTCCTTTCCGCGAGGCTTATCAGACAGTCGGTAAAGAAATTGCGGAGCACACCTATGCGCCACCCCGTACGCTTCATCACACGCACGAGGGTAGCATTGGCAATCTGGGTACCGGACTGATTATCGCCCAGATGGAAACCGCGCTGGCGGGCTTTGGTGCCGACCGGGCCCAGGCAGCCATCGAACAGCTACTGCATTAAAAAAACCGGAGCCAGTTGGCTCCGGTTTTTTAACAACCCTCTTCCTTTATAGGCTGTCTAAATTTTGTCCTGACGAACCAAAATGAGTACTTTTTTGTCATCCCGGTCGTTCCTCGGGATGACAAAAAAGTATAGTCTTTCAAATTATGGCTATCTACTTTTCAAGCCGGTAAGCGACGAGTTTGTTCTTAAAAAAAGTGGGAACAATCAACAGCTTCTCTTTAGGAATATACTCGATATCAGCCGCATTGACTTTATCGGAACGTGTATCCAGAAGCTGTTGCTTGGTACCATCGGCGCTCACGTGAAAGACTTGGCCGCTCCAATCGGACACGATAAAGTTGCCTTTTCCTTCTGGCACAATTCCATCGGTATTCACCATGCCATCGGCGACAGTCTTCATGGTTTTCGTATTTAGATCCAGCGTTCGTAGTGCGCCAATTTTGGTACTGCCCACCATAAGCCGGTCTTTCCCAACTGCCAGTACCCCATTGGGTTTGTTGAGTTGTTCGCCTTCCATAAACACTTCCCACTTGTCACCTTTCAACCGATACAGCTTATCAGCGCGGCTATCCGATACGTAAACGGTTCCATCTTTATCAACCGTTACGTCGTTCAGAAAGGCTCCTTTGCCAACGGCATCCCAGGTTTTTTCCGCCTGACCATTCTCAGTATTGATAGCCACCAGCCGGTATACGTCCGTCACATACAACCGATTTTTATACAATCCCATGCCCTTAGGCGCATTCAGTCCAGAGGTCCAGTGCAGATTTTCTATCTTACCATCCAGTGACACTTTTGAAATAAACCCGCTTCCGTCAAGTGAATCCGACTTTCCGTCAATATTAGCGACGTAGAGGGTGCTTTTACCATCGTACAGAACCGATTCAGGTGTTCGTAACGTCGTATCTGTTTCCCATACCTTAACCAGCTTAACGGGTTTAGGACGAGCGGCAGGCGTTAGGGCCAGAAGAAGCGCTCCGACGTGCAGGGCTAGTGAAAAAAGCAGAATTCTTTTCATATGCGCGTTGATAATCAGGGGATTTATCGTTGTAAAAAAATTTAGTTGTAAGATAGCGGGGTCAAAGCTCGTTTATGACTTGTACCAAGTAGAAACAATATAATTATTCTAACTGTCTGTTAGCTACCCTTTTCCTTTTGTAAAACAATATAAAACCGAGGCTGTTTAGAATCTCGCACGCTAAAAACAAAGGCAATGGAAAATTACCAACCCCGCGCTTCTCAGGTGCAACCTCTTGTTGGACAATTGAAAGAAAGCATCCGCGATATGGTTCAACTGCAACGTGACTATCAGTTGCCCGACGAACTATTCTGGGAAATTTTTAACACGCGCGTCCTTCTCAACGAGCAGATTGACATGAACGCGTTGATTGGTGACAGTAATAAGTACGCAGCCCCCCGCTAACGCTCTTGTACAAAGCAAACGCACTCGCCCGATTACCCGTCAACGACCAGTAATCAGGCGAGTGCTTCCGTGTTCAACCGGCTTCTCAGCTGCTGTTTTTAACTCAATCGTACAGCGAACAGCTCTTTCGATTTAGCGTATACGTACACGACCACAAAGAGTGTAACAACCCCTCCCAACGCTACAGACGGTACAGTACCCAGCAATCGAGCCAACAAGCCCGATTCGAAAGCGCCTATCTCATTGGATGAACTAACGAAGATACCGTTAACAGCCGCCACACGACCACGCATGTGATCGGGGGGGAAGATTTGTAGAATTGTTTGGCGAATAATCACACTCACACTGTCAAACGCGCCCGTCAGCGCCAGCATAATTAGTGACAGGTAAAAATTCGTCGATAACGAAAAGACGATCGTTGTAATCCCAAAGCCAGCAACGGCAAATAACATGTTTCGCCATGCGTTGTGGGTTGGCGGATATTTTGTCATGAAAGCCATTGTCGTCAGCGCACCAATGGAGGGAGCCGCCCGCAGAAACCCTAAGCCTTCAGCACCCACTTTCAGAATATCTTCGGCAAAAACGGGTAGAATAGCCACCACTCCGCCGAAAAGCACCGAAAACAAATCAAGCGAAATGGCGTAAAGCACGATCGGCGTTTTAAACACAAACCGGAATCCTTCACCCAGGCTCTCGCGAAATCCCTGCGTGGGTGCATTGGTAACGGGTACAGGCTTCGACTCGATCAGGCTAATCAAAAACAGGCAAACAGCGAAAAGACCGATGACAACGATCAGCGTGTTGTCGAAGCCAACCCAACTGTATATAAAACCAGCCAGACCCGGCCCTACGATTGCGCCAGCCTGCCAGGCCGAACTACTCCAGGTTGCCGAGTTGGCGTATAATTCGCGGGGTACCAAAAACGGTTTCAGCGACGAACTAGCCGGTGAGTAAAATCCCTTGGCCGTACCGATCAGCATCAATACACCATAGATAGTCGCCAATCGTGCGGTTTGCGATAATCCGGCAACTACAGACGGTCGAAAGACAAGGTACAGGATTACGGAGCCTAACACGATTACGAGCGAACTCCACTGCAAAATACGTTTCTTATCGTAACGGTCCGCCAGATGCCCTCCAAAAAGCGACAGGGCAATAAATGGAATAGCTTCGGCCAAACCCACCAGACCCAAGGCCAGTGGATCGTGCGTTGTCTTGTACAGTTCGTAGCCTAAAATAACTTCCTGAATGAGCAACGTAACCGTCATCAGAAAGCTATTCATGACAAAATAGCGAAAATCAGGAATACGGAGGGATGCGTAGGTATCTGGTCGGGTACTGTCGGAAACCATGTTTTGGGATGCTGATTACCTGATTAACCGATTAAATCCGATTTTTGTCCCTCCCTTCACCATCAAATTCATAAAACGCAGTACCTCATGGAATCTCCGTTCAGAACACGGATTAAAATCTGTTGCATCAGTAGCCTCGACGAAGCCCGATTAGCCGTCCGGCTCGGTGCCGACGCGTTGGGTCTGGTTGGTCGAATGCCCAGCGGTCCCGGTGTCGTAGCGGATACGTTAGCCGCCCAGATTGTTCAGGCAACGCCCCCGCCCGTAGCCACATTTATGCTCACCAGCGAAACAAACACGGCAGACATTATTGCCCATCAACAGCGTGTAGGAGCCAATACCATCCAGTTGGTTGACGCCGTACCACCCGAAACCTACGCTCAGTTGCGTGCGACCTTGCCCGCGATCAAACTGGTGCAGGTCATTCACGTCATTGATGAGAAAAACATTGACGAAGCCTTACTGGCCATTCAGCACGGAGCCGACGCCTTGCTGCTCGACTCTGGCAATCCCAATCTGGCTGTCAAGGAACTGGGCGGTACCGGACGAGTGCATAACTGGGCGGTGAGCCGTCGAATCGTTGAACAGTCGCCCGTGCCGGTTTTTCTGGCGGGCGGACTGAGCATCGACAACGTCCGAAAAGCGGTTGAAACGGTACAGCCGTTTGGTCTTGATATTTGCAGTGGCGTTCGGACAAATGGCCAGTTGGACGCCTACAAACTGGAAGCCTTCGTACGGCTCCTGATCGGATAAAAAAACTGGGGAGCCGGTCGCCCAATCAGCTACCAACTCCCCAGTTCTCTTCTGTATTTGCCTACTCAATTAAGCAATGCTAATTTCTTTCACAAGCTTTTCTTCTTTCACTTCAACTTTGGGTAATTCAACCGTCAGGATACCATTCGAGTAGGTAGCTGCGATGGCGTCGGCGTTCACCGTTTTAGGCAGACGGAAGCTCCGCTCGAAGGCACTGAAACCAAACTCGTGCCGGGTGAATTTCTGGGTTGTTTCTTCTGCTTTTTCCTCGGGTTTGTAAGCGATTGTCAGCGTATTATTTTCTACGTTGATTTTCAGATCTTCTTTTTTCAAACCTGGAGCAGCTAATTCAAGCTGATAGCCAGCTTCAACTTCCTTCACGTTCACAGCAGGAACATTCGGATTTACATTTTGGTACCGGTTGATGACTGGACGACCGTAGAAAGGGTTAAAGAAAGTTGGGATGCGGTTATATCGAACTAAAGTTGCCATGTTTTTCTGTTGTTTGAGTTGTCTTCTATCGAATACATACGGATATAGACAAACAATGTACCAATCCGAAATAGCAAAATATAGCAGACAAAATGACACAATATTGATTAAAACCCTAAAATGCAAATGACATATTGTCATAAAAAATTAGTCCTTATAGACATACAGCCTCTATTTTGGCAGTTTATTCCGTAAGCAGGCCACTATCCCACCAATCCTATAGTCTTGACTAACAATAATTTAACGCTAATTTTTCTTGTCCTATCTAGTAACATCACTTAAATTTATGACCAGATACATGTAAGTATACTCACCACATTTTATCTTGTACTTATTTTTTATGAAGCGACTTCTTCTGCCGCTAGGAACCTTATTGCTTGCTGGTTTTACGCTTACCGCATCCGCCCAGCAAACTGCCGTCGATTTTTTCGAGAACGGAATCGGGAAAAGTAAATCGGGCGACTTCACCGGTGCTCTCCAAGCCTTTAGCATGGCCATCACGATGAACCCCGAAAATGCACCCAGCTACTACAATCGGGGACTGGCCAAAGCCAATCTCAAAGATCACCGGGGGGCCATTCTGGACTACGACCGGGCTATCGAACTAAACGGTAAAGATGCGATGGCCTACCTAAGCCGGGGCGTTAGCAAAAGCAAACAGGAAGACCACCGGGCTGCGCTACTTGACTTCAGCCGCGCCATCGAACTGAACCCCGACGACCCACAGGCTTACTACAACCGGGGCGTCAGCCGAAGCCGGATTGACCAGTACCGGGGCGCACTAGCCGATTTTACGAAAACGCTGGAACTCGATCCGGCCAATGTTCAGGTGTACTACGCCCGGGGCATCACCAAGCAAAAACTCAATGATTTTTCGAGTAGCCTTGCCGACTTCACGAAGGTTATTGACATGACTCCCAAACGCTCCCAGGCTTATGCCGGACGGGGTGTGTCGAAAGTGGAGCTTAATGACTTTACCGGAGCCATTGCCGATCTTAACAAAGCAATTGAACTAAGTCCTGAAGACGCTGAATCGTTTTTCTACCGGGGTTTTGCGAAAGGCAAGCTCGAAGAGTATAAAGGCGCACTGACCGACTACGACCGCTCGATTGCGCTTAAGAAAGACAATTATAAAGCGTACTATGGCCGGGGTTTCTGCCGTAGTAAACTCGGCGATCAGAAAGGGGCGCTTTTGGATTTCACCCAATCGATTGACATGAACAATACCAACTCCGATACGAAAGTGGTGTACAACACGCGTGTAACCCGGCCTATTCTGGATAATCTCCGGAATCGGGTACAGGATCGGGATCGCATCAACGAACTTTCGCCGGAGCGTTCCGAAGCGTATTTTAGTCGGGGGGTTAGCAAAAACAAACAAGGTGACCAGAAAGGTGCTATTGCTGATCTGAGCAAATCGATTGAATTGAACCCTACTTATGCCGAAGCGTATTTTTCACGGGGTCTGATCAAATCGGCCCAGGGTGACCAGCGGGGAGCGATCACCGACTGTAACGACGCCATCAAGTTAAACCCTCGCTACGGTGAAGCGTTCTATGTACGAGGGCTCATCAAGTACAGCCTGGGCGACGAAAACAGCGGCTGCCTTGACCTTTCCAAAGCTGGCGAAATGGGTTATAGCCCTGCTTATAAAGTCATTAGCGACATTTGCAACTAATTAAAAGCCAGCGCTCACTAGATAAGCGACTGTTGCTTATCTAGTGAGCGCTTTATTCTTATTCGAACCGGAGGTGCTTCACCGAATCGCCGGATGATTCGAGTTCAAGCAGTGCGTCAATGCCAATGTCGAGGTGTTTGTTGACAAACTGCCCCGTCACGCGTTTATCGCTTTCTTCGGTTTTAACGCCTTCCGGCACGAGTGGGTTATCCGACACCAGCAATAGGGCTCCGTGCGGAATGGAGTTGGCGAAGCCAACGGTGAAAATGGTAGCCGTTTCCATGTCAATCGCCATCGTGCGAATCTCCCGCAGGTAATCTTTGAACGCTTCGTCGTGCTCCCAGATACGCCGGTTAGTGGTGTAAACGGTACCGGTCCAGTAATCGAGTTCGTACCGTTTGATCGTTGACGAAACCGCTCGCTGCAACCGGAAAGACGGCAGGGCTGGTATTTCGGGGCGCATGTAATCATTACTGGTTCCATCACCCCGAATGGCCGCGATCGGTAAGATCAAATCACCGATCTGGGTCTTTTTGAGTCCGCCACACTTTCCCAAAAACAACACAGCTTTCGGATTAACGGCTGACAATAAATCCATGACGGTTGCGGCCATGGGGCTACCCATGCCAAAGTTGATAATCGTAATGTTGTTGGCCGTAGCCGTTTGCATAGCCCGTCCGATACCACTTATTTCTACATCGAACTTTTTGGCGAACAGGTCAACATAATTAATAAAGTTGGTTAGCAGGATATACTCTCCGAATTGCTCAATTGGCGTGCCGGTGTAACGCGGTAACCAGTTCTGGACGATTTCTTCTTTTGTCTTCATAGTTTTCAATAAGGAGATACCGAATAAGCAAATAACGAATGACACGAAAATTCACCTATTTGCTCACTATCTTTGGGGTATGGTTACGCTGAACCTACCCGAGTTTGATTGCAAAATTAAGCAAGTCGACGGTAAACCTTATATTTTCGATTTGTTACGCCGGAAGTATGTTCGTCTATCACCCGAAGAGTGGGTTAGACAGCACATTATCAACCTGCTTCTCACGCATTATGCGTACCCGAAAGCGCTTATTCGTGCCGAAGGTGGCCTGACCCTGAACATGACCCAGAAGCGCACCGATGTGGTAGCATTTGATCGCCAGGGACAGCCCTTCCTGATCGTTGAGTGCAAAGCGCCCCACATCCAACTTACCCAGTCGGTGTTTGATCAGATTGCCCGGTACAATCACGTTCACCGTGCCCCTTATCTGGTTGTTTCGAACGGAATAACTCACTACTGTTGCGGCATCAACCATGCCACATCGGAAGTGCAGTTTTTGGATGACTTCCCCGCTTACGTCTGATCATCACGGGTTTACTTAACTGCACAAAAAACCCGGCATCGCCAGACGCCGGGTTTAATCACTATCAGGTACAAACAGAACTTATTTGTTCGCTACTACTTTCATTTCGATGGTGAAATCGTCGTAGATTGCTTTGTCACCGATGTTTTCGAAGAACGATTTCGAACCATAACGAATGTCGTATTTGGTACGATCAAGCGTTGCTTTACCATTTGCTTCAACGCCATTGGCAGTAGCCTTAACCGTTGCAGGGAACGTTACAGCGTTCGTGATTCCTTTGATGGTCATGTTACCCGTGATGTCGTACGCATCACCACCTTTTGGGGTTACTTTGGTGATTTTAAAGGTCGACGTTGGGTACTTCGCTGTGTTGAAGAAATCTTCCGACTTCATGTGTCCAATGAACTTCGCATTGTAGCCAGCGTCGGTCAGGTCCGTACAAACGATGCTATTCATGTCGAACGAGAAGGTTCCGCCCGTCAGTTTACCACCGTCTACAGCTAGAGAACCATCTGATAATTTAACCGTTCCAGAGTGTTCGCCGGTTACTTTCTTACCGTTCCAGTTCAATACGCTTTTCTGTGTATCTACTTTATATGTAGCTACCTTTTTTGGGCCAACAAAAGCCGAGGTACCGGCCATTACAGCAACTGCAACAAGACCAGCTAAAAATTGACGCGTTTTCATTTGTTTATTTGTTTTTGTTTTGTGGTTGTATGTGTAAGTAAAGGTGATTCTGTTTAAGCCCTTAGTTTGTCGAGTAACTGACTCAAGTAAACCGCTTCTTCTTCGGTAAGCTTGCTTTGGTAGTCAGCGTCCAGTTCGGCCTGATGAACGTCCAGCTGCGTAAGCAGAGCCAGTCCTTTGTCGGTAACAACAACGTCTACGGCCCGGCGGTCACTGGGACATTCGGTCCGCAGCACAAGTTTTTTAGCGACCAATTTGTCAACCAACCGGGATGCATTGGACATTTTGTCGAGCATCCGCTCCGTAATGTCGCTTACCTTAACCGGGTTGGGGGACTGCCCGCGCAAGATCCGCAAGACGTTATACTGTTGTAAGGTTAACCCAAATGGTTTCAGCAAGCGCATCTGACTATCAGCCATCCAATTGCTGGTATAAATCAGGTTGACCATCACCCGGTGGTAAGGCGTCCTGAATGGAGTTGCTTGCTTAATGTCGGTTTCTATTGACATGGCGCAAATATAATCGATAACATTTAATGTAGCAACATTATATACAATTATAATTGTTCCCTATCGGTATTGAATTAATTGCGGAGCTGCTAAATCGAAGTCTCGGAACCGTAATCCCGATATGCCTTCGAAAGCAATCCGGAGCGGAATAGTATTGTTGGGTATGTTTGGGTAATACGCAAATCGGATCTGAAAACTGTTGAAAGTCAAGTTTTCATTTCGCAATCGAAATCCAATCCCATAACCCTGGTAAACAGGGCTGCTTAGGAGCGGTCGCTCAGGAAAGCTAATGAGCCCCAGATTGGCGAATCCGATAAAGGCAATGCGAAATCCCGCTAGGTTCAGTTTCGAGAATAGGATCGTTTCGTAGTTGATCAGCCAGCGGTTCGTGCCGCGTAATGCATCGTTATTGATGCCAATTCCGTCCGTATTAATGCCACTGCCACTGCTGTTGAGCGTAATGTATTCGTTGTCGAACCGATTAATACCAAGGTAAAAGCGGCTGTTAAAAAAGTGTCGCATATTGCCCCATCGGGTTGACAGAAGTGAGCTGAAATAATTTCCTTCCAGCGAAAAAACGCCCTGCTCCATCCGCTGATTGCGGATATAGCCGCCAATACTCACCAGGGCGTAGAGATACCCCAGCTTACGTAGGTACTTTCCCTGCGAAAAATTTAAGCCCCCGTACTTTCTGGGGCCTAATTCTGCGTTATCAAAACCAGTCACCACGGAGATGGCCTCTCCGACCGGAACGTCTTCGGTGCGCCCGTAACCGTAAATCAGTACATCGCGAACGTATCTTCGTCGTGTGTAGCCGATACTAAACAGCGTTGTGCGACTATCCTGATAAAGCTGATTGGTATCCGCCGTAACGGTTGGTCTACGCAAATACTCATAATTGGTGTTGCGTATGGCTAGGATCAGTCTTGATCGGCCTTTTCGTTCGTCGTCTTTCGCGCTATAAAAGATTCGAAACGACCGCCCAATCCAGGCATCGGAATAATTGTAACTGAGCGGTACAAATAGTACGCTGTCGTTACGAGCCACAAACCGGTTGTTTACCTGCGTATGGTTGAGTTCGATTGACCCGGCATATTTGGTGTCCGGCGTCAGAAAGGGTCGGTACAAGCGAAGGGCAGCCTGCTTCAGGTCGCGCAAATACAGCACTTCGGCCTGAGCGGTCAAAAAAGTTTTGCCAATGAATGGAACGGTATAGCGCCCCTGGTATTCCATCTTCTGGCGCGGATCGGGTCCCGAGTAAGCAACCTGAGCAAACAGCTGATGGCCCAGCCCACGAAAATTTCGTTGTTCAAAACCAACGCTAAACTGATTCAGCGCCCCAACGCCACCTGTCGGCGAAAGCGACCAGACGTCCTGCGTTATCACATATACGTCAACGAACTGCCGACTTCCGGGACGTGGTAATACCAGAATCCGGGCGTCGTGAAAGATGGATGTCGTCCGTAACAAGCGTTCGTTGTCACGCAGCACCGTCGGGTTCAGCGCATCCCCCTCTTTAAAAAGCAGGTAGGATCGACGAATGATGTGTTCGCGGGTATTGGTATGCAGTCGGTTACCCGTTCGTTCAACCCAGTTACCGGGCTTCCGTAGCGTGTCATAAACGGAATGTCCGAACACGCCAAGCCGACGAATGTAAATATCGCCAATAATGCGGCCTTCGTAGGCTTTGAATGGGTTTACTTCGATCTGCTTAACTTCCCCCGTCCGAACCTGGCTGTTGTAAACATCCTGAAAAACAAGGTCATACAACTGACGCGTCAGCCGATGCTTGTACATTCTTGTTTTCAGGCGATTATAAAAAACGCTGTCTCGCTGCAAAAGAGCGCTGTCGGCAATCGTTGAGATCGTTTTGGTGGCGAGTGAATCGTTTAGTTTTTTCGATACATACCGGGTCGAATCATTCTCTGGTTGACCGATCTGACCATACGCGCCCGCTCCTAGTAATGCGATGCACCAGACCAGCAAACGGCAGGGCATCAGCACTAATAGATTCGGATAGGAGCGGTTCACTGGATGTGTTTTTTAGTTAGAGCGTAAAAACTTCCGTTCGTTTAGGCGGTTCAAAAATTATTTTCTTTCTGACTCATAGCCTTTTCGCCAGGTCAGCTATTGTAGCTCTTGATTAATTCTCGAAGCTATAACTGTTTTTTGAGCCAAAAATCCCGCTGCCGCTCGGACCCAAACTGAAAATAGTGGTACCCAAAGCGCTCGAACCCATTTTTTTGGTAAAAGGCAAGTGCGCGTTCATTCCGCTCCCAAACACCGAGCCAGACGACGGTGTAACCAGCACTACGCGCCCAGTCTAAACAGTGTTGCATAAGCAGGCGACCCTGCCCCTGCCCTGTCTGATGCTGCAACAAATAAATCCGCTGTATTTCAATGGCTTTATCCGTTTCGCCAAGCGACTGCGCCAACCGACGCGGTGCCCGATGCCGACGTAACTTCGCGTAACCAACGGGTATCTGTTCATCATTTTCGATGATGAAGAACGTTGAACGTGGGTCGGCCAGTTCAGCTTCCAGGATGGGCTCAGTGATGGCCGTTTCAATGTACTCCTCAACAAGCTGAGCCGGATTGTGAGGGGGCCCGAAAGCTTCGCGCATGGTCGTTGCCGCTAACGGCACGAGTGTTGGCGCATCGGCACCAGTAGCAGGACGAATTCTCAAGAGACTAGTGATTTATAGGTTATTCTGTATGTTTTACGAATATAGCCCGAAATTTGTGCGTCAATAGTACATAACCGATCTATACATGTTCCTCTTACGTTACCCGCTCGTGCTGGCATCCGGATCGCCCCGCCGGAAACAACTCATGAACGACGCCGGATTTCAGTTTACGATTGAGACGCGTCCCACCGACGAGATTTTTCCTGACACGATGCCCGTCAATGAAGTGGCCGAATACCTCGCCCGTCAGAAAGCGGAACAGTTTATGCCGGACTTAGGGCAGCGCATTGTTCTCTGCGCCGATACAGTTGTTATTTTGGACAACCAGATCATGAACAAGCCCCAGGACGAAGCCGACGCCCGCCGAATGCTGCGGGCGCTATCGGGACGAACCCACCGCGTCCGGACCGGCGTTGCCCTCCTGACTCCGTCCGTTGATTCGACCGAGCCAATCGTACAATCCTTTACCGATGAAACAACCGTTCGGTTTGTCACGCTGACCGATGCAGAAATCTCGTACTATATCCACGAGTGTAAACCCTTCGATAAAGCGGGTTCTTACGGCGCGCAGGACTTTATCGGTTTAGTTGGTATCGACCAGTTAGAAGGCTCATTCTACACGGTAATGGGTTTGCCAACGCACCGGGTTTATCAGGCGCTAAAGCCTTACGCTATCAACGTGTAAAGAACTACTCATTGCTTTAGCTGTATTAGCTACTCGGCAAAACCGGTCAAGATTGACGCAAAGATAAACTCATCCGTTCGTTTCTCCGTTCACCAAAAGGATAGCTACATTTTCCTGAATGCACACAAATAATGCCACGCCATCAGCGGTAGGCTCACGCTTTACAGCTGATGCGTCTTCTCCTTCGGTCGGCCAGACGGGGGTTCACTACGAAATTTTTGTCCGTTCCTTTGCCGACTCCAACGGCGATGGCATCGGCGACCTGAACGGGGTTACCAGCAAACTTGATTACCTGAAAGACCTTGGCGTATCGACGATCTGGCTCATGCCGATCAGCCCGTCGCCAACGTACCATAAGTACGATGTGACGGATTACTATGGCATTGATCCGGAGTATGGAACGATGGACGATTTTAAGCGGCTCGTTACCGAAGCGCACCAGCGGGGTATTGGCGTTATTATCGACCTGGTTCTCCACCACACCAGCATCAAACATCCGTGGTTTGAGGAAGCATCAAAGGGGCCTGATAACCCGTACTGGAACTACTATAAATGGCTTCGCCCTGACGAGATCAAACGGCGTAAGCTGGCAACCCGCGACATTACGGCCGATTCGGGCGAACGAAACCCCTGGCACGCAGTCCGTGGAGCAGCCTACCCCGAACGGTATTACGGCATGTTCTGGAGCGGTATGCCCGACCTGAATTTCGACTATCAGCCGGTACGGGACGAAGTTTTTAAGATTGTTCGCTATTGGCTCAACGACATTGGCGTAGACGGTTTCCGGCTCGACGCGGCACGTCATTTATACCGCGAGTTTGAAGAACCTAAAAATCATGAGTTTTGGGCACAATTCGGGCAGGTAGTCGAAGCGGCTAAGCCCGGTGCCTATACCGTCGGCGAAGTCTGGACCCGCCCCGAACACATTGCGCCTTATTTCCGGGGGTTGAAAGCCAATTTCAATTTCGACCTTCAATTGATGATCGCGGAGATCGTTCAGAAAGAAAATGACACCGAAGACTTGGTGGAGTATCTTTCATATGTCCACGCCACCTTCCGAACGGTTAACCCTCAATTTATTGACGCCTTACTCCTGTCAAACCATGACCAGAACCGGATTGGCAGTCTGCTTCATGGAAATATTGATCAATTGAAAGTAGCGGCCAATCTCTTGCTGACATTGCCCGGCCTTCCCTATCTGTATTATGGCGAAGAAATCGGGATGTTGGGTATGAAGCCGGATGAGTTTATACGGGAACCGTTTTTGTGGGACATTCGGGAACGGGACAAACAACGGACGCGCTGGCGTCGGGGTCGCTACAGTACCAGCCAGACGATTCAGCCACTGGCTCAGCAGCAGTCGGACCCGAACTCGCTTTTCAACCACTACCAACGCCTGATCCACTACCGGAATACCCATCCCGTTCTGAATAACAACCTGAGCCTATTGAGCCAGTCGGGTATCCGCCAGAAGGGCGTTGTCGCATTCATCCGGCAAAATGGCTCAGACGGTCAGCGTGTACTGGTTGTTCATAACCTGACCAAAAAATCGATTGATGTCTTCTTCTCGCCAACGGAAGAATGGTGTACAGCCATCGTTTTTGAAGGCGCAGCAGGTAGCTCGCTCAACAGTGACCGCCTGACCGTACCTGCTTACAGTTGTGTCGTGTTGAAATAGAGCAAATTGCGAATACTATTCTCTGTCTTACTTTTACATAAACATAGAGACTATGCTGACCCGAATTACCATTGACCCAACTATATGCCACGGCAAACCCACGATTCGTGGGTCACGGCTGTAAGTCACGACAATTCTAGAATTGTTAGCCAGCGGAATGACATAGTCTGAAATCATAGCTGATTATCCAGGTCTGTAAGCCGATGATATTCAAGAATGTTTAAACTATGCCGTTCGACTAGCGCACTTTAATATCCTTCCTCTAGAGACTGTCTAAGAATTTATTTTTGTACCATTTTTGTCATCCCGAGGAACGAGGGATCTTCGGAAATAATATAAAGTACCGGTTCGCAAAGATCCCTCGTTCCCCGGGATGGCAAAAAACACTCACTTCGATCCTTCAGGAAAAAATTTAGACAGCTTGTTAGCAGCATGAATTTTTTAGTGAATGAACAACTTCCCCATCTACTAGCCGATTGGCTAAAAGAAAAAGATTAATCAACTGACAATGAAAGTCTGGTTTTAGATTAGCCGTATGTATTGTCTCTGGTAGCGTAAGTGGTTAGTATCTTTGGGCTTTTCGTCTAAAGTATTTTATGCAAAACCGCTTTCTCTTTTTCTTGGTTTTTTTAGCTGCCCCCCTTTTTGGGCAGACGCCATCCGCCAAACGGATTGCTCAACACATCGACAAACTCGCTTCCGATAAGATGCAGGGCCGGGGTACAGGCAGCCCCGAAAATGCTAAAGCAGCTGCGTACATCGCCAAACAGTTTCGCAAGTACAAACTATTACCATTGGGCACCAATGGCTATTACCAGCCGTTTACGGCAAAAATCAGACGGGTAGTCGTTGCTGACAGTTTACCAAAAGCCGCCAATGTGATTGGTTTTCTGGACAACGGCGCACCGTACACCATTGTCATCGGCGCTCACTATGATCACCTCGGCTTGGGTCGGCAGGGTAGTTCGCT
This sequence comes from Spirosoma oryzicola, assembly GCF_021233055.1. Lineage (NCBI taxonomy): Bacteria > Pseudomonadati > Bacteroidota > Cytophagia > Cytophagales > Cytophagaceae > Spirosoma > Spirosoma oryzicola. Next base: position 1,810,389 of record NZ_CP089538.1, on the reverse strand, counting down.
GGAGACGCAACCCGAAGGAAAGATTCATAACGGAGCCGATGATAATGCATCGGGTGTGGCTGGTTTGCTGGAGTTAGCACAGTATTTCGCTAAAAACAACGTCAAAGAGCCATATAATTTCTTATTTATGGCCTTTGGTGCTGAAGAGCTAGGCTTGCAGGGCTCCCGCTACTTTCTCAATAATCCGACATTGCCGTTGGAGAAAATGAATTTTATGATCTGTATGGACATGATTGGCCGCTACAATCCTGAGCGGGGCGTTGGCATTGGTGGTTACGGAACGAGCGATGCCTGGCCGACTGTGTTCAAGGGCGTCGAAAGTACAATCAAGTTTTTCACGGATCGTCCCGGCAATGGAGGCTCCGACAACGCGGCTTTTTACGCCAAACAGATTCCGGTGCTGTTCTTTCACACGGGCGGCCACCCCGACTACCACAAACCCTCCGACGATCCCGACAAGATCGACAGCAAAGCGGAAGAAGCGATTCTCCAGCTTGAAATAAAGATTCTGGAAAACGCCATGCAGCAGCCGAAAATGAATTTCACGGCGGTAAAATAACCTCCGCGAATACCGAAACAGTAACCAGCAGCCTATGAAAACCTTTCTTCTCTGCCTTTCCATTAGTCTTTCTTTTATTCTTGTCAACTACGCGCAGACACCTAGCCGCCCCAACATCGTCGTCATTCTGGCGGATGATCTGGGGTACGGCGACATTGGCGTTAATGGACAGAAACGAATCAAGACACCCCATATTGATCGGCTGGCCAAGGAAGGAATGCAGTTCACTCAGTTTTACGCGGGTACATCCGTCTGTGCCCCGTCGCGCTCATCACTTATGACGGGGCAGCATACGGGCCATACGTACATACGGGGGAACAAAGAAGTAAAGCCCGAGGGCCAGCAACCCATCGCTGATTCGGTCGTTACCATGGCTGAACTGTTAAAAAAAGCGGGCTATACCACGGCGGCATTCGGCAAATGGGGATTAGGCCCCGTCGGTTCGGAGGGCGACCCAACCCGACAAGGGTTCGACCAGTTTTATGGCTACAACTGTCAGGCGCTGGCCCACCGTTATTATCCCGATCATCTTTGGCATAACGATCAGAAGATTGTGCTAGCTGGCAATCAGGACCTGAAACAAGCCCGCGACTATGCGCCGGATCTTATTCAGAAACAGGCGCTTCAGTTTTTGAACGAACAGACGGGCAGACAACCGTTCTTTCTTTTTTTGCCCTACACCCTCCCTCATGCCGAACTGCTCGTCCCCGACGACAGTCTGTTTGCGCAGTACAAAGGAAAATTCGATGAGAAACCGTTCAACGGAGCCGACTATGGACCCGACGCCAAAACGGGTGGGTATACCTCGCAGGCCTATCCACGGGCTACGTTTGCCGCTATGGTAGCCCGGCTCGACCTGTATGTCGGTCAGTTGATGGCTTCGTTGAAAGCGAAAGGACTGGACCAGAACACGCTGGTCATTTTTACCAGCGACAACGGCCCACATACGGAAGGAGGAGCCGATCCTCAATTTTTCAACAGTGGTGGTGGCTTTCGGGGTGTCAAACGGGATTTGTACGAAGGGGGTATCCGGGAGCCTTTCCTCGCCCGCTGGCCCGGCGTCATCAAGTCGGGATCGAAAAGCGATTACATGGGCGCATTCTGGGATCTGTTTCCCACTTTTGCCGAACTGGCAGGAGCCAAGTCAACTACTCCAATTGATGGTCTATCCTTTGTTTCGTCGCTGACGGGCCGAGGAACGCAGCAAAAACACGATTATCTGTATTGGGAATTTCACGAAGGAGGTGGCAAACAGGCTATCCGTCAGGGCAACTGGAAAGCGGTTCGGCTACAGGTTGTCCAGAATCCGAAGGGGCTAGTCGAGCTTTATGACTTGTCAAAAGACCCTGGCGAAACCAAAAACCTAGCGGCCCAATACCCCGACAAAGCGGACGAACTGGGCCGATTGATGACCAGTTCGCACGTTGAGTCCGCACTCTTTCCCCTGGTAAAGCAATGAAAAAATAGCCTTCTATGACTTGTTCCGTGAAGCAGACCACTATCTTTGCCCAATTTATAGTTTTACTGCTTCCATGGCCCAATCTCTCAGCGTCCGCCATCTGGTGGGCATTAAAGACCTGACCGAATCTGACATTCAGCTCATTCTAGAAACGGCTGGGCAGTTCAAAGAAGTCATCAACCGCCCGATTAAGAAGGTTCCCTCGTTGCGTGATGTGACCATCGCCAACGTTTTCTTCGAGAATTCGACCCGTACCCGACTGTCGTTTGAACTAGCCGAAAAGCGATTGTCGGCGGATGTCGTTAATTTTTCGGCGTCGGGCAGCTCGGTGAAGAAGGGCGAAACCTTACTGGATACGGTCAACAACATTCTGGCGATGAAAGTGGATATGGTCGTGATGCGGCACAGCAGCCCCGGCGCTCCGCACTACCTGACCAAGCACATCAACGCCAATGTCGTCAACGCGGGCGACGGCACCCACGAACACCCGACCCAGGCGTTGCTGGATTCCTTTTCCATTCGCGAAAAGCTCGGCGACGTAGCTGGTAAGCGCATTGCCATCATCGGCGACATTACCCACTCGCGGGTAGCGCTGTCCAATATTTTCTGTTTGCAGAAACAAGGAGCCGAAGTGATGGTGTGTGGCCCCAAAACGCTTATTCCAAAACACATCGAAGCCCTTGGGGTGAAAGTCGGGCATGACGTTCGGGCGGCCCTGGCCTGGTGCGATGTGGCGAACGTGCTTCGCATTCAGCTGGAACGCCAGCAAATCAAATACTTCCCGTCGTTACGCGAGTATTCGCTGTACTTCGGCATTTCGAAGCAAATGCTCGACGAACTCGATCGGCCTATCGTTCTGATGCACCCTGGCCCCATCAACCGGGGTGTCGAACTGACTTCCGATGCTGCCGACTCATCGCATTCGATTATTCTGGATCAGGTCGAGAATGGCGTTGCGGTTCGTATGGCGGTGCTTTATTTACTGGCCCAATTGTAGAAACGTTTGATAATAGTTCGCTGATTGACGCCCATGCGGGCTGGAAGAGCAGTGTCAGCGGGACCGCCATGTGGTGTCGGTTTTGAGAAACCGACACCACATGGCGGTCCCGCTGACTCCACAACTTTGTCCGCTTTGGTAGCTGATCCGACATCTACTTTGACGTAGTCAAAGGCGTAAGCACGAATTGATAAGTAAGTATAATCCTTACCTGGCGGGCGGGTTGATTTTGGGCAAATACCCGAAATCAACCCGCCCGTCGTCATTTCAGCCGTTTTTTTGAGGCTTTCTCAGTAGGACCAAGTTGTATAAAAGAATGTCCGACAAGAAATATACTCAATTATTTTTATTTATACGTGGTCTAAATAAGAACTAATATGTACTTTTGCAGCCGTTAACCAAATTCAGTCAAGATGAGCAAATTATATATGTACGTTCTACTACTGTGTCTTAGTAGTAGTGTTGCCTTTGCGCAAACGGGTGGCCTTCGCGGTAAGATTACTTCTTCCGAAGGCAATCCAGTCGAATCGGTTACCGTACAGTTGAAAGGAACTCGTTACGGTGCCATGTCTACGGCGGAGGGTACCTATGAGCTAAAAAACATTAAAGCGGGCGACTATACGCTTCAAATTTCACTGATTGGCCTGGAAACTCGGGAACAGGCCGTAAGCGTACAAGCAGGACAGGTTACCGATGTCCCAACCGTTATGCTCAACGAAAGTGCCAACCAGTTGCAGGAAGTCATGGTGATGGCCGGACGGGGCAAGTACACCGACCCGAACGTTTCTTCGTCGCTACGGCTGGCGGCTCCCATTCTTGAAATTCCGCAGAATATTCAGGTTATCACCAATAAGGTGCTATCGGATCAGCTGGTAACCAGCATGAGTGATGGCGTTATTCGCAACGTTAGCGGAGCGACACGGCTCGAACATTGGGGCGATATGTATTCGCGGGTAAACGCGCGGGGTGGTCGTTTGTCAGCGTTTCGGAACGGCATGAACATCACCTCAACCTGGGGTCCGCTAACGGAAGACATGAGCTTTGTCGATCACATTGAGTTTGTGAAAGGTCCCGCCGGTTTTATGATGTCGAATGGCGACCCAACCGGTATTTACAACGTCGTGACCAAACGGCCAACGGGTGTTACCAAAGGTGAAGCCAGCCTTATTCTGGGCAGTTACGATTTCTACCGGGCTTCGATTGATCTGGACGGCAAGCTCAGTTCGGATGGTCGTTTGTTGTACCGCTTCAACGCGATGGGGCAAACCAAAAACTCGTTCCGCCCGTACGAATACAACAACCGCTACAGCGTTGCTCCCGTTATCAGCTACCGCCTAAGCGACCGGACAACACTGACGACCGAATACATTTATCAGTATTCAAAAATGTCGAACGTGGGTAGTTACTATGCGTTCGATACGCGTGGCTATGCGAAGCTCCCCCGCGATTTTACGCTTGCCGAACGCGGTCTGGAACCGACTACTATCAACGATCATAACCTGACCATTAACCTTCAGCACCAGATCGATCCCAACTGGAAAATAACGGCTCAGGGCTCGTACTTCAATTACCAGCAGATGGGTAGTTCGATGTGGGTAAACTCGGTGAGCGCGAATGGCGACGTCATCCGAAACGTAAGCATCTGGGACGCGTCGTCTGTTATGAAATTTGGTCAGCTATACCTGAACGGAACGGCGCAGACGGGCGGTATTCAGCATCGCATCCTGACAGGTCTGGATTTAGGCAGCAAAGAGTACCTCGCCGACTGGGGACAGTCCTTTGATCTAGACACAGCGGGTTCGTTCAACATCTACCGGGCTACGCGAGGAGCACCTGTGCTCCCCATTAGCAACTTTGACCGGAGCAAGAGCTTAGCCCAGCGGGCGGGCGGTGTGCTGACGCAGTCGTATACCGGCTTCTACGCCCAAGACGAATTAGGCTTTCTTAATAATCGCCTTCGCCTGACGTTGGCGGGTCGTTTTACCGACGTAACGAATAATTCGTACGGTACCATCACCAAAGGAAAACGCTTTACGCCCCGGGTGGGCCTGAGTGTTTCGATTGATCCACAAACATCGGTTTATGCCCTTTACGATCAGTCCTTTGTCCCGCAGACCGGTATCCGGCGCGACGGTGGCGAGGTGAAACCCGTTACCGGCAACAACCAGGAGATCGGCCTAAAACGCGATTGGTTTGGCGGTCGCTGGAATACGACATTGGCGTTGTACAGCATCCTGCAAAACAACCAGAACTCGGCTGATCCCAGCAATACGGCTAGCGAGCAGTTTGTTATCCAGTTCGGCCAAACCAAAACGCAGGGTATTGAATTCGATTTGCGGGGCGAAATTGTAAGCGGTCTGAACCTGGTTGCCAACTACGCCTTGACGGATTCAAAGATTTCACGTTCGGCTACCGAGTCTCTGGTCGGCAACAAAGTGCCGGGCTACGCGAAGCACAACGCCAATGCCTGGTTGAGCTACCGGGTTCAGCAGGGTATACTGAAAGGGGTTGGAGCTTCTCTGGGTTTCAACTACCAGGGTGAGCGCACAACCTGGGCCTGGACTGGGGCAACGGGACAGCTGGCACTACCCGATTACTTCAAACTCGACGGTGGGTTGTTCTGGGAACAGGATCGGTTCCGGGTCACGGCTAACGTCTTCAACCTGACCGACGCTTATCTGTATTCCGGTTCGCCCTACCTGACCTTCTACTACTATCAGGCTGAGCCAGGTCGTAACTCACGCGTTGGCATCAGCTACCGGTTCTAAACCATTTTAATTCGTTAGCGGACAATCCCCGCCATTGACTGATCGTTAGCATTGGTCGATGGCGGGGATTTTTGCATGCCAGCTATCCATTAACGACACGCCTATTTTGCCCATACGCTGACTCATTTTAGCCAGCCGAACAAATCCGTTACCCATACTGTTCTCAAAGAAAGATTTTACGTAACTAGCACCTCACGCATTTACAGTTCGCTCAATCACTCATTGGCTATATGAAAGGCTTTCAATTTTCTGACTACGTCCCCCCCGAACAAAAGGACGGCAATAAGTTCGATCAGCTCCTTAACATCTTCCAGCAACTGCTCCTGCTGACCTCCGGCGACGTAGAGCAGGCGATGTCCTGGATGAGCCAGCTTGATCGGCAGTACGGCCTGACCGACGACAAATACGGCATCGGCAATTTTTTCGACGATCTGAAAGAAAAAGGCTATCTGACCGAAGACAACGAGGAAGGCAAAATCGTGATGACGCCTAAAAGCGAACAAACGATCCGCCGGTCGGCACTCGATGAGATTTTCGGTAAACTCAAGCGGTCGAAGTCAGGAGGGAACCACAATACGCCTTACTCGGGCTCGGGTGATGAATTGAGCAGTGATCTACGGACCTACCAGTTTGGCGATACGTTGGAACAGATCTCGATGACCGAATCCATCAAAAACGCGCAGATCAACAGCGGTGTCGATGATTTTCGGCTGATGGAGCGTGACCTGGAGGTGACGGAGAAAGAGCAGAAAACGCAGACGTCAACGGTACTGATGATCGACATTAGCCACTCGATGATTCTGTACGGCGAGGATCGCATCACGCCCGCCAAGAAAGTAGCCCTGGCACTGGTCGAGCTGATCAAACAGAAATACCCGAAAGACACGCTCGACATTGTGGTGTTTGGGAACGATGCATGGCAGATTCAGGCGAAGGAATTACCGTATCTAGAAGTTGGTCCTTACCACACCAACACCGTGGCCGGGCTTGAACTGGCAATGGACTTGCTGCGTCGACGCAAAAACAAGAACAAGCAGATCTTTATGATCACCGACGGAAAACCGACCTGTCTGAAAGAAGGGATTAAGTATTACAAAAACTCGTTCGGGCTTGATCGCAAGGTAGTGAGCAAAACATTGACGTTAGCCGCTCAATGCCGTCGATTAGAGATTCCCATTACCACGTTCATGATTGCTTCGGACCCGTATCTGAAACAATTCGTGCAGGAGTTTACGAAGGTGAATAACGGGCGCGCTTACTACAGTGGCTTGCAGGGATTAGGCAATATGATGTTCGAGGATTTCCAGCGGAACCGCCGGAAGAACATTAAAGGTTAGCAGAGGTATTGGGTATAGTTTTTGTCATGGCGTCGGGCCGGGTGGCCGGAGCCATGACAAAAAACTATACCCAACTTGTGAGAGGTAGGTTACGAAAAGAAATAATCTAACTCTACTCAGGACTGAAACAGCAACAGACAAGTTGCCGGAACGAGGAACAACGAGATAATTGACGAGAACGTCACCAGAATAGACGCGTTTTCTGTTTCGGAATCGATAAAGGTGGCAAACACGACGAGATTGGCGGCAATCGGGAACGACGCCATTAACAGGATCAATTTCTGATCGTCACCTTCCAGTTTACCCAGCACGATAGACTCAAGCCAGACCAGTGCTCCCAGGATCACGGCAGCGGCCACGTAGCGTACAGCCATGATCTTACTGAACAGGCTATAATCAACCTTTTTCACATCAACGGCGGTCAGTGTGACACCGATGATGGTCATGCCGAGGGCTGAGAGCGTCCAACTGGCTCCTTTCATTACCGGTTCCAGTGATTCGGGCATTGTAAACCCGTACGCATTGGCAATAATAGCTGCCACCAGCGCGTAGATAGCCGGAATCTTCAGGACATTTTTGACTGAATCGCCGACGCCCATGTCTTTACTACGGGATATGAGGTAATAGCCCACGGTATCACCGTACAGTACGTTACCCATATAAGCACTGATTATCAGTGGCATCTTTTCCTCTCCGAATAAAGCCATCACAACCGGAATACCAAACCAGCCGATGTTGAAGTACGAAAACGAGCAACGAAGCAAGTCCTGATTGATATCCCCCCCCAACCGCCGACCGGCCAGTTGAGCGGGAATGTTCATAAGAGCCGCCAACAGAAAGATAATGCCCATAGCCGTTGCCAACTGGGCGGGTTCGGCTTTCAGGATGTTATCAAAAATGACCAGCGGAATCAGCACGTAAAGTAGCAGGCTCGAAATAGGCTTACTTTTGAGACCAAGCCACCGACTGGCAACGTACCCAAGTATGATAAAACCGTACAAGGGTACGACACTAGTAAGCAACTCGCTCAGTACGTTCATGTTGGATTCGTTTGATAATCGATTGGGTTAGCGGGTCAATGCGGGCCACATTGAACCAAACGGAGTTTGTATCGAACAATTCGCCGACCAGCAGATGGCCGATTCCATAGGCGGGCGCATCGCCCATGTTTGGCACGTAGAGCTGCATGGTATTGACGTCGGCCTGTACGCCACCCGCTTCGCAAGGAACCAACTGGTTCTTCTTAAGCAGTCGTTCCAAAACCGGAACAAGCATTTTTTCTGCTTTTGTAGCCGGACCAGTTGCGTTGATTACGTAGTCGGCCTCATCGGTAAATCCTTTTTCCGTCGTCATCGTGAAACGTCGGGTTTTGTCGTCCCATGTCACTTCGTCCGAATACGCCGTAACTGTCACCTGACCCGAAGCTAGCAGATCGCGGAGTTTGTACGCGTTCTGGAGAGGAATAGCGTGACGGTTGATGTCCGAATAAGGCTTAAGCCACTTGGAGAAGCGAATTCGTTCATCCTGCGGCAGCAGTTGCCAGATCGCAAACGAACTATAGCGAGTTGAATACAGAATATTCTGGAAGATACTGTCACCCTGAAGTGCCTGTTCAATGTCTTCGTTCAACAGGTCGAGTTGAGATTTCCCGATCCGGCGGAACTGCTTCCAGTCCAGTGGACCTTTTATTCGCTCAACCTCAGCCCGAAACAAGCGAAACAGATCGCTGGCACGTAGCGCCCGCTTCTGCTCCCGGATGATTCGCCGAACGTTGCCGATGGTCAGCTCCTTTCGATCGAAGGGTTTTTCTTCCGGCGACTGTACGCGGGGTATCAATCCGTCTTTCGAGTATAATTTGATGGGTCCCCGGTGGCCGTTGTTGACCAATGTTATGATCGCATCAATGGCGGTCAGACTGGCTCCCAGTACGCAAACCGACGCGTCTTTATCGGTAATCGTGTCCAGAATACGACCGGCGGGCCAGGGCGAATCCAGGTAATTTGGCGACGATTCCAGGTCGTTAAAGGTGTTGGACTTGGGCGTTCCTGTCGCCAGTACCAATACATCAGCCTCAATAATTTGTCCTGATTCGAGCGTAACGGTAGCACCCTCTTCAGTAATTGCTGCGTCGACGGCCAGTTCGTGGTACAGATCGACCGTCATACCATGCTGCCGGGCCAGTTCGACGTACTCCTCAAACGTTTCTTTAAGATAAATGCCGTAAAGTTCGCGGGGCGGGTAACTGTGCTCGTCGGTAGCGATGTCGGGGTATTCGGCATCGATCAGTTCGCGGTGGCTAGCCATCCATTCGACGAAGTGGTTCTGCTCCTGGGCGAAGATGCCCATCAATCCCGCTGATGTGTTGAGCAAATGTCCTTTCTGGCCTGTGCCATAGGCTAACCCCGGTCCTATTTCATCTCGTTTTTCAATGAGCGCAAATGATACGGGTTCCGATTCGGGCGTTACGATCAATTTCAATACGAGGTGAATAAACGTAGCCGTTCCACAGGCACCTCCTCCTACAATAGCAATCCTTTGCTGGTCCATCTGGGTAAAGAAGCAGGGCTTATTCAGTTCATCTGGTTGGTAACACCCCTGCTTCTTTAACCTCTTTTTAATGGTATTGTTACGCCTTATTTTGCCCTGCCACTTGCATTTTCAGGGTGTAAATTGACTCGGATGCCGTGATAAACAGCGTCTGGCGGTCAGTACCGGCAAAACAGATGTTTCCCGTCCAGTCTTCATCAATTGGTATTTGCGCAATTTTTTCGCCGGCAGGGCTGTAAACCGTTACGCCGTCGCCCCCCGTCAGGTAAAGATTACCCTGTTCGTCGAGCGTCATTCCGTCTGAACCCTGTTCCACGAAAAGTTGACGGTCTTTTAGACTGGCGTCGGAATTTATGGTATAGCGATAGGTTTTGTCGTCGTCAATGTCGGCGACGTAGAGCTGCTTGCCGTCAGCGGTGCCGATGATACCGTTTGGTTTTACATAGTCTGTATCGACTTTCTCAGGATGGGGTTTACCATGAGGCAAAAAATACAGGTATTCGCCGGTTACCTGCGGCCCATTGTGCGCCCAATAGTCCCGCTCATAATACGGATCGGTAAAGTAAATATTTCCTTTTTGATCAATCCAAAGATCGTTGGGACCATTGAGCCGGCTGCCTTCGTGATCCGTCATCAGCACCGTTACTTTACCTTGCGGACTGATTGACCAGATTTCATTTTTCTCGTCGGCGCAGGTTACCAGATTACCGGCAGGATCAAAATACATCCCGTTCGAGCGGCCTGACTTTTCCATGAATACCGACAGCGTACCATCAATACCATACCGCCAAATTTTATCGTTCGGCTGGTCGGTAAAGAATACGTTACCTTCGGCATCAACGGCGGGGCCTTCGGTAAAGCTAAACTGGTTGGATACGCGGGTCAGCGTAGCGCCAGGAGCAATAAGATTTGTCGCGTCGAAAGCGGTAAAGACTTCTTGTTCAGATTGTGCCATAGTTGATTGTTGAAATTAGGGGTGTTCGGTCATGTCTCTAAAAAAAGAACCCCCACCACCGACCGCTTGTTTATAAATCAACCGGTTCAATGGTTCGACAAAGCCCGCTAACGCTTACTCTTATGACATTTTCTGATAAAGCCATTGCCTACTATAATTCACTCACGGCACCAACCAGCCTGCCCCCTGAAATTGGCGTCATGAATCCATACCAGTCTACTGATGTTCAGCAAATTATACGTATATTCTATAACCGATTCTACAGCGACACAACACCGCGCATTTTCGTTTTGGGCATCAATCCGGGACGGTTTGGGGCGGGCGTGACGGGTATTTCTTTTACCACCCCCCAAAACCTTCGCCGGTATTGCGGTATAGACAACGACCTGCGCGATACGCCCGAACTGTCGAGTCGGTTTATTTACCAAGTTATCGAAGCGTTCGGTGGGGCCAAGGAATTTTATAGTCGTTTCTTCCTGACCTCGTTGTTCCCCCTGGCCTTGACGAAGGCGGGTAAGAATTATAATTTCTACGATGATCGGGCCACTACGGAAGCGCTTTGGCCCGCCATTACCGAAACGGTAAAGACCCAGATCGGCTTTGGCTACGACAGACGGGCAGCCGTATGCCTGGGTCGCAAAAATGAAACGTACCTACGTCGGCTCAACGACCAGCAGAGCTTATTCGACCGCATCGTCACGCTTGATCATCCCCGCTATGTTTTGCAGTACAAGAGCCGGGATATGGCTCTTTATTTGGATCAATACATCCGCGTTCTGGCCGATTGCCTGCCCACCAACTGACTTATACCAAAACAGCCCGTCGTGCGACGGGCTGTTTTTTTAGCAAAGAGAGAATAGTAACCTACGCGCGTTTGAATTCAATAATTGTGGTGTAGTTATCATCTTTACCATCTCCATCCAGATCCTCCTGCGCATCAATGCCCCAGGTCATGGTACCGCCGTTGAGGGTTAGATCGTAGGTAGATGTTGATCCGTCGCCATCCGTGATCGTCAGCTTATTGCCCGTTACTTTCCAGGTCGAGGTATCACTTACCGGACTTATATCGTCCGCATTATCCGTCTGGCATTTGGGCGATGCGACACCCGTGATTTTGCTGTTACTATTGAAGGTAATCTTCGTATCGGTTAGACAATCGATTACTCCCTCACCAACGTATTGTTTCATTACTTCTAGGTAGTCCTGGGTCTGGGTACCCTGTTTCAGTTTGATACCCGAAATTTTCCAGCTTCCTTCAACGGAATTTGGCGTTACAAGATCACCACCGCCCCCTTCTTTCTTACAACTTCCAAACCATAACGGCATCGCTACGACCAACGCCCAAGTAAGTAAACGACCTAACTTCATCATGTCCATCTGTGTATTTGTTTGATTCATTTTTTTCTGGTTCGCTACAAAAATATAGGAGCGAACGCGAGGCCACAGGGACAACCAGATTGAACCGTATAATCCAATTAACGAAGCGTCATAAGTGCCGGATGAACTGCAAAACCCGCTTTACAGTAAAATGAATTAATCCGTTTCTTTTAAAGCAGACGTACCACCAACGAAATAGCCTAGCTCATGCGTTTACTTCTCATTGCACTGTGTTTCGGTATCCTGTTCCGTTCACACGCTCAAAACAGTTACCAGCCGACAGCCGATAATCTGGCCGCCCGGAAAGCGTTTCAGGACGATAAGTTCGGCATGTTTATTCACTGGGGTGTTTATAGTATCCTGGGCGACGGCGAATGGATTATGAACCAGCGCCAAATCCCGATCAAGGATTACGAAAAACTACCGGCCTTTTTCAATCCGACCGCTTTCGACGCGAAAGAATGGGTTGCGATGGCCAAAAACGCGGGCATGAAGTACATTACGATTACGAGCAAGCACCACGATGGCTTTGCGATGTACGATTCAAAGGTATCGGACTATGACATCGTTGACCGGACGCCTTACAAGAAAGACGTTATCAAAGCGCTCGCCGACGAATGCCACGCGCAGGGCATCAAACTGTTTTTCTACCATTCACACCTCGACTGGCATCATCCCGATTACTTTCCACGCGGTCAGACGGGTACAACGGCGGGCCGCCCCCAAAGCGGTGACTTCGATAAGTACCTAACGTACATGGATACGCAACTAACCGAGTTGTTGACCAACTATGGCCCGATTGGCGGAATCTGGTTCGATGGCTGGTGGGATCAGTCGGCCCATGACAAAAAAGATCCACATAAAACACTTGTCGACTGGAAGCTCGACCGGACGTATTCGCTGATTCATAAGCTTCAGCCCGCTACGCTTATCGGCAACAACCACCACGTTGCACCTTTCCCTGGTGAAGATTTTCAGATGTTTGAAAAAGACCTGCCGGGCCAGAACAAAACCGGATTCAGCGGGGAGTCGATCATTGGACAGTTGCCGCTCGAAACCTGCGAAACCATGAACGGAGCCTGGGGCTTCAACATTAAGGACAACCGCTACAAAAGCACGAAAGAGTTGGTGCAGTACTTGGTAAAAGCAGCTGGGCACAACGCCAATTTTTTGCTGAATGTCGGTCCAATGCCCAACGGTAAGATTCAGCCCGAATTTGTCAAGACGCTCGCCGAAATGGGCCAGTGGACGCAGAAAAACGGCGAAACGATCTACGGAACCCGAAGCGGTCCTGTACCCGCCCGCGACTGGGGTGTTACGACGGCAGCAGGTAACCGCGTTTTTGTGCACATTCTCAACTGGCAGGACCGGCAGTTGACGTTACCTTCTGTTTCTGCAAAGATTCGTTCGGCGAAACTGTTTGCGGATAAGAGCCCCGTCAAATTTACGCAATCACCCGACGGTGTAGTATTGACACTTAACGCAGCGCCCAGCGCCGATGCCATCGACACCATCGTCGAACTGGAGATGGCCCCGGAAGTGGCGAAAAAATAAACACGTTTTCTTAACCAATGTAGCTCTAGTACCCAGAAAGCGCCGGATTGTCAGTCCGGCGCTTTCGTTTATTTTACAATCATTAAATAGCAAATTTCCCATGCGTTTCCTCTACGCAGCCAGTAAAGACGACTTTGTCTTGTAAAATAAGGCTGGCTATGGTAGTATTGTTGCCCAAAAGCTATTTAGGAAGCATATCGCAAAACTTTTCCTCTGTTTTAACCAAGAAAGCAAAATCTTTCATGATTAACCTTCCTGCTAGTAATTAACTACTCCTTCAACATGCACAGGACACTTAGTCTCCTCAGTTTAGTAATCAGTACTTTTTTTTCCGCGCAAGCTCAGGTCAAGCCCACTCCCCCAGCCGGGCAGAACGTTTACCAGTTCACCAAAGGACTCATGGCCGTTACGGGTAGCCGCTACGGGCGAGAAGCAATTTACATGGACCCGCTGGCGTATCAGTTGTATACCAACACCATCAAGCAACCAACCGAGGGATCGGTATTCAGCAAAACCGAGCAGGGACAGGAAATCAAGTGGCAATCCATCGCGGCTGATAGCCTGAACCGGCTCAGAAGTCGTAACGGGTTCCGGTTCGGCTCCGGCGGACCAGCCGGACCAGGCATTACCCCCGGTAGTATGCGCGGTGGCATCGGCACGGGCGGTGGGTATATCTATCTGACTTACTCGTCGCCCAACGAACAAACGGCTTTGCTGAATATCAAAGGCAACAGCAACGTGTACGTCAATGGCGAACTACACATGGGCGACGCGTACAGCATGGGCTATCTGTCGTTGCCTGTTAAACTCAAAAAAGGGCTGAACGAATTTTACGTTCGCGGTATGATGATCATCGCGAATCTGACGTTTCCCGAAAAACCCGTTTCGCTTCTCACGGACGATCCAACCCTGCCGAGCCTTGTCGTCAGCGGTCAGAATGCGGGCTTGCAGGGTGCCGTTGTCGTCGTCAACACGTCCAATCAGGCACTAACTGGTTTGCAGCTACGCAGTAAACTGGCCGGCAAAGAAGTACTGACCACCTTACCAACCATACCCGCCCTATCTACGCGCAAAGTGCCGTTCACATTTGACGGAAGCGCCGTGAGCAAGAAAGGTAAGCACGATTGTACGCTCACGCTGGTCAACAAAGGTAAAGCGATTGATGAATCGAAGGTTACGCTGGATGCGGTTGCGCCGGGTGAATCGTACAGCAGCACGTTTATCAGCAACATCGACGGCAGCCTGCAATACTACGCCGTGACGCCACAGTCTGCGACGAACACAGCTAATTCCGCTTTATTTCTGTCTGTACACGGTGCGGGCGTTGAAGCCATCGGCCAGGCAAAAGCCTACAAACCAAAAGATTGGGGCACGCTGGTAGCCGCTACCAACCGCCGACCTCGCGGTTTCAACTGGGAAGATTGGGGCCGTCTCGATGCGCTGGAAGTCCTGAACATCGGTAAAAATCGCTTTAAACCCGATCCGCAGCATGTTTACCTGACGGGTCACTCAATGGGTGGTCATGGTACGTGGTTCCTGGGTGTGACCTATCCCGACAAGTGGGCGGCTATTGCGCCCTGCGCAGGCTACCCGACCCTGAAAGAATACGGTTCCGCCGACGGGGTTATTCCCGATAGCAGCAACAACCCGATGGAGCGCGTCTTGCTACGATCTGGCAATCAGAGCGATGTCCTGAAACTGGTAAGCAACTACAAACCGCTGGGCGTTTATGTACTGCATGGCGATGCCGACCGGACAGTTCCTGTAACCTACGCCCGACAGATGCGTAAACTGCTGGGTACGTTTCATTCGGATTTGAGCTATTACGAATACCCGAACGGAGAACACTGGTTTGGCGATCAAAGCGTAGACTGGAAACCCCTGTTCGACTTTTTCAAGTGGCACCAGCGGCCAGCCGATTCAACGGTCAACGCGATTGATTTCATGACGTCGAACCCCGGCATCTCGTCTTCGTATTACTGGGCTTCTATCGAGCAGCAGATCCAGCCGTTGCAGTACAGCCGGATTAAGCTGAACCGGGCAAAGCAGGCGATTACAGGAACGACTGAAAACGTTCAACTGCTAAAACTCAAGCTCACGGATTTCAACGCGAACACCAACGTAGCGATCACGCTGGATGGACAGTCTCCTGTAGCTTACACAACAAAAGGCACAAGCGATAGCCTGTTCCTGCGCCGGGAAAATGACAAATGGATCGTAGCCACCGAACCCGATAAAACACAAAAAGGGCCACATCGGTACGGGACGTTCAAAGATGCATTCAGAAACCGGATGGTATTTGTCTACAGCACAATTGGCACCAAAGAAGAAAACGAGTGGAGCTTGCAAAAAGCCCGCTACGATGCCGAAACCTGGTATTATCGGGGTAACGGAGCCGTAGACGTCATTGCGGACAAAGAATTTTCGCTGCAAAAATACGCGGACCGGGGTGTTGTTTTGTTTGGTAATGCCACTACGAATGCCGCTTGGAAAGTGCTGCTTAGCGACTGCCCGGTTCAGGTCGAGCGCAATGCAATTCGGGCAGGTAGCCAGAATTGGAAAGGCGACGATCTGGCGGGTTATTTCGTGTGGCCAATTAA
Source organism: Spirosoma oryzicola (assembly GCF_021233055.1). NCBI lineage: Bacteria > Pseudomonadati > Bacteroidota > Cytophagia > Cytophagales > Cytophagaceae > Spirosoma > Spirosoma oryzicola. Next base: position 1,794,236 of record NZ_CP089538.1, on the reverse strand, counting down.
AGGGTCGCCGGTAGCCTCGGTAGCCGTCATTGGTGGTACGGGTCTCAAAGGCATGAAAGCAGCTTCCGCCAACCAGTACTTTGCGGGTGCCAGCGGCTTCCCCGATTTCATGATTTTCAGCCTGGACATGCTCCGTGAAGGTAGCAAAGGCGTCAAACTGGCCGGTTTCTTCGACAACACCTGGAAATTAGTCGGTAATGATACCGTTGCGAATGAGTAAAAAATTGTCGTTGATACCGATTGTGGTGTCGGTTTCTCAAAACCGACACCACAATCGGTATCAACGAATACTTCCATAAAGCAGACAAGTGCATACCTTTACGCTCTATTAATCTCTCCAGCTCCTTTCCATGCTCATAACCACTACATCGAATATCGAAGGCAAACGCATTGTAAAATACGTCGGTCTGGTCAACGGGGAAGCCATCATCGGCGCTAACCTCGTCAAAGATTTTTTCACCACCATTAAGGATGTCGTTGGCGGGCATTCCGGGGCTTATGTGCAGGCATTGCGCGAAGCCAAAAGCATTGCCCTGAAAGAATTGATCGATCAGGCTACCCGACTCGGAGCTAATGCCATCATCGGCGTTGACCTCGATTATCAAACCATCGGCTCTAACGGCGCTATGCTCATGGTCAGTGCCAACGGGACAGCGGTTGTCGTTGAATAAAGCCCGGCTGCTGTTAGTCGACTAAATTTAATGTAACTTTACTAACTAACCGAAACTAGCTACATTTTTGTGACTTCATCACCCTTGTCAGTCCGCCATGCTTTGTTGACCGCGTGGCTTGGTTTTTCGCTCACGCTTACGCTTGCTCAGGTTCCCGGGCGCCAAACGCACTGGTCGGCAGATGGCAATGCCTACGCTTCTCTGGATCAGGGAAACTTAGTGGCAACGGATATTCGTACGGGTCGAAAGACGACGCTACTTACCAAAGACAAATTTCAAGTACCCGTCTCTAATCGGCAGCTCGACGTTGTCGATTTTGCGTTCACACCCGACAGCAGCCAGCTACTGATTTTCACCAATACAGCCCGTGTCTGGCGTTACAACACGCGGGGTGATTACTACCTTATTGACCGAAAAACCGGTCAGCAACGACAGTTGGGAGCTGGTTCCGGGGCTTCGGCTTTACCGGCGCAGTCGCTGATGTACGCAAAATTCTCCCCCGACGGTAAGAAAGTAGCTTACGTCAGTGAGCATAATCTGTACGCAGAGGATGTAGCGACCGGGCAACGCACCCAACTCACGACCGACGGCACTCGCAAACGCATCAACGGTACATTTGACTGGGCCTACGAAGAAGAATTTGATTGCCGCGACGGATTCCGGTGGAGTCCCGACAGCAAACGCATTGCCTACTGGCAGGTCGATGCGACCAAAATCCGGGATTACCTCATGCTCAACACGACGGATTCAATTTATTCGTACGTGATTCCGGTTGAATACCCAAAAGTTGGCGAGAGCCCCTCCCCTGCCCGCATCGGTATCGTGGCCGCGACGGGTGGAGCCACGAATTGGCTTACCATTCCGGGAGATCCACAGCAGCATTACCTCGTCCGGATGGAGTGGTTTCCAACAACCGACGCAGTGATTGTACAGCAGTTGAACCGGAAGCAGAACGAAAGCAAGTTGTTTATCTGCAATCCAAGCAACGGCTCCGCGAACCTTATTGTGACCGAAACCGACAAAGCCTGGATCGACGGGAAAGACCGATGGAGTCCGAGCGGACCAGCGGGCTGGGAATGGCTTAATGGTGGAAAGGCGTTCGTCTGGGTATCCGAAAAAGATGGCTGGCGGCATATCTACCGCGTCAGCGCCGACGGCAAGCAGGAAGTACTGCTCACGCCCGGTTCGTACGACATCGCGTCCATCAACCACATCGACGAAGCAACAAACCAGATTTACTTTATTGCCTCGCCCCAAAATACGAACCAGCGGTACCTGTACCGCACCCGGCTCGATGGTAAAGGTAAAGCCGAGCGCGTTACCCCGGCGGGACTGGCAGGCACCCACGGTTACACGATTTCGCCCAATGGCCGACTGGCCATGCACACGTTCACGAACTATCAGACGCTACCGGCCCGCGAATGGATTAGCCTGCCCGACCATAAACCCGTAAACGAAGCCGAAAGCATTGCCGCTCGCAGCAAACCCGTTGCCAAACCGAACGTCAGCTTTTTTAAAGTAACGACCGACGACGGTATCACGCTGGACGGCTGGATGGCAAAACCTACCGATTTTGACAGCACCAAAAAATACCCGGTTGTTTTTCACGTGTACGGCGAACCGGCCAGCAGCACGGTCAACGATGTTTTTTCGGTTGGCATGAATAATCTGTTTGCGGGCGATATGGCCAAAGCGGGTTATGTGTACGTAGCGCTCGACAACCGAGGAACCCCGAACCTGAAAGGGGCTGCCTGGCGGAAAGCCATTTACCGGCAGATCGGTCGCATCAACGTCCGCGATCAGGCGATGGGCGCTAAAAAGCTATTCTCTCAACACGCGTATCTCGATACAAGCCGCGTGGCGGTTTGGGGCTGGAGCGGTGGTGGTTCTACGACATTGCACTTATTGTTCCAATATCCCGACATTTATAAAACCGGCATTTCCATTGCCGCCGTTGGCAACCAGCTGTTTTACGACAATATTTACCAGGAACGCTACATGGGTTTGCCGCAGGAAAATCGCGAGGATTTCGTGGCGGGTTCGCCCATCACCTACGCTAAGAACCTGAAGGGCAACCTACTGTATATTCACGGCACCGGTGACGATAACGTACACTACTCCAATGCGGAAGTACTGATCAACGAACTGGTTAAACACAACAAGCAGTTTCAGGTGATGCCTTATCCAAACCGAACACACAGTATTTCGGAAGGACCGGGCACCTCGCAGCATCTGCGCACGCTGTACACCAATTACCTATTGCAACACTGCCCTCCGGGCCCTCGATGAGTGCTTATCTATGAGCCGGTTAAAACTAATTTTGCTGTTTATCGCGCTACCGCTTCTCGCATCGGCGCAAACGTACGAATTCACGCACGACGACACGTTGCGCGGCTCAATCACGCCTGAACGGGCCTGGTGGGATCTGACTTTTTACCACCTCAAGGTACGCGTCCAGCCAACCGATAGCACGCTCAGCGGTTCGACAACCATTCGCTACCGCGTTCTGAAAGCGGGCCAATCTATGCAGGTTGATTTGCAACGGCCTCTACGGGTCGTTAAAGTGGAACAGGACGGCGAGTCGCTTAAATTTCGGCAGGATGGCAATGCGTATTTCGTTAGCTTGACCAAGCTACAGCAACCCGGTCAGACCGAATCGGTAACGGTTTATTACGCCGGAAAACCACGCGTAGCCAAGCGCCCACCCTGGGATGGTGGCATGGTGTGGTCGCGGGACAAATCAGGCAACTGGTTTATTGCAACAGCTTGTCAGGGATTGGGAGCCAGCGCCTGGTGGCCTTGCAAAGATCATATGTACGACGAACCCGATTCGATGGCTATCAGCGTGACAGTTCCCGAAGGCTTAACTGACGTTTCGAACGGACGGCTGCGGAAAGTAACCACGAACACAGATCACACCCAGACGTTTGACTGGTACGTGACTAACCCAATCAACAACTACGGCGTCAATCTGAACATCGGCAAATACGAACACTGGGGCGAGCAGTACGCGGGCGAAAAAGGTCCGCTTTCGATTGATTTCTACGCCCTGCGCGACGATGTGGATTCAGCCCGCAGGCAGTTCAAACAGGTCGAGAAGATGATGAAAGCGTTTGAATACTGGTTCGGACCATACCCGTTCTACGAGGATGGCTATAAACTGGTACAGACACCTTATCTGGGTATGGAGCACCAAAGTTCGGTGACGTACGGTAATAAATTCCGCAATGGTTACCTGGGCCGCGATCTGTCTAAAACGGGCTGGGGCCTTCTCTGGGATTTTATCATCGTCCACGAATCAGGTCACGAATGGTTCGCCAATAACATTACCTACAAGGACGTAGCCGACATGTGGATTCACGAGAGTTTTACGAACTATTCCGAGAATCTGTTTACCGAATACTATTACGGCAAAGATGCGGGCGCTCAGTACGTAATCGGCTGCCGCGACAATATTCGCAACGACCGGCCTATCATCGGCACGTACAACGTCAACCACAGCGGGTCGGGCGATATGTATTACAAAGGTGGCAACATGCTGCATACCATTCGGCAGCTCGTTAATGACGATGACAAATGGCGGCAACTCCTGCGAGGCATGAACAAAACGTTTTATCATCAGACTGTTACGACCAAGCAGATCGAGGATTTCATGAGTCAGCAGACGGGTATCAACCTCAAGCCGGTGTTCGATCAATACCTGCGCGATACCCGGATTCCCGTGCTTGAATATCGTCCGGTAGCTGGTGGACTTCAGTATCGCTGGACCAATTGCGTGGCGGGTTTTGCCATGCCTGTGCGTGTGTGTCTGGACGAAGCAGGACCATACAAGCAGCTGACGCCAACTGCGCAGTGGAAAACCCTACCCGCTAAAGGCGCAACAACATTGACCCCTGACGCAAACTATTATGTATTGAGTAAGTTGGCGAACAGTTTGTAAAACTACGGTCACGGCAATCAATGGGCTACCGGCCAGTTGGTTGCCAACGAACCAATGCATTTAGTCCGCCCGGTATTTCCGTTCGAACTCATCGACGTAACTGCTGCCAACGGGAATTTCCTGCTTATCGATGAATAGCTTGGTCCGCTGGAATGAACTGATCTTTGCCAGGGGCACGATGAATGATTTATGTACCCGACAAAAGTCCTCGACGGGAAGTTTAGCTTCGATTGCCTTAAGCGTCAATCGACTCAGGTAAGGCTTGGGCTGCGAAGTGACGTAGATTTTCACGTAATCCCCTAGCCCCTCGATGTAAAGTACGTCATCGTAGACTATTTTGATCTCCCGGTATTCGGAAAAAATAAAAAAGTGCGTCCGCTCGGGCGAGACACTCACCGGACTAGCTGCTGGTATAGGCATCAGTACCGGCGAGTCGGGCTGGCGCAGTTTAAAAAGTTCATACGCTTTATTAACCGCTTTCAGAAACCGCTCGAACGGAATTGGTTTGAGTAAATAATCGACAACCGACAACTCGTACCCTTCCAGGGCATATTGCTCATAGGCCGTTGTTAAGATCACCATTGGCGGGCGCGGGAGTGTGCGCAGAAACTGGATACCCGTCAGTGTCGGCATCTGAATGTCTAAAAACAGCAGATCGACGGAGCCAGCATCAGACGGATTCGACTCTTTGGACTGATTCGATTCGGCCTGCAACACCGCCCAAGCGTCGAGCGGACTGGCGAACTGCCCCACCAGGTCAAGAAAAGGTACTTTTCGGATGTCATCGGCCAGAATTTCCAGCGCAAACGGCTCATCGTCAATAGCGATGCAACGCAACTTTCTCATGGTGAAGATCTAAGGTCAAAACAACCCGAAACACGTTCTGTTCATGGGTCAGTTGTAGCGTATGGTGTCCGGGATAATGCAATGCTAAGCGTTGTTTTATATTGACAATACCGATTCCTGAATCCTCGCCCGGTTGTGTCAGTGGTTCAACGGCCGCGGTTGAAGCGTCCGCCGGGTTTTCGGTGCAGAATATCAGTTTGTTGCCCGTCACCCGTAAGTCAATCTGAATGTAACCCGCTTTCTGACCATGAAAACCGTGCTTGAAAGCATTTTCGACGAACGGGATGAACAGCAACGGCTCAATTGAGTACGCATCAACATTCCCCTCACAATTAAACGTAACCGAGTGATTGTCCGTCAAACGCATCTTTTGCAGATCAATGTAGTGCTGAAGATGCTGTACCTCCTGACGTAACGGCACCCTGTCCTGCCGGGCCTGGTAAATCATGTAGCGCAGAAGCTGCGCCAAAGCGACTACGGCCACTTCAGTCTGATCCGATTTCTGCCGCGCCAGCCACCGGATGTTGTTCAGCGTATTGAACAGAAAGTGCGGGCTAACCTGTAATTTAAGCATCGCCAGTTCAGCCGAAACCTTTTCGAGCACCGTCTGCTGCTGTTCTTCACGGGCTTTGGCATGATAGCGAAAAACCGCCATCAATGAGCTAACCAAGATAGCGAAACTAAACGAAATGCTTGTACTAAGCATAAAAGGCCAGGGCGTCTTAGGCCCGTGCGCGCGCACTTCGGCGTTCGGATCTTTTGTCACAAAAGAGGGTGGGAACAGATAATAACAGGCCAGTTTTACCAGAACGACGGTCAATAGCATACCCATCAGCACAACCAGAAACGGTTTGGTATCCTGATCCCGAAGCAACCTTGGCGTTAGCGTACGCAGATTGATGTAAAAGAACGTGATAATGAAGGCACTGGTCAAAAGCTGAGCCATGCCAATGCTGATCAGGTCCTGTCTATTCCAGACAAAATCGGGTAACGTCAGGAAAGGAAGTCCGATAAAAACTGCCCAGCCGATTATGTGCAACCAAACCTGATAACGCTCGATGAATTTCATACGGCAGCAAAATACACAACTTCACCAGCAAGCCGAGTTACGGTCAGGTCATCTGACGACGTAAATCCATTATATAGAGACATCCAGCGAAATTAAAAAGTCATTATACTAATTTATTAACTCGTTGACACTGTGATGGGTTTCGTCGGCACAATTCGCTTTATGCCGACACTTAACACCAGCCTGCAACAAACCGGCGGGTACCAACGTACTTGAATACAGAAGAATGCTACTAGTCATCTTATCATACAGACTTAGTCGATAACTTTTGTTATGATCAACGTATTTAATAATCAGCCTGTTTGGCAGAAATCCGGTTTGTGGCTACTGGCCGGTTTCCTCTTAACCTTGTCGTCGTGTCACAAAGAAGCAGACGATGTCAGCCCAAAAACGGCAGCCACCTCAAACCAGAACGGAACTGTAGACAACTGGATTCTGGAAAACATGCGCGATGTGTATTACTGGAACGATAAAATTCCCGCAAACCCAGATACAACGCTGGCTCCCTCCGACTTTTTTGATTCGATTCTTTACAAGTTTGACGAGACGCTGCGGCCCGATGGTGACCGGTTTTCCTGGATTCAGGAAAGTGCCGATGACCTGACAGCTTCCTTAAGCGGCCAGACCAAAACCACCGGTATGGAGTTTACGCTTTACCTACGTTCTTCCGGCTCTACGGATGTCATTGCCCAGGTGCTCTACGTGCTGCCTAACTCGCCGGCGGCCCAGGCGGGTTTGAAACGCGGTGACATTATCAGCAAAGTGAACGGGCAATCGATTACAACGACCAACTACGAGTCGTTACTATTCAGTGATGCATCGACGTATACGTATGGCTTGGCGCAGCTTAACAACCAGTCGCTGGTCGATACCGATGTAACAAAAACGGTCAATACGGCGGTGTACCAGGAGAATCCGGTATTTCTGGACTCGGTCTACACCATCGGCAGCAAAACCATTGGCTATCTGGTTTACAATCAGTTTGTTCCTGCTCCGAACGGCAGTCAGGGAACGGAATATGACAACCAAGTAGATGCCATTTTTAGCAAGTTCAAATCGAAGGGTGTGAACGAGTTGGTGCTTGATCTCCGCTACAATCCCGGCGGTTATACGTCGTCGTCAGCTAACCTGGCCAGCCTCATCGGAAAAGGTGTCGATGCCAGCAAGCTTTATTTCCGGCAAGAGTGGAATGCAACGCTTACGCCTTATTTGCAGAAAGAGTACGGCAGCGATTTCTTCCTGCAAAAATTCAGCACAAAAGCGCAAAATATCGGAGGTAACCTTTCACGCGTATTTGTGCTGACCACCGACCACACCGCTTCGGCCAGCGAACTGATCATCAACGGCCTTCGTCCTTATATGACCGTTACAACGATTGGTACGACGACCTATGGCAAGAATGTTGGCTCCATTACAATCACCGACGATTCGGGCAAGATCAAGTGGGGTATGCAACCGATTGTGTTTAAATCGTACAATAGCCTGGGCCAATCCGACTACGCAACGGGCTTTAAACCGTCGGTCGAAGTCGAAGAACCGATCACGCTGTATCCGCTCGGTGACACCCGCGATGCGCTGCTGGGCACAGCCATTGGTCAGATTACGGGCACAGTTGCTAGCAGTCGGGTGGGCGCTACCCAGAACTCACTTAAAGCACTAGGTTCCTCGATTCAGCGTAAAGCAGGGGGCAGCCAGATGATCCGCCCGCTAAAGCATTTCAATTTGTAAAATACACCTCTCGCCAAGCGCGTCCTGATAGGTCTGTATAGACGTACCAGGACGCGCTTGAATGCGTTAACAGGGTGATTTTGCCGCCAAAGTTTCCATTACTCCGTGATAATTAAGAATTTTTATGAATCGGACTCGTTAGTAAGTAAGACTAGTTTGGCGTAATTTTGCAAAACGCAATTGAGTCATTAACCCACACGGAGCAGCATAAGAAGACAATTTATTGACAACGCGTCGGTATCTTCTGTTTCATCGCTTTAACTTGGTCATTGGCTCAAGAGCATCGTACTTAACTCAAATTGGTATAATTTTACGGTTCAGTTCTTTCGTTTACGCTATCTTTCATGATTAATTTACCAAACCGATTTCGTTCGGCAACTGGGTTTCTGCCGAAGTCTAAATCCCAAACGACTTCCCTTCCACAAGCAGATCAGGATACTAAAACTCACCGTCGCTCGCAGCTCATCAACTGGGCATTAGGACTTGTTTGTATAGGTTGGGCTGGTGCGCTCGTTGGTTGTGGCAGCTCAGAAACGGCTACTACATTGGGTGACTGGAGAACACGTTCGTCGCTCGAAGGACCTGCTCGCTCGGCGGCTACCGGTTTTGTTATCGGTAACTTTGGCTACGTAGGAACCGGCTTTGATGCGTCGAACAACCGTCTGAAGGATTTCTGGGCTTACGACCAGACGAAGAACAGCTGGGCGCAAATCGCTGACTTCGGTGGCGTTGGTCGTGTGTACGCGGTAGGCTTCTCTATTGGTGCCAAAGGATATGTTGGTACAGGTATTGACGCAAACAGTGTGCGGCTGAAAGATTTCTGGGAATACGATCAGGCGTCGAACGCCTGGAAAAAAGCCGCTGACTTTGGCGGAACAGCGCGTCAGCAGGCGGTTGCCTTCGCCGTTGGCAACAAAGGGTACATCGGTACTGGCTTTGACGGCAACTACCTGAAAGATTTCTGGTCGTTTGATCCATCGAAGAACACCTGGACGAAAGTTACCAGCTACAGCGGTGAAAAACGGCAAGGCGCAGTTGCGATCGTGCTTAACGGACTGGCGTATGTCGGCACAGGCAACAACAACAATACGGCTCAGCGTGATTGGTACGCGTATGATCCGGCTCAGGATGCCTGGGTAGAAAAAACGCAGTTCTCGACCGACCAATCGACGCTTCCCCGGAGTTCTGCGGTTGGTTTTGCGATCAACAATCTTGGCTACATCACAACGGGTGATGCGAGCAGCACAACGGTTTGGCAGTACAACCCGGCAAGTGACAGCTGGACTACGCTGGGTAACTTCGAAGGCGCTACGCGTGTCAACGCGGTTGGCTTTGCAATCGGCGGAAAAGGCTACGTAACCACGGGTGGCGTTGGTACGGGTCGTTATGACGATCTGTGGGAGTTCGATCCAACGATAGCGCAGGTCACGGAATAATCAATGTCCACAGCGAAGCCAAGCCGATCACAGCAACGAACCCCTCGTTCAGGGTTCATTCGTACAGGACTACTGTTGATCATACTGGGTCTGGCCTTGATAACCGGATATCTGTTTTACAGCCGCCAGCCTCATTACCGAGTTGAGGTGTTCAAAGCACCGAATGGCTGGGGGTATGACATAGTGAATAACGGCAAAGCATTCATTCATCAGCCAACCATACCGGGCGTTCCTGGTATGGTTGGCTTTGCCAACGAAGACCAAGCTCGGCGGGTTGGCGAACGAGCCGTCGAGAAGTTAGAACGAGACAAAGAGCTGCCAACTCTTACTCATGACGAATTGCGCCAGTTAGGCGTTAACATTCCCTGATTTTTATGATGCGTACTCTTTGGTACGCCGGTTTGCTGCTGCTGACCGGTTTTATAGTTGTTGCCTGCCAATCGGGTGATCTTAACGTTGGGCAGTCGGTCATTAATCCACAGGGATTATTGGTTCAACCTATTGATACGATAACGGTTCAGGCCTCTACCGTACTGAGGGTGGATTCTTTTGCTACGTCTAGCAGCGGGGCGCTTGTCGTAGGTCAGTGGACGGACGCTCAAACGGGGCAGATGACAGCGAAGAGCTTTGCCTCGCTGAACTACGTATCCAATTCGCTGGCTTCACTAACGAATATTCAGCTGGATTCCGTGGTGTTGGAACTTGGTGTTGCTTTTACCTACGGCGATACGACAAATACCTTTGCATTAAATGTCCATCGGTTGACCCGACCGCTTGTCAGTGAACGAACGTATTATACCACCAGTACTGCCGATTACGAAACCAAGCCTTTTTTGCAGACAACGATTGGTCCGCAATCCGTAACGGGTACTTCCGTCATTCGGCTTCGCTTTCCGGATGCATTGGCTCAATCGTTTTATTCTAAAATAGTTTCAGGCGAGATAAATGACGAGACAACTTTGGCAAATTATATACCAGGGTTTGCGTTTGTCACTCCGTCAACTACGAACTGTTTCAGAGGTATTCTTAACTCCCGGAATTCCGCAGCTACCGGTATTCGGCTTTATTACCACTCCACGGAACCAACATCCACAGGAACGGCTCCAGCCAGTCAAAACATTTTGTTTACGACGAACTCGGTCTATTTCACCCAGTTGAGTAATAATCGTACAGGAACGCCACTTAGCGCCCTGCGCAGTCGCTCGGATGCGGTAAGCAGTCGTTTAACCGATAACACCTCGTTTATCTCCTGGGGAGCCGGTTTGCAGACGCGTATTGAACTCCCGTATATTAACCAGTTTGCGCTACCCGCCAACTATGCAGGCATCAATAGTGCCGTTCTGGTTGTTAGTCCGGTTCGCAATAGCCTGCGCGATAATGCGGCTCCGTTCACGACACTGGCTTTATACGAAATAAACAGCCAGAATGAGATTATTACAGCCGTTCCCGGAGCGGCTTCGGGACTGGCAGCAGCCACGGCCAACTACATTTACGACCAGAGCCAGTTGACGTTGAATGATACATATACGTTCGACGTAACATACTATATGAATCAGTTGATTCGAGGTAGAGTACCGAACCGACCCTTATTATTGACGTTTTCCCCTGATCCTCAAAACGGCTTATCGCTGCAAAACCTGATTCAGCGAGTCACGTTAGGCAACCAGCAGCGGCCAAACGATCAGATGAAGGTACAGTTGTATCTGACGTCGGGTTTGTAAGCGCCAACGTTTTTTTACTTATCAAAGGTCAGCAAGCTTTACAGTTGCTGGCCTTTGTGTTTTTACCAAACCCGGTTCTTACCTCTTCTTCGTCGGCACATTTTGGGTCTGTCTCGGCACTCGTTTTTAGCTGCTTCGATTGCTTGCTTTTTTTGTCTTGTTGATAACGAAAACAAGCATGTTGCGCACTTACACTCACCTTCTTCTGGTTTGTACCGGCTTATTAATCTCTTCCCTGAGTCTGGCTCAAATGGGGCCAGGGCCAGGCGGTCCTCCGCCCGGTGGCGGGTTTGGCAATCAGGAAGAACGCCAGCGAAAGACGTTTGGGAGCGACGACAATGCAACCGATGCTCAACAGCCACGGGGTAATGGCAAAATCTCGGGAATTCTACTAGACTCCGTTACCAGTAAACCCGTCGAGTATGCCACCGTTGCGCTGCTGAACGCCAAAACTGGCAAACCCATTGACGGGACAACCAGCGATGACAAAGGACATTTCGCGCTCACGAAACTGGCTCCCGGCGACTACCGGCTTCAATACTCATTCATTGGCTACAAATCGATTGAATCGGCGCTCCTATCCGTAAAGCGGGGATCTGACCTCAGCGTAGGATCGGTGGCCTTACCCGCCGACACCAAGACGCTTGGTGAAGTAGAGGTTGTTGGTCAGAAAGCGCTATTGGAAGAAAAGGTGGATCGGCTCGTCTATAACGCAGAAAAAGACCTGACTGCTAAAGGGGGCGACGCAACCGATATTCTCAAAAAAGTCCCGATGTTATCGGTTGATCTCGACGGCAATGTATCGCTACGGGGTAGTCAGAACATTCGGGTGCTCATCAACAACAAGCCCAGTACCATTGTCGCCAGCAGCGTAGCCGATGCCTTAAAGCAATTACCCGCCGACATGATCAAAACGGTGGAAGTGATTACATCGCCCTCCGCCAAATACGACGCCGAAGGAGCAGGTGGTATCATCAACATCGTAACGAAGAAAAATACGCTACACGGTCTTACACTTAACGTCGATGCAGGTGCGGGCATTCGTGGCTCAAACCTGGGACTGAACGGTTCGTACAGACAGGGAAAGTTAGGCATTAGTTTAAGCGGCTTCGGGCGAGCTATGTACAACCGGGCAACATCGAGCCTGAACCAGACAACGGTTGTTGATGGCCGGTCGATTCGCTCCAATCAGGAAGCCTCCGCTTATGATAAGCCTTTGTTTGGTCAGTACACGCTGGGCTTTGATTACGACATTGCAAAGAACCAATCGCTGACGGCCAACATTCGGTACGGAACGCGCAATTTCGTACAGGAGCAAAATCAGTTGACGAATCTGTTTACCGATGGCATCCTGACGGGAATAACGAACCGCAACGTAGATCGCAAAGATCTGTCGAACACCGTAGACATGAACGTGGATTACGTCCGGCAGTTTAAGCCTCAACAGGAATGGTCGATCTCAACGCAATACAGCCGTACTAACCTGACCAATAACTTCTACGCCGACTTGTTTGGCCAAGCGGGTGAATTAACCAATCGGCAGCGCAACATAAACGGCAACGTCAATCAGGAAACGACGGTTCAGACCGATTACCAAACCCCGATCGGGAAAAGTCAGCTGCTCGAATTTGGCGCAAAAGGAATTATGCGGCAGGTAAACAGCAACTATGAATACCAGGTAGCTACCGGCTCGTCGGACCGGTTTACTCTTGACCCGAACAATCCGGCGGGTTCGCTCAACTACCAGCAAATGATTGGCGCGGGTTATGTGTCGTACACCTTTGTCACCCGAAATAAATATTCGTTTAAGGTAGGTACCCGCTACGAGCACACCAGTATTACGGCCAAAACAGGTGAGAATGTAGCCTTACCGATTCCGGCCTACAGCAATCTGGTACCGAGCGTCAACGTATCCAAAACCGTCAAGGGAACGACGATAAAAGCGGGATACAACCGGCGAATCCAACGTCCCGGTCTGCAACAGTTGAACCCCAACTTCAACGCGGCTAACCCCCAGAATATCATGGTCGGGAATCCCTTGCTCAGTCCTGAACTAACCGACAATGTGGAGCTAAGTATGGGTACAAATATCAGGAAGACCTACCTAAATGTCGCCCTGTTCGGTCGGTTGACCAACAACGCCATCACGCAGATTCGTCTGCCGTCGGACACGCTGGCCGGTGCAATCATCACGACCTTTCAGAACATCGGCATTCAGCGCACAACCGGTGCCAACGTATTTGCCAACGTCAACATCACCCCCAAATGGAGCGTAAACGGTGGTTTCGACGGTTACTACATGTACATGCAGGGCATGGCGCAGACGGCAAATCCGTTACGATCACGAATACGGGTTTCAGCCTGGGCGGGCGACTAATGAGTCAGCTTCAACTAAATAAAGGATGGAGCGCTCAGGTATTCAGTTTCTTTCGGGGGCCGATGCCGCAGCTACAGGGTCAGATGGGGAGTATGTACATGTACTCGCTCGGTATCCGAAAAGACATGAACAATAAGCGGGGCAGTATTGGTCTGGCCGCCGAAAACTTTGCTGGGCAAGGTGTTCAGATGCGTTCGGAGTTTAATTCACCACAACTGTCGCAGGTAAGCGTTATGCGGTTAATCAACCGGAACGTAAAAGTGACGTTTACGTATCGTATTGGCAAAATGACGTTCGAAGCCCCTCGTAAAAAAGGCCGGTCGGTCAATAACGACGATGTAAAAGGCGAAGGCGGTGGCGACAGCGGAGGTGGGTCTCCGGCAGGTACCAAAAACTAAATGTCGCTACAATTCGGCTCTTTCTCGACACATGCGTTGATCATTGCAACGGGCCTTCGTCCAATCACGTATTCATTCTTACAAGCAGCGTGTTAATCGGTTGCCATCGTCGCTGTACGCTACGACCACAGCTTACGGCGACGAGGCAGCACTTTTTTCAACGACTGCGGGATCGTTAAAAGACCTTAAAAGCAGCCTAGCCCCCTCAAAAACCCATATCAGATGCGAAAGATGTACGTTACTTCTTAAACCGAGAAACAGCGGCCAAACTGAATAAGCCAGAAGATGCAACGTCCATCCATCAACCAGGAAGCCAACCGAAATACGCCCTCTGCGCAATCCCTGCAATCCCTCCTCTCGCAGTCAGATGACGAGTTTTACGGCAGTCTGCAACGCATCTGGAACAATGTGGTGCAACTCGAAGATATGGGGCTTATCCACGATAACAACGATAAATACATGTACGCCTACCGGTTTGCCGAAGTCGAACTGCAACGCGCATTTTCAGAAAAAGACGTCGTGTTTGTGGCCTCCCCGATTCGTTAGCTGACCTTTGCCGCAGCCCCATGAAATCCTACCAGAATGAGCACCTCACAATCGTAGTCGAATGTGGGGTGCATTTATTACAGCAACAGTGGGTGAATATCCCCTCCGGCGAAAGCTTTCGGCAAGGTTCGCAACTTACCCTATCGCTGGCCAGACATCACCAGATCAAACGCTGGCTGATTGACCTCCGGCAGCTACGTATATTTAACCCCACCGACATCCAGTGGTTTATCCAGCACTGGCTACCGAAAGCCGTCGTGTTGCTACAGCATAACGTTCGGATAGCCGTTGTCCTGAATGATGCCAACCAGTTCGGAAAGTTAGGAGCAGATTTAATACTACGCGCGTCCACAACGCTGAACGATACGCTGACAAGCCGCTATTTCACCGACACGGAGGAGGCTCGATTGTGGTTGATGCTTCCCTACTGACAATTTTAGCAGGCTTCTTCCCACTTTTTCCCCGGAACAACGCAACGAACGGTTCATTATCAACGTACTGAGCAACAGAAGAGGCTGGTGGTAAGGCCGGTCTCGTGCGTTCATCCGTAACTACCCGCACGTTGGACTTACTTACATAACCACTTACCAATTGTGACAGTAAAATCAGTTTAATGCCCAAGCAGACGGTATACTCATCGATAAGTGGTATCTTCACTAGAAGTAGACCTATCGTATAACAGTACTGTTTGATTTAAGGTTTATCACGCTACGCCACAGGTTCTTACGAAGTGGAGTTTAGGGATTTCCAGGTTATCATTAAAGCAAGCACACCTATTTTCAAAGTCATTCAAAGGCGAACCACCGACGCCTAGCAACAGTCTTCAAAGTCGATGCTTACATTCCTAAAATGGGAGTCGGCATGGTGCATAAAGTAACCGTACGTCAACGAATGAATCGCATTATCTCAACTTGCTTATGCGTACATCTACGTTTTTGGTTTTACTGGGATTTTTTACGCTTACACTTCCCCTCAGGTCAAGGGCAACGCATCAGGTTGGTGGGCAACTGGAAATGAAGGCGGTTGGCGATGTGCCTGGCCATTTTAAGGTTATCGTAACAAACTACCTGGAAGATGGTACGCAGGGTATTGCCCGGCAATCAAACACGGGCAACCTGGGTATTTTCAGAAAACGGGACAACACGTTGATGCTTTCCTTTACCGTCCGGGAATCAGCAGCGCGTCAGCGCGTCATTTACAGCAATGAGTACTGCGCAGAGATGCGTAATTTAAAATTTGTCGTTTTCACCTACGAGGGTGATATCCAACTTACGCCTTCTGCTTACACCGATTCGGAGGGTTATTACATGTCATACCAGACCCGCAACCGCAACGCGGGCATCAACAATATCAGCGATCCAAGTCAAATCGGTTTTACATTCTACCTTGAATTTCCGGCTTTACAACAAAACGGCACCGCATTCAACAACTCCTCTCCCCGCTTTGCGCCCATCAATGGCGAATACCTTTGTCTGGGCGAGCCGTTTACCTTTCCATTCAGCGCCACCGACCCCGATGGTGATGAGTTGCGTTATTCGCTCGTAACCCCGCTAGACCAGAAAGGATCTGGCAGAACGGGGCAAAACAATGCCCAGAGCATCGTTTCAGCCGGTCCCTACCCCGATGTCACCTGGTTGTCGGGTTTCAATGCGACCAATGCAATACCCGGTAGTCCGTCTCTGTCCATCAATGAACGAACGGGTCAACTCTCCGTGACCGCCAGCCAGCTAGGCTTGTTTGTTTTTGCCGTAAAAGTTGAGGAATACCGCAACGGCGTTAAGATTGGCGAGGTTCGGCGCGACTTTCAGTTCTTGGTTGTCGACTGTCCCCCATCTACCGTGCCCGATCCCACCGTTCAGCTCCAGAACCGAACCCTGGGCTTACGTGATGCAACCATTTGCCGGGGCGACTCCATAGTGATTCAGGCAACGGCGAATACAAGCTGGAACTACCAGTGGCGTCGAAACGGAATTAATCTGGCGAATGCCACGAAACCGTCGCTAACGATTCGTGAAGCGGGCGAGTATACCGTTGTCGTTTCGCAAAAAGTGGCCTGTAGCAAAACGGGCAATTCGGAGCCCGTTACCATCAGGGTTGTTGGCGCTGAGGGGAAGTTATTCGCAGGGGGTCATTTGTGCGCGACGACGGGTTCCGTTCAGATGAAGGTTGTCGGGAGTACGGATGCCGCCTACCAATGGTACCAAAACGGGCAGCCCCTTTCGGGCAAAACAGCGGATTCGATCACCGTCAGCCAGCCGGGAAATTACTGGGTCGCCCTAAAGCAACAGAGTACGGGTTGTGTAACACGAACCGATACGTTTGCTGCGAATCGGTCTCCGGCAGTACAGGCCCTTATTCAATCGGCAACGGGTTCGCAACGGCTCTGTCCCCAATCGACGATGGCACTAACGGGAAGCGGTGGGATCAGCTATAGCTGGCAAAAAGATGGACAACTGCTTTCAGGGATAACGGACCCGACTTATACGGCCACAACGGCTGGCGTTTATAGCCTCACCGCCACAGATACCTACGGATGTACGGGTACTGCGTCCGACTTTGTGCTGGAACAAATTCCTCCGGTAACAGTCACCTTGGATTCTATTGCCGATATGTGCGGTACCAACGTACCGATGGTTGCCCTACAGGGTAGTCCTCCCGGTGGCGAATACGCCGGAGTAGGCGTTGCAGAGTCTGAATTCAACGCCCAGACTGCCGGTGTTGGCAACCATGTTGTAACTTATACCGTAAAAGCAGCGCCCGAGTGCCCCGGCACAGTAGCCACCCGTAGGGCGATTGTAGCCCCGGTGCCAACGATTCAACTAACCGATTCACTGATAACTTATAAGGGAAACACCTTTACCTTCAACCCCGTTTATACCGGCAATCCGAATCAGTTTCAATGGGTATCGTCTACTTATCTGGACAACGATCATGCCGCTAATCCAACAATTACAAACATCCTGGATGACATAACGTATACCATTGCTATTCAAAACAGCAGTGGCTGCGAAGCAAAGGACACCATTCACGTTACCGTGTTTGAACGGGTTTGGGTACCTGACGCATTTACCCCCAACGGCGATGGCATGAACGATGTGTTGCGCTTGCCCGGTATTGAAGCTTTCCCGGATGCGGTTGTAACGATCTTCAACCGGTGGGGCGAAGTTGTTTACCTATCCAAAAATGGCTACAAGCAACCATTCGATGGAACGTCAAACGGTAATGCGTTACCGACAGGCGTATATCCGTACACCCTACGGCCAATTCCAAACAAACCGTCTATAGAAGGTCGTTTACTACTCCTACGCGACCACAATTAGCCTACTGGTTCAACGAGTTAGCCTATGTCGGTTCATTCACTGCAAAAAGAGGGAAGGGTCGTTTCTCCGGTTGTGAAACGACCCTTCCCTTTTTTTATAAGACAGCGTTAGTACCGGCTGTCGTCATCATCATCTTCTTCCTCTTCTTCACCGAAATCCTTTCCCGGATTGAACATGGAACCAAGCAGGTCTTTAAATTGCTGACCCGTGTCGAGCGCTTTTTTGCCAATGAGTGAGTACTCAGCCAGACCGTGCAGGGCAAATTCCATCATAAATAGCTTTTCGGGCTTGCTCAATCGTGGATGGAATTGATCAACCAGATCGTCCAAGCCATCAATCGTACGTAGCCGGGCTTCGTAATCGCGGTTGGTGAGTTCGCTTAAGATCTCCATGATATTGCCATCACCAAACCAGTCCGTAATCTTCTTGTACGGATTACCTCGCTTATCTTTTTTGGCTTTCTCCGGATTGGGGAAATACTGTAAAAACTGCGTACGCACCGCTTTCCCGATCAGGTTCTGCGCCACAATAACGGGGCCCTCCACTTCGCCTTCGTACACCAGCTCGACCTTCCCGCAAATAGCAGGCACAACGCCGTACAAATCGGCGATACGGACGTACGTTTCTTTTTCGCTGTTCAGCAACGCCCGACGTTCGGCAGAAGAGAGCAAGTTTTCGTAAGCCGAAATGGTCATCCGCGCCGACACGCCACTTTTTGAATCGACGTATTCGCTTTCCCGCGCTTCGAGTGCGATTTGTTCGATCAGATCGGTAATCAGGTCATTGGTTTTAACCATTCCCTTTTGCTCGGTCTTAACGATCGCTTCCTGCATTGTAATCTTCTTCCCGATTTCAATGGATTTCGGATAGTGCGTCACAATCTGCGAATCGATCCGGTCTTTCAACGGCGTCACGATACTGCCCCGATTTGTGTAATCTTCGGGGTTGGCCGTAAACACAAACTGAATATCGAGCGGCAACCGAAGTTTGAAACCCCGAATCTGGATGTCCCCTTCCTGCAAAATATTGAACAGCGATACCTGAATACGGGCCTGTAAATCCGGCAACTCGTTGATCACAAAAATGCAGCGGTGCGAACGTGGAATCAACCCAAAGTGGATCGTCCGTTCGTCGGAGTACGGCAGCTTAAGCGTTGCCGCCTTGATGGGGTCCACATCACCGATCAGATCGGCTACCGACACATCGGGCGTAGCCAGTTTCTCGGTGTAGCGATCGTTCCGGTGCAGCCACGTTATGGGTGTCTGATCGCCTTTTTCGGCAATCAAATCCAGGGCAAAGCGCGACAAAGGCTGAAGCGGATCATCGTTCAGTTCAGACCCGGCAACTATGGGAATATATTCGTCCAACAAATTGACCATCAGGCGGGCAATGCGCGTCTTGGCCTGTCCGCGCAGACCAAGCAAATTGATGTGGTGCATCGACAAAATAGCCCGCTCCACATCGGGTATTACGGTATCTTCGTACCCCCAGATACCGGGGAAAACAACTTCTTTATCCCGTATCCGTTCGATCAGGTTATCGCGTAATTCCTGTTTAATAGATCGGGACGTATACCCCGCGGCTTTCAGTTCGCCTAGCGTTGTAATTTTCAATAAATTCGATGACTTCAGGCTGCGGTAGTTCATTCGTGTTTTATGAATAACGGATACTGTACAACTGGTAATAGATTAACGAATTATGAGTCGTACTTTCGCGTGTTCTAGTCTATTTGCCGTACACTATTGCTAACAGGCTTTGGTAAGAAATGGTTTTTAGACAGTAAAATTGGCTACTTTTACTACGCAGCAACAAATGGTTGCGCCGGGCAAAACAGCCCTCCGCCAGTTATGAAGTCAGGTTCGGTCATTATTGCTTTTCTCTTTTTGCTACTGGGTCTCTCGGCCTGCCGCGTTAAGAATGCCCCCCCTGAGCTGACATCGCTTTTGCCCAAAGAAGCCTTTGTCGGTCAGGAAATTACCCTCGGCGGGTATCAATTTGGCAACGAGCCCACGGTAACGTTTACTTCGGCTACGTCGGTTGTAGCAGGGCAGGTTGTTAGCGCGTCGGAGCAAAGCATTCGGGTAAAGATTCCGCTTGTTTCACCCGGCATAACGCAGGTTCGCGTGCAAACCAGTGAAGGCATTTCAGACCCGCTGCCGCTTAATGTTCTCCAACCTCCACCGTCAGTTGCCTCTATAACTCCAGCCAATGGACTGCCGGGCTCGGAAGTAATCGTCACGGGAAATTATTTGAATCAGGTACAGGAGATTCGGTTCGAACAGACGCCAGCCATTGTTAAAGACAGTTCAGCGTCTAAGCTCACGCTTATCGTACCGGACAAGATGCCACGCGGCCCACTCAGCCTCGTCATTACCACCAAAGGTGGAGAGGTATCGTCCAGCTTTATTGTTGCCGGAACCCCGCAGATTACGAGCTTGTCGGGCAAGCAGGCCAAACCCGGTTCGGAACTGATCATCCAGGGCCAGAACCTACTGGATGGCGTGGTACGCATCAATGGTTTAGCCACCGACCGCAACCAGACGACCATTAAAGACACCGAGATTCGTACGATCATCCCAACGAATGCTACATCGGGCAAAGTGACGGTTACGGTCTTCGAAAAATTAGTAGCAACGAGCGCCGATAGTCTCCAGATTATCCTGCAACCGGCCATAGCCAACCTGAGCGCGCGCGACGGCATATCGGGCGACAAAATTATTTTAACGGGTCTTAACCTACGCGACGTTTCGGCGGTACTGTTTGGGACAGTGTCGGTTCCTTTCCGCGTAATCAGTGATACCCAGCTGGAAGCAACCGTACCGGCGCTGGGCGCATCGGCTCAGCTAACGGTTTCGGTCAACAGCGTCGGCGGCAACGCCAGTGCATCGGACCCGTTCCTTTATTACGTTGCCCCTTCCAACTTGGCTGTAAGCCCAACTCGTCAGGTACGTCTGCAACCCATCACGATCACGGGCCAGAATTTATACCGCATTACCGAAGTACGAATTAGTGGCATTACCGTTCCTATTACTAGCCGCGTCGAGGGTTCCCAATTGGTCGTCAGCGTACCCGCCGATGCGGTCAGCGGACCAGTGACCGTCATAAACCGGGCGGGAACCGCTACGAGTCAAACACTGGTCGTGGTTCAGAAACCAGTAGTCAGCGCTCTTATTCCGGCGCAGGGCCGCGCGGGCGACCGTATTGTGGTACGCGGAAATTACCTTCAGAATGCGCAGTTTTTCTTTACCGGCTCAACCAGCGCAGCTGCCGACGGCGGCAAAAACGAAGAGACGGAACGATGGATCATTATACCGGATGATGCAAAAACCGGCCCGATTCGCGTGGTCAATACCACGAATGATGCCACGCTCACGGATGCCTTTACGGTTATTAACCTTCCAAGTGTCAGCGATTTTTCGCCCAAGACAGCGAAGGCAGGCGACGAAATTACCATCACCGGGCTCAATCTGACCAGCGTAACCACTGTCAAATTCAACGGTGGTACGTCGGCTGCGGCTACGTTCCGGCTGTCGGGTAGCTCGCTCATCGTAACGGTCCCGGCGGGCGTCGTCACTGGTCAGATCTGCCTGACTAACGAAGCAGGAACCACGTGCAGCAGCGCGAATTTTACGCCCGCCAAGTAACCTGCGCCACGGTTGTCCCAAATACCTTTCTCTTGTG
This sequence comes from Spirosoma oryzicola, assembly GCF_021233055.1. Lineage (NCBI taxonomy): Bacteria > Pseudomonadati > Bacteroidota > Cytophagia > Cytophagales > Cytophagaceae > Spirosoma > Spirosoma oryzicola. Next base: position 1,772,503 of record NZ_CP089538.1, on the reverse strand, counting down.
TGCGGACAATATGTCTATGTCTGCGTTACATGGCAACCGTAACGCAGACATAGACATATTGTCCGCACTAAAAACTAATCACCCCGCCACTAACTGGCTAACTAACACCTCGTTAATACGAACGTAGCTTTCGTGCGTCCAGCCTGCGATATGTGGTGTAAGAATAACCCGATTCGACTGACGCAGGTAATCGAACGAAGCCTGTTGGTCAGGGGTGAGCTTGCTCAACTTTTCGTTCTCAAGAACATCCAGACAAGCTCCCCGCACTTTGCCGCTTTCCAATCCGCGAACCAAAGCAGCCAGCGACGTTATCTCGCCCCGCGCGACATTGATGAGGTAGAACGGCTTGGCAAAACGGTCGATGAACGTATCGTTGATCATCATCCGTGTATCGTCGGTCAGCGGGATATGCAGGCTCAGCACATCGGCTTCCGCGATAATCTGCTCCAGGGAAGCTTCCTGCGCGAACGCGTCGCCGTAGTTGGTCAGGTATTTATCGTAGGCCAGCACGCGACACCCAAAGCCGCTGAGCCGCCGGGCCGTCGCGCTGCCGTTGTTGCCATACCCAAGCAAGCCAACCGTCAGGCTACCGAGTTCGTAGCCCCGATTTCCTTCGCGATCCCAGATTCCCTGCCGAACTTCTTGATCCGCTTTGACGATATTCGCCAGTAACCCCAGCAGCATACCAACCATGTGTTCCGCGACGGCATCGCGGTTGCCCATACCCGCATGAAACACCCGAACATTCCGTCGTTCGGCTGCGTCGAGGTCAATTAAATCAAGACCAGCCCCGGCCCGGCCAATGAATTGCAGGTTTGGTGCTCTACTAAAAATTTCTTCGTCTACCGTTGTTTTGCTTCGGATGATGAGTCCGTCAAAGGACGCTAACCGCTCCAGCAACCCTTCACGGGTGATTTTGGGTTGATAATCGTACACAAAGCCCGCTTCGTCGAGCATGGCAAAAAGCGACGGGTGCATTTCGTCGGCAATGAGAATAGAACGCTGATTCTGGGACATCCGTAGGGTTTTCGTAACTTGCGGCAATTACAGACATGGAACGCTGGGTAATCGCAGCCGCCTGAACGTATTCAGAAGCGGCTGTTCAACATCCGACGTTCCTTCAAACTAGTTGGCGAAACTAACAAAAGTAGATGGAACAACGCCAATCCGACGAGCCAAACGAAACACGTACGCCCCCGACCACCGGTCCTGCACCGGATGATCGGCCAACCGATACTCAGTCAGCCCCGGCAACGCCAGCGGCTGACCAGCCAGAAACACCCCCGCGTCCCAACAACCAGCGGGAGCCCAATCAGCGACAGTTCAGCCAGCGGGACAATCGTCAGCCGAACAACCGGTCCAACGGTTCCAGGGATGAAAACGTACGTACTCAACGGAACGAACGGGAAGCCGGATCATCCGACCGTGGCTCCCGCGATCAGGGTGCCCCCAACCGCGGTCAGCGCGACGGCAATGCACCTAATCGTAACCAGCGTGAGACCGGAACGCCCGAACGAGTCGCCAATGAGAACGGCCAGCAAAATTCCCGTAACGATACACGCCCGAACGACCGGGATCGTAACAACGGGAATCGCGACCGAAACATTGATCCTCGGGAGTCGAGTGCGGCAGCGGCTCAGCAGGCCGAAGCAATAGGCCGTTCTGAGCGGGAACAGGGAGCCCAGGATCGGGGTCCGCGCGATGCCGGATCAGTCGTGCGCGAAGATCGGCTGGTTATTGGTATCAGCCTGGGCGATTACAACGGTATTGGGCCTGAGGTGATCCTGAAAGCCCTGCAATACAACCGGCTACAGAAAATCTGCACGCCCGTCATTTACGGGTCCATGCGGGTGCTGAACCGGTATCGCAACCTATTGAACCTGAAAGACTGGAACCTGAACGGAGCGCCGACCATTGGGCAGATCAGCCATAAGATGACCAACGTGATTACGTGCTGGCCCGATCAGAATCAGGACATTCAGCCCGGTCAGGTGACGCCCGAAGCCGGACAAGCCGCTCTAGCGTGTCTGCAACGTGCTGTTGACGACATGAAAGCGGGTAAGCTGGATGCGCTCGTAACGGCCCCGATCAACAAGTACAACATCCAGTCAGAGGAATTTAAATTTCCGGGCCATACCGAATACCTGGCAGAGGAATTTGGCGTTCAGGACAACCTGATGTTTCTGGTCAGTGAACACCTGCGGGTCGGCGTCGTAACGGGGCATATTCCGCTGGGTCGAGTTCGTCAAAACGTGACGCGCGAACGAATTGCGCAGAAGCTTACGATGATGATGCAGTCGTTACGGCAGGATTTCGGCATTGATAAGCCCAAAATTGCGGTACTTGGCCTCAATCCACACGCGGGCGAAGAAGGTCTGCTGGGAAATGAAGAACAGGAAATCATTAAACCGCTTATTACCGAGTGGCGCAACAAAGGACAACTGGTGTTTGGCCCCTACCCCGCCGACGGTTTCTTTGGCACCCAAAGCTACAGGAAGTTCGATGCGGTACTGGCTATGTACCACGACCAGGGCCTGATTCCGTTTAAAACGATTGCGTTTGAAGATGGCGTGAACTTCACAGCCGGTATGCCCGCCGTCCGAACGTCACCCGACCACGGGACGGCTTACGACATTGCCGGTAAAAATCAGGCGAACGAAACGTCCATGCTACAAGCTATTTATACAGCCGTCGATGTGGCTCGCCAGCGCAAAGAGTTTGCGGACCTCGAAGCGAATGCCCTAAAAAAACAACCGACGGAAAAATAATGCACTGTTTTTGGTACGCAGCCGTTCGTCATATGAACACCTGGTTCCTGACCGACTGGCTACGTACCAAAAACTTTAACCAATTCACAAATGCTTAAATCCATGACCGGCTTTGGCAACGCAACAGTAGAGGCTGGTAGCCTGTCTGTAACGGCCGAAGTAAAAACGCTCAATTCTAAATTTTTGGACATCTATTGCCGCATTCCCCGGCAGTTTTCCGACAAAGAAATCGAGTTGCGGGCGTTACTCACGCAGCAGTTGGAGCGAGGTAAAGTTGAGTTATCGATTAATCTGACCCGTACCAACGCCGTAAAACCCGGCGTGACGATCAATCGGCCGCTGGTCGGCGCTTATGTCGCTGATCTGAAAGAAACGGCCAATGGTATGCTCATGAGCGTTTCGGACAGCGACGTTTTGCAACTTGCTCTCCAACAACCGAATGCGTACCAAACCGAATCAGTGGACCCCACCTCCGATGCATCCGATTGGGCAACCATCCAAGCTGCGGTACAAGAAGCCATTCGCCGGTGCGACGAGTTTCGTCGGCAGGACGGAGCCGTTCTGGAAAGCAAATTTCAGGAGTATATTCAAACCATTACGGACCGGCTGGCCGATGTTGAACAGCAGGACGTTCGGCGGATTCCGGCGGTTCGGGAGCGGATGCGTAACTCGGTCAAGGAACTGCTTGATAGCGAAACCTTCGATCAGAATCGTTTCGAACAGGAGCTGGTTTACTACGTCGAAAAGTTTGACATTTCGGAAGAGAAGGTTCGCTTGAAAAGTCATTTGGCGTATTTTCTGGAAGTCTTGTCGAGCGAAGAAGCCAACGGCAAGAAGCTAAACTTCATTTCGCAGGAAATTGGTCGCGAGATCAATACCATCGGTTCCAAAGCCAACGATGCGGCTATTCAGCGGTTCGTGGTCCAGATGAAAGACGAGCTGGAAAAAATCAAGGAGCAGACCATGAATGTGATCTAAGCAGCCATGCAAAAGCTTCCGCTTGATTTTTACCAATCGCATGATACGCTGACACTGGCCCAGCTGCTGCTTGGCTGCGAGCTGGTTCACGAAAGCCCGGAAGGGACAACTGCTGGCATCATTGTCGAAACCGAAGGCTACATCACCGGCGACCCGGCCTGCCACGCCTACCGTCGGCAAACGACCCGCAATGCCGCTATGTTCGGCCCCGCCGGAACGCTGTACGTTTATCAGATCTATAACCACCACAACTGCATCAACATCGTAACCGGACCGGAAAGTATTGGCGAAGCCGTACTGGTCCGCGCGCTGGAGCCAACGGAAGGAATCGACCTGATGGGCATTCGACGCAACGAAGCCTTCAAAACGGGCTTTGAGCGCTACCGCAACAACACCATTGACCCGACTACCGCCGACGGTCAGCGCAATCTTTGTAACGGTCCGGGTAAACTGACGATTTCAATGGGCATCAACCGGCAGAAAGACAATTTTGCCTCGCTGACAACCAGCAGTTTATTTATTCGCGGTCCGGTCCTGCACGATTTCGACATGGTAACGACCACACGGATTGGTATCACATACGGGGCTGATTTACCGTACCGGTACTACGTGAAAGGAAACCGATACATCAGCAAGAAGTAAACCGTGCTACACAAGGACGACTTAATCCGATGCGGGCTGTTTCGTGAAAAAATCGGCCAGTTTGATCTGATATAAACCACTCAATGTTGTGGCGTAAACCATCTTGCCAAGACTGGCAAGACCCGTTATCTTGTTGCCAGCCAGGCCGGTATTGATCAGTTGGTCGAATTTGTTTGTTTCTGAGTGGTAAGTCGAAAACGTTTCGGTTCCGTCGTCCAGCAAGAGTACCTGACTTTGCCCGTACGCAATCAGGCGACCATCGATCTCCGCAAAATTGACGTTACTGCTAAAGCTTATTTTGATCAGTTTTTGCCAGGTAAACCCTCCGTCTGTTGAGCGAACCAGTAAGCCATCATACTGCTGGTAGCCGTATAGTTTGCCTTTGTAGAAAAAGTACGTACTGGGGACAATCGATGGGGTAGGCACTTTTTTAACCGTTCCATCCGGGTAAATAGCGTACAGATATACGTCATTGAATAACAGGCTTTCGCCGGGCGTCGCTATAAAGTGGTCGCCTACAGCGATAGAAGTTCGTACGGACGTTTTGTACGTGCCCGTTAAGGGTAGCGCGATCGGAATCAGTCGATAGTTGTTGTTCATCATTTCCTGGTAATTGCTTCCGGTCGGCTTGAGCAGCGAGAAAACTTTTGATGTGTCTTTGCGGGACACCAGGAGTACCCCTTGTGAGGAATGTAACAGTAATGTGTTTACCTGTTCGTTGAACGCGCCAAAGGGTTGGTTGTACCGGAAATCTTGAGCCGCAATCGTCAGATTTTTTGTAGGATCGAACAGATCAGGATAAATACCGGCTCCGCTATCACTGTAGTAGTCTGATTCCTGAAATGTATTGCCGATGTACGACAGCCCTACTATTTTTTTATCCGTTTGTACAGACACGTACAGGTTATTACTGAGTATGGGCGGATACAGCGACAGACCCACGTTCGCGCTTCCCCTAGTTCCTAATCTCGGCACCATCCGCCCAAATCCTCCCGCTCGCACAAAAGACGAATCGCCCGCATCCAACTGGAAAAACCCTTCTGTACAGGCAACCACCAGCCGCTTTTGATTAGCGTGAGCGGCCAATAGAAATTTATTTTCAAGCGTGATGTCACCATTAAGTTGCCAACTCGGAGCGGGGAGCGGTAGGGGCTGTTCGGCTGGTTCAACGGGCGCAATCTCTTTGGTTTTGCATCCGTTCAGCCCCAGCAGAAGAACCGTTAGAAGAATTATAATCGATGCATGGCCTACGGAGTTTTGGGCTTTACAGGTTCGGTAAAAAGCGTTCATTGAGTCGGAACAGTAGGTAATTTACGGGCAACTTTTGCCAAAAGTACCCACCTCATGCAATTATACTGATTGAATCGTTTGCCCTATCGTCGTTTGGTAAGTACACCCACTAAGTCGTCAATTGATTGAATACCCAGTTGGCGAGCCTGTTCCCGACGCATCATCAGGCAGTAGCTATTGTTGAATCCCAGCGGTTTTAGCCAACTGAGCTGGTACTTGTCAAGAAATTGCTGCTGAACAAATCGGTATACCGAGTCCGACTGTATGGGAAGCGTTTTTAACTGGTCAGCCGGTGGTTGCAGAATCACCAGTAAGCCCGTTCCGGTGTATTCAGGATAGAAATCAATCGCACCCGTACGCAGGGCGTCAAAACAAATTTGCGTTCCTCCCAGGCCGGTGCGCGTGGCTACACGGAGTTGTGTCTGTCCTTCGATAAGCTGGCGGTACACTTCGGCCAGAATGTACTGTTCAGTAAACACCTTCGAGCCCATCACAACCGTCTCGGTTCGCTCACCCGGCGTCGGCGTTTTGTACAAACCCAGTTGGTTCAGGAAGGTACGCGCTACTGCTTCCGGTGCTTTTTTTTCGTAATCGACCTGGTAGTTCAGGGCAGTCATTACTGAATCGGTCAGTTTTCCGGCCAGTAAATTGAGCGTTGGGCCAAGATCGGGATAGCGGTTAAGCGTCGTCTGACGGACGATCGGCGCGGCATCGTAGGGCGGGAAAGCGTGACGGTTATCGGCCAGTACCAGCAGGTCATACGCTTTGATTCGCCCGTCGGTCGAGTAGCCGCTGATGATGTCCACCTGTTTCCGGCGGATGGCTTCGTACATCAAATTCTGATCGATGAGCCTAGGACGTAACTGTAAGCCGTACGTTTTTTGCAGACCGGGATAACCATCGGCCCGACCGTAAAATTCATGGGCAAACCCGGCAACGAGCTTATCTTCCCGACCCGGCAGCAGGTAAAACGCCGATAAAAAAGGCACCAGCAACAAGAACGTCAAGGCACCGACCCGTAAACGCTTCCCCGACAACCGCTGTAGGCGTGCCAACGCAAGATCGAAGCCAACGGCCAGCAGTGCTGCGGGAATCGCTCCGGCCAGCATCATATTCACGTTACTGAGCGCAATACCGCTAAAAATAAACTCACCCAGTCCGCCAGCTGCCACATAAGCCGCCAGAGTCGCCACCCCAACATTGATAACCGTTGCCGTGCGGACACCCGCGAAGATAACCGGCAGGGCCAACGGAAATTCTACCTTTGTCAGCACCTGCCGGTCGGTCATGCCCACCCCCTTCGCGGCTTCCTTCACCGACGGACTTACTTCGGTGATCCCCACGTAGGTATTGCGGATGATGGGTAAAAGCGCGTACAGGAACAGGGCAACCAGCGCGGGCCAGACACCGATACCAATCAACGGAATCAGAAACCCTAGCAGTGCGACACTCGGTACGGTTTGCAAAACGCCCGCTACGCCCAAAACACCACTCGCCAGTCGGGGACGGCGGGCAATACCGATGCCCAACGGCACACCGATCAACAAGGCAAACAGCAGCGAAACAAACGTTAGTCCGACATGAGTCAGGACTTGTTCCAGCAATTTATCGGCGTTCTGACGTATAAATTCGAGCATAGTTGTTGCGTGAATACGGCGATGGCGTTAGCCGAACAGGAAGCGGCATTTCCTTCATCTGTGATCAGACATCCATAAAATCCTTGACAAACGCGTTGGCGGGCTGCTGCCTTAGTTCATCGGGCGGTCCGATCTGGACAATGCGGCCTTTGTCCATCAGGACGATGCGATCCGCTAGTTCGAGGGCTTCCCCTACGTCATGCGTCACCAGCACGACCGTTGTTTCTTTTAACTCGTTCAATCCGAACAGTTCCCGACGAACGTGACGACGCGTGAAAGGGTCCAGCGCGCCAAATGGTTCGTCCATAAGCACCACGGGCGGACGAGCGGCCAACGCCCGCGCCAGTCCAACGCGCTGTCGCTGCCCTCCGCTCAATTCAGCTGGATAACGCGCCAACAGGTTTTGGGGCAATTGCAGTTTTTCCAGCAATTCGTGGGTTCGCTGCTCAATCTGGGATGCCTCCCAAGTCAGTAATTTTGGAACGGTAGCGATTGCCTCCGCAACGGTATAATGCGGAAATAACCCGCCGTCCTGAATGACGTAACCAATGCGTCGACGCAGTTCAGGACCGTTCTGCTGCCGGACATCGACCCCATCAACGCGAATCGAGCCTGTAGTAGGCTCGATCAGTCGGTTAATCATTTTTAGCGTGGTGGTTTTGCCGCAGCCGCTCGTGCCCAGCAGAACCAGCGTTTCGCCACGCCCGACCGACAACGAAACGTTATCGACGGCCGTATGCGACGCAAATTGTTTGGTCAGGTTTTGAATCTCGATCATGGTTAATCGACCACCTGAACGCCTTTCCAGAACGCTACCCGGTCTTTGATCTGACTGGCGGCTGGTTTCGGATCAGGATAATACCAGGCGGCATCCGCGTTCGTTTTGCCATCGACCGACAGCGAGTAATACGACGCTAATCCTTTCCACGGACAGGTCGTATGCGTTTGACTGTCCACTAAGTAATCGGCCTTGACCGAGTCCTTCGGAAAATAGTGGTTATTTTCGACAACGACGGTATCGTTGCTTTCTGCGATGGTTTCACCGTTCCAGATGGCTTTCATAGTCTGACAATTAATCTTTTGACAGGATTAACACGATTGACAGGATTATTGATTTCAATTCGTCAGCCTGTCAAAACTAAATCAGAGAATACTCTAAACAGGTTCTACTTCATTAATTAAATTGAGATCAGTAAGTAATCCTGTCAATCATGTAAATCCTGTCGAAAAACCATTATTTCAGCACCTGTACTTCAATGACCGAGTTATCGTAAACCCGATGGGTCGCTTTCTGGAAGTCTTCGGCGTTAGCTTTGAATATATTATCGACGTACTTCTGTGGGTTCCGGTCGATGAGTGGGAACCACGTACTTTGCACCTGGATCATAACCCGGTGGCCTTTCTTGAAGGTATGCAGTACATCCTGCAAACGGAAATTTACGTCGGTTACCTCGCCCGATTTAAACGGCTCCGGCTTCTCAAACGAGTTACGGAACCGTCCCCGCATGGCTTCCGAACGAACCATCTGCTGGTAGTTGCCCAGCGTAATGTTTTTGTTCGGCATGTACGGATGGTTTGGTTCGTCGGGTGGGTACACATCGATTAGTTTTACAACCCAATCGGCATCGGTACCAGTCGTACTCACCTTTAACTTAGCCATTATTTCACCGCCCAGCGTCAGATCGTCGGTCAACACATCGGTCTGGAAAGTCAGCACATCCGGTCGACGGCTGGCAAACCGCTGATCTTCCGACATGTAATTGAACGGCGTAAAGCCCTGCGTGGTCGTGTTGTCTTCGGTGTACGGAACGGGCTTCAATGGATCGCTGATAAATTCTGAAAACTTACCCCCGTTTCCAGCCTGTTGCGTTAATTGGCCGTCGCTAGTCAGCGAGAACTGCACGGTTTGTGCACTGGCAGCAGGCCATTTATCGAACGTTTTCCACTCATTCCGGCCCGTGTTGAACAGATACGCTTCAGGCAAGCCCGTCTTTCCGTCGCCGGGACCTTTCAGGAAGTGGTTAAAGAATTTCGCTTCGATATTCCGCTGGTAGAACGTCGCAATGCTATCGCCGAAATAAACGTTACTGTGGAGCGTATGGCCCGTTTCCCGCGACCAGCGCCCGTGGCCGAACGGTCCCATCACGAGCGTGTTGTAAGTGCCGGGATTATTTTTTTCAACGTTCTTGTAAATAGTGAGCGGACCGTATAGATCCTCAGCATCGAACCAGCCCCCAACGGTCATCAGCGCGTGTTTGATGTTTTTCAGGTGCGGAATGATGCTTCGTTTCTGCCAGAACTCGTCGTAATTCGGGTGCTCGACCGTTTCCTGCCAGAAGAAATTATCCTTGTAATACTTGTCAGCATTTTTCAGCGGACCCAGATCGTACTGCCACTGAAAACCGTCCTTGCTTTTGGTACTAATGAGCTGATTGTTGTACCAGGCTTCCGTAGTAGGCTGCGGATGCTGAACACCAAACACCGGGAAGGTAAACAGATACGCCTGAATGAATGCGCCGTTGTGGTGAAAATCGTCGAAGAAAAAGTCCGATACGGGGGCTTGGGGCGACGACGCTTTCAACGCGGGGTGAGCGCCAACGGCTCCGGCAATGGTATAAAAACCGGGATAACTAATGCCCCACTGTCCAGCACGACCGTTGTTGTTCGGTACGTTTTTGAGGAGCCACTCCACCGTATCGTACGTATCCGAGCTTTCATCGACGGCCATCGCCGACTGACGGGCGGGTGCTTTACCTTTTTTCTTGCTGGCGGTGGCAGGTTGTTGATCGGTTACGGTCGGCGTCATGTTTGTCCAGGTCCCTTCCGAAGCCCAGCGCCCACGCACGTCCTGGTAGACGAAAATGTATTTGTCACGCATGAGCGTACCCGACGGGCCAACGGCATTTGGATACGTGTCGGGGCCGTAAGGAGCCACGCTATAACACGTCCGCTGCATCATGAACGGGTATTTGTTCGTCGGTGAAGCGTCTTTAGGAACGTAAACGTTAGTGTGCAGCTTTGTCCCGTCGCGCATCGGGATTTTGTATTCAAACTTCTGGTAATTCTCCCGCACATAGCTGGCTGCGGGCGTCGTTTGTGCCCGAACGAACGAAACGGAAGCAATGGCAAGCAGGCCGTAGAGCCAATTCTTCATGAGCTGATGGAGTTAAGTAGGAAACCACCGTAAAGATACAGTTCTACGCCATATCGCCGGTCAACAAAAAAGGTCCGTTGCGCAACGGACCTTTTGGCATGTATTAAATGGCATGTTTAACATTGGCGTTCTGTCATGCTGACCGGCCCGCCGGAGCGGAAGGAAGCATCTACAAGGACTACCTGCCCCGAAGATGCTTCCTTCCGCTCCGGCGGGCCGGTCAGCATGACAAAAACTTTAGCGGGCATACTTTTCGAATTACTACAGATCACCATCTGGAACCTTTGGCAAAACGTCGGGAACGTCTTCTTCAGAGTCGTAACCCTGATTGTTTCTAAAGAATACCTCACGACCATTGATAACCCTGAACGTCCATTCTAATCCGTCCAGGGCTCCATACTTGATCCAAACTCGCTTGTGCTTAGGATCAAATTTACGGGGAGGTGGCGGTGGAATTTGCGGTAAGATCGTTTTGCTGTATTACACTAGATTCTTGTAGGGTACTGTATCGGTTATCGTGCATATTCCGTCCAAGTCCGCCCCTGAATAAAACAGCACGATTTTATCCTGCCATTGTCCCCAATGGGTAGCCGGCCAATCTTCAATAGAATCGGCAAATTCAATTTTTGACAGATGATATAAAAAGCCATCGTCCCACCGGGTAACGCGTAGGCGTACCGCTTTCGCTTTAACTTCTTTACAAAAGCCGCCTAGATTGTTGGCTAGAACTTTATCTTTAAAATAGATGTGTTGCAGGGCTATTGGATTGTTTTGGGCAACCGTTATTGCATAACAACTTTCGAGCAGCAGCGCCATAACTACCAGAAACCCACGAATCGAAATCCGAGCCTGGCGAATGGTTTGTGAAGAGAAATACGTTGGCAATATTGTTTCGACGGTAAAGTTGACTTCTCTAAGATGTACGGCTACCGCAAAATCCATAAGCGTTCGTTATGCAACGAAGATTAGTTAATTTGGTGTCTATTCGTTAGTTTGTCCTTACTCTCTGTCACAAACATGAAAAAGCATTTGCTCATAGTTTTGGTCAGTACCGTCTTCGGTTTATCTGCCTGCAAGAAAGAAGCTGAACTTACTCCCCCTGTTGACAACGTACAGCTAGGCCAGACTCTGCTCACCAAAAGAGCCGGGCAACTGACGGGGAAATGGCTTATTGACGAAACATCGATTGCCTGGAAGCGTTTTAATCCTTATTTCGTGGAACTGGGTATCACCCAGGACACGGTCTTGCGTAACCTGGCGACCTTGACCATTTCATCGCCGACCCAGATTAAACATGCGTTAAGCCCTCAGTATATCTACGACTTTAAAACTGAGCTGGTATGTCAGCTGGACTACGGGGGCAAATCCTATCCGGTTTACCTAACTCTTTCAACTGCCGTGGATGGAAAAAATACGCTTTCTAACGTAGACAGTTCACCAGTACGGATGAGTCTATGGTCTTATCCGGCTGGTGCCTACAATACGCCCATTCCCGATACAAATGCCCTTTTATTCAGAAAGCTCGGCTTCTTCCACACAACCTTTGAAGAGAAAGAAGGAAACAATAGCAGCAGTAGACGCTGGTATGGCTACAGCAGCGAATCAGCTTTGGGTTTGCAGGAGGTGAAGCTTACGAAGCAATAAGGCAAAACTCTGGTCTGTTTTATCGAACCAAACGACTAGCGCTCTTTCTTGAAATAGAAAAAGCGTTCAATAAAGCCATCTATGCGACTTTATTGAACGCTCACCACTTCTTTATTGAAACCCTCACAACGCAAATATCCGGTCCATAAGGAGCCATTTCTCGCCGGGTTTAGCCAGAGGTAGCGCCTGCTGGTACTTCCACATAAGCGTTTCCCATTCCTGGACTTTCGGGTTGGCGGCATCGGCGGCTGATTTGGCTTCGAACGAGAACGTCTCATCCGTTTCCATAATCATGAACAGCCGGTTGCCCAGCCGGTAGATTTCCATATTAGTAATACCCGATTCTCGGATACTGGCTTCAATTTCGGGCCAGATGCGCTGATGATACTGTTGGTATTCAGCAATCAGGGTTGGATCATCCTTGAGATCAAGAGCAAGACAATAACGCATGGTTAGGGAGCAATTTCGGGGGGAATGGTTGAACTATGAAGATCGTCGGTGGTCAGACGGTACCCGTTCAAGGCAAAAAAGACGATGAACGAGAAACAAACCAACGGTACAAGCAAGGCGTACACCGCTCCGTTGACGAATAACGCGCCGGCTACGAGGGGCATCAATGCGCCACCCACAATGCTCATAATAACCAGCGACGACGCGATTTTTGATTCAGCGCCCAGTCCTTTAGTTGCCAGCGCAAAGATCGTCGGGAATTGAATCGACTGGAAGAAATACGTGAAGCTTAGGGCGATAACGGCAGTTAGCCCACCGGCCAGCATCGCGATGATCACCATAGCCACCGCTCCTAATGCGTAGCCCGCCAGGACCAGATTTGGACGAACCCGAGCCATCAGGAACGTACCCACAAACCGGCCCAGCATAAACAGGACTAATGCGAACGATGCGTGAAAACCGGCGATCTGCGTGGCCGACAGATCCGTTGGCGAGCCCGTCAGCGAATTGATGGCGTTCATATACGCTTCCGCCAGTGCCCAGTGTCCGTCGCGCGAGAAGTCGAGTTTGAGATCTACGAAATAACCCCACAAGGTCGCCTGCGCCCCTACGTTGGCAAACTGTGCAATAACGCCCAGCGCTAGATGACGATGACGCAATACACCAAAAATCGACGTTTTTCCAGCTGCCTTTTCTTCGTCAGCACCAACCTCCGGCATTTTAGTGAACGCAAACAACAGCGTTACGAAGGCAATGATCGTACCAATGACCAGGTACGGTCCCTGCACCGAAAGCGCTTCCTCGACACGAATCGCTTCGGCCTGCGCAGGTGCCATAGCCTTTAGCATATCGGGGGTGTACTCAGTTTTGGAAAAGATAAACAGCGCACCGATAACTGGCCCCAAAATCGTACTGATTCCGTTGAACGACTGCGAAAAATTCAGTCGCCATTCGGCTTTTTTCGGATCTCCGAGAACCGTAACGTACAGGTTGGCAGCCGTTTCCAGAAAGGCAATACCGCAGGCCATCGTAAACAGAGCCAGCAGGAAAAAGCCGTACACCCGCACTTCGGCGGCTGGGTAGAACAGGAAGGCTCCTCCACCGTACAGCAAGAGCCCGAACAGAATACCCCGTTTGTAGCCGAATTTGCGCATGACATAGCCGGCGGGCAAAGCCATAAAAAAGTAACCGAGGTAAAACGCGAAATCGACAATGCCGGCCTGAAAACGGTTCAGGTCCAGCGCGATCTGAAACTGCTTAATCAGCGATCCGTTAAGGCTGTTGGCGAGGCCCCACAGAAAGAACAGGCTGGTAACGAGCGCAAACGCAATGCCGTAATTACCGCTGGTTCCGTCTTTTACTTTGAGTGGAGTCGTAGGGGTTGGTAAAGCCATTCTTGACTTTGGGTTTAGGAGGTTTTAAAACGTAGGTATGCTTAATCCGTGATCGAACGGTCGAGGTGGGTATAGCCGCCATCGACGTGGATCAACTGGCCCGTAGTATGGCTGGATTTGTCCGACAACAGGAATGCAACGGTATTGGCAATTTCTTCGGTAGTGGTCATCCGTTGTTCAAGCGGGATTTTCGAAACGATTTGCTTTAGTTTCGCTTCGGGATCGGGTAACGTTTGTATCCAGCTCGCGTACAAGGGTGTCCAGCTTTCGGCTACGATGACGCAGTTGACGCGAATGCTGTAGGGCAGCAGTTCGACGGCCCATTCGCGCGTAAGTGCGTTCCGACCACCATTGGCAGCCGCGTAAGCCGAGGTGTTTCCCTGCCCCGTTTCGGCCACCTTCGATCCGATATTTACGATAGCCCCTTTCGACGCTTTAAGAGCCGGTAACGCATGGTGCGCCATCAGGTAGTAATGCACCAGATTTTTGTGGATCGACGCAATGAATCCTTCATAGTTACCGCTTTCCAGTCCCACGCCGTCGTTCACACCGGCATTGTTGACCAGTCCGTCGATGCGACCAAACTGCGCCAACGTTTGCTCAACCGCCCGCTGGCAGTCTTCCGGCTTCGTCAGTTCAGCCGCAAACTGGTGCGCCTGACCGCCCGCCGACCGGATAGCCTCGACGGTTTTGAGATTGTCGGCTTCGCTACGACCGATGATTACCGGGATGGCTCCTTCAGCCGCCAGCACCGTTGAGATACCTTCACCGATCCCTTTTGCCCCGCCCGTGACGAGGATGATCTTATCATTCAAATGTAAATTCATGGTTGACGTTAGTTGTCAGCTTAAGCCGTAAAATTTCACCGCATTCTCCCCCATCACCTTTGCCCGAACGTCCGCACCCCAGGGAAGCAGATAGTCTTCGATGACGTTTTTGACCTGCGTGTAGTTAGCCGCTACCAGACATACCGGCCAGTCGGAGCCATACAGCAGCCGATCCGGGCCAAATGCCTCGAAGGCGAAATCCAGGTACGGGAAGAAATCTTTTTTGCTCCAGTTTTGCCAGTCGCCTTCGGTTACCAGCCCCGACAGCTTACACGAAACATTCGAGTTCTTGGCGATCTCGGTCATAAAATTCGACCAGCGCGTGATCTCTTGTTTCTTGACGTACGGCTTGGCGAGGTGATCGATCACGAAATTGACTTCGGGAACGGCGCGAACCAGTTGCAACGCGGCCTTAAGCTGCGTAGGATAAATAAGAATGTCGTAGGTTAAATCAAAAGCGGCCAGTTGCCGGATACCCTGGATTACCGCAGGCGTTGCCAGAAAATCGTCGGGTTCCGCCTGGGCAACGTGCCGAAATCCTTTGATTTCTTTGTAGGTGGCGAACGCTTCCAACCGGTCGTTCAAGGTTGGTGACTGCAAATCGACCCAGCCCACCACGCCCTTGACGATGTCGTAATTCTGCGCCATGTTGACCAGAAACAGCGTCTCTTCTTCGGACTGCGATGCCTGGACCGCTACGCAGCCATCGATTCCGTGTTCGGCCAGAACGGGTTCCAAATCGGCGGGTAAAAAATCGCGCCGGATGGCCGTCATATCGTCGGTTATCCAACTATCGCGAACCGGGTCGTAATGCCAGAAATGTTGATGCGCATCGATCGTCATAAGCAGACTTTTGGTTTATGAAAAGACGGGTATGCGTATCCAGCCTGGGGCAAGATCAGACACGCATACCCGTCCTCTACGGTACAGTTAGGCAAAAGCAATGGCTGTTTGTTTCTGTTCGCCCAGCCCTTCGATACCGAGTTCGACCACGTCGCCGGGTTTCAGGTACCGTTGTGGATTCAGTCCTAAACCAACACCAGCGGGGGTACCGGTCGAAATCACATCACCGGGCAACAGCGTCATAAACTGGCTGATGTAGCTAACGAGCGTCGGTACGTTGAAAATCATGTCATCCGTATTGGAATCCTGTAGATGTTCTCCGTTGAGGTCGAGCCACAGCCGTAACGCGTTCGGGTTTTCGACTTCGTCTTTCGTCACCAGGTACGGTCCCAGGGGCGCGAAGGTATCGGCACTTTTGCCTTTGACCCATTGCCCACCGCGTTCAAGCTGCCACGCCCGTTCGCTGTAGTCATTGTGCAGGGCATACCCCGCTATGTAATCCATAGCCTCGTCCAGCTCGACATAACTGGCTTTTTTACCAATAACAATAGCCAGCTCAACTTCCCAGTCTGTTTTCTCGGAACGCTTCGGTATCACCACGTTATCGTTCGGCCCACACAGGGCGGTCGTTGCTTTGAAAAACAAAATCGGTTCAGCCGGGATCGGCGCGTTCGTTTCGGCAGCGTGTTTAGCGTAGTTCAGCCCCACGCAAACAATCTTGGATGGCCGTTTGATGCAGGGACCGAAGCGCTCATCGGACGACACTTCGGGACAGTTCTGCGCGTGTGACTCAAGCCAGTGAGCCAGTCGTTCGGGGCCGTTGCTGGCAAAAAACGACTCGTCAAAATCTTCGCCAAAATGAGTTACGTCAATGTGCTGGCCGTTGGGCAACAAAACGCCGGGATGCTCGTGATCGGGCTGGCCGAAGCGGAATAGTTTCATGCAGAAATAAGATACGTTGACAGAAAAAGCAGACTAAGCCGCAAGTTTAACCATTCTGCCGTAAATCCTTGAAATCCATTAGCCGTGTTTTTCTTTAAGCAAATACACGACTTGCCACATTTTATTTACACCCGTAGTATATTGCCTATAAAATTCACCTGGTTCTTAACTATTCTCTTTTTATGAAAATTTGTACGTTTCTAATTTTCGGCCTCCTACTTTCGAGTTTGTTGGCCGTAGCCCAGTCACCAACGCCTTTGGCGGCCAATGGGCAGCTTAAAGTGGTAGGCACTCAACTAACCAACGAGGCCGGAAAAGCCATTCAGCTTCGGGGGGTGAGCACGCACGGGTTGCAATGGTTTCCTCAGTGTTACACCCAGAGTTCGGTGCAGGCCGTAGCCAAGGATTGGGGAGCCGACGTGCTGCGCATTGCCATGTACGTAGACGAAGGTGGTTACCTGAGCGGCAAAGAAGCAATGCGTACCAAAGTCAATCAAATCGTTGACTGGGCCGAGCAAAGCGGCATCTATTGCATCATCGACTGGCACATTCTGAACCCCGGCGACCCAAACGTTCATACCGCCGATGCCATTGAGTTTTTTACCATCATGTCGCAGCGCAACGCGGGGAAGAAACACGTTATCTACGAAATCTGTAACGAACCGAACGGTGTTAGCTGGTCGCAGATCAAAAGCTACGCGGAGCAGGTCATTCCAGCTATTCGAAAAAACGCCCCCAACGCCGTCGTATTGGTGGGTACACCCAACTGGGACCAGCGACCGCAGGATGTAATCGGTAATGAACTAAGCTATCCTAACCTGCTGTACACGGTTCACTTTTACGCAGCCTCGCATTTTTTTCAGAACGACGTTCGGTCCATTACGAACAAACTACCCGTCTTTTTCAGTGAGTGGGGCACATCCACGTATTCAGGTGGCGGAAGTCTGGATTTCAACAACGGACAAGCCTGGCTCGATCTGATGGCGGGTAACAATCCGGGCAATCAGAAAATTAGCTGGTGTAACTGGACCTACTCGGATGCGGGCGAGTCATCGGCGGCTCTCAACTCGGGAGCCTGCAACGGCCAGCAGTGGAACAACACCAGTCCGTCGGGTACGTGGGTGAAAGATCGTATCCTTAACCCCGCCGATGATTTTGGGCCGGCGACGCCATCGGTAGCAATTACCAGCCCAGCCAACAACACGACCGTAACCATCGGCTCCAACCTGGTTGTCAACGCTTCGGTGTATAACGCTTCGGCAACGGCTGTGGAGTTTTACAACGGCACAATGCTGCTAGGCTCGGACGCTACGGCGCCTTACTCGTGGACCATTGTCAGCGTTCCGCAGGGGACATACTCGTTAACGGCCAAAGCCCTGATCAGCAACGGCAACCTGACTTCATCGGTGGTACAGGTTACAGCGGCCCCGGCTCCCAACCAGGTACCTATTGTCAGCCTGACGTCACCAACCAACAATACGGCCTTTCCGCTCCCGGCAACGATTTCGATTGCGGCCAACGCTACCGATAATGATGGTAGCGTTTCGAAAGTTGAGTTCTATAACGGATCAACCAAACTAGGCGAAGACGCCACCGCCCCCTACACGTTCACCTGGACGGGCATGACCGCCGGAACCTATACACTCACGGCCAAAGCGACGGACAATCAGGGAGCCGTAACGACTTCCGGCGCGGTGACGGTGCTTGTTTACAACCAGGGCGATTCCGACCCAACGGCCGATCTGATCGGACCCAATTGTGTGTACCCCAACACCGTTCAGTTGTTTGAGGTCAATGCAAACAAACTGACCAATGCAACCACATTTTCGTGGTGGTGCACCGGATCGACGAAAAGTATTACGACAGCGCAGGCGGGCAAAGCCAGCATCGATTTCGGTCCCAGTTTCACGGGTGGTCAGGTGTGCGTCGGTATCAACTATTCGGCAGCTCCCTGGTACAGCCAGTATTGCAAAACCGTCACCGTTTGTCCGGGAACTCCAACGAATCAATTGCCCAGTGTGTCACTAACTTCGCCAACCAACGGTACGACCTACACGGCTCCGGCATCTATTACGCTGACTGCTACCGCCAGCGATACCGACGGAACCGTCGCCAAAGTCGAGTTTTACAACGGCTCGACCAAATTGGGTGAAAGTACCAGCGCTCCTTACCGCTTTACCTGGACGAGCGTTGGTGCAGGCAACTACGCACTGACCGCCAAAGCCACCGACAATGCGGGTGCAACAACTACTTCGGGCACAATCAACATTCAGGTTAGTAACCCTACCCCGACCAATCAGGCTCCGGTGGTATCGCTTACGTCACCAGCCAACAGCGCCACGTTCACGGCTCCGGCTAACGTTGTTCTGACAGCTTCGGCCAGTGACGCGGACGGAAGCATTACCAAGGTTGAGTTCTACAACGGCACAACGAAACTAGGCGAAAGCTCGTCTGCTCCGTACCAGTTTACGTGGAATGCGGTTGGTGCTGGTACGTACAGTGTAACGGCTAAAGCGACGGATAACGCGGGGGCTGTAGCCACCTCAGCGGCTATCACTATCAGCGTAAAAGCACCGGCTAACCAGTCGCCAACCGTGACGCTGACGACTCCGGCCAACAGCGCAACCTTTACGGCTCCGGCAACCGTGGCTCTTTCGGCAAACGCCAGCGATGCGGATGGAACCATCACCAAGGTCGAGTTTTACAACGGCTCAACCAAGTTGGGCGAAACTACCAGCGCTCCCTACCAATTCGCCTGGAATAACGTAAGTGCGGGCACCTATACGCTGACCGCCAAAGCCACCGACAACCTGGGGGCTACAACGACTTCCGCCAGCGTAACGATTCAGGTAAACAACGCGACAACGCCAAGTCCCGAAGCGGATCTGATCGGTGCGGACTGCGCCCGGCCCAACGATGTAAAGGTTTATGAAGTCAACGCTCGTAATCTACCCAACGCAACGCAGTTTTCGTGGTGGTTTACGGGTTCCAGCCAGAGCATCACCGCAACGCAGGCGGGCAAGGCGACGTATAATTTCGGCCCCTGGTTTTCGGGTGGTCAGGTTTGCGTCGGCGTTAATTATTCGGCCGCGCCCTGGTACAAATCGTTTTGCAAGACCATTACGGTCTGTCCGGCAGGAGCCCGCGTGGGTGCCGATGAGGTAGCCGACAACCCTGTATTTCCGAATCCGGCACACGATTACTTTACGTTTGTGGCCGAGCGAGATATTCATTCCATGAACGTCGTTGACCAGACCGGACACGAACACCTGCAACTCGGATCAGCCAAAGCTGGACAAACGATAACGTTTGGCGAAAAGCTTTCGCCGGGTGTTTATCTGCTACGTATTCGTTACGAGAAGCAAGCCGAACGCACGCTAAAATTGCTGAAAGCGGGCAATTAATAGCATATTTTGCAGGAATACCCCCGGTTGATTCGCTGAACCAGCCGGGGGTATTATCTTTGGTGGGACGCCCTTTTTCGCGTTCATCTCGGAATGAAACGTACGTTCTTTTATCCTCTAGTAACCCTTCTGCTGCTGACTGGCTCCGGCCTGGTATCGGCTCAATCAAGAAAGTCAGCCCCCTCTTCTACCAAACTTACCCAATACGTCGATCCGTTTATTGGTACTAGCTTTCACGGTCACGTGTTTATGGGAGCCAACGTCCCGTTCGGAGCCGTGCAGCTTGGCCCCAGCCAGATGTCGAAAGGCTGGGACTGGTGTTCGGGCTATCACTATTCGGATTCGTTGCTCATTGGCTTTGCGCACACACACCTCAGTGGTACGGGCATCGGCGACCTCGGCGACATACTGATCATGCCCACCACGGGTCCGGTTAAGGTTACAAAAGGCACGTCGAAAGACAGCCAGAGTGGTTACGCTTCCCGCTTTGCCCACGCCGACGAAACAGCACGGCCCGGTTATTATTCGGTAAACCTCAAACGCTATTCCATCAAGGCGGAGTTGACAGCAACGGAACGCGTTGGTGTTCACCGCTACACCTTTCCAAAATCGTCTGACGCGCATATCGTGATTGATTTGCAGGAAGGCATCGGCGACATTCCGACCGAAACGCACCTCGAAAAGAAGAACGACACCACGCTCGTCGGCTACCGCTATTCGCGGGGTTGGGCACGCGATCAACGGCTTTACTTCGCCATTGTTTTTGCGAAACCGATTCAGAAAGTAGCCCTGTACGACGATCAGAAGCCCGTTGAAGGAAATACCGTTACGGCCAAGCACGCCAAAGGTGTTGTCAGCTTTGCGACGCAGGCTGGTGAAAAAGTAGCCATCAAAGTAGGCATCTCGCCCGTCAGTCCCGACAATGCACTGGCTAACATCCGGGCCGAAGTGCCGCACTGGAATTTCGATCAGGTAGCCGCTGACGCCGACGCAGCCTGGAACAAAGAATTGGGCAAAGTAGTCGTTAAGACCGCCGACAAAGACCGGCTGAAAACCTTCTACACAGCCTTGTACCACACGATGATCGCTCCGTCGATTTTCAACGATCACAACGGCGATTACGTGGGCGCGGACAAAAAGCTCCACCAGAATGCGCCCTTCACGAACCTGACGACGTTTTCGCTGTGGGACACTTATCGGGCGGCTAATCCGCTGTTTACGCTACTGCAACCCAAACGGGTCAACGACATGGTCGGCTCAATGCTGGCGATCTATCAGCAGCAGGGCAAACTCCCGATCTGGCATCTGGTTGGTAACGAAACGAATACGATGCCGGGCAACAGCGCCATTCCAATCGTTGCCGATGCGTATCTGAAAGGTTTCACGGGCTTTGACGCAAACCTTGCCTTCGAGGCCATGAAAGCGTCGGCCATGCGCGACGAACGCGGTCTGAAGTTCGTGAAAGCACAGGGCTACATTCCGGGCGATAGCCTGGTAGAAAGTGTGGCGCAGGGGCTGGAATACGCCATCGATGATTGGGCCATTGCCCAAGTCGCCAAAAAGCTCGGCAAAACCGACGACTACGCGTATTTCAGCAAACGGGCCAAAGCCTACCAATTTTACTTCGATCCGGTAACCCGTTTTATGCGAGGACGCATTTCTGACAACGAGCGCCGGACACCATTTAGCCCCCTGGTAGCCCGTCACATGAAAGACGATTTTGCCGAAGGGAACGCCTGGCAATACACCTGGTTAGTTCCACATGACGTGGAAGGGCTTATGACGTTGCTGGGTGGCGAAAAAGCTTTTACCCAAAAGCTTGATTCGCTGTTTGTGGTTCAGGGCGACATGGGTGGCGAAGCTTCGAACGACATTACCGGCCTGATCGGGCAGTACGCACACGGCAATGAACCGAGCCACCACATCACCTACCTGTACGCTTACGTGGGTCAGCCCTGGAAAACCGCCGACAAAGTGCGTTACATCCTGGATAGCTTGTACGCGCCCAAGCCCGACGGTCTGTGCGGTAACGAAGACGTTGGTCAGATGTCGGCCTGGTACGTTTTTTCGGCACTTGGTTTTTATCCGGTCAATCCGGCTAACGGCGCGTATGTTTTCGGCAGCCCCGTTTTCGATGAGGTTACGATGCGTCTGGCGAATGGTAAAACGTTCCATATCAACGTCGTGAACAACGGCAAAGCAAACCGGTATATCAAGCGAATTACGCTCGATGGCAAGCCGTACACGCGCTCGTACCTGCTCCACCAGACGCTGGTCAATGGCGGTAATCTGACCATTGAGATGAGCGACAAACCAAGCACAACCTGGGGTGTAGCCACGACGGACCGCCCCAAATCCGTTTACTAGCTTATCCTCTATTCCATCCTACTACGCCTATGAACCGACTGTCGTACCGACTGATTGCCTTCCTGTGCCTCTTACGCTGCGTCGTTTACGGCCAAAGCAGCTACGAATTGAATGCTGGCTGGCAGTGCCGCCCCATCGCGCAGGTAAAAGAAGCCGGGACAACGATTTCGAATCTGTCCTATTCACTAACGAACTGGCAACCGGCGATTGTGCCCGGAACGGTGTTGACGACGATGCTTGCGAACAAGCAGATTGCCGACCCGTTTTACGGCATGAACAACAAGCACATCCCGGACATTTACCAGACCGGTCGCGACTACTACACGTATTGGTTTGTCAAGGAATTTACCGAAAAAGCAAACGCGGGCGAACAGGTCTGGCTCAACTTCCGGGGTATCAATTACAGCTGCGACGTATTTCTGAACGGACATAAACTAACCGATAAGCCTCATACGGGCATGTTTCTGCGAAAGACGTTCAACATCACCTCCTTTCTGCAAAAAGGAGGAAAGAACCGGCTGGCTGTTATCGTTTACCCACCCGATCCGGTTGGTAATCCGAACGGCGGACAGGGCGGAGATGGTACCATTGCCCGCAACGTAGCGCATCAGTACGTAGCCGGATGGGACTGGATTCAGCCGATTCGCGACCGCAACACCGGCATCTGGGATAAAGTAATCGTTGAAAAAACAGGCGCGGTACAACTCAAAAATCCACACGTTGTCACGCTCGTACCGGGCAAACGGCATCCCGACGGGCCGCAGCAACCGGCAACCATTCGGGTGTCGGCCGAACTGGAAAACCCGACAGCGACCAAACAAACGGGTACGCTAACGTACACACTGGACGGACGGACTGTAACCAAGTCGGTAAGCGTCAACGCACGCAGTTCGGTGACCGTTGATTTGCCAGCCTTAACGCTGACCAATCCTAAACTGTGGTGGCCGCACGGGTACGGACAACAGCCTCTTTACCCAATGACGATTCAGTTCAAAACGGCTAGCGGTACAACATCGGATGTAGAAAAGTTGCTGGTTGGCGTCCGGGAAATACAAACGGAATGGAACAGCACGACGCGGAGCCGCCAGATTCTGGTGAACGGACAAAAAGTGTTTATCAAAGGTGGTAACTGGATTATCTCCGACGCCATGCTTCGCTTCTCACCCGAACGCTACGACGCCGAAATCCGGTTTCACCGCGACATGAACCTTAACCTGCTTCGTATTTGGGGTGGTGCCTTGTCGGAACGTCCCGAATTTTACCAGTCGTGCGACAAATACGGCTTGCTGGTCATGCAGGATTTCTGGGGTTCGGGTGACTGCAACGGACGATGGGTTGACCCGATGAAGAAAGACGATCAATGGGCGCGTCGAAAATACCCGGACGATCACACCCTTTTTCTGACCTCGGCCATCGATCAGATTAAGATGATTCGTAACCACGCGTCGCTGGCGATGTGGTGCGGAGGCAACGAAATTACGCTGCCGCAGGATATTATGACGCCCCTCCGCGACTCGATACTTCCCCGGCTCGACGGCACCCGCTGGTTCGTTGACTATTCCAATTCCGATGACATGTCCTTCAACTTCCTGGGCGGCAACGGCGATGGGCCCTACGGCATTCAACCCGTTCGGAAGTTCTGGGAGTACCGCACCTGGCCATTCAACTCGGAAGTTGGCTCGGTGGGTGTCGGGGATTATGAGTCGCTGGAGCGGTTTCTTCCCAAAGAAAATCTAGTCGCTCCGCAGTACTCCGCCGACCGCAAGCGGGCGAAAGTCGATTCGGTGTGGGACTATCACAAATACATCGGTTACGACGGAGCCATTGCGCCCTACGGCGAGGCAACCGACGCCCGCGACTTTGGTCGAAAAGCGCAACTCGTGAATTACGATCAATACCGGGGTCTAATGGAAGGTTTTTCGGCGCACATGTGGGACTGGTATACGGGAACGATCATCTGGAAAACGCAGAATCCGTGGACAGCCCTGCGCGGTCAGATGTACGATTATTACCTTGACCAAAATGCCTGTCTTTACGGACTGCACAACGGTAGCGAGCCGCTTCACATCATGTTCAATCCGGTAGACAGCATGGTCATGGTGGCCAACAACACGTTCAGCTACCACCGCGACATGATGATGGTAATCAAGGTGTACGATATGGCCGGAAAAGACAGCACGTTGACGCAGGTGTTTTCTGAGATTGGTCCTACGCTCGTTCGCCCTTACGTGCCCATTGGCCGGACAGTACGTTCCCTAGCCAAAGACAAAGGCGCGTTTCTGTCGCTCAAACTACTTGATTTAGACAAAAAACCGATCAGCGAAAACCTGTACTGGCTTCCCGATGCCAATGGTACGTATTCGGGTTTGCAACAGATGGCGAAAGCACCGGTGCAGATCAGCACACGACTGGTTTCAATTGGAAAACTAGAAGTAACGCTAACGAATCCGGTGGGCAGTCCGGTTGCTTTTTTCAACCGCTTGTCGCTGCTTGATCCGCAGACGAAGAAGCGACTGCTACCCGTTTTTTACAGCGACAATTATGTATCGGTGCTTCCCGGCGAGAAGAAAACAGTGGTCATCGACTATACCCCAACAGCCAATTCACCCCTTGTGTCGGTAGAAGGCTGGAACGTACCCGAGCAGACGGTATCGATTGGTAAGTAATCGACATAAGCAGAAAAACGCGGAGGGCAGTGGTGTCGGCGGGGCCGCCCGCGCGGTTCTTAAAACCGACACCAACTATTGCTGTGATGTGTCGGTTTTAAGAACCGCGCGGGCGGCCCCGCCGACACCACTGCCGACTATCTATTTTGAACGCGGGTGGCCCTGCCGACACCTCGTTTTTCTGCTAATTCGCTTTAATTGTTTAGCCGGATGAATCCACCATCCAGCGGGTAATCCGTGCCGGTGATGAAGCCCGCTTCGTCGGAGCAGAGGTACAACGCCAGAGCGCCAACTTCTTTCGGCTCGGCCATCCGGCCAATGGGTTGCGTTTTAGACAGTTTCTCGAACATTTCGGCTTCCTGACCCGGATAATTTTTCGCTAGGAACCCGTCTACGAACGGCGTATGGACGCGAGCGGGCGAAATGCAGTTGCACCGAATATTGTCGTTCAAATAATCTTTGGCTACCGACAAGGTCATCGTCAATACAGCCCCTTTACTCATCGAGTACGCGAACCGATCCGCAATACCAACCGATGCCGCGACCGACGCCATATTTAGAATCACCCCGCCCCCGTTGGCTTTAAAATGGGGAATCGTCGCGTACAGGCAGTTATAAACACCTTTAACGTTGATCCGAAAGATGCGTTCAAAATCCGCTTCGTCCGTGGTATCCGCTTTACCGACGTGGGCTACTCCGGCGTTATTGACCAGAATATGAATTGGTCCCTGCGCGGCAATCTGACCGATTAGGTCAACGACCTGCGTTTGGTTCGACACATCGATTGCATGCGCTTCGGCCCGTCCGCCCGACGCCTTGATGTCATCGGCTACCTGATTCGCCAGATCCTGGTTGATTTCCAGAATATGAACCGTGGCACCCGCTTCCGCAAATGCCTGTGAAATCGCCAGTCCAATCCCGCTGGCTCCACCCGTCACCAGAGCGGTTTTATTGTTGAGTGAAAACATAAAACGTAAAGAAGTAAAAGCATGAACGCGTGAATGGCACTTCGCCCATTCACGCGTTCACTGATGCGCTGATTATAAAGACACGCCCCGCTTCCAGGGAATAAAATCGTCCTGTCCGAGTCGTTCGGCCTGGGTTATCTCCTCACCCGAAGCCAGTCGGATGATGTATTCCAGTAACGCGTCGGCATTTTGCTCGATACCCTGCTCACCATCTACGATAGGACCGCTATCGAAATCAATGACATCCGGCATGCGATTTTTGAGCGTGGTATTGGTCGATATCTTGACAACCGGACAGACCGGATTTCCTGTCGGCGTCCCTAAACCGGTCGTAAACAGGATGACGGTTGCCCCCGAACCGGCCATACCTGTCGTGGCTTCAACGTCGTTGCCGGGCGTGCACAATAAATTCAGACCGGGCGTCGTGATCGGCTCGGCATAATCCAGCACATCGGCAACGGGAGCTGTTCCCCCTTTTTTGGCCGCACCCGCCGATTTAATGGCATCGGTAATCAATCCATCCTTAATGTTTCCCGGTGAAGGATTCATATCGAAGCCCGAGCCAACCGCCTGTGCCTGGGCCGAATAATCGCCCATCAAGTTGATAAACTTCTGCGCTTTGGCTTCGTCGTCGGTACGGTTGATCAGTTCCTGCTCCACACCGTTCAGTTCCGGGAATTCGGCCAGTACCGTTTTACCACCCAGCGCGACAATAACATCCGACAGATGACCGATTGCCGGGTTTGCCGAAATACCCGAAAATCCATCCGATCCGCCACATTTCAACCCAACGGTCAACGCACTCAGCGGAGCGGGTTTCCGTTCGATCTTGTTTATTTCGACCAAGCCCAGGAATGTCTCCTTAACCGCCTGCGACATCAAGGCATATTCCGTTCCGGCCTGCTGCTCGAACAACAACACCGGCTTATCGGACTTGGGATTTTGCCGCTTGATCTCGGCGCTGATCATATCAGCCTGCAAATGCTGGCAACCCAGACTCAGCACCGTAGCACCGGCGACGTTTGGATTGTTGATAAAACCAGCTAGTAGAGAGCCCAGATACGCCGAATCCTGTCGCGTACCACCACACCCCATCTCGTGCGTGAGGAATTTGATGCCGTCAACATTTTTGAACGGTCGGTCGGTTTGCTGATTCGTGTGATGCAGGGTCTTGTTCTGCGATTCATCAACGAACGGCTGCATTTTCTTGATGACGCTCATATCGCCCGCGCGGTAGAGACTCAGTAGCTCGTGCACCTGATCGCGGTAGGCTTCCGGTTGCGCATAGCCAAGCTCACGCTCAAACGCATCTTTCAGAATCAATACGTTTCGGTTCTCGCAGAAAACCAGCGGCACCACCAGCCAGTAATTGCGCGTTCCTACGCTCCCATCAGCCCGGTGATAGCCCATAAACGTCCGGTTCTCCCAGGCGGTAACGTCGGGCGCGTGCCACGAATAAGGCTGTTTTTTATCCAGACCGTAGCGGTCGGCATCGTGCTTCAGGTTAAACGTTGTAATGGATTCTCCCCTACGGATGGGCTGCGTCGCTTTACCGACCAGTACGCCGTACATGATAATCGGATCGCCGGGCTGCCGATCTTCGGTCACAAATTTATGCTTCGCTTCCACAGTGTAAGGAAGCTCATAAACGTCATTTTCAAACTCGATTCGTTCACCAGCCGACAGATTGCGCAACGCGACTATGACGTTGTCAGCAGGATGAACTTTCAGCACACGGGCAGACATTCGCTAAGTATTTTTTACAGTAAGAGACGCATTAGCCCGAAATATACCACCCTTTCTTAAAAATCTTTGCCTGCCCCTCTTGCGAATGTGAATGGCAATCCCAAGTTTTGGTATTTGATTCCGCGCTTCTTCATGCCCCTTCCTTCCGATTCCCACGCTTCCGGTTTTCCGGCGGGCCGCCTGATGTCCATGGACGCCTACCGAGGCTTCGTTATGACCCTGATGGCCGCCGAACTGTTGAACTTCAACGGCTTGCACAAAACGTTTCCTACAAGTTCCTTCTGGGCCTTTCTGGCTTACCAACAGGATCATGTACCCTGGGCGGGCTGTTCACTGCACGATCTTATCCAGCCGTCGTTTTCGTTTTTGGTGGGGGTCGCGTTACCGTATTCAGTAGCCAGTCAGAATGCGCACGGCCAACCCGCAACCACGCAATTCTGGCGCGCACTCCGGCGGTCGCTGACCCTGATTTTGCTCGGTATTTTTCTGCGTTCGACCCATTCGGAACAGACTTATTTCACCTTTGAGGATACGCTGACGCAAATCGGGCTGGGTTACCCTTTCCTGTTTCTGTTGGGCCGAACATCGACCCGAACGACCTGGATCGCCTTTGGGCTGATTCTGTTTGGCTACTGGCTCGCCTTTGTACTCTACCCCGCGGGCATGACAAATTTCGATTATAGTGCGGTAGGTGTTCCGGCCAACTGGCCAGAGCATTATACGGGGTTGATGGCGCATTTCAACAAAAACAGTAACCTGGCGTGGGCATTCGACCGGTGGTTTCTCAACCTGTTCCCGCGAGAAAGTCCGTTCCTCTTCAACGGTGGCGGCTACGCAACGCTTAGCTTTATCCCAACGCTCGGCACTATGCTGCTGGGTCTACAGGCGGGGCGCTGGCTCCGTTCCGGGTTATCGTCCTCTGACGTTCTCAAACGTTTTCTGATGGCGGGAGGTATCGGTCTGGCAACGGGCGTTCTGCTCCATTTCGCCGGAATCTGTCCGGTGGTCAAACGGATCTGGACACCCGCCTGGGTACTGTTCAGTGGTGGGTGGTGCTTCTGGCTGCTGGCTCTTTTTTACTACGTTATCGATGTAGCCGGGCGACGGGGCTGGGCGTTTCCGCTGGTGGTGGTCGGCATGAACTCCATTGCGATCTACTGTCTGGTTCATCTAATCGACCGCTTCATCATTAATTCGCTGTACACGCATCTGGGGCACGGTCCATTTCAGATCTTTGGCCCTGCTTACGAACAGCTACTCATGGGTGCCGTTACGCTGGGCATCTTTTACTTTATCCTCCGGTGGATGTACCGCCGAAAACTTTTTATCCGAATCTAATTTATGCCTACGGCTAACATTCTAAATCTGTTCGACCAGACAATCAGTTACGGTACGCTTACTATCGATCAGGGTCGTATTACTCGTATTGACTTGCTCGGTCCCGAACGAATTGGCGAACCCTACATCCTCCCCGGCTTTGTCGATGCCCATGTTCACGTTGAAAGTTCGCTCCTGACCCCGCCCCAGTTTGCCCGACTGGCGGTCGTTCATGGCACCGTAGCAACCGTATCGGACCCTCACGAAATCGGCAACGTATTAGGAGTAGCGGGTGTCGAATACATGCTTCGCGAAGCCGCCCGAGTGCCGTTCAAGTTTATGTTTGGCGCGCCCTCCTGCGTTCCGGCCACTCCCTTCGAAACGGCAGGCGCAACAATTAGTGTTGACGATGTACGCTACCTGCTCGGTTTAGACGAGATTGGTTATTTGGCCGAGATGATGAATTTTCCGGGTGTCCTGCACGAAGATCCGGACGTTATGGCCAAAATTGCCCTAGCCAAAGCCTACAACAAACCCGTTGACGGTCACGCACCGGGGCTGACTGGCGACGACGCGCAACGCTACATCGACGCGGGCATCAGCACAGACCATGAGTGTTTTACCTACGAAGAAGGACTCGACAAAGCCCGGCGCGGTATGCATATTCTCATTCGAGAAGGGAGTGCCGCCCGGAATTTTGACGCCTTAATCGCACTGCTGGCCGAGTTCCCGGAGCAGATCATGTTTTGTTCCGACGACAAGCACCCGGATACCCTGGCGGAAGGCCATATCAACCAGCTGGTTCTTCGTGCTTTGGCTAAAGGCCATACCCTGTGGAACGTCCTGCGCGCTGCCTGCCTGAACCCGGTATTGCACTACCGGTTGCCAGTTGGTCTTTTGCGCGAGGGCGACCCCGCCGATTACATCATCATCGACAACTTACAAACCTTTGCGATCCAGCAGACAGTTATCAATGGCGAATCGGTGGCCGAAAACGGGACGTCAAATATCGCTGATTTACGGAATGAACACGTAAATCAATTCAATTGCGAACCTAAATCAGTTGATGAGTTTGCGGTGCGCGCGCAGGCATCCCCGGTAATTCGCGTCATCGAAGCGCTGGACGGGCAGCTCATCACCAACGAACTGCTTTTTGAACCGAAAGTTGAAAACGGCCAGCTGGTGTCTGATCCGGAGCGGGATATACTCAAATTGGTGGTCGTCAACCGCTATGAAAATGTGCCACCGTCCGTTGCGTTCATCAAAAATTTCGGGTTGAAACACGGAGCTATTGCCTCATCGGTTGGTCACGATTCGCACAACATTACGGCGGTTGGCTGTGATGACGAAAGCATCTGTCAGGCGATCAACCTGGTTATTGAAGCAAAAGGCGGACTATCGGCGGTGGCAGGTACCCAACCGCACGAACATGATCAGGAATTGATGAGCCGCCGTGAATTTTTACACCTAACGACCCGCCCCGAAACACAATTGCTTCCCCTGCCCGTTGCGGGGCTCATGACCGACACCGACGGCTATGAGGTAGCCGCTCAATACACAAAGCTGGATCAATTCGCCAAAAAGGAGTTGGGCAGCACCTTGGCCGCACCTTTTATGACGCTGTCGTTCATGGCCTTACTTGTCATCCCTGCGTTAAAACTGAGTGACAAAGGACTATTTGATGGCAAAAGGTTCTCGTTTGTTCCTCTTCAAATTGTTAAATAAGCCCACAAAAAAATTTTATTTCGCATTACCATTTTAAATTCAATTTATTATTAATATGTTTACAGACTTCTTTCGCATTCCTAAACCTTTACCTATATCCTCATGCCTCGCTCTCGTACGCAAATCGGACCTGATGACGAAACTCTTTGGAACCAGTTTCGCAGTGGCGATGAAAACGCTTTTGCCCGACTGTATCAAAACTACGTTCAAACGCTCTATCACTACTGTGCCCATTTTGCTACCGACCGAGCGTTGATCAAAGATTGCATTCATGACTTGTTTGTTGAGCTCTGGAAACACCGCACAACCATCGGCCCAACCACCTCTGTACGGTTTTATCTGATGGCCTCGATCAAGCGGAAGTTGGTTCGCCACCTGACCGCCGAACAGAAGCTGGTAAGCCAGGATGAAATAGCCAATGGTCGGCGCGTGGGCGATACGCTTCCCGGTGCAGATCCGTCGCACGAGAACCTGCTGATTGCTTATGAAGAAGATTCGTACATGAACGACTGCCTGCATCAAGCCCTGGAGAAATTACCCCGCCGTCAGCGCGAAGCCGTTCATCTGCGCTATTTCCAGAACATGAGTAATGAAGAGATTTCGACCCTAATGCAAATAAATATACAGTCTGTTTACAATCTGATTTTTGGCGCGATGAGCAATTTGAAACGCTACATCACCCCCGAAAACGTTGCCCTATAAACCAACCTATTCTTACCCCTGATTATTCCTAAACCTTTTCTGATCACGGTAGCTGCGCGAGTGGCTACCGTTTTTTGTGTGTAATTTTGCGGAATGAATACGGACTCAACGCCCCTCCCTGAACGGGTTCGCCCGCGCACCCTCGACGATGTTATTGGCCAACGTAAACTGATTGGATCCGGCGGAGCCCTGCGTCGGGCCGTGGATGCCGGACGGCTACCTTCCATGATTTTATGGGGCCCGCCGGGTGTGGGCAAAACGACGCTGGCTTTGTTGCTGGCCGAAGCCGTCAAGCGGTCATTTATCGCTTTAAGCGCCATCAATTCGGGCGTCAAGGAAATCCGGGATGTGCTCAGTCGTCCGTCGGGTATGTTTCCCCCCGTTGTTTTCATCGACGAGATTCACCGGTTTAACAAGAGTCAGCAGGATGCGCTGCTTGGCGCGGTCGAAAAAGGTCAGATCATTCTTATTGGCGCGACGACCGAAAATCCGTCGTTTGAAGTAAACAGCGCCCTATTATCGCGCTCTCAGGTTTACATTCTGGAAGCGTTAAGCCGTGAAGAACTGATTCAGGTTGTGGACCGGGCCATCGATAAGGATGCTTTTTTACGGTCGAAACACATCACGGTCGAGTCGTACGATGCCTTACTTCGGCTGTCCGGTGGTGATGGACGTAAACTGCTGAATCTGCTGGAACTGGTGGCGTCCGCCCACGTATCAACCGAACCACTCGTTATTACGGATGAGGGAGTTACCACCGTAGCCCAGCAGAACATTGCTCGCTATGACAAGTCGGGCGAACAGCATTACGATATTATTTCAGCGTTTATCAAGTCGTTGCGAGGTTCGGACCCCAACGCGGCTTTGTACTGGATGGCGCGTATGATCGTTGCCGGTGAAGATCCGGTTTTCATTGCCCGGCGTATGCTGATTCTGGCATCGGAAGATATAGGAAATGCCAATCCGACCGCTATGATTATGGCGTCGGAAGCCGTGCAGGCGATTCGGGCAATCGGTATGCCGGAAGGACGGATTATTTTATCGCAGGTAGCGGTGTACCTGGCCACCTCACCCAAAAGTAACGCCAGCTACGTTGCCATTGACGATGCCATTGCCCTGGCCGAGCAGACGGCGCACTTACCCGTACCGCTGCACCTGCGCAATGCGCCCACCAAGCT
Source organism: Spirosoma oryzicola (assembly GCF_021233055.1). Classification (NCBI taxonomy): domain Bacteria; kingdom Pseudomonadati; phylum Bacteroidota; class Cytophagia; order Cytophagales; family Cytophagaceae; genus Spirosoma; species Spirosoma oryzicola. The sequence goes on along the minus strand of NZ_CP089538.1, from coordinate 1,739,861 downwards.
AATGAAGCAGATTGGTTACGGAAAAGAGTACCAGTACGCCCATGCCCACGAAGGTAACTTTGCCCAGCAGAACTTTCTTCCGGATGATTTGAAAGGGCATAAACTATACGAGCCGGGTCAAAACGCCCGAGAAGCCGAAATTCGTCGTAGTTTGCAGAAATGGTGGGGCGATTGGTACGGCTACTGATCGTTGCGTTAATCAGGTAAGCTAAGCATCAATGCCTGTAAATCCTGGTTGATCGACCGGACCGACGACTGAAGTTGGTTGAGCATATTCGCCCGGATATGCAGGTCGTCGGCCAGGTAGTTTCCGCCCGGACCGAAGTACAAATCCTGCTGTTTTTTTGAAGCTTCTTCGAGTACGTAGCCCTGCCAGCGTTGGCGAATGTTGTACCCAATGGATGTCTGCCCGGTGTTGCTAAACGACTTTTCGTTGAGTACGTACCAGATAAACGGCGGATAAATCGATGATTGTTCGGGCTGGTTCCAGAGATCAGCCAACAGGTTTCGTTTATGACTAAACGCGACTGATTTATTGGACGAAAAAGCGGCCAGGCCACCCGTCGTTGCGCTCACCAGACCACCCGAGATTCCGATAATCTTGTTTGGATTGCTTGCTTCAATCAACGCCGTCGCTACGGTTGTAACAGCCCCGATCACGACCGAAAAGATGGTCAGCCGCCGAACGCGCCGGGTGTCTTTCTCGTCCAGATACGTAGCCAGTTGATCAGCGCGTTCGCCTTCGCAGTCGAGTTCGGCGGCAAAACTAGACAACTCGGTCGAAGCCAGCTGCAACCGCTGTTGAATTTGCAGACGCTTGGTAATACGCTCCAAACGTTCTTCGTCAGAACGGCCTTTGTGTAACCGACTCAACTCCTGCAACAAAGGCAGAACACCGGTAGCATTGGCCATTAATAAATCATGCCGCGAGTAGTGTTTGGTCAGAATGGTATCTGATTGCAAGACCGCGTCAATATCCGGTCTGGGCGCATAAGCCGGATTGTACGAGTACGACAACACGGGTGTGCAATAATCGCTCCCCACGGTTGCTTGCTGAATAACACGATTGGACGTGCTACAATCAGTCAGCAACAATACCGGAGCGATTATCCATACGATTCGAATCAGCAAGGAGCGCATAACTAACGGGTTCCGATTCTGGCTAAAACGCTACGGGCTTCAGTCGAAGACCTGTATCTTCCGGCAAACCAAAAACCAGATTCAGGTTCTGCACCGCTTGCCCCGAAGCACCTTTGGTGAGGTTGTCAATGACGCTGGTAATCAACAGCTGACCGTCGTGCAATTCGAGGTGTAAAAAGCACTTGTTTGTGTTCACCACTTGCTTTACGTCCACCGGCGCATCGCTCACGTGTGTAAACGGATGATTGGCGTAGTAGGCCTTGTACAGTTCCTTCGCTTCTTCCCGCGTACCCGAAAACGGCGTGTACACATTCGCCATAATACCCCGCGTGAAGTCGCCCCGGTACGGAATGAAGTTGATCGTGTGGTTGAAATCCGGATCAAGCGTAGTCAGACTCTGCCGAATTTCGGCCAGGTGCTGATGGGTAAATGCTTTGTAAATGGAAATGTTGTTGTTGCGCCAGGTAAAACCCGTTGTGGGCACAAGCGCCTGACCGGCACCCGTACTACCCGTGATCGCACTGATCTGAACATCCGCCTGTAGTTTGCCCGCCTTAGCCAACGGCAGCAAAGCCAGTTGGATACTGGTAGCGAAACAACCGGGATTGGCAATACGGGTCGCTTCCTGAATCCGTTCGCGCTGAAGTTCGGGTAGACCGTACACGAAATCGTCGTGCTCATCGCGAAAATCATTGCTGAGATCAATCACGGTAATGTCGTCCGACAGATCATGTTCGGCCATGAACGTTGCCGATGCGCCATGTCCCGAGCAAAGAAAAATGGCATCCAAGCCTTCCTGAGCCAGCAAAGCCGCCGGTTCTTCGCCCGAAAAAGTTAGATCCGTATCCCCCAACAGATCGGTGTGCGTATTCCAGACGGGTTTACCGGCCTGGCTGTTGCTGTGCACAAACGCTACCTCAACAAATGGGTGATTAATCAGAATGCGCAGCAGCTCGCCACCGGTGTAGCCCGCCCCGCCAATAATGCCAACGTTTAGTTTCATACTATTTTCAGGGCCAGCTAAGCCATAGCCAACCCGTATGTTTATCAAGTGATGGGTCTTGTTCAGTTACCCTACAGTTCGCTTATAAAGAGCAACGTGTTCTGCGGTAAATTTGTCCCACGAAAACTGCGTTGCCTGTTTTCTGCCCCTGTCCGACAGCTCCGTTCGAACCGCCGGAGAGTTTACCACCATACCTATGGCTTGACAGAGCGCGTCGGTATCTGTCGGTGGAACCCGGATGGCAGCCTCACCGACCACTTCGGCAAGGGCGGGTATGTCAGACGTAACAATCGGCACACCACACTGCATCGCTTCCAGCGGTGGCAGCCCAAAGCCTTCGTACAGAGATGGATAGACAAAAGCCAACGCACCACTATATAGCGGAGCCAGATCGTCGTCCTGCACGAATCCCGTGAAAATCAACCGCGATGCCAGAGCTGCGTTCTTACTGGCTTCAGCCATAATGTCGTTGAATTTCCAGCCTTTGGTACCGACCAGTACCAACCGAACATCAGCCGGTAAGTCTCCGCCATCAATCATTCGGCCAAACGAACGAATCAGGTGCGCGATATTCTTGCGTGGCTCCAACGTAGCCAGACTCAGCAGATACGGCTCATCGCCAATACCGAGTTTTTGCCGTACCGCTCGTTTTCGCGTTTCATCCGTTACCGGATAAAACAACGCCGACGAAGCCGCCAGACGAATAGGTACTACCCGCGCTGGATCGAACCCAGTATGCTCACAGAAATCGTCCTTCGTCGCCTGAGAAACCGTGGTTACCCACGTTTCGGACGATAGCGTTGCCAGCACTTTTTTTACGGTTTGTTCTCCTGATGTAAACCACTCCGGATGCCGAATCGGAATCAGGTCATGGATGGTTTGCACCAGTGGTAAAGTTCGGCGGTTGCGCAGACTTTCAGGGATTGGGAAAAACGGACTGTGGTAGACAGCGTTGGTCGGCAAGTCGCTCTTGTCGAACCGGGCCATCTCCCGCCCCGTTGCCCGACGCAGCCGGAACGCCAGTTCACGGATTAGTTTAGACGGTAGCTTGCCGGGCGCGAGTGAACCCAGCAGCCTGTTTTCAAACCGGGCCAGCGCCTGCTCACTGGGTGGATTGACAAACGGTGGTGCGCTTTGCCCAAAGGATAGCTGGGCAAAGCGCATCGTTTCGGCCAGGTGGGTTGGTGCCGCCAGCTGCAACTCGACATCATCGGCCCGTTGCAGACCAGCCAATAGCTGTTCCACAACGCGGCTGATGCCGGTTTGCGCCTGCCGATGGTAAAATCCAATCCCCAGCGGGCTGGCGTCAAGAATTATGTTCACGAATTTTCTCGTAAATCATTACCTGATTCGACGCTACTTTCGAGAAGCCACGCACGTCGTCACCCGTCCAGGCGTTGTTCATCTCACCGTAGCTGCCAAAAGCTGACGACATCAGGTCGTAGTCAGATTCGATACCGAGTACCTGGAAGCGGTAAGGGGCCAGCTGCACGTGCACTTTGCCCGAAACGTGGCCCTGCGTGTCGCTCAGGAACGTTTCGATATTCCGCATCACCGGGTCCATAAACTGCCCTTCGTGAAGCATCGTACCATACCAGTTGGCCAGTTGCTCTTTCCAGTACATCTGCCACTTACCCAACACATGTTTTTCGATGGCATGATGAGCTTTGATCAGAATCAACGGGGCTGGTGCTTCGAAACCAACGCGGCCTTTGATGCCAATAATGGTATCGCCAACGTGAATGTCGCGACCAATACCATACGGACCGGCCAGTTCGGTCAGCTTACGGATGGCGTCAACTGGATTGGCGTAGGTTTCGTTGCCGAAGGCAGCACCCGAAATTCCTTTAATTTCACCGTGCTCAAACGACAGCGTAATGGTTTCAGGCTCGGTTTTCGTAACCTGCGTAGGCCAGGCCGATTCGGGGAGAAACTGATCGGAGGTCAGCGTTTCTTTACCGCCAACCGACGTTCCCCACAGTCCTTTGTTGATCGAATAAGCGGCCTTGTGCCATTCCTGCTCCACCCCTTTCGATTTAAGGTATTCGATTTCGGCTTCGCGGGAAAGACGCAGATCACGGATTGGGGTAATAATCTCCGCGTCGGGAATGATAATGCGGAACGCCATATCGAAGCGCACCTGATCGTTACCGGCCCCGGTCGAACCGTGCGCAATGGCCGACGCGCCGATCTGGCGGGCGTATTCAGCAGCCGCAATAGCCTGGAAAATTCGTTCGGCGCTCACGCTAAGCGGGTACGTATTGTTTTTCAAAACGTTACCAAACACCAGGAATTTCAGGCATTGCTGATAATAATCGTCGGTTTTGGAAATTGTCGCGTGGGATTTAACGCCTAACGAATAAGCCCGTTCTTCGATGGCTTTGAGTTCGGCATCGGAAAAACCGCCCGTATCGACTAGCACCGAGTGAACTTCCATGTCCCGGTCTTCGGACAGATATTTAACGCAAAAGGAGGTATCGAGGCCTCCGCTGAAGGCAAGAACTACTTTTTTTTGAGCCATTAGACAGTGGACGCCGGACACTAGACCGCTATTGGGGTTGTTTGTCCGCCATCAGTATAGTTTTGGAGGGGCAAATATCGGGCTTTCAACGTTATGTTGCGCCAATGAATTTACATCGTCCTTAATTCGCGAGCCGATTTGTGATTTTCCCGGCTCTATTCCGCAACCTTACAGCGCGTAATACGCATCGAACGAAATAACAAGTTTTTGTTTAGGCGCAGCCATACCTTGCTTATAATAATACCAACAAACTTCCCGGTAAAATTCGAATCTCTGCTTTTCCTTCGGGCAATGTCAACGGCTCACCATCGGCATGGATCAGCAACGGACCATCGGCTACAACTGTCGCTTTAGTAACCGAACGACCGTGCCAGTAGGGTGATTGATCAAGCGTTTTATTGAACAGCCGCCAAGTCAGCATACCAGCCGCCTGCGCCGGAAACGGTCGTATTTCGCATTGTTCCAAACGTCCGTCGGCGATGTTCGCTTTCGGAGCCATCCAGGCATTATTGCCAAATTGACCCGCATTAGCGAATGTAAGCGAAAAAAGCGTTTTCTCCTGTCCGTCAAGCGAAAATTGAAGCGGTCTGTACGCCCAAAACGCCCGGAACGCTGTTCGTACGTACGTCGGCAATCCCCGGACGGGCTGTAACGCAAAGGCATGAGCGACATAAGCCTCAAACCCCAATCCAGCGGTACAGAAAAAAGAATATTCGTTGATTTCGGCACTGTCGATAACGACCGGCTGACCATTCAGCGCGCGCTCAACGGCTTTTATGGGGTTGAGTGGAACGCCCAGGTGCCGGGCCAGTCCATTACCCGACCCGACGGGCACGATACCCAGCGCGGTAGCCGACCGACGTAACGCCTGCGCCGTTTCGTTGATGGTACCATCGCCACCAATGGCCAGCACCCGGCTTACCCCCCGTCGGGTAGCGTCGGCAGCTAGTTCGGTCGCGTGGCCAGGGTACTCCGTAACTGCTACTTCGGGTGCAAAGTGGCGTTCCTCGGCCTTACGCAGAAACGTATCGCGCAGGACCATCTTCTGCGCTAGGGTTGTTGTACCCGATAGTGGATTGATGATGGCCAGAACAGACGGTAAGGTGGGCACTTAGGAAAAGAAGATAAAGAGGATAATGATAAAAACAACGATAAACACGTAGTACCAGCCATCCGAAAAGATGTAAGGCTTGTACTCGTCGTAGAACTTCCGGATTCGATTCATAAGGGTGGGTGCGCTGAATGTTCCGGCAAAGTTAAGCATTAGCCGTCAGGTCACAACGTCTGCCCGGTCTGATGCCTACGATCGGTATGGATAGCTGATTTATCCCGTAGTCCTACAGCTTGGTAATAAACAATAAACAACGGATGGGGTATACTATTTAATCCATTCACTCTACAGCCTGTCATGAAGAGATTTATTTACGGTATCGCTTCTTTAGTTTTTACGCCAACCGTACGAAGTAAGCCGTTTCTGTTGAAACCGATTTTTTGCGCTGGTTTATTGTTCCTGCTTGCATTGCCCGCACTGGGCCAGCAGGCCACCGACCGCCGGACAATTCTCCTAGCGCTTAAACGACAGACCGAAGACTGGAATGCTGGGCGCATCGATCGGTTCATGAGCACCTATTGGCCTTCCGACTCGTTAACCTTTGTCAGCAGCACCGGCGTCACCTACGGTTACACGGCGACATTAGCGAATTACAAAAAACGATACCCGGATCGGGATTCGATGGGGACACTCAAATTCGACATTCTGCAAATGGATTTTCCGTCGCCCAACGTTGCTTACGTGATTGGCCGCTGGCACCTGACCCGTCCTAAAGTCGGCAACAAGGGCGGGCATTTCACACTGCTATGGCACAAGATCAAAAAACGCTGGGTTATCGTTAGTGACCACACAAGCTAATCGCGACCGTCCTTGTTTATTGCACCGGTAAACCTGTCTTTTGCTCGTTCAGTAGCGTAGGTTCTTTTTTGGATAACCGTTCCCGCAGTGCGGTGACGGGTTTTTCAAAATATTTGAACAGCAACGTTGACGATACCAAAACCAGTACCCAGAAAACAGCAACTTTTGCCCAGCCAACAGCCAGTGACGTTGTCGGAAATCGCTCGATGATCATTAGCATGATGGGCGTCAGATTGAGCAGATACATCGAATAGGAAATCAGACTGATATGCGTGATTATCTGGGCGATGCCAAACCGTGACCAGCCACCCGTGGCGTTTCGCCAGCCGTCCATGTACGGCATCACCAGCATCATAGTGAGTCCGATGAGCGGAAAATAGAACGTTCGTTTGTAGAAAACGTAGGCCGGATAAACGCCCGCTTCGACATAAAAACGCAGAATGTAGATAGACGCCGAAAAGGCCACCAAAACAGTTAACAGCAGCCCCGCGACGAATAACCGCTGACGCAGTCGCGGATGGGTCCACTGAGCGGGGAAGTAATGCTTGGCGTAAGCAGCCAGCACACCATAGGATATAGCGTCTAGCCGGGCCAGTACAATTCCGCGAAAGCCCAACTCACCGTCTTCAATCGGGTAATGGATGGCCAGCAGAAAGCGATACAGGTTCGTACCGACAATGACGGTTAAAATTGCGGCCAGTACAATGCGCTGGCGCGGCCAGCTGGCGGGCAGTAGCAGGTGCATCAGCCACAACACCAGCGGTAACGTAATATACGACCACTCCTCAATCGCCAGACTCCACGTTTCCGGGAAAAAGTCGGGAATAAAGCGGGCGAAGTTTTGCACGAAGAAAAAGTACTTAACCAGCGTTTCTTTCGGAGGCAGCGTGTGATGCAGTCCACTTCGCCACGCACGGACCAAGGCAAGTCCAATCAGGCCGCCCAGAACCAGGTAATAATTGGGCAAGGTTCGAAACCAGCGACGCGTCCAGAAATTAAGCAGTAAGTCAGCATCGAAGCGGCCTTTTTTTTCGTACGACCGAATCAGAATACCACCGATCAGGAAACCACTCAACACAAAAAAAAGCTCTACGCCATCCGGGATGAGCTGATGCCAGAATGCACCACTGTAATAGTCACCGAGCGCTACCCTCGCATGAGCATCAACGACCACCAGGATGGCAATGGCCCGCATTACGTCTAACCCAAACACGCGCTTGTCGAGCGACGTATCGAGCGAAAACAGGTTTTTAAGCATAAGTATCTGCGAAGGTAAGGGATAATGATTTACGCTACCTGAACAATGATTCAGAGGGAAGTACCGAACTTTGTCCGCGTAAGAGTTTACATTCTTTATTTTACAATACTGACTTATGGAATTTGGATTGAACGCCGTTCACCAGTATGGGTTCCGGTTTTCGCAGGCCGATGTGGCTGACTTTGCCCGCGTCACAGGCGATAACAACCCGCTTCACCTCGACGCCGAATTTGCCGCTACGACCCCATTCAAACGACCGATTATTCACGGTATGCTCGGAGCCAGCGTATTTACCAAAGTGTTAGGCACCGAATTTCCGGGCTACGGCTCGGTTTATCTAGGCCAGACGCTGGAGTTTCTGCGTCCCATGTTCGTCGATACCGATTACGAAGCAACGTTTACGGTTCAATCGATCGATGCGGCTAAACATACTGCTCAGATTCTGGGCGAAATCCGTGACGTGCAGACGAAGAAAGTGACTACCCGGGGTATAGCGACCCTGATGCACCGGGAAAAAATTTAGCGCAAACGCACAGATCGGTCTATACAGACAAAAACTCCCTCGTCAGACCAGTGTCTAATGAGGGAGTTTTGTAGTAAAAAGAGCTAGCTGCTTACTCTTTTTCAGCTTTGTTTTTGGTGTCCTGAACTTCCGAACGAATCGTTTGCGCCAGAGTCTTTAAATCCTGCATTCCTTTCCGAACGCGAGTACCAGCAGCTTGATTGTTCTTTTCGTAGAACTTCTCAAAATCACCTTCCAACGACAGAATCAGATCCTTTACTTCATCGAAGCGAGCCATAGCGATATGTATGGGTTAAAGTGTGAAAAATGCCCAAATTCCGCTAAAAACGCGGTTTTCGGCTGAAATTTAGTCATTCTACCATACAGCGCAATAGGTTAGCCAAAAAAATAGCAAAAAAATGCAACTTTTAGGCAAAAACCCTACTCAGTGGCTGCTTCGGCCGATACTTCAAGCGTTTCGGGGGCAATTGGAGCTCCATTTTGCCGGTAGCTACCGTTAGCCAGCTTTTCAGCTACTGCTGAGAACGCTTCGAGCGTATACTGCACGTCTTCGAGTGTATGCGCAGCCGTTGGGATAATGCGCAACATAACGATCTCTTTCGGTACGACCGGATAAACGACGATCGAACAGAAGATCCCTTTGTTTTCGCGCAAGTCCCGGATCAGGCCCGTTATTTCGGGAATACCACCCTTCACGTTCTGCAACAGAACGGGTGTCACCGGCGATTGCGTATCACCAATGTCAAATCCGCGTTCGCGCAGCCCTTCCTGCAACGCCCGTACGTTCGTCCACAGTTTTTCGCGGAACTCCGACGAATTGCGGATCATCTCAAGGCGCTTCAGACCACCAACAACGTAAGGCATTGGTAAAGCCTTGGCGTAAGTCTGCGACCGCATGTTGTACTTGAGGTACATGATAATGTCGTGGTCACCGGCAATGAACGCACCGATAGCCGCCATCGACTTCGCAAACGTTGAGAAGTACAGGTCGATACCATCCTGACAGCCCAGCATTTCGCCAACACCGGCACCCGTTTCGCCCATTGTACCAAATCCGTGTGCATCGTCAACGAGCAACCGGAAATTATACGATTGTTTGAGGGCTACGATCTTATCCAGGCTACCGACTTTCCCCGACATACCGAATACACCTTCGGTAATAACCAGGATGCTACCGCCTTTTTCAGCCGCTTTTTTGGTGGCCCGCTGGAGGTTTTTCTCCAGACTGGCCATATCGTTATGGTTGAATTTGTAATATTCGCCCATCTTGGCCTTGTGAAGCCGGATACCGTCGATGAGGCAGGCGTGACACTCGGCGTCGTAAACGATCACGTCGCGGTGATCAACCACAGCCTCGATAGCCGACATAACGCCCTGGTAACCGTAGTTGAGCAGGAACGAATCTTCTTTGCCGACAAACTGAGCCAGTTCTTTTTCGAACTGTTCGTGCAGGTCGCTGTTACCCGACATCATCCGAGCGCCCATCGGGTAAGCAAGCCCCCATTGTGCGGCTGCGTCGGCATCTGCCTTGCGGACCTCAGGATGGTTGGCCAGACCCAGGTAGTTGTTTAGGCTCCAGTTGAGGACATCCTTGCCTTGGAAGCGCATGTGAGGACCCAGTTCGCCTTCAAGTTTGGGGAACGCAAAATAATGGTGGCCATTGAACTCGCGGGATGGCGAGCCGATGGGGCCTAGATTGGTGCGCAGTTTCTCAAATAAATCCACTTTTTTTTATAGTTTAATGGGCTAACCCCTTCTTTTTTATGCGGTAAGTGCAAAAATACGCTTAACTTTTGGGAGTACAAGTTCATCCCCGAAAATTCAGTTTTATGATCCTTTTGTTACAAAAGCGTATTATTGGTCATTGATAGTCGTTTTGGGCCATTTATTGTCGTTTGCCACTAAAGAACGTATACGAAGTAAATGACACAAAATGGCCAGTAACTAGCTGTACTAGCTGCAATCAGGTTTGGCTACTCAATGACTCTTCCATGACCCAAATTCGAAAAATACTCGTTGCCAACCGGGGCGAAATTGCCCTGCGAATTATGCGTACAGCGCGCGAAATGGGCATTCAGACGGTAGCAATCTACTCCGAAGCTGACCGGAATGCCCTGCATGTGCGCTATGCCGACGAGGCTGTTTGCGTAGGTCCGGCTCCTTCCGTCGAATCGTACCTGAAAGCGGACGTAATCATCGACGTTTGCCGACAACTGGGTGTTGATGCCATTCACCCCGGCTACGGTTTTCTGTCCGAAAATGCTAATTTTTCCCGAATGGTCCGCGAGGCTGGTCTGATTTTTATCGGTCCTTCGCCGGAGAGCATTGAGGTCATGGGTAGTAAATTAGCCGCCAAAGCTGCCGTAGCGGATTACAACATTCCGATGGTTCCGGGAACGCCCTCGGCCATCACCGATCGGGACGAAGCCAAGGCTATCTCCACCCAGATTGGCTATCCGGTCCTGATTAAAGCGAGTGCGGGCGGTGGAGGCAAAGGAATGCGCGTAGTCGAGAGCGAAGCAGAGTTCGACGAACAGATGGACCGCGCCGTTAGTGAAGCGCTGTCAGCGTTTGGCGATGGTTCCGTTTTTATCGAGAAATACGTAACCTCACCCCGCCACATCGAGATTCAGGTTTTGGGCGATCAACACGGCAACATCATTCATTTATTCGAACGCGAATGCTCGGTTCAGCGTCGGCACCAGAAAGTAGTCGAAGAGGCTCCATCGGCCATCTTGACGCCCGAGATCCGCGAGGCAATGGGGCAAGCCGCCGTCGATGTGGCACGCGCCTGTGGCTATTACGGAGCTGGAACAGTCGAGTTTATTGTCAATGACAATCTCGACTTCTATTTTCTGGAAATGAATACGCGCCTTCAGGTGGAGCATCCCGTTACCGAACTTATCACCGGCATTGATCTGGTGAAGCAGATGATTTACATCGCGGAGGGGGAACCGCTAACGATTCGTCAGGAAGATTTGCAGATCAACGGTCACGCGGTGGAGGTGCGGGTATACGCTGAAGATCCGGCCAACAACTTTCTGCCCGACGTAGGTACGCTTGATACATACGTACGACCGCAGGGGAACGGCGTTCGCGTTGATGATGGCTTTGAGCAGGGCATGTCGATTCCGATTTATTACGATCCGATGATTGCCAAACTGATCACCTACGGCGAATCGCGGGAGGAAGCGATTCAGAAAATGATCCGGGCCATCGATGAGTACCAGATTTCGGGTGTTCAGACAACGTTACCGTTTGGCCGGTTCGTCATGGAGCACCAAGCCTTCCGATCCGGTCAGTTCGACACCGGTTTTGTGAGCAACTATTTTTCACCAGATAAATTGACCCCGGAGCCCGATCCGGCGGAAGCTGAACTAGCGGCTGTGCTAGCCGCTTACCTGCTGGAACAGGCTAAGTCCAGTAAGAAACAACCGGCAGCAAATAGTCCATCGACACTGACAAAGAAAAGCCAGTGGAAAACCAATCGAATGCGATAGAATTGTTGTCCCAGTACGGTAAATACCTGCTCTTGAAATCAACGACCGATCATTAAAAAGCAAAACTAAAATCAAACATGCTCCGCCTACTGATTGATCCTCTTGGTGGTGGATATCGTATTTATTCTTGAAAATAGATGCTATGCCAAGTCGTGTGTTGATCGCAGACAGCTATTATTTATTTGATTTTCTGGAAATAAGTGAAGAGGATTTACGAAAGACTATTCAAGAACACGGCCACGGATCATTCTTCGCAGCTAGCAGGCTTATCGAGTATTGGGTCGACAGAATCGGTAAAATCGAGAAAGGGCAGCAAGTGTTCATTGTTTTTGACTTGTCAGATCAATACATCAGCGGCCTTCTCCTAAAAAAACTAAACGAGGATTTCAAACCACTGGTGTATATACGAATGAAATATGCGGAGGAGTTTCTTATTCCAATCTCGATCAAGCTTTAAACGGCGTTTCTCTGAAGCAAAATAATGAATCAGAATGGCTGATTGGAGAGGATGCCTTATTTACAGGACTAAATTGGAGCATTAGTCAGTTATCTTAACCAAACTACAAAATAAAGACTTATATAGCTTTCGAATACCCGAACGGTTTTCAAGCTTTCTCTTTGGTAGCTTAAGTAACTGGGTAGGTAAATTTTTTCGCTCTCTCAACGAACGCGCCATGCGACTTCTTCTTTTCGGTGTTCTACTTCTTTTCTCGGCTTGCCGCCGACCTTCGAAACAATTGGCGGCCATGCTTACGCCAGCCGACCAGCCTGAAATTGCTGACTTTACCGCCAACCTGAAAGCGGGTGATGACCTGATTGCCGTGGGTAATGATCCAGCCTGGTCGTTGACAGTCAACCCATCGAAAGGAACATTACGGTTCAAATCGCTGACCGGCGATAGTATCAGCGCACCCAGTCCGGAGCGGCAACCCGATTCGGATGGCTCCTTTCGGCTCGACATTGTGGCAGGGCAGGATCGTTTCAAAGCCTTATTTACGCCCGATAGTTGCGTGAATAAATTATCTCGGCAACGCTTCGATTACCGCGTTGAAGTCAACTTCCGGGGCAAGACGTATATAGGTTGTGGCGCATCGCTTCGGCAGGTCACCTTATTACAGGATATTTGGGTACTAACCGAGTTGCAGGGCCAGCCCGTTACAACCAACGATCGGCAGACGGAAGCGCCCCGTCTGGAAATCTCGCTTACGGAAGGTCGCGTAACGGGTACAACGGGTTGCAATCGGTTAAGTGGTGAGGTACGGGCCGATACCCGACTCATCCGTCTTGGACCGCTTGTTACAACGAAAATGGCCTGCGCTGGTGAAGCCAATACCATTGAGGCAAATCTCCTCAATGCCCTGCTCCAGCCCCTGGCCTACCGGGTTGGCAATGGCAAACTTACCCTTCTGCAACACGGAAAAACCGTGGCTACTTTCAAAAAGGTAAATTAGTAGCCTTTAAGCACCTAATTCAGCCAAAAGTCCCTATTACAGTATTAGGTTTTTCGTTACTTTTGCTTCTTACTAAAAGACAATCGAATACTTGAATAAGTTAACCTTCGCTTGTCTTCTTGGTCTATTGTACCCAACAATCTGAATAAATTCCTATCTGTATGAAAAACTTTCGGCTACCCTCCCGCGCCATGCTGCTGGCGGGCGCGCTGGCTGCGGCTTTGCCTGGATTGGCCCAGACAACGGCTAAGCGCACAACAGCCACGAAACCGGTAGCAACAGCGGCTCAGGCACCTATTGCCTTGAACCGTGTGCTGGTTTTCGCAAAGACAAAAGGCTTCCGCCATGCTTCGATTCCAGTAGGCAAGCTAGCCATTATGAAACTGGGTAAAGAAAATGGATTCGCCGTTGACACGACCGAAGATGCGAGCAAGTTTACCGAAGCCAATCTAAAGCAGTACGGAGCTGTTATCTGGCTTAGTACCACCGGAAATGTGCTCGATGATGCGCAGCAGGCAGCTTTCGAACGCTACATCCAGGCGGGCGGTGGCTTTGTGGGTATTCATGCGGCCGCCGATACCGAATACGACTGGCCCTGGTACAATCAGCTCGTGGGTGCGTACTTCCTCAACCACCCCAAACAGCAAAACGCCGAGATTGAGATCGTAGATAAGAACCACCCGTCTACCAAGATGCTTCCCGATCGCTGGAAACGCTGGGACGAGTGGTATAGCTACAAAAGCATTGTTCCTGAACTGAAAGTGCTGGGTAAGCTGGACGAGAAAACCTACGAAGGTGGCAAAAACGGCGATAATCACCCGTTTATCTGGCACCGCGATTTCGACGGTGGTAAGTCGTTCTACACGGGCGGTGGCCATACCGACGAGTCGTACAGCGATGCCCTGTTTCTACAGCATATCCTCGGCGGTATCAAATCGGTGATGGCAAGCAACCTCAAATTTGGTCAGGCCAAAACGCAGCCGTATCCCGAAGAAAACCGCTTCGAGCGGCAGGTGCTGACAGCCAATCTAGACGAACCAACCGAATTGGTCGTACTCGACAACGGTAAGGTGCTGTTTGCCGAACGCAAAGGCGCGCTTAAGCTCTGGGACCCACAAAAGAAATCGGTGAAGGTCGTCGCCAATTTTCCGGTGTTCACCAAGTTCGAGTACGGTTTGATGGGTTTAAACATCGATCCGAACTTCAAGCAAAACAAATGGGTGTACGCTTATTATTCGCCCCTGACGGGAAATACCGTAGCCGACACCGCTCAACACCTCTCCCGTTTTGTGTATGATGACGTGAAGGACACCTTACTGCTGAATACGGAAAAAGTGTTGCTGACCATTCCCGTAAAACGCGACGGCTGCTGCCACACGGGCGGCTCGATTGCCTGGGATCGTAAAGGCAACCTGTATTTGTCGGCGGGTGACGATACGAATCCCTTTAACTCCGATGGTTTTGCGCCGATTGATGAGCGGAAAAACCGGGGCGGTTGGGATGCCCGTCTGACATCGAGTAATACCAACGACCTGCGCGGAAAAATCATGCGGATTCACCCCGAAGCGGATGGTACCTACACAATTCCCGAAGGCAACCTGTTTCCAAAAGGTAATCCAAAGGCGCGTCCCGAAATCTACGTCATGGGTAATCGTAACCCGTATCGGATCTCGGTTGACCAGCGGACAGGCTTCCTGTATTGGGGTGAAGTAGGTCCCGATGCTGGTAACAACAGTGAGAAATACGGTCCACGCGGTCACGACGAGATTAACCAGGCCCGGAAAGCCGGCTATTTTGGCTGGCCGCTGTTTGTCGCTGACAACCGACCTTACCATTCCCGTAGCTTTGCCGACAGCACCACCGGACCCCTGTTCGACCCGCAAAAGCCGATCAACGACTCACCCCACAATACGGGTCTGACCGAGTTGCCTCCGGCTCAGAAAGCGTTTATTTATTACCCCTACGCCGAATCGCCGGAGTTTGGTGAGATTGTTGGCAAAGGTGGCCGTAACGCAATGGGCGGTCCTGTATATTATTACGACGATTATGCCGATTCGCCAGTAAAATTTCCCCGCTACTACGACGGTAAGTTCTTTGCGTACGACTGGATGCGGGACTGGATTCACCCGGTTACGATGAAAGAGAACGGCGACTTCGTGAAAATGGAAACGTTTTTGCCAAACACGAAATTCTCGCACGTGATCGATATGCAGTTTGCCAACGACGGCTCGCTGTACACGCTCGAATACGGTCAGCAGTGGTTTGCGGCCAACGCCGATGCCCGCCTGTCGCGCATTACCTACAACGCGGGTAATCGTAAGCCTGTGGCCATGGCCAGTGCCAATAAAATGATTGGTGCAGCTCCCTTGACCGTAAAATTTGATTCGAAAGGATCGATGGACTACGACAACGATGCGCTTAAATACGAATGGTCGTTCGGAAACGGAATACCGAAGCAGACAACGGCTAACCCAACCGTAACCTTTAGCAAGCCGGGCGTTTATACCACCGTCCTTAAAGTTACCGATGCGGCTGGCAATTCGTCGACCAAAACGATGGACATCAAAGTCGGAAATGACGAGCCAAAGGTAGAAGTAGCGGTTGCGGGTAACAAAACCTTTTATTTCCCGAACAAGCCCGTCAAGTACGCGGTAAAGGTTGTGGATAAAGAAGATGGTACGTTGCAGAAAGGCATCAGCCCCGACGACGTGACCATGACGATCGATTACCTCGAAGGTTTTGACAAGACCATGCTGGCCCAGGGTCACCAGGCCAACACGGGTTTTGCAACGGGCAAACGGTTGATCGAACTAAGCGATTGTAAAGCCTGCCATTCGATTGACAAAAAATCGATTGGACCGGCTTACATCGACGTTGCCAAAAAATACAAAGGTGGTTTTCAGGTTGAAGGAAAGCTGGCGCGGAAGGTAATCAGCGGTGGTGGCGGTGTTTGGGGCGAACAGGCTATGAGTGCGCACCCACAACTGAAAGAAAGCGAAGCAACCGATATGGTTCGTTACATTCTGTCACTGGCTGATGATAAAGCAGCCAACCGGAAGCCACTCGCGGGCGACTATGTACCGGCAACGCAGAAAAAAGACGGCTCGTACGTGTTGACTGCCAGCTATACTGACCGGGGCAACGGCACAATGGGCCCTGCTACAGGATCTACCTCGCTGGCTTTACGGTCGCCCCTGGTGAAAGCCGTTTCGGCGGATGTAAAACAAAACATCTTCGAATACGACATCCCTAAAATGGGTCCGGCAGCTATTGGCACTCAATCGGGTAGTTTCCTTGCATTTAACGACATCGACCTTACCGACATCCAAGGGTTAACGCCGACGGTGTTTGCGTCGAACGACCAAGTGGTAGGTGGTAAGTTGGAAGCGCGGCTTGACTCACCTACAGGTAACCTGATTGGTGAAGCGGAGGTGAAAAAGGGAACAGCCGGTCCAGTAAGCATACCTTTCCGTCAGCCGGTTCAGGGTGTCCACAAACTGTACCTGATTTTCGTGAACCCGGAAGCCAAACAGAAGCCACTTTTTGCCGTTGACAAAGTACAATTTTCGACTCAAGGCATGTAGGACCTAAAACCCTGTTTAAATCTAGTTTTACGACACAGCCCGCTTAGGCGGGCTGTGTTTGTTTTGGGCAATATTAACAATGTATTATGAACCAAGTTTCGGTTTGACCTCAGCAAATACGTAAGAATCTGATAACGAAGCAAATAATCTATTGCCTAGCTATTCCCTAGTTTAGCCCTCCTGCCAGCCCACTCCGGTTTGTAAATATTTATGAAACTAATTGCAGATTTCTTTAGTTTTTCAGGTACAAGGTTAGTAACTTGTACCACGAAAAAGAAAGCCAGCATAAAGGCCTTGTTTTTCACCAATCTTCAGAAGTAAGCACGTATTAACGTGTGTTTTTGAGCACCCAACAATTTCAAAATTTCAACAAAATTCGGCTATCTTAAGGGGGTAGCCTTGTCTGGTATATACCGTCATACTAACTAGGTCTATGAAAGAAACCGTTCGGGTCACGCTTACCCACAACGATCCGATGATGTACAGTAATTTTAGCTTTGGTCAGCTTGGGTGTTCCAAAGAGCAGGCAATCTTCGACAACATTGCCTTCGACAATTTAATTAAAGATTTTTTACGTAGTTGGTTAGACCAAAGTCCAGTATTACTGTTAACAGACCTTATTGACGATGACACTACACTAGACGACTTTATTGAACAAAACGCACTGCGTAGCTTCTTCAGATACAACGAGGATGCACTCGAACAACTGCTCGAACAGCCAGCCGTAGCCCGTCATCTGCTTCGTCCGGTTAGTAACGTGCATTTTCTGAACGATGCTTACGAGCCGCTGTTTTCTCAGTTCGAGCAGCGTATCTACAATCTGGCGGCCCAACAGGAGCACCATCAGGTTTCGTTTCGCTACAGTTCGCTTAGTCGGCAGAACGCTTATGCGGACACAATTGCCCTATCGCAGCTGCCGCCCGACCAGTTCCGGGAAGACATTGGTGTTTACTTCGGCACCCGTCGTTCCGACGAGGTCGCCCTGACGCTCCTAGGTCGGCAACTTCGTCGCGAAGCATTTCCCGCTTCGTCGCTACCCGTTCATGTCATCACGGAAGGATACATGGAGGATTCACTACGCGTAGTCAAGAAGATTACGGAGCACATCCGCGAAGAAGAAGCCACGAAACGGCATTGTTTTATCATCCAACGGCGGCACGCTGCCGATGATCGTCATCTTGGCGCTGCGCTGCTGATCATGAATCCAGCTCAGCCGAACAAACCTGAACGGATTATCTTCTGCGATACGCTGAATCCGTCCGGAACACCCCCCTGGTGGCATTCGTTTAAGCGTAAGATTGATGCCATTTTCCCGCAACCAGAAGGGGAAGCGTTCGTTTCTGACATTCTGGAAGATGGCGGGGTTAAATTGCAACGTCTCCACGACGGTGTACCCGTACGCCACCAGGATATCGACTGCGCTTTTTACACGGCGTCAATCGGTCGGGCTTTAGTCCAACTTGCGCAAGCGAATCCCGATTTGATTTTGACCGGTGCGATTAAGGACATCGTAAGCCAGATGACGGCACTGATGCCCGAATATTACGAAGGCGCGAATCAAACCAGAGAACCGGAATATGTTCGCGAAGTCAATATCATTCGTCGCTGGAACACGGGCCGGGATGCGATGAACACCCTTTTGCTGAGCCGTATGGCCGAAACGCCTTTGCATCAACCATACGTTGTAGAAACAGCACTGCAAGCTTAATTACTATAAATTAAATTCGCGGGGGGTATTACCGAAATCATCTATCGGTAATACCCCCGCGAACTTTATAAGCCCTCCGTTATCTGATTATAGCTTCGTCGCCTGGAGAATCAGAAAAAGTGGTATGCGTTTACGTCGCTCGAACTCGTCTTTGTCATTGAACAGAGCAGCTTGGGGACAGCCTTCCCGTAAAACTGTTATTCTGAATCCGGCTTGCGTGACCAATCGCCAATATTCCTCGACAGTTCGGTGGTATTTGACAACGTTGCTTCCCATCCAATGCTGCGAGCGCCTTCCCAGAGCAAAATAATCATCAACTTCCCAAGAAGTCTTCTTTTGACCAGCTGCATAGCTTTCCAGGGATGAAGTGATGACGGGGTGTTCAACGGAACAGATCAACTCTCCACCTGCGGTTAATGCTTTCCCGATATTTGCCAGCACGCTCGTTAAATCGGCCACGTAATGAAAGACCAGCTGGGCCAAAACGGTATCATAGTGCGCTACTGGATAGAGCCAGCGCGTGATGTCGGCCTGAATAAACGCGAACCGCTTATCCGGGAAACGCGATTTGGCCAGATTGATCATGTTACGCGACGCATCGATTCCCGTGTACGTTGTTACGCCACCTGCCGTCAATTCGTTTACCAGATCGCCATATCCACAGCCTAAATCCAGAACAGCTTTCCTTGGTGAACTTTTGAGCAGGTCGAGAATAATTGGCTTTTCGATTAGCTCATTGGGGCTTTCCGCGCGTGACCGATGCAGTATATATTGCCTGAACACCTGGTCATCATCATAGAAGTCGCTTCCATCATATGGCTCCATACCCTTGGGTGATGTTAAGTACTATTCATTACCAGTTCCGAGATCGAATTATTGACCCTGGGAAGCCGAGGATTAAATTTCCTTTGGTAGACATATGCGAAGTGTCAGTTTTGAGAACCACGCGGACGGCCACGCCGACACCTCCCTAATCAACAAGCCCACTCCTACGGCGGCAGCCTGGTTCGTTGCTATTTTTTAGGACTGTTCAGATACGCCTTGTTTCCTTTCTTATTGATGTAGTATTTACCACCACGCGGGCCAACGTAAACGGTTGCTCCGTCCGGTCCTTTCGTATTCTTATCAACGGGTGCTTTGTAGTCAGCCGGGGTAGCTTTTTCTTCTTTCAGTGCCTTGTCAACCGTTAACTTGCTTAATTTATCATCTTTCAAACCCGAGTTTTCTACCTTCCCGGCCTTTTTCTCTACTTTCGCCTGTTCTTTTGCGGCTTTTTCATCAGCCGTTGAGATGGCATCTTTAGCAGCTTTCGTTTCGGCTTTGGCCGCTTTTTTAGCGCTCTTATCCGCTTCTTTCTGCTCTTTCTTCGCTTCGTTTTTCCCAGGCTTGTTCTCCTGCGCGATTCCCTTAAAATTGATCAACAAACTGCATACAACGCCAAGCAACACGATTGTTTTTTTCATGATCGGTTCGAAAAATTAGATTGAAAAACACTGTATTAGGAGCTTTTAGACGGAAAGATGGGCATAAAATCACCAGATCCGTGCCGAAAAAGTCTTAAATTTTTCTTAAATTTGACTGAAAGACTAAAGCCCATTAGCCATTGGTTAACAGCGCTTTGTAACAATCATTGTCGTCAATTTACCCGACGTACTACCTATAGAATTCATTCAATGACCAGTGAAGCCCCTATTCGTTCGCAGAATCCCGCTGACTACCTCAAACGTTACTATGGCTACGATAGCTTCCGGCCCATGCAGGAGGCTATTATCCAGTCGGTGCTAAGCGGGCGCGACACCGTTGTGCTTATGCCAACGGGGGGCGGCAAATCCGTCTGCTTTCAGATTCCGGCCCTGATGCTTCCGGGCGTCACGATCGTCGTTTCTCCGCTGATCGCGCTCATGAAAGATCAAGTCAATGCGCTGCATATGAACGGTATCCAGGCGGCTTATATCAACAGCACACAGCATGGACGTGAGCAACGCGATATCGAAGAGGATGCGCACAGTGGCAATCTTAAACTACTTTACGTTTCTCCCGAAAAGCTGCTGTCGGAATCGTTTCTTAACTTTCTGCAGCGCATCAACGTTTCGCTTTTCGCCATCGACGAAGCACACTGCATTTCGTCGTGGGGCCATGATTTCCGACCAGAATATACCCAGTTAGCAATTCTGAAAGAGCGATTCCCGCACGTACCGACCGTTGCGCTGACGGCCACCGCCGATAAGCTAACCCGGCAGGATATTGCCGAGCGACTGAGCATGAATGATCCGGAGGTCTTTGTATCGTCGTTTAACCGGACAAACCTGAGTTTGCAGGTTCTACCCGGCCAGAACCGCATTCAGCAGATCGTTAAACTTTTGCAGCAAAAGCCCAACACCTCGGGCATTATTTATTGCCTGAGCCGAAAATCGACCGAGTCGCTGGCGGCTAAGTTGCAGGAGAAAGGTTTCAACGCGGCTTTTTACCACGCGGGCATGGACCCCGCCGAGCGCTCCCGTACGCAGGAGGCTTTCCTCCGCGACGATGTACGGATCATGTGCGCGACCATTGCGTTCGGCATGGGCATCGACAAATCGAACGTGCGGTGGGTGATTCATTACAACATGCCCAAAAACATCGAGGGTTTCTACCAGGAAATCGGGCGGGCGGGCCGCGACGGGGCTGCGGCTCAGACGGTGCTGTTTTACAGTTTTGCCGACGTTGCCACCTACAAAGACATGCTGTCCGAAAACAGCCCGGCTAACCTTGGTTTGCAACTAGCAAAGCTGGAACGGATGCAGCAATACGCCGATGCCCATACCTGTCGCCGTCAGATCCTGCTCTCCTACTTTTCGGAAGAACTGCCCGAACCCTGCGGCAACTGCGACGTTTGCCGTGATCCGCGCGTAACCTTCGACGGTACTATTCTGGCCCAGAAAGCCTTATCGGCGATGGTTCGAACAGGTGAGCGCGTACCCATGAATCTGCTGATCGATATTTTGCGCGGCTCCCGCAGTCAACAGGTTATGCAGAATGGCTACGATCAGGTTAAAACGTACGGCGCGGGTCGCGATCTTCGTTTTGAAGACTGGCGCAACTACCTGCATCAGCTAATCAACATCGGCGTTATCGAGGTTGCCTACGACCATCATTACGCCTTACGCCGGGGGATTCTGGCCGATCAGGTACTGTATGGCGGACGTAAGATCGAGCTTGTCCGGCCCGATGATGCACCGAAACCCGTTGTTGAAAAACCAAAGGCAAAAACCGAAACCAACCGCGACGAACTCTTCGAGCGACTACGGGCACTGCGCAAGCAGATTGCCGACCAGCAGAACGTTCCACCTTACGTGATTTTTACCGACACGACGCTGGAAGATATGGCCCGGCTGCGGCCAACCACTCCCGACGCCTTACGCAATGTTAGTGGGGTGGGCGAACGGAAACTGCAACTGTTCGGAAAGCGATTCCTCAGCGAAATCGTCGGCTACGTTAAGGGGCGGGTGCAAGCTGGTGAGAAGCCCAAAGGATCAACCCAGCTAATGACCCTTGACCTTTACAACAGCGGTATGAGCATTGATGAGATTGCCGCCGAACGCAAGCTCACTGCCGGCTCTATTGCGGGCCATTTGGTCCAGTTAGCAAAGGCCGGTTACGCCATTGATCTGGAGTCGCTAATCAGTCCTGACGAACGGCGGGAGATCGAAAAAGCGGTTGCTCTGGTTGGCCTGGAAGAAGGCCGTTTAAAACCCGTTTTTGATTATTTAGGCGGTCGTTACGATTACAGCAAGCTAACGCTCGTAGTAGGATTAATGGAAGGCTAAAGAGCTTACTTTAGGGTAGACCGTTGGATAATTCTCAGAGCGCTTATTAGATATATCCCAGAATATCAGTTATATTCGTAGGATGTTCTTGGACGAGCCCGCTACTTCGGTACGGGTTTTTTCGTCTTATGTCTCACAGAAACCAACGTTATTTTGATCAAAGAAGTCAGTTTTTCTCTGCTCATTGCCGCTTTGAAACCGGTTGGCGATCCTTCTCTCTGGACGCCTGATTCGAGCCGGTCACTTCCGTCATCAAACGGCCTGGACAACCCCTCGCTCTTGGTTGTCGACTCCTCCAAACGGGTCTTTCCAATCTATTTTTGCGGAGAAGAGGTTCCGGTTCACGAACCCCGCGTATCGCGCCGTTGGCTGCAAACGCTACGCACGTACGGCGCTCAGGAAGAATGTCTTTTTGACCTCCGCAGCCGGGCTTCGACGTTTTTTCCAATCATCGATCCCATTCTTAGAAAGTACAAAATTCCGCGCGACTTCCGGTTCATGCCTTTGGCAGAAAGTGCGCTGGTCAATGATTGCGTTTCGCACAAAGGCGCTTCGGGCTATTGGCAACTGATGCCCGAAACAGCCCGTGAACTGGGTCTGACGGTAAACAAGAAAGTTGACGAACGGTATGACCTCGAGAAAGCTACCGTAGCCGTCTGTCGGTATCTTCACGAGCTGTATGGTCAGCTAGGTTCCTGGACACTCGTCGCAGCTGCCTACAACGGGGGAATCACCCGTATTCAGCACCGAATCGAACAGCAGGGTCATTCCAATTACTACCGGTTACGCCTGCACCGCGAGACAAGCCATTACCTCTTCCGCATTCTGGCGTACAAAGAGCTATTGAGTAACCCCCGACAGTACGCGCTGTTGCTTCGCACATCAACCATCGAACAGCTCGTTAAGCCACTGCCCAGCTGGCATAAACCCCTGGCGCTGCCGAAGAAAATCAAAGACGCACCAACTGTCGAACTGGTCGATGCGGACTATACCTACCCAACCTGGGGTCCCCGTCCAAACACAACTTTAACAAAAGCACCGTCGGATACACAGCAGTTGATAGCGATGGCTGCCTCGGCTAAAAAATCGGCTACCATGCCGGATGCGGATCTGGAAAAGCAGAACACAGGTTTGCCGATTAAGAAACTGATGATGGGTCTGATGGTTCTGCGCTTCCGTCGCCCCCGCATTCTACAGCGGAAGAAAGGAGAAGGGATTCGTCCACTTCACTTCTGGGATTGGCTGTAGCACCTTGTGACACTCGTTAGCAACCTGTTTACTTCTAGTTTTATCGCTAAGTAAATGGGTTGCTTTTTTATGTAGAAAAAATCTGGATCGCTTTGTTACTATAGCCAAAAAATAGCGTCGAAGGAGTATAACCTATAGATCTAGTACTCTCCGTAACCGATGCATATTTTAGTTTCGTTATCACTGGTAGCTAGCCTAGTGACCTTAGCTAGCCTATCACATGCGTCTGACCTGTCGTCACCGACCAGCTCACAACTTGTCGTCGCTTCGTCCTCAGTAAGTTCTCTAGCCGCTGGCTCGTTTAAACCCATGTTGAGGCCCCTGCTGCCTCCCGTTTATTTCTGCGGAGAATCGGTACCACTTCATGAGGAAACGGTGGCACGACGCATGGTGTCAGCGCTCGCATCCAATACAGGTCGAAACCAGGCACTGTACAAAATGCGTCAACGAGCGGCTTCGTTTTTCCCGATCATCGAACCAATTTTGGCCCGTCACCGAGTACCGTCGGATTTTAAGTACCTCCCGTTGGTGGAAAGTGCACTGACCGGCTTTGCCGTATCGCCCAAAGGAGCTGTCGGGTACTGGCAATTTATGCCGGGTACCGCGCGCGAACTAGGTTTATCGATCCGACCCGGCCACGACGAACGACGAAACCTGACCAAATCAACTGACGCAGCCTGCCGCTACCTGAATTACCTGCACAACAAGCTAGGCTCCTGGACACTGGCTGCGGCTGCGTACAACAACGGCATTGGCGCATTACTGGGTAATATTCGTCGTCAACAACAGCGGGATTATTATTATTTACGGCTGAATGCGGAAACGGGCAAGTACCTGTACCGAATTCTGGCCTTCAAAGAAATATTCTCCAATTACCGTTGTTACGAAGGTATCATCCCGAATCAGATGATGACTTATCTGAGCAAACCGCTGATACCCACGGCTGATTACGGTGATGAAGACGAAGTACTGTTGCCCGAACTTGTCGTGAACGAAGCCACCCAATCAGCGGTCAGCGAATCGTTTATTGGCCCACCCGTAGCGGCTCCCGACCGAGCCGAAGATATTCCTTTACCTAACGCAGCCGATGTGTTCAGAGGAGGTATTAAAGCCCGCCTTTCGGAATCGTCAAGCTTACTACGCGGTCAGGTCTGGACTTTCCATCTTACTCGTGATGGCATGGCCGATGGCAAAGACGTAGATGAAGGCGACGTTCTGTATGCGGTGGTCGAGGACATTGATACTAAGGCAGGAAAGCTGTATCTGCGGGCGGATAAACTGTACTCCACGACCGAGAAACATACGTACAATCTTACTCTGGCGGCTGTTGATGCGTCTACGGGTAGAATTGGCATTAAAATTCCTGATCTGGATCAAGTTAAGTCAGGCTGGATTTTGACCTGGAAGGCTTTATAATCGGAGCGCAAACGGAGCGGATCAACGACATCTGCTCCGTTTGGCGAACGACCAGTTCCGGTAAAACTATCCTCTGAACTAAACCTTTAGGCTCCATCGTTGTCTACAGATCGAACAATTACCTGTTACGTTGAATTCGTCCGTACGTTTTTATCTGGTACTGATTAGCCTTGGGTTGTTTCTGGAGCCGGTTATTTTTGCGCAGAAAAAATCGGCAGTTCGCCCCCTTGTACCCAAACCACGTTTGACCAGTGGTTTGACTCGCCTGCATTTTTGTGGCGAGATGGTTCCAACGGAGCAGGGTGATGTGTCTACGAAACTTGCCTTTGCTCTCGCCGGTAGCGCTGGCTATAGTAATCATCTGGGTGGTTTGAAAGCGCGGTCTGCGCCTTACTTTGCCGTTATCGAACCCATACTAAGCAAGCACAATATTCCCAACGATTTCAAGTACCTGCCCTTGATCGAAAGCGCCTGGCAGGCGAATGCGGTTTCGTCAGCGGGTGCTGTCGGCTACTGGCAGTTTATGGATGATACCGCCCAGGATATGGGCCTGTCAATTGCACCTGGCAACGACGAGCGTACTGATCTGCGAAAATCCACCGAAGCAGCCTGCCGTTACCTTCGCTTTCTTTACCGAAAATTAGGCTCGTGGACGCTGGTGGCGGCTGCTTACAACGGCGGGGTAGGTATGGTCCAGCGTAAAATAACGCGGGTTGGTCACCGCGACTACTACGCCATGACGATGAACACGGAGACGGGCTACTACTTGTACCGGATTCTGGCGATGAAAGAACTCTTCACCAACCCGGTCTACGGAATGAGTTTGGGCAAGATGGTCGCTTCCGGGAACGCCTACGAGCAGGAACGCGCCCAGGCTCGCCGGATGGGTTGGCTTCAGGATGAAGAACCCGAACCCGTCGGTGTTCCGGTTGAGTCGCTGACTGACCCACAAAGAAACACGCTGCGCAATGAAGCGACCGTAATGGATAGCGTTCTGTCCGAATTGCTGAAAAACAAATCGTCTGCACCACCTGTTTTCGTGGGCGACCTGTCGGCCAAATTGATCCGGGCGGGACAGCTGAAAGTTGGGCAAAGCTGGTCATTCGCCTTAGCCGAAGATGTGCAGATTGGCGAAGATGAGCTCAAAACCGGCGACGCGCTCTATGCCGTTGTTGATGATGTTGACGCGCAGGGAAACCTATTTCTCCGCGCAACAAAAGTCATTTCCTCGCAAACGAAAAGCGTTATTCCGCTTACCCTGACGGCCATGAATCCGGGTACGGGCCTGGCGGGTATTCCCCGACCTAAAACCATCAAGCCGGGCTGGCTCGTGCAGTGGAAATTTTAACTACAACCAGCCGTCGGGTTCGACAACCGGTACCGGACCGTACGTATTCCGACAATCGCCCTGGGGTAAAAGCTGACTGCTGATAAATCCGTACACAGCCGTACCCGTCGATTCCGGTGCCTGATTCCGAAATCGCTTGCGCGTTATGGATACCGTGGCAAAATACCCCCGCGCCACATCAGTCGGATCATTGACATTGATTAGATTGCCGACTACGGGTGCGGGTAAGGGGTCGAAAATACTGCCGGTTCGGGCATTTTGTTGCTGATACAGCTTCCAGAACTGGTAATTTGACTGCGTGATACCATACTGAAGAACTTCCATCAGTTGTGGCCCAACGGCATACACGGGTAAACTCAGTATATCCTGACTTCGGATACGATTCCCGTTGACGGCTTCATCGCTGTATATGTTCACATCGTTATTTACGATAGTAATCCAGCAGCGGTCAAAACAAATAGAGGATGGCGAGTTGAGGCTACAGGGTGCTCCTGTCGATTTACGGGTAGTGATTCCGTACGCGGTCCAGCGGTAGTAATTCTTCTCCGCAGCCGGATCACGGGTGGAAACCGAGTAAAGGTAGCGGTAAGGAGTGGCGAAATTGTCTGAGCGTCTGAACGTTGTTAGTACGCTATCGATTACCGGCACCGACGGCATTTGCTCTGGCTTCGATACGTAGCGCTTACCATCGCTGAGCGCCACCGTCAGGCTATATGCCCGGCCTACTTCTCCTCGAAAGGTCAAATCTGTCGTTTGGTAAAGCCCCGGCCCGATCGATACAAACTTCGTTGAACGTCCCTGATCATTACCTAAACTCACCTGTGCTCCTTGTACGAACTGATCGGCAATAGCTCCTTCGCTGTAATTGCCGGTATAAGTTAACCGAACCGTGTACGGCGGAGCCTCGTTGGTAATCTGACCCTCAACAACAAGCCGAACCTCTTCCGTACGAATTGGCAACTCAACCCGGTCGATGCAGGCAGCCAGGGATGTCAGAATGATAAGAATAACGACGAGCCGATACATATCAGAAATAAAAATTGTAGGCAATGGACGGAATCAGCGTACCAAACACCGACAAGCGATACGCTTCGGTTCGCTGGTTGAATCGAGTGAAATAGATCGAATACGGATTCTTATGCGCGTATACGTTGTAGACACCCAGTGTCCAGATGCCGTACCGACGTTGTGCTTTGTTGAACCGGGTATCTTTCGAGAATGCGACATCCAGCCGGTGATAGTCGGGAATTCGATCCGCATTGCGCCGTGAATAATCCTGAACCGGTTCACCATTATACGTGTACTGCCCATCGGGATAGGTAGCCGGAACGCCGGTATAATACACGAAATTGGCCGAGAACGACCAGTTATGCGACATGGCCCAACGAGCCTGTACGTTTAACGTGTGCGGTCGGTCAATGTACGAAGGATAATAGGCACCGTTGTTGATGCGCAGTTCGTCATAAGGCGTTTGTACGGACACCAGTGATCGGGCGTAGGTGTAGTTGAGTTGCCCGGTTAGTCGTCCTTTGTTGCTACTCACCCCGAATTCGACGCCGTAAGCACGGCCAGCCGCCTGGAGCAACGCGGTTTCCAGCGTTGGGTTGAGGATCAGGTTAGCGCCGTAGCGGTACTCGATCTGGTTCTGAAGACGCTTGTAATATCCTTCTACACTTACTTCAAACGCATTGTCCCGCAGGTTCTGAAACACGCCCAGCGATACCTGATCAGCAATTTGGGGCGGCACGTAGCGATCACTTAATTTCCAGAAATCGAGCGGAGTAATCGCCGTGGTGTTCGAGATAAGGTTTACATACTGGCGGGTTCGTCCGGCACTGGCTTTAACGGCGGTATGTGTGGCCACCTGTACGCGCAGAGCCAGCCGGGGTTCCAGTCCGCCGTAGGTCTGTACAGCTTGTCCACTCCCGTAACGAGCCGAATCGATAACGGTTTCGGGAGAACGTGGTCCATTCGGCGCGTAGTCGTACACGGTGCGCGCTCCCAGCAGTGCGAAGGCCGAATAACGTAACCCCGCCTGGAACGAGATTTTTGGCGTCAGCTCCCACTCCGTGTTCACATAAGCGCCCAGTTTGCGCCCATGCTCCGGTGCGATTCGTTGGGGGTTTATGCTGGAATTTTCGCCAGTTGGCTGTACATCACCCGTTTGGATTTGGTACAGAATACCATTTGCGCCAACCTGAACTTTGTACTTCTGCCTGAGGGTATAAAACAAATCCGCTTTGCCCTCCCGCTGCTCGATATACGACGCAAACCGAAAAGTCAGACCGGGCTTCACCCCATCGACGTTCAGGTGATAACCACTGTACAAAGCGGTCAGGTTTAGCTGTAGATTCGGTTGAACCAAATAACTCCACCGGCCCGTCAGCACCTGGGAGTTCCAACCGTACAGGGTGTCTCCCGGAAATCGAAAGTTATCCTGACTGCGATAAGCCGACAAGGCAATGGTATTTCGCTCATCAGGCGTGTACGTCAGTTTCAGGTTCGCATCATAAAAAAAAGCGCGGCTATTCTTGACGCTGGGACTGGGAAACACCTGTAGCAGGTAGTTGGGAAACGCAATACGTCCGCCTGCCAATAAGGTAAGCTTCCTGGTAATTGGTCCATCCACCACCGCCCGCACACTTACCGGACTAACACCGCCTGATAGTCGCCAACCATCTTTGTTGCCGTTGCGGGTACTCATCAGCAACAAAGACGAAACACGCCCCCCGTACTGCGCCGAAAACGCTCCTTTGCTCAGGCTGACATCCTGCACCAAATCCGGATTGATATTCGTATAAAAGCCGAGCAAATGCGACGTATTAAACAAAGGCGCTCCATCCACAAGAACCAGATTCTGGTCAGATCGGCCACCGCGAACGTTAAATCCACCCGCCCCCTCTCCTGCCGTCGTAACCCCGGCTTGCAGAGCGAGCGCTTTCAGAATGTCGGGCTCACCCAGCACAACCGGCATTCGCTTCAACTCAGGCATGCTCAGCTGAATCTGTCCCATCTGCACCGTTCGAATGTTCTGATCTTCGCGCGTGGCGCGAACGTCTACTTCTTCCAGATCGGTCGATCGGGGTTGTAGGGCATAGACAATTCGTTTATTGAAATCGAGTACAATCGTCTCGCGGCCCCGAATGTAGCCTACCGCCGAAACATAAACCGTCAGTACACCAGGGGCATGGTTTATAAGCGCGTTGCCCAGGCTGTCCGCCTTTGCGCCCGCTTTTGTTTCAGCAATAAAGACGCTGGCTCCCGGAATCGGTTTTTTGGTTACGCCATCCTGAACGGTAATCGTTAAACGAAGCCGTTGCTGGGCCACTGCGGAAATTGTATGAAAGCAACAAAGTACTACAAAAACCAATAGCCGCACATTCATACCGTTGAATCAGAAGACACTTCGTGGATAGTCCTAACGTTACAGTAAGGCAGGAATGTACCTGTTTTACTTAGCGAAGCCATCCAATCAATTAGCAATGGTTTATTACTGTACAGTTGGCAGATCGGCTAGACGTACAAATAAAGCGCGGTTCGCTATCCCTCCTCTCGATTGCTGATTAAACGGAGAATATGTCACAAAAAAAGCCACTCTTCAAAGAGTGGCTCTGCTATGATCAACGCCTTCTAG
The DNA here is from genome assembly GCF_021233055.1 of Spirosoma oryzicola. Classification (NCBI taxonomy): domain Bacteria; kingdom Pseudomonadati; phylum Bacteroidota; class Cytophagia; order Cytophagales; family Cytophagaceae; genus Spirosoma; species Spirosoma oryzicola. Next base: position 1,709,812 of record NZ_CP089538.1, on the reverse strand, counting down.
GGCTGGAACCGTAGCCGAACCGTGTGCAGTTCAGCAGCATCACTTTCATAACCAACTAGTTTTTTGCCTGTCAACTCACGAAGCAATGCATGGTTGATCTGGTCATTCTGACTGAACACTTTTAGCTGACACAGCTCACTGTCCGAGTTGACGCGAAACTGAATCACCACCACACCCGCCTGTTGGGTTGGCCTGAGTGCATCAGGGTACGAAATATATTTGGCTAACTGTTGCTCAAGATTTGCCTTGGGCGCTTTAGTCTTGCGAGTTTTTGTCGGCGTAGCGTAGGCTTGCGTCGCCAGGAAGCCTACCAGCGTAAGTAGAAAAAGTGATTTTTTCATGACTTCGGTTTAGTGAAAGATCAACAATACCCACTCGCCCAGACGCTACAGGTGAGTGATCAGGACTAATGTTATGATAATATTACTCAAATATTATCTATATGTTAACATCTGCGTTAAAACTTAATATTGAAAAAATGATACTGCTTCTATCTCAGGCCTCCACAATTAGGCCAAACTGCTAATTTTCAATACTTTATAAAAACAAAAAAGACCACTTGTAGGTGATCTTTTCCAAATCCAATATTACCCCAATGTTAACAAACTAGAATATTATACCCGTATTCCTATTTTTCTGTCATGCCAAGTACAATTTCGGATGGATGATTAGCATCATGATATAACCGCATGGTCGCTTTTTGAAAGTCAGCGGTATCTGCCGTTCCGATATTAACAAACGTTTGCGGATTACGATCCACAATCGGAAACCACGAATGCTGTACCTGCACCATCAGCCGGTGACCTTTCTTAAACGTATGCATCACATCGGGCAACTGCATCGTTACGGCGGTCACTTCTCCCGGCTTAAACGGCTCGGGGGTAGTGAAGCTATTGCGAAACTTACCACGCAGTACTTCAGCCCGCACCAAGCGCTGGTAGTTCGCCATTTGAACGCCTTGCGGATTAGCTTTGGCCGAATCGGGCAATACATCGATTACCTTGACGATAAAGTCAGCATCCGTACCCGTCGTTGACGCAAATAGTTTTGCGTTGATGGGACCAGCCACGGTTAAATCCTCCGTAAGCACATCGCTTTCGAAAACCACTATATCGGGCCGGTTAGCCACGAAGCGCTGATCCTCAATAACATACTGGTTATTCCGGCGAGCTTGTACGCCATTCGTGTAAGGCACAGGCTTGGCCGGATCGCTGACATACTCTTCGAAAGAATCGTTGCCGGTTGGTTTGTCCGTCGTCAGCTTCTGGCCTGGGGCCAAATAAAAATGGCGTGCGCCAGCCGCTTTGGGCGGCCACGCGTCGAATGACTTCCAATCGTTTTTGCCCGTATCGAAAACGAGTGCTTCCGGCGCTTCGAACTTTCCTTTGTCCTTTAGATGAAACGCGAAGAATGTTGATTCCAGATTATCGCGGTAGTATTTAGCGGTATTCTGTCCAAACGACAACGGCCCAAACTGGCTCCAGTCTTCACGAGCCCACGCGCCATGCGTCCACGGCCCCATCACGAGCGTATTCCGATTGCCACTCGATTGTTTTTCGATAGCCTCATAGGTGCGTAATGCGCCAAACAAATCTTCGGCATCAAACCAGCCGCCAACGACCATCGTAGCTGGTTTTACGTTTTTGAGATGGGGTCGGATATTTCGCTTTTGCCAATAATCATCGTAGGTATCGTGTTGAAGATACTCGTTCCAGATTTTCGCCCGATTGTTAAAATACTTCGGACCGTTCGCGTTTTTAACGGGCCCCAATTCCAGGAAGAACTTGTAGGCATCCGTGGGTCGCCACGAGAACAACTGTTCGTAATTCTCCAAAGGTCCTTGTCGCGGACTGTCGAAGTAATTCATGAACGAGAAGTTATCGAGCAGAAAAAACGCGCCATTATGTCGGGCATCATCGCCGATAAATTCGTCGGTGACGGGTGCCTGTGGCGACACGGCTTTTAGGGCCGGGTGGGCATTCGGTAAAGCCGCTGATGCGTAGAAACCAGGGTACGATATTCCCATCAAGCCAACCCGCCCGTTGTTGTTCGGTACATTTTTGAGCAACCACTCAATCGTATCGTACGTATCCGTACTTTCATCCGTTGCTGTAGGCTGCGTACTTTTTTTACGACTCTTGGTTGCTGTAATCGCCGTCGCTTTCTTTTGACCCGCACCGGGCGTGGACTCGCCGGGCACATCCACACCGGGCGTCATTTCTTCGAAATTACCTTCGCTCATGTAACGTCCCCGAACGTCCTGATTGACGAAGATGTATTTTTCCTCCGATAGCGCCTTGTTTGGGCCGGGGCCTGATTTTGGGTAATTCGTCTCACCGTATGGTCCCGCCGAGTACGGTGTCCGCTCCATCAGAATCGGGTACCGATTAGTCGAACTGCCCTCTTTCGGAACATAAATGACGGTGTAGAGTTTGACGCCATCGCGCATGGTAATCTGTCGATCCAGCTTATTGTAGTGCTGCCGAACAAAGAGCGAATCGGCGCTTTTTGACTGCGCGTAGCTAAGCGAAAAACTGCCTAACAGGGCAACAACGAGTATTTTTATACGCATCATACCTGATTTTCTTGCCAAAAAATAAATTGCTGGACAAGTATACTAATTAACGCAGACAACTACCTCCCCAAAACGCGAGTAGGCCAGACTCATCGAGAGTCTGGCCTACTCAGCACTTGAAAATCATGGCTTAGTCTTAGAGCCGTATCGAGCGCAGCCTGAGGCTGTTACTGACAACCGATACCGAACTTAGGGCCATTGCCGCCCCGGCGATCATCGGATTAAGCAAAAACCCGAATGCTGGATACAGCACACCGGCGGCAATAGGAATGCCGATGAGGTTGTAAATGAAAGCCCAGAACAAATTTTGTCGGATGGTTTGAACTGTCTTTCGGGAAAGTTGTAGCGCTTTGGGTACACTAGTCAGGTCGGAGGTCATAAGCGTCATCTTGGCTACATCCATCGCAATGTCGGAGCCTTTGCCCATCGCAATGCTCACGTCCGCCTGTGCCAGTGCCTGTGAGTCGTTGATGCCATCGCCAACCATGGCGACTACGTTACCCTGCGCTTGCAGCTCCTGAACAAAAGCCGCTTTGTCAGCTGGTAACACCTCAGCGCGGTATTGGGGTATACCTACCTGACTGGCGACGGCGGCTGCGGTCTGCGTATTATCGCCGGTCAGCATGTAAACGGCAATGCCCCGGCGCTGTAAGGTTTCAACTGCCTGACGGGATGTTGCTTTGACCGGATCGGCAATGGCAAGCACAGCTAGAAGTTGCCGTTGGTTCGCAAAAAAGACAACCGTTTTAGACGATTTATAAAGTCCATCGACTTGTTTCTCCACGTCCTCATGCAACGAAACTCCTTGCCGATCAATCAACTGCCGATTACCAATAACATACGTTTCGCTTTCATAATCAGCCGTTACGCCATGTCCCGTCACGCTTTCAAACCGATTGACCGCAACGCTGGACACACCCGAACGTTTAAGATATTCGGTTACGGCATTAGCTAGTGGGTGTTCCGATTGACCCTCCAACGCGTACAGAATCGAAGCCAGGCGCTTCTGCTCCCCTTCCGATACCAGCCAGTGCAAGTCCGTAACGACGGGTTTACCTTCCGTGATTGTGCCTGTCTTGTCCAGTACAACCGCATTGACCCGATAGCCGAGTTCCAGGCTCTCCGCGTCTTTGATCAGAATGTTATTTTCTGCGCCCTTTCCAACACCGACCATAATAGCCGTTGGCGTAGCCAGACCCAACGCACAGGGACAGGCAATGATCAGCACCGTCACCGAAGTTAGCAAGGCTGTTGTCAGCGCATTATCCCCGCCCAATAGGAGCCAGCTGGCAAACGTCAACAAAGCGATTCCTAAGACGACCGGCACGAAAATACCCGCGATTTTGTCCACAAGCCGCTGGACAGGGGCTTTACTGCCTTGGGCCTCCTGCACCGTCCGAATGATCCGGGCTAACACCGTATCCGACCCGACTTTATCGGCCCGAAATAGAAAACTACCTTTTTGGTTGATCGTACCGGCAAAGACAGGTGCGTCAGCGGTTTTCTCTACCGGCATGGGTTCACCACTGATCATGCTTTCATCGATAAAGGAAGCTCCGCTTTGTACCATTCCGTCCACAGGAATCCGCTCACCGGGTCGCACCAGCAGCCTATCGCCCACACGTACGTTCCCAATGGGGATGTCACGCTCGGTGTCACCATCAATCAGCCGTACGGTTTCGGGCTGGAGGCCCATCAATTTCTTTATGGCCGACGACGTATTCGATTTGGCCCGCTCTTCGAGCAATTTACCGAGCGAGATAAACGCGATGATCACCGCAGCCGCTTCAAAATAGACGTGCAGATGCTGCCCACGATTCAGCCAGAATTGCGGATAAATCGTCGTAAACGCACTAAACAGAAAAGCAATGCCCGTACTAAGCGCGACGAGCGTATCCATGTTCGCCTTACCATGACGAGCCTGCTTCCAGGCATTGACGAAGTACGTGCGTCCCAGACCAAACACCACCGGTGCCGCCAGCGCCATCATGATGTAGTTGCCAAACGGCACCAAGTCCATGAAGAACATGCCGATCAGCACGATGGGTATTGATAGCAAGACCGCCCAGATCGTCCGTTTTTTCAGCACTTCGTAACTCTTTTGCTGGGCTTCCTGCTGCACCTGCTGCGGGTCCTCGGCATCGACAACCATATCGTACCCGACAGAACGAAGTGCCGTCTGCAATCCTTCTGGGGTTACGACCTTTGGATTGAACTGTACCGACGCACTCTGATTCGCGTAGTTAACGCTCGCATCGCTGACACCGGGCGTGTTTTTAAGCGTGGATTCAACACTCACGGCACAGGCCGCGCAGGTCATTTCCAGCACCGGATACGTTTTTTTTATGTCCGAAGCCGACGGTTTCTCCTTCGGTTCGTTGAGAAGCGTATTCACTTCATTAGGAGTTTATGCGTATTCGTTTGCCATCCTGACTGCGGTATGCAGCAAACGACTGGCTAAGTGTGCGTCAATTCAGGGGCTCTGCTTTATAGCCTGCTTTCTCGATAGCCTGCTTGATTTGCGTAGCCGTAGCCGACGTAGTGTCAGCCGTTAGAATCTTGTTGGGGTCCTGGACATCCACCTGCCAGTTACCTTCGCCGACGGCTTCGTTCAGAAAAGGCGTAACGGTAGCAATGCAGCCACCACATTTAATATTCGTTTTGAATTTTACAGTTTCCATAGGATTGATTAATAGACTTGTCTGCCTTTGCGTAATCCCCAATTGTGTCGGTCATGGTTGCTTCGGTTGACCTAACAAAGGTCGCTCTGAACCAGCTGATTTGTATTACGAAATTGTCGACTACTTTTATAAAATAACCCGAAACCAATCGAATGAGTTGCGTCAGGATGCTACTCAGCAAAGAAGCCAGCAACAGGATCTGATTCCCATTGCTGGCTTCTAAATACGCTGAAAATTAAGACTAGTAACGCTCGTTGCCTTCCTCTTCCTCCTCGGCTAATTCGCTGATCTCGTTGTCGAGTTCATCGTCCGAAATATCTTCCAGTAAATCGTCGGGCAGCGCATCCAGATCTTCGCTGTTACGAACTTCGTCGGTAGCGTGCATAGCTGTGATGGTATCCGTGTATAATAGCGTATCCGACGCTTCCTCATCGCCCGGATTCATAATGTCAGGTTCGTTATTGACACCCAGGCCGGCGTAGACAATGGCATCTTCTTCATCGTTATTGGCGGGCATGTTGGTATGCTGAGGAGACATCCCTTCTAGTGGACCACCCGAGTTTTGATCTACAGGCTGTTGGCTGGAGTTGTTATTATTTTCCATGATTAATGCTCGTTAAGGGTGATTAGCCGCCGATTGTTCTCATCGGTCACTAGTCACGCGTCTTTACTTCAGTAACCACCAACTTCCCAAAGAGTTTTCACTACTTCCACACAACAACCTTCTGCACCTGGGCGGGCCGGTTGTCAGCCGATAGGCGCAACAGGTAGGTTCCATCGGGTAAAGCGCTCAGATCGAGCACCGTTTCGGCATCCGATTGAACGTCCTGAACCGGTAGCATGCCCTGCCCTGACAAGGAAACCAGTTCAAGCCGACCCGAAAACGCCGGTTTCACGGTCAGGAAACGATCCGTTGGATTAGGAAACGCCCAGGGGCCAGTCGACTCTTCCGGTACGCCCGTGATAACAACTTTCTGCGATGTATTTTTCAGGTATCGCAGCCCGCCAGCCACGCTTCCCAGCATCAGGTCCGGTAACTGATCACCGTCCAGATCAGCCGCTGCCGCTATCAACCGTGTGCCGGGCAAACCCAGGGCGGGTAATGAGTCGATCAGGGTCAGAGACTGGTCAGGTCTGTCGGGGAATTGATAAATGCGAACGCGACCATTGTTGGAAGCGGCAATGATTTCGTTTTTCTGATCACCGTTCAGATCAGCGACCACGAGCGAACGGGCCCGGTCGTAATACGAATTGTTGTTGGTAAATCCGCCGAACGTTTGATTTTGCAATTGGAAAACTGGATTGGTAGCTGTTCCTGTATTGCGTAGGTAATTGATCGTTCCTTCGTTTTTACCGATCAGTAAGTCGGGCTTGCCGTCATGGTCAACGTCCGTCACGGTGATGAGTTCACCCGGCTGAACCCGTCCGTCTGGGTTAGCCCATTTGGTGGCACCTGCCAGGCTATACTGAGCGGCTGCCCCTTTCGGAGCGGTGTTGAAGAATACACGAATTTCAAGGCCGCTGGCAGCTGTTCCGGTCAGGACCAGATCTATGCTTCCGTTTCCGTCAACGTCCGTGAACGACGGCACCACGTCGCTCCACCCCAGCCCCTGCGTCAGTCCGAGGTAATCCGTCGTGACGAGCGAGAAAGCCGGATTCTGCGTCGTTCCTTTGTTCTCAAACTGCCAGAGTCCGGCGCGGTAGTTCGTTCCACTACGAACCCCACTGTAGCCGACCAGCAGATCAACATCACCGTCACCATCCAGATCAGCCAGGGCCGGAGCGGCATTTTCGCCCAGATCCAGCATATCGCTTTGCAGAAAATCTTTCTGAACCAGCTTGAAATCAGGCTTCTGGTTTGTCCCTGTGTTCTTATAAAACCAACCCGACGCTCGAAAGTCAAACGCTCGGTTTTCGTTGAAATCCGAGTACGTTGAGGCTAACAGATCCTTAACACCATCCCCGTCAACGTCCTGCCAGTACGTAGCCGCGTAGGCAGGAAACTTGATGGAATTCTGCACTGGAAACAAACTATCGAACGACGTGAACGAGGCATTTTCATTGTTGGGCCCCGCGTTGTGTAACACGGCAATGTTCTCGCAGGAAACGAAGCCAAACAGCAAGTCTTTTTTGCCGTCGCCATTGGCATCCAGTACCGAAAGCGTATTGCCGGAGTGCATTGGTTTAGCGCCACTCGGTTTGGCCGCATTCACCAACGGACCGACTTTCTTCATGCCAACCATTCCATCGCAGGTGACCCCAAATGTAAAGTCATTGCAGTACTCTTTAATAAAGTGACCCCACACCTGACAATCAGCTCGTTTGTAGTCCAGACCGTCTTTTTTACCCGTCCGTTCGACGCTCATGTTCTGCTGATACGTGATCAGATTGCCCGTCCCATCAAAGGCCAGTATGTCAATGTCGCCATCATCGTCGAAGTCGGTAATGGCGGGCAAGTCGGTCGGTGCTACGAACAAATTCTGTTTACCACCAAATCCGACGGTCATCAGTGAACCAACCGCCATACTGAACGATAGCTGCCCATTCTGGGAATCATTGTGATACACCATGATATTGCCCGTAGGACCAGGTAAGAACAAATCGTTACGGCCATCACCGTCGTAATCGACAACCGCCAGCCAGCCGTTGATACTCGGAAACGCTTTCTCGTAATCCGGAGCGTGCTGCCAGGCAATTCCGCTTCCCACGGGGTTATCAATAGCGACGAATGTGCTGATTTTATTGGTTGACCGATCAAAGACCACGAGATCATCGCGGTTATCGGTATTCAGGCGCATGGTTGCGTACTGCGTTGCGTTCAGGCCGCCCGCCCACGGGTTGAGTAACGCCCGCCCGTCGATGCTAACGGTGGGTCGCTGATCATACTGAAAACCGAACTTACCCGCCGACTGAGCGTAGTCGAGAAGCGGAATAACGAAAAAACAAAGCGTAAACAGCTTTTTCATCTAATTTTGGGCAATTCTCTGTCAATCCTTACGAAACGCGTAAGCGTATCATTCGCGAAACGGCTCTTGGTTAAAAGACCAACCCGGTTCGTAGAGAAGAACGAACTGCGACTTCATTTATGTCTATAGGTATGCTGTCAACGGCAGAACTTTATTCAAAATTTCAAGAGTGTACCGGTGTATCGACCGATACGCGCAAGATTACTGCGGACTGTTTGTTTGTTGCTCTCAAAGGTGACAACTTCGACGGTAACCAGTTTGCCGAACAGGCGCTTACTTCGGGAGCCCGTTACGCGCTCGTCGATGATCCGACGGTTGCCGGTCGTAACCCTCGGTGCCTGCTGGTAGCCGACGGTTTGCTGGCACTTCAGGACCTCGCCCGTCACCACCGTCGGACCCTCACCATCCCGGTTGTTGGCCTGACCGGTTCTAACGGAAAAACCACCACCAAAGAGCTGATTGCGGCTGTTCTGTCGAAAAAGTACCGGACCTACGCTACAATGGGCAATCTCAATAACCACATCGGCGTTCCGCTGACCGTGCTGGCTATTAACGAGCAGTACGAAATGGCCGTTGTCGAAATGGGGGCCAATCACCAGAAAGAAATCGAGCTGCTTTGTTCGATTGCGCAACCGACTCACGGGCTGATTACGAACGTCGGGAAAGCTCATCTCGAAGGGTTTGGAGGTGTCGAAGGGGTACGCAAAGGCAAAGGCGAATTGTATGATTATCTGGCCCAAAATGCCCGGACGGTTTTTATCAATTCCCGCGACACGGTGCTGACGGCCATGTACCGCGAACGATTGAAAGCCCTGCGCTCCGAAACCACCTTCGCCGAAGCGATTTTCTACCCCGGCGAGTTGGTCGAGTTGATTCAGGAGTCGCCCGTCGTTATTTACCGCGACGCAACAGGCCACGAAGTCTCAACGCACCTACCCGGCCGTTACAACTTCGAGAATATGATGGCGGCAGTGGCCATCGGCGATTATTTTGGCATTTCGCCCGAAGAAGCCAACCATGCCGTAGCGGATTATAACCCGACGAACAACCGCTCTCAGGTGATTCACAAAGGCTCGAATACCATTCTGCTCGACGCCTACAACGCAAATCCGAGTTCGATGGCGGCTGCAATTCGTCAGTTTGCCGCTACGCCCGCCAAGCGTAAGGTGGTTATTCTGGGAGACATGTACGAACTCGGTTCGGAAAGCGAAGCCGAACACGCGGCATTGGGCAAACTCGTTGCGGAAGGCAAGTTTGATATCGTTATTCTGGCGGGCAAAGACATGAAATTTGCCCTCGGCTGGCTTCCCAAAGCGTATTACATTCCCGATAAATTTTCGCTCCATAACTGGCTGATGGACCACCCCATGACGGATACGCACATTCTGGTCAAAGGGTCACGCGGCATGGGTTTGGAATCGGTCTTACCTTTTTTGTAAATCAGTTCTGAACTCATGCTAAAAATCACTTTGTTAGCGACATTGCTCTTTTCGTTGGTATGGTCCCAGGCGCACCGGTTTGAGGCCGAGATCCAGGCGTTTGAAAAACAGGATAAGCAAAGTCCGCCACCCGCGCAACCGATTCTGTTTACGGGCAGCTCATCCGTTCGGTTGTGGCCTAACCTGCAACAGTATTTTCCCGACAAAGTAGTCTTGAACCGGGGGTTCGGCGGCTCGGAACTAAGCGACGTACGCTTTTTTGCCGACCGCGTTATTCTCCCCTACAAGCCGAAACAAATCGTCCTGTACGCTGGCGAAAACGATATTGCAACCGGAAAGCTGAGCGCCCAACAGACCTACGACAATTTCGTTGATCTGTTTCAATACGTGCGTCAGAAACTGCCCAACGTACCTTTCGTTTACATCGCCATCAAGCTCAGCCCGTCCCGGCGACAATACTGGCCGGTCGTGAACGAAGCGAATAAGCTCATTAGCCAGTTTTTAGCGAAACAGTCCGACGCGACGTTCGTTGATATTCGGCCATCGATGCTGGGTTCAAACAAGCAACCGCTCCCTGCTTTGTTTAAATCAGATAGCCTACACATGACCGATGCAGGCTACCAGCGATGGGCACCGGTGTTGCAACCGTACCTAAAGTAAACTCATTTCCATCCGAATGTCAGCGCGGGCGTATGGCGTTGGCACGCTGGGTACTTCCCGGAAACCGACGCTTGCATACATCGTTAAGGCAGGCGTCAGTATCCGGTTTGATTCAAGCCAGATTGTCTTAACGCCTAGCTGGCAAGCGTAATCAATAGCCGCCCGACAAAGTAATCGGCCTACCCCTTTCCCTTGTGCTTCAGGCGCTACGGCCATTTTAGCCAGTTCAAAACTTAGGACGCTTCCTTCCGGCTCGCTTGTGTTAACCATCGCCACGCAACCCATGATGTGCTCATCCACTTTGGCGAAAAAAATCTGGCCGTTGTTCGGAAGAATGTACGTTTCGGGGTGATCCAACTGTTCGAGATCGTGTGGTTCAACGCGGAAATAGGTTTCGATCCACTGTATATTCAGCCGCTTGAAATCAGGTTGATAGTTTGGTGAGTAAGGAATGATAGACACGTTGTTCATGGCTATTTATTCGGACTTTTTAGTTGTTAATTGATCTTGAACCCGGTCGAAGAAGTTGCGCTCCGCCAGCTGTGCTTCCATTTCCTGAAGCGATAGCAGTAAGTTATGAGTCTGTTGCGCGATCATCTGTTGATTAACCGTAATGAACGCATCCCACAGCGGTTGTAATTTGGGTAACATCGCCTGACCGGCTTCGCTCAAAGACAGGAACCGCTTTCGGCCATCCTGCTCCGACTTCGTTGATACGATCAGGTTCCGCTTTTCCAGTTCGTTGGTCACCTGAATGACAGCCGGGTGCGTAATACCCAGCCGACCAGCGATTTCGGTGATAGCCACCGGCCCCTGCCGCGCGATGAGCACAAAAATTGTCGCCCAGCGCACATCGAAGTCAACCCCCGATTGCCGATACGTTGCCGTTACGGCTTGCCAGTAGGTATCACTTAAGCGCCGAAGCCGACTCGCCAGAGCCAGCTCGGCCATTTCGGCCATAAAATCCATAATTATGTAAGAACTTACGTAAGTTCTTACATAATTAATTGTTTGGAGACACAAAGTCAAGTTTGTCCCCTATCTATGGTTAATAATTTTATTGTTTACTGATATTTGCTTGTCCGCGAAACGCTGATCATCAAGGCTTACTTAGGCAGGCCCAACTAGCAGACCTAGTCGAAAACAACTTCTATTGACCGATGAAAGCCCACTTACTACTTCTTTGCTTCTTCACTTTTACTCTTTCCTTCGCTCAGCCCATTCGATTTGCGTTCGTGACGGATACGCACGTAGGAGCGCCCGAAACAGCCGCCGAAGATCTGCAACGAACCGTCAACGACATTAACGCGCTTCCCGACCTTGATTTTGTCGTTGTAACCGGCGACGTAACGGACTTTGGAACCGAGCAGGAACTGACTACCGCCAAGCGCATTCTGGACGGGCTGAACAAGAAGTGGTACGTTTTTCCGGGTAATCATGACACAAAATGGTCGGAAAACGGATGCAATAGTTTTCGGAAAATTTTCGGCAGCGAGCGATTCTCCTTCGATTTTGGCAAGTACCGGTTCATTGGCTGCGGCAGTGGCCCCAATATGCGCATGTCGCCGGGGCTGGTGGCCCGCGAAGACGTTCTGTGGCTACGCTCAGAAGTCGAAAAACTAAGAAACTCGGATCGACCAGTCATTTTCATGAATCACTACCCACTCGATGAGGGTTTGGCAAACTGGTACCTACTCATCGACGATCTGAAAAAAATCAACATTCAGGCTACGTTGTGTGGCCACGGCCACGCGAATCAGGCAATGGATGCCGAAGGGATTCCAGCCACAATGGGTCGCTCCAACCTGCGCGCGAAAGATCCGGTCGGTGGTTACAACCTGGTTACGATCCAGAACGACACGCTGTCTTTTGCCGCCCGGACACCCACGGTCGGTTCAATCGAAGGGCAAACAGCCCCCGCTTGGCGAATAATTCCCTTGCAGAATCATTACTTCGATAAAGAATCGAAGCCGTATCCGAGACCGTCGTACCAAGTCAATGAGCAGTACAAAAACGTGCGGTCCGTTTGGGAGAAGCAAGACAGCAGCGACATCGGAGCCGGTATCATCGCTGATCAGACAGTAGCGATCTACCCCAACACCAATGGTCAGATCGTTGCCTTATCCCTGACCGACGGATCGGTGAAATGGCGGTTCGCGACGGGAGGAAAAGTGTATTCTACGCCCATGATGCAAAAAAACCGGTTAGTTGTTGCGTCAAGCGACGGTACGATTTACTGCCTCAGCAAGCATGACGGAACCCTTCGCTGGAAAGTTGAAACGAAGAAACCCATCGTTGCAAGCCCGCTCATTGATGGAAAGGTCGTCTATATCGGCAGTTCAGAGGGCAAATTCAGAGCCTTATCCCTGAAAGATGGCTCAGAAAAATGGTCGTTTGACGGCATTAAAGGTTTTGTCGAATCCGTGCCCATTGCCGATAAGCACACCGTTTATGTTGGCTCTTGGGGCTCCACACTTTACGCCCTCGACAAGAAAACGGGCCAGCTTACCTGGACCTGGACGAATGGCAAAAGCCGCAATTTTTCGCCAGCCGCTGGCACACCGCTTCTTAGCAACGGACGAATTTTCCTTCAAACACCCGACCGCACCGTTACTGCTATCGACGCAAAAACGGGTAAAGAGGTGTGGAAGACCAACCAGCATAAAGGATTCGAAGCCAGTGGTTTATCGGCGGATCAATTGCATATCTACGTCAAGTGCATGAACGACACTCTTTGGGCGTTGTCAACGCAATCCGACAGTCCGCAACCGGCCTGGTTCGTGAATTGTAAGTACGGTTACGAGATTAGTCCATCATCTGTTGTCGAACGCGATGGCATTATCTACGTCCCAACCGACGACGGTGTCCTGTACGCGATCAATCGCCGAACACGTCAGGTAGAAGGGGTGCATAAGCTATCCAATGCCATGATGAACCGCGTGTTTCCGCTCAGAAACCGCGAGGTGCTAGTAACAACCATGGATGGCAAAATAGCGCGTCTTCAACTTGCTGATAACCAACCATAAGGCCCAACAGACGAGTCAGCATCCTGCTCCTGAAAGCGCGTTCGCTAAGATTGACCCTGCCGGATGCTAAACTATTCTGATTCAAATAGGGATTCTAGTAAATTGTCGTTATTATTGCATTTTACTAAGAATACAACCGCGAACGCATCATCTTTTATTCATTAGTAAAGTCTTTTGTTTTTATTAAGCGATATGCAAACTTCCACGTACGTACCTTACAAAGTTAAGGACATCGCACTGGCCGAGTGGGGCCGTAAAGAAATCAAACTGGCTGAAGCTGAAATGCCAGGGCTGATGGCCCTTCGCACCGAGTTCGGTCCGTCGAAGCCACTCAAAGGTGCCCGTGTTGCCGGGTGTCTGCACATGACGATTCAAACAGCGGTACTGATCGAAACCCTGGTTGAACTGGGAGCCGACGTAACCTGGTCGTCCTGCAACATTTTCTCGACGCAGGATCACGCAGCAGCCGCTATCGCAGCCGCTGGCATTCCGGTTTACGCGTGGAAAGGCATGAACGAAGAAGAGTTCAACTGGTGCATCGAGCAGACGTTGTTCTTCGGTGAAGATCGTCAGCCGCTCAACATGATTCTGGACGATGGTGGCGACCTGACCAACATGGTTTTCGACGTGTATCCCGAGCTGATTCAGGGCATCAAAGGCTTGTCGGAAGAAACGACAACGGGCGTTCACCGCTTGTACGAGCGGATGAAAAACGGTACGCTTCACTTGCCTGCAATCAACGTAAACGATTCCGTAACGAAGTCGAAATTTGACAATAAATACGGCTGCCGTGAGTCGCTGGTGGACGCAATCCGCCGGGCGACTGACCTGATGCTGGCTGGTAAAGTAGCTGTTGTAGCAGGTTATGGTGACGTAGGTAAAGGTTCGGCAGAATCGCTGCGTGGTGCCGGTTGCCGGGTATTGGTGACCGAAATCGACCCAATCTGCGCCCTACAGGCAGCGATGGACGGTTACGAAGTTGTTCCGATGGACGAAGCTGCTACCCGCGCGAACATTTTCGTAACGGCGACCGGTAACGTTAATATCATCAAAGAGCGCCACTTCAAACTGATGCGCGACAAAGCGGTCGTTTGCAACATCGGTCACTTCGACAACGAAATTGACATGGCGTGGTTGAACGAAGCGTATGGCCACACCAAGAGCCAGATCAAACCGCAGGTTGACATGTACGAAATCGACGGTAAAGAAATCATCGTATTAGCCGAAGGTCGCCTGGTGAACCTGGGTTGCGCGATGGGTCACCCTAGCTTCGTGATGTCGTGCTCGTTCTCGAATCAGACGCTGGCTCAGTTGGAACTGTGGGCGAACTCCGACAAGTACGAGAACAAAGTGTATGTGCTGCCGAAGAAACTCGACGAGAAAGTAGCGGCTCTGCACCTGGCCCACGTTGGCGCGAAACTCGAACCACTGGAGCAGGAGCAAGCGGATTATATCGGTGTAGCTGTCGATGGCCCGTTCAAATCGGAAATGTACCGTTACTAGAATAACTCATTCGTAGCTAGTCGTTTACTCGAACTGGTATACGTGCGTCAAAAAGCGCGGTCTCTGCAACGAGCCGCGCTTTTTTTGCGTAAAATTAGATAGTATTGATTGTTCGGAGCCCGGAATAATTTCACCATACGGCTTTATTTGTACCTTTACGCACTACCTTTCAAGATCTTTTTATGAACCGTCTGCTCGTTGTGCTGCTGCTATCGCCTGCGCTAGTCTGGGCGCAGACGACGATTGACACGCTGCACTGGAGTGCCACCCGACGGTTACGACTAGCGGACTTTCGCTCGCCTACGCAACCGGGTTTAGGCGGTTCAGATTTTCATTATCAACTCGGCTACGAAGTTCGTCCTACGTCGCTTTGGAGCGAACCCGCTATCGACGCGTATTGCCTGATGTTCCGCAGTTTATCATGGGTCTCAGAAACGGCCAAAAACGAGCGCACGCTGGCTTATAATCAGGTTTTGTTTGATCTGGTCGAGGTGCACGCCCGGCAAATGAAAGCGAAATTGATTGCCCTACGAGTTGACCGCCATTTTAAGCAGCAAGCCAAACAAATCGAATACCTGACCAATTCTGAACTGGGTTCTGAGGTAAACCGCTTTCGGGGCGAAACGGGCGGGGGCGATGATCTGGAAGCTTTGCAACGCTGGCAAAAGCAGGTTGTGCAGCGACTTTATGAAACGCCCGATCTGGTAACGACTTTACGCTCGTCAAAAGTTGGCTTCGGCCTATTTGTAGGTGTTGGTGGCGCTTTACCAACCGGTCAGCTCGCCGAAACAATCAGCCCGCCCGTTGGTATTGAGGCAGGCATCGACATTGCGTTTCGCCGAACCATGCTCCTGCTCCACCCTACCCTGTACAGCGCTAAGCTGAACCAGGCTTTTGTGCATCAGAACCAGCCGTGGGAACAAGGCATGCGTGTCCAGCCATCGCTGCTTGAAATCGGTCTAGGCCGTATTGTTTACGATTCGCCCCGTAGCCGGTTTATACCTTACGTTGGTTACCGCCTGCTCGACCTGGTGCCCCGTGACCGCAACGACGAACGATACAAGGGCTATTCCTTACTGAATCACGCGCCAACAGCCGGTCTTATTTTTGACTTTAAGCTAGGCGGCAACGCTCAAAAGTCTACCGATTCGGATGACAGTTTTTGGTTTGTGCGCACCAAATTGTCGGTCAGCCCCGTTCAGTCAGTTTCTCCTTTTTGCGGCAGCCTGATCAACCTGCAAATTGGCCTGGGTGGCTTTACCCACATCCGTAAAGTCAGTTATCGGCCCGAACCAACGGTCATTCCCTTACCAGCAAGTACGTTATAAGCGGTACGTTCTGTTAATAGCCGTCGAATTAGTGGTTTCTAACCATTTGTTAACGCACGATTGGCCAGACTTTCCGAACTTGCAGGTATTATGAAAAAATACGTACTGGTACTAGCCTTGCTAGGTCTATGGGCCTGTAACCCCGGCGGGTATCACCTTACCAATCGCACGGCCAACCGCATTGGCGTAGACTCAACCACGGCTCGGCCCGACAGCAGCGTTACAAACTTTCTAAAACCGTATCGGCAGGGACTCGACAAGTCGATGAACGAAGTGCTGGCCCACTCGACTGGACGGATTGAAAAAGGCAAACCCGACGCTCCGCTCAACGATCTGCTTACCGACGCCCTGCTCCAGCAGACTAGCCAACGCTACGGCAAGCCTCTCGACTGTTCGCATCTGAATTACGGTGGCATCCGAAACAACCTGCCCGAAGGCAACATCACTACCGGCTCCATCTTTGAAGTGATGCCTTTTGACAACCAGGTCGTTATCCTGACGCTCAAGGGGGACATGCTACAGAAAATGATGAATCACTTCGCCCAGAAGAATGAGTTGGTGATGGGTGGCTTACGGGCTAAAATTCATGAAGGCCAGGTGAGTTCGGTTAGCTTTGTCAACGGCAGAACCCTACAGCCCAACGAAACGTACACGGTCGTCATGAGCGATTACGTAGCGAACGGGGGCGACGACGCTGGTTTCTTAAAGAATCCGGTCAAACGCGAAAATATTGGCTACCTGGTTCGTGATGCCCTGATCGATCATTTCCGCCAACTGGGTAAAACCGGACAACCTATTAATCCAGTTTCTGATGGACGCATTATCGTCGAATAGACGCCAGTTCTTAAAATTCCTGGGTACAGCCGCCGTGATCGGTACGGTTGCGCCCGACACGCTGGCCGTTGACCAAGCCAAAGCAACGTCGCTAACCATTCTGCACACAAACGACGTACACAGCCGACTCGATCCGTTCCCGATGGATGGTGGTCGTAACGCGGGTAAGGGTGGTATTGCCCGTCGCGCCACGCTGATCAAACAGATCCGGCAGGAGCAAAAAAACGTGTTGCTGTTCGACGCAGGTGATGTCTTTCAGGGAACTCCCTACTTTAACCTGTACAAAGGTGAACCCGAAGTGCTGGCCATGAACAGACTCGGCTATGACGCCGGAACCATCGGTAACCACGACTTCGACGGGGGTATTGACAATATGGTTACGCAGTTCGGAAAAGCCAGTTGGCCGCTGCTGATCGCGAACTACGATTTCAAAAATACGGTCATGGATGGTCGCACAAAACCGTACCGGATTTTCGAAAAAGAAGGCATACGCGTAGGCGTTTTCGGGCTAGGCATTCAACCGGAGGGATTAATACCAAAAGATGCCTACAAAGAAACCAAGTACCTCGACCCGATTGAAGTCGGTAACGATACAGCCGCCAAATTACGTTCGGAACAGCACTGCGATTACGTAATCTGCCTGTCCCACCTGGGCTTCAAATACGACGACGCGACCGTTTCCGACAACGTGCTGGCGGCCAAAACCCGCAACATCGACCTGATCATCGGTGGACACACGCATACATTCCTGGATGCACCGGTAGCGGTCAATAATCCGGACGGTCAGCCGGTCTGGATCAATCAGGTAGGGTTCGCAGGAATCAACCTTGGTCGGATTGACTTAACGTTTGAGCAAGGAAAAGCCATTTCGAGCACCGGAAAATCTGTCGAAGTAAAGTAAACTCCGTATCTTTGTGGCCAGTGAACTAGTCAATAGCGACCCAGCGTTTGTTAGTTTTCGCTGTCACTCTCTTTCACGCTGTTATCTCTATGAAATTTGGCGTTGTTGTTTTCCCCGGCTCTAACTGTGATCAGGACGCCGTCGATACGCTGGAACTGATGGACCAGGAAGTCGTTAAGCTCTGGCACAAAGACCACGACCTGCAAGGTTGCGACTTTATCATTCTGCCCGGTGGCTTTTCGTACGGCGACTACCTCCGTACGGGTGCGGTAGCGCGGTTCTCGCCGATCATGAATGAAGTTATTGCGCATGCCAACCGGGGCGGTTACCTCATGGGTATTTGCAATGGCTTCCAGATCCTGGCCGAAGCCCGCCTGGTTCCGGGGGTATTGTTGCAGAATTCCAATCAGCAGTATATCTGCAAAAACATTTACCTGAAACCGCAATCCTCCGACGCCTTGTTGACGGCAGGACTTGACTCGGGTAAAGCGTATAAAATACCGATGGCCCACGGCGACGGTCGTTTCTTTGCCGACGCAGACACGCTCAAAGCGTTGAACGATAACGATCAGGTGCTATTCCGTTACTGTGACGAAGCGGGCGTGATCACCGAATCGGCTAACCCGAATGGTAGTCTGGAAAATATCGCGGGCGTTACCAACAAAGGCAAAAACGTTTTCGGCATGATGCCTCACCCCGAACGCGCTGCGGACCCCAATCTTGGCAACACCGACGGTCGGCTGATTCTGGAGCAGATTCTAAAGACAATTCCCGTCTAACAACGGATCGATAATAAAACGAGGACCTGAGTGGCTTATCGCTGCTCAGGTCCTCGTCTTTTTTTATAGCCAATATTACCGGTTCACTTCTTCCAGGACCGGATAATCGATAAAGCCTTTCTCACCGGGCGTGTAGAACGTAGAAAAATCCGGCTGATTCAATTCGCTACCGCTTTGCAGACGCTCAACGAAATCAGGATTGGCGATCAAAGGCCGACCAAACGCTACCAGATCAGCTAAGCCGCTTTCGAGAACTGTCTCAGCGCGTTCGGCATCGTATCCACCGCTCAGGATCAACGTACCTTTGTACGCTTCACGGATCGCGCTGACAATCGTATCCGGTACAATCGGCGCTCCCATCGACGTATGATCGACAAGGTGAAGATAAACAATACCAATCTCGTTTAACTTCTGCGCAATGTATGTGAATGTTTGATCAACGTCGTCGAAGGGCTTAATGTCGTTGAAAACACCGTAAGGCGACACCCGAACACCTACTTTATCCAGTCCAATGGCTTGTCCGGCTGCTTCAGCAACTTCAAGCAGGAAACGGCTGCGGTTTTCAAAGCTGCCGCCGTATTCATCGGTCCGCTGGTTTGTATTCGGACTGATAAACTGATCGATCAGATAACCGTTGGCTCCGTGTATTTCAACGCCGTCAAAACCCGCTTCGATGGCATTTTTAGCCGCCGTTACGTATTCTTGAACGGTCTGCTTTACTTCTTCCGTCGTCAGAGCGCGGGGTGTTGGGAAAGGCTTCATGCCTTCGGTATCGGTATAGATTTCGCCAGCCGCGGCTACTGCCGATGGCGCTACGACTTCTGCATTTTCCGACAAATGAATCGAGTGACTAACGCGTCCCGTGTGCATGATCTGCGCAAAGATTTTTCCACCTTTGGCGTGAACAGCCTCCGTTACTTTTTTCCAGCCTGCGATTTGCGCGGCATTGTGAATTCCCGGAATCCGGGCGTAGCCTTCACCATTGGGCGATGGGCCAACACCTTCGGTAATGATCAGACCAACTGACGCCCGTTGCGCGTAGTAAGTCGCCATAATGTCGGTGGGTATATGATCGGCGGTGGCCCGGTTGCGCGTCATCGGTGCCATCACGATGTGGTTCTGGAGCGTCAGGTTACCAAGTTTGGCTTCTGAGAAAAGTTTCTGTGCCATGAGTACTGTACGTTGCCGTAAACGGATTTTGAAGTGAATGTACGGGCAAGAAACACAATCAAATATTTAAAAGTTTGAATGTATTGAAATAAAAATTTAGACCAGCTTATCGAAGAACCCCGATAGCTGTTGCAGCGATTCTTTATTGAGGGTTAGGTGGACATTACGCCCTTCTTTCTGGGCATTGACTAAGCCACTGTCGGTCAATAGTTTGACGTGATGCGATACGCAGGGCTGTGACAAGCCGGTCAACTCCTGAACATCGGACGACGTAAGGCTTCCTTTGTTCGAGAGTTCCATTAAAATGGCTAACCGATATTTATCGGCGATAGCACCAGTAGCTTTTTCAACAAACCGATTGTCCATGCATTCGGGCACCGCTTTATAGCGCCGTTCTCAACAAAGCTAACAAATTCTAGACGAACTAGGTGCCTCGATTCGGTGAAACGGCACTGTAGCGCTTCCCGCTTTTAGCCGATAGTCTCCCGATATAGGCTTCAAAACTATATCGGGAGACTATCTTATGAACCTGCCCTACCTACGCCATCTGCATTACCTCGTCAATATCGATCAGCACGGGCGAGTCATACAATTTACGCATCATAAATCCGTGCTCTTTCAAATAAGACAGATTGAATTTCTTTACCATGCCGTGGTTTGGCAGAGTCGGACTCTCGACATGATCGATGGCATAATTCGGAAAGTACCCCACTACATCAGCAGGTGCTATACTAAATGGTGGACTTGGCAATATAGGTCCATATTCGAGGGTATTCAAGAGACTTAGCGTACCTACGGGCGTCAGCCATTCCAACGTTTGCAGATACCGCATCCGCATGGCAGGTGGCAGCGCAACCAGCGACGCCCGGTCGTAAACAATATCGAATGCACCTACATCTTCGCGATTGAGCGAGAAGAAATCACGGCAAAGGATGGTGATGTTACCCGACACGAACCGGCTACCGATTTGCCGATACGCTAACTGATTTTCTTCAAAAAACTGAATGATCGCCTTCTCAACGATTTCGACGCCAATAACGCGGGTTGCAAACCGGCTGAAATACAGCAGATCTAGTGACTTGCCGCAAAGCGGTACGAATACCGTCTGCCCTTCCAAAGCAAAGGGAGGCAGGTATTTGATGGCGTACGGGTGAATATCTTTCCGGTGAAAGCTGGTGTAATGTCCTTCCAATTCCCAGGAGTTGAACCAGAATGCTTTTTCCATGACAAAAGAGGAGACGGTGTTTAGTGAATTTTCGATGGGACAAAGTTCGGCACTGTACCAGCGTACTTTTAGCGCGGATTCACGGCTTTTGCACAATGCGTAGTATCCCGTAGTCGATAGCGGAAAATCACCGAAGCCGTATTAAGTCTGTTCTTTTACGTTGGTGCGCGGTCCGGCCAGCAGTTGCCTCGCGGAGGGCAATGTTACCGTAACCATTTATGGACGGATGCGTTTTTAAAAGAAATACATACAGTTATGGAACATTCATTAGCAGGAAAAACGGCACTCGTTACCGGGGCCGCTTCGGGGATTGGAAAGGCGGTTGCTCTTTTGTATGCCCAGCATGGCGCAAATGTTCTTGTCTCCGATCTGGATGCTGAGAAAGGGCAGGTCGTTGTCGAGCAAATCAAAGGGATGGACGTGAAAAGCCATTTTGTACTGGCGGATGTCGGCGACCCAGCCGAATGCGAACGACTCGTTCATGAAACGGTGAATCGGTACGGCAAGCTGGATATTGCCTGCAACAACGCGGGTATCGGCGGTGAGCTAAGCACGACGGCGGACTACAGTCTGGAAGGCTGGCAAAAGATCATCAACATAAACCTGAACAGCGTCTTTTTCTGCCTGAAGTACCAGATCGCCCAGATGCTGAAACAAGGCGGAGGTAGCATTGTCAATATGGCGTCGATTCTGGGTCAGGTTGGTACGCCCAACTCACCCGGCTACGTCGCGGCTAAACACGCTGTTGTCGGTCTTACCAAAACGGTGGCCCTTGAATACGCTCAACAAGGTATACGCGTTAATGCGGTAGGTCCGGCTTATATCGATACGCCCCTCCTCTCGGCCTTACCCGATGAGGCTCGTCAGCAGTTGATCAGCCTTCACCCAATTGGCCGACTCGGAAAGTCCGAAGAAGTAGCGGAGCTGGTTATTTGGTTATCGTCCGACAAAGCGTCGTTCGTGACGGGATCGTACTACCCGGTCGATGGCGGTTATCTGGCGCACTAATCGTAACACGGTGGCAACGTTCGAACGTTGCCACCGGTTTATTTACGCTTCGGACCGCAGCACATCCAGTGGTGGACGAACCAGCACATCGCGGCTATTAAATAAGCCAATCAGCACGGTCAGGACTGTCACAACGATGGCGACAATGGCCAACGGCACCGCGTTTGGTCGGTACGGCACTTCAAATACGAATCGCGCCAGTGCCCATGTCCCAACAACGGACAATAAAATCCCCGACAAAGCCGCCAACAAGCCCAGCAAGCCGTATTCAAGCGCCGTGATTCGTAAAATCTGATTACGGCTAGCGCCTAGCGTCCGCAATAGAACGCTCTCACGTAACCGCTGGTATTTGCTGATGATGACCGAACTACCCAGTACCAGCAAGCCAGTCAGAATACTGAAAAGCGCCATAAACTGAATCACGAACGAAATCTGATCGAGAATTTCGTCTACCGTTTTTAGAATCAGCCCCAGATCAATCGCCGATACGTTCGGAAACTGACTGACCAGATTTCGTTGCAGGATAGCGGATGTCTGGTTATTAGGAACGCGGGTCATCAAAACGTGAAACTGCGGGGCCTGCTCCAGCACACCCGACGGAAACACCACCAGAAAGTTAGTCTGAACGCGGTTCCATTCGATTTCTCGTGTTCCCCCGACGATAGCCGGAATAAGCGTACCCTGGACGTTAAAGTTTAACGTATCGCCGAGCTTTAGATGCAGACGATCGAGAAACGCTTTTTCCATCGAGATGTACACGTTGCCGTCGGCCTGATAAGGTGCTTTCCCGGCGACCTGCTTCTCGGATGCGATCAGCGTATCGCGATAGGTCACCCGATATTCACGCGTAAAAGCCCAACTCGGCATTTTCAGACTCGTATCTTTCGGACTAGTCGCGGGCGATTTGCCGTTTACATCGTTCAGTCGCATGGTTACGACCGGCACGTCCTGCAAAACGGGTAGCTTTTGCTGTTGAACTAACGACCGGACACCCGCAACCTGTTCATTCTGAATATCGAACAGAACCATGTTGGGCTGATTACCGCTACCGGACAATTCAACCCGACTGAGCAGCAGCCCCTGCGTCAGGTAAAGCGTCGCGATCAGGAACGCGCCCAAACCGATGGCCGTCACTAGAATAAGCGTCTGGTTGTTGGGTCGGTATAGATTCGCCAGACTCTGCCGCCAGACGAAGCTCCAGGATGCGGGAAAAAACCGGCGCACCAGCCAGATCAATCCCAGCCCCAGCGCGGTCAGAACACCAAATGCTAACGTCAGCCCAGCGGTAAAGCCAAGCGCCAGTTGTAGATTTTTCGTCTGCCAGTAAGCAAATCCCACGATGAAACCGAGGACCAGCACATAGACGAGCCACCGCCACGGATCACGCCCGTTCAGATCGTCTTCGTAGTTAGTCCGAAGCGTTCGCAGGGGAGCCACGTTCCGAATGGCCAGCAGGGGTAGCAAGGCAAACAGCACGGAGATAAGCATCCCTGTTCCAATACCGCCCAAAATAGCCGGAGCCGATAAAGTCGTTTCGACCGTAATTGGCAAAAAACGTCCAAACACCTGCGGCAAGACCAGTTGAACGACTGAACCAATCAAGGCGCCAACGGTAGCGCCGATTAAACCCATCAGGGCTGTCTGCACTAAATAGATCAACAGCGCCTGCCGACCGCTGGCTCCTAGCGTTCTCAGGATTGCTACTGACGCAATTTTTTCCTTGACGTACAACTGTACCGCACTGGCGACACCGACGCAGCCTAACAACAAAGCGACGAAAGCTACCAGACTCATGTACTTGGTCAGATCCGCAAAGGATCGCCCCGTTTGGCGTTGCCGGTCGGCAACCGTGTCGGTATTGAGGCCTTCTTTTTCAAAGCGGGTTTCGTATTTTTTTATCGAAGCGGCAATGTCCGTGCCGGGCGCAAACTTATAGTAGTATTTGTAAGCGATCCGGCTGCCACGCTGCAACAAGCCGGTGCTAGCCAGAAACTGATTGGGAATAAATACGGTCGGTGCCACGGTAGCCGCAATGGCCGCCTGACCGGGCGTTTTGGTAACCCGTCCGGCAATCACAAAAGACAGATTTCCGACCCGGACCGAAT
This sequence comes from Spirosoma oryzicola, assembly GCF_021233055.1. Classification (NCBI taxonomy): domain Bacteria; kingdom Pseudomonadati; phylum Bacteroidota; class Cytophagia; order Cytophagales; family Cytophagaceae; genus Spirosoma; species Spirosoma oryzicola. The sequence continues at coordinate 1,685,612 of NZ_CP089538.1, read as the reverse complement.
CGCCGAGTTGTGCTCCCAACTGAACCAACAACCCATCGTCCACCAGCGCGACCCGGCTTTGGGCGCTCCGAAATGACTGAATGGCCGAAACAGGTTCTACCTCCCAGGCTCCGTAGTACGGGAAATTGCCCTGCAACCCTTTCACCTGCGCCAACCGCACCCCACCCGTTCGGGGAATCGACACCAGCGACGCAAACGAAACTTCGTAAGCTCGGTCGCGACCGAGGGTCTTCGCCAGTTGTTGCGTTTTGGCGGAGGGTGGACGCGTCCAGGAGAGCGTCAGGTCAGCACCCAGCAGTTCACGCGCCTGATCGTCGATACTACGGGCCAGGTTATCGCCAAACGAATTGATTGCCACCAGCGCGGCAATCCCCAGCACAATAGCCGACATAAACAGCAGCAATCGCTGGCGACTCCGACGACTATCGCGCCAGGCCATGCGAAAGAGCCAGGAAAATGGAGTTTTCATAAATAAGGTGCCTGTTTTACTTATTGGCTCAATCGTCCATTCGCCAACTGCAACGAATCCGATACCACCGTACCGCCTTTGATGCGAATGACCCGTTGCGTTCGGGCGGCCAGTTCCAGATCGTGGGTAACCAGAACGAGCGTCGTACCCGCTTCCCGGTTGAGTTCGAAAAGCAGATCGACTACCGTTGCGCTGGTATCAGCGTCCAGATTGCCGGTTGGTTCATCGGCGAATAATAGTTTTGGTCGATTGGCGAACGCACGCGCCAGTGAAACCCGCTGCTGTTCACCGCCGGATAGCTGCGTCGGGTAATGATGCCCCCGTTGACCTAAACCGACCCGTTCCAACAGACTTTGAGCCGTTTTCTGCGCTCCTTTTTCACCGCGCAGTTCAAGCGGCACCATGACGTTTTCTAGGGCCGTAAGCGTCGGCAGAAGCTGGAAATTCTGAAAAATAAAGCCAACGTACTGGTTTCGAATGGCCGCCCGCTGATCTTCCGACAACGTATCCAGCCGAATATCGTTGAGGTAAACGCTGCCCGACGAAGCCCGGTCCAGGCCCGCGCATAACCCTAGCAGTGTCGTTTTACCGCTACCCGACGGCCCAACAATGGAAAAAGTATCACCTGGTTCGAGAGTGAAGTTGACGCTGTGCAGAACCGTTAGCTCCCGGCCTCCGCTCTGGTATGTTTTGGTAAGATTTTCGACGTGGAGAATGCTCATGGAACAAAAAACGCTTGCTGCAACTTTGATTGATGAACAGAGTCAAAAACGCTCTGCTTTTTGTAAGCCCGTATTTTACTAAACTGACATTCTACTAATGAAGTTCTTCCGCAGTAGCCAATCGTTATATTCTGTGATAAGCGGCCTGATGCTGCTCTTAACGGCGTGGGCGTGTGGCCCATCTGACCAGAAAAAGGAGTCAACTGCCTCCTCGGACACCCAAAACGAACGAGAAGCGCCGAAAGCGACAGCCGCGAAAAAGCCAATTATCCTGTTTTACGGCAACAGTCTGACGGCAGGTTATGGCGTTGAACCGTCGCAGGCATTTCCAGCCCTGGTCGGTCAGAAGATTGACTCGGCGGGTCTGGCTTATCAGGTCGTTAACGCCGGACTTAGTGGTGAGACGACAGCCGGAGGAAAAAGCCGTATCAGTTGGGTAATGCGTCAGCCGGTTTCGGTGTTTGTGCTTGAATTGGGCGGCAACGATGGGCTGCGTGGTATTCCGCTGAAGGCTACGCGCCAGAACCTGCAAGCGATCATCGACACCGTCCGTCAGAAAAGTCCACAGGCGACCATTGTGCTGGCGGGCATGCAGATCCCCCCTAATCTTGGTACGGAATACACTCGTGAATTCAGAGGGTTGTACAAGGAATTGGCCGACAAAAATAAACTTGTATTAATTCCCTTTCTGCTTGAAGGAGTTGGCGGTGTAGCCAAACTTAATCAGCCCGACGGCATTCACCCCACTCCTGCCGGCCACAAAATTGTCGCTAACACGGTCTGGAACATTTTACGCCCTGTCTTGAGATAACGGGGTGATGTGGTATACCGACACGCTATCGGTATACCACATCACCCCGTTACTGAACTAGAATGGATAGCCTACGGCAATGTTGAACACTAGGTTTTGCTTTCGCCAGGCAGAATCTCTAAAATTGATCTGGTTGAGTACCCATTCGCTACCTTCGGTTTTATACGGTTTTCGGAGGGGTGTCGCCAGATCGAAGCGAATCAGGAAGTAAGACAAGTCAATGCGTAAACCAACGCCCGTACCGATAGCAATCTGCTTATAGAAATCCGGGCTGAATTTTGCTTCTGGTCCGAACGTACCTATATCTGAATACGTCCATACGTTTCCAGCGTCCACAAAAACGGCTCCCTCAATGTATTTATTGAATTTAGCTCGTATCTCCGTATTTGCTTCTAGTCGGATGTCTCCACCACCATCTTGAAATAACGGGACATTTTGGATCGTATCACGCGTAAACAATCCTGGTCCAATCGCTCTCGGTCTAAACGCTCTTATACTGTTGCTTCCCCCAACGAAATACTGTTTTGTAAAAGGAAGGGCGCGATCTTTAGAGTTTCCATACGTAAAACCAACCCCAGCGAATAAACGATTGGCCCATGTTATGTTAGATGATAGTCGATGATATAAACGAGCATCTGCATCAAAACGTAGAAATTGAGCGTAGGGAGTTCCAAAAACTCCCTTTCTCTGATCTGCATCATCAACAATTACTTGTTTAAACAGTAGGCTTGCCAGGTTACCGGCAGCTTCGGCATTAGCGGTCAGGCGAAACGTGGTTGGCGAGTTAGTGCGAGGTGATGAATTATAATTAAAGCTATACAATGTACTCAAAATCAACTGATTCGAGTAAAAAATTGTGTTTATATATTGGCGCTTTACAAGCGGGCTGACAGCTGTATCCTCAAGAATCTCGTAAACTCGGTCCCCAATACGATTTTGCGGTACGTAAACATAGTTCACGTTGAATGGCTGAAAAACGTGTTCGACTTGTTGGTTTTGTCGCCAGGCATAGCCAAAGGTGGTTTGCGCTGAATTGATCCGATAAAGACCACCCCGTATAATTGTCTGATACCCTAACGTAACGTTTGTTTTAGGTAACGCTTGTCGCTGATCGTAGTTAAACCGAACGGGAGAAACCAGACGTGGAAAACTCAGCAGGATGTCTGCTCCGAGACGGTAGTTTGTGATGCTTTCTTTGTCGCCCGTGCCCACCTGAAATTCAATCCCAGCATTGGCGTTGAGGGTCAGCAGCTCGGCTCGTCGGAAGTAGTTGCGGTTACGCCAGCTGGCGATAACTTGCGTCCCGTTGAAATTATTAGACCGTGATGTACCGTCCAGTTCCAAACGCATGGATTTTGTCGGGTAGGGCGTCAGATAATAATGAACGTCCAACACCGCCGAGTCACCTTGTTGGTCGGGTTCAAATCGGTTACGAACAAACTTAAACGCACCTAGATTGATAAACCGGGAAAGCGTCAGATCCTGCACCCGGCTACTATACTTACGACCCGGTTTGACGGCCACAATATCCCGGAAAAGTCGATCATCGAATCGACGCGTTGAATCGACAATATGAAACAGTTCCTCTGACTGATACGAGCGTCGGATATTGGTATCCTGCCGGGCTGTCGAGAGGTTGTAGTTCGGATAGATAAATACATCGCGAATCGAATAGGGTACACCAGCTGCGTCCGGCATGTCAGGCTTGATGGCAAAGTAAAGCTTTGTCCGATGGATGGATGTATCGTTATCGGCCAGAATGGCTACGTAATCAGGCAGAAAGTAGTAGAAACCCCGCTGCTTGATGGCCTGGCTGATACGTTCGCGCTCTAGCTTGATATTGTCGAAATTATATGGATCGCCTTTTTTGATGATCGTCCGACGAAGCGATGCGTTGAGCGCTTTTCTGACGGGCGTCGAATCGACCAGAAAAGCCACGGAGTCGATGTAAAAACGGGGCCTGACATCAACTTCATAGACACCACGTGCTTTATAGCCACTTTCTTTCAACTCGCCGGTTACTTCCGACCCAAAGTACCCTTGATTCTGTAACGTAGCTTCCCAGTTGGGTATATTCGATGAGATCGCTTTAGCACTGGCTAATACTGGCTCCTGCCCGAACTTTCGCCGAAACCACGAACGAAACCCTTTTGGTTTTTTAGGCTCGCCAAATAAATAATACAATGCCACTTTATAGGGAAAACCAAACAGCTGGCTGTTCGGTTTGGGACGAGCGAGTGTCGCCAGTTGCTCCTGTATAGCGCTTTGCTCATCTTTTGAAACGGTCGAATCGGCTTTTATAATGATATCCGTTCCCGCATAAAGTCGCTCCTTGGCGGGTAAGTGTTTGCCGACATTACAAGCGTTAAGCAGAAAGGTAATGGCTATCCCAACGCAAAGAACGAGTGATTTAGAACGAGTGGCTACTTGAGCACCATTGATCGAGACTAATACGCTTTTATTTTCCTTACTCCTGACACCAATATGCCAAAACCTGACAGCTTTTCTTGCCGAAAGGTTTATGAACATCAAGCAGCTAACAAATACGTTGAATAAATAGGCCATAATTAATTAATTCAGCGTCGGACCAGGCGACCGACGACGAAAGATGTCGGATAGGGTATTGTAATCCACCGTAATAACAAATCCAACCCCTGTTTCAATAATGTAACCATCGAGCACGGCCTGATAATCGTTACGACGATAACCGCGTAAAATATACCGCCCGTCGCGGGTAAGGTTATAATTGAGCGACACATTATCAAAAACTTCGTTAGGGTTACGGGTGGCACTGTTAGCCGCGTTTTCAAGAACGAAGTTTCGGCCGACCGAAACCGTCAGCCGCCCTTCCAGAAAACTCCGCGACAAACCGACGTTCAGATCAGTACGCGCCCCGTTGGTTGTTCCGCCTGTATTAGTGCTCCCCGTTTGTGATAGTAAGTTAAAGTCAACGTCGAAGCCTTTCAAAACGTTAGATGCCAATCGTCCCAACTGGTCCGAAATAAGTTTGCTGACACTACTCCGGGCGATTCCTTCTGCTTGCGTATCTAACCCGCCATTGCCCGATCCAGAAAAGAAATCGGACGTATTTTCGGGAAGAAAACGATTCAGTATCAGCAACGCAAACACCTGTTTGTTGATCTGTGATTGGTCCTGACGCAACGTTTTCAACTTACTTTCGATGCTGGCAGCGAGCGGACTTGACGAGATTGCACTATTTCCATTTTCAGCATCTGGCAACCGAATATCGAAATCCAATTTGGGTGCTGCCAGGTTATTGCTCATGGTTAGCGCGACATCAAACGGTAGTTTACGATTAAGTGATGCGGCATCGGCCGTCGACATTTCGTTTCCAACTAGATCAGCTGGCGAGGTTGATACCTGGTAGATAGCTGTAATGTTGATATCAGCTTTGAGCGGATCACCGGTGAACTGAATATACCCCCCTTTCTGAATCTGAAACTGCCGCTTCAGCACTTCGTAAGTCATTGAATATTCTCCCTCCGTCACGTCATAACGCCCTAACACGGTTAACTCCCCGGCGGCATTCATGCCTACATTGAGCCGGGCGTTACCGCGTGCACGCAGGTAATCACCGTTCAACTCATCCACGACGATGGTTAACTCCGATTTCTCGTCAGCCTCCAGATCGAGCGAGATGGTCGCGTTGCTAAGCTGTTCAAATTGAAGACGTGGGGTTGTTGCCGCTGTATCGGGTTTTGGCTTATATAAGTACTTCGCGATGGCTAACGAATCATTGTGATTAATGAACGTGACAATCTTACTGGACTCCGTTACGTCGGTCGACTCATCGGGTAGCACAATGGCTATTTTACTGTCGTCTTCCAAACGAACGGTGCCATTGATCGATGGACTCGCTCCTACGCCTTTAATTCGTAGATCAGCGCTGATAGCAGCCTGCCCGTACGCATAATCGTTGTCTTTCCGAGCGGCATTCAAGACCTGAAAATTAGCCGCGCGAACACGTAGATTATAGCTCGCATCAGGCAGATTTTTCAACACAACGGTGCCGTCCGTTGTCAGCGTTCGCCCAAGCGTATCCCGTACGTTGAAGTCATTCAGCGTAATGGTCTGCCCGGAAAAAGCCAGCTTTTCCTGATCGATCCGATACGTAGCGTTGATCTGTTTGATATTAAAAGCCACCGAATCAAATGCTACGCTACCATCCATCTTTGGATTATCGGTAGACCCGGCTACACTGAAACTACCGGTCAATTTTCCTCGGGCTTGCCGCAACTCACCGAAGCTAAACGCTTCAATCGTACGGGCATCCAGCCGGTTCAGATTAATTGCTAGATCCAGTGCCTGCTTGGCATCCGTTGGGTTGTAGAAACCCGTAACGGTGGCGTCGTTGTAAGGCCCGGCAAGGGTCGTGTTTACGCTGATTCGTCCATCGGAATTATTCCGGAAACGGGCAGTCAGATCACCGATAGGTTTCTGCATAACCTGCAAGCTATCCACGTAGACAGACCCCAAGAACGACAAGTTGTTGTCTTCGCCCATGTAATCGCGAACAACCACTGTTCCGTTGAGTTGTCCAGCGGCCAAGGTTGTATCCTGATTCGCCAACCTTGCCAGATTCGCAATTTCTATAGCACGCGCCGTTACCCGGATCGGCGCATTGGCGTACTGTTCCGTACTATTTATTTCAAGCGATTGCTGATCGGTTTCAATGTGCAGGTTGTTGACCAGTACGCCATTATTGCCATACTGCGCAAATCCACTTGTGTCGGTTTGCCATCGCTGGTAATTGGTTAGCAGACCGTTCGGCGCAAACCTGAATCGATAACTAGAATCCACAATGCTGAGCGTCCCCGCCACCCCGTGCAGATCCTGGTTAATTGAATCCTTGTTGACGACCGAAAAACGTAACTGATTGTTGGCAGCAACACCCGACAGATCCGTCTCCCGAATATTCAACCCATCGTACAAAATACCGTCGATTCGTCCGTTAACCCTCAGCTGATTGTCGATGCCCCGGAGCGTCATTATGCTTCCTCTCACGGTCGTTGTATCGTAGACAATAACGCCCGTTCGGAGGGTTGCTGACAGGGTAGTGTCTCGGGTATTGTCCAGATAAGCGTTCAGCCGGACCGTATCCAGCCGCGTCAACTCAGGCACGAAGGCTTGGAAAAGCGGGTTCTGGTAGGCCTTCATGTTGATGGTGAAGGCATAAGGTGGAGGAATCGTTTTGTATTTTAAAGCGGGCAACGCAATGTATTTGCTTACCTCGCCGGCAATAATGTCGTAAAGTTGGGTGTACTCAAATTGACCATTCATCGTCAGCCTCGCGCCCGGCAGTTGAGCAACTACTCCTTTATCGTTGCCATTCGCCGTCAGCCGGGCGTAAAGCGAATCGACAGGGTAGTTTTTACCTTGCAAGGTCAGCACTGCGTCGTTTGCTGAAATGGTACCGACCGGTTTAGCCGGGTCAACCGACGCCATATCCATCACGATCCGTCCTTTGAGGGACAATGGGTCCTGATAGAGTTTAAGTTTTTGCAAGTTCAACTCGTTGATAACGGTTTCGCCGACTATACTCGGGAAATCACCCTTTAAACCAACTTTTGCGTCGAGTTTCAGATTGGCGTTCGGGTCTTTCAGAGCACCGTTGATATCGAGCGTTCCATTCGCTAAGCTACCCGACGCGTCCAGATTCTGATATTGATACCCGTTTAGATCAGCCGATTGCACGTCCAGGTCAAAGCGGGTCGTCAACGTATTTACGTCAATCCCTCGTCCGTCAACGGTAGCCCGGCCCGTTATTTTGCCAACGGTTCCTTCCTGCTTAAGCCACTTCCCGGCATCGAAATCGTTCAAGTTGAGCGTTCCTTTGTAGGTCTGGTTTTTGCCCGTCACGAAGCCAGCCAGTTGCCCGTCAAAAGCAGCCGTTCCCCAGCTTGTGTTTAATTTGGCGTCCAGAATAAGGTTATTCAATTGCCCTTTCAACTGTCCCGTCAGCCGAAGATCGGATGGCAACGCGATAGACGACGGAATTGACCCTTTGGGAGCCAGCTTGTTGATGTCGGCGAGTCGTGTCGTCGCTTCTTTGACCGTTACGTCTACTCCCAGCCGTTCGGGGTCAGTCACGTTTGTAAGCCGACCGCTGGCAACGATCCGCGTACCGGACAGCATATCGAATTCAAGACGGGGTATATTTAGCGCGGCCAATGTACCCACCGCCTGAGCATTGGCTCGGAAAACCCCACCCCGGTTACCGGCAAACGGTGGTGTATCGGCCAGGAACGGGGCCAGTTGCAGAACATCATCTACCGACAGCCGACTCTGACGCAAATTAATCCGAACACCAACCCGTTTGGCAAAACGAGGATCGCTTAACTGTCCTAATGAATCATAACGCAACACAAGCTGATCCCGAATGACAGAGCTTGGGGTCTGAACAAACAGCCTGTTCACCGTCGTTGTCGTATCGCTGTAAAGTACGTCACCATTCAGACTTTGCAGCACAAACCCGCTCGTTGACCGAAAACGCCCATTGCGAAGCTGACCGCTGACACGCTGCCCGCGCTTTCCCAAGTCCGCATAGCTCAGAAATTTTCCGTCGATGCCCAGATTTTGCAGATCGAGGTGTCCGTAATCAAGGCCTTGTTTTTGTCGGGGCGCGGTTTCGTCGTCGAAGCGAATGCGGTTATTGGCGAAACGAACATTCGTTAGGTTTGCCTGCCAGCCCGGTTCGCCCGAAGTTGATGCGGTTGTTGATGCTGGTGCGCTGGCTGCCGCCGTTTTACTAGCTGGCTTCGTTAGTACAGCCGCAATATCGGCGTTTGCCAGATCCAGCGACTTGATGCCTATTTTCGATCCGTTCAGGTAAAAATAGTTTGTTTCCATCGCCAGTTTGCCGATGCTACCCTGGGTACGAAAATCGGCGGTCTCCACCCGAACATCCCACTTAGCCCGATTCACCTGCCATTTTCCCAGGCCGATGTCCAGCGAGTCACTAGGGTCGCTAGGCGGACTGGGGGGCGTTGGCAATCCTTCGTACAAACGGGTATAAACGTTCAGCCCATCAGCCATCACATCGGATAGATGGTACTGTGATTTATTAATGTCCGTCTTATTGAAATTGGCTCGTAGGCTGTCAACATAGGCATTGACATCGGCCCCCACCACATCGTCATGGTATTTGATGCGAACATCTTTAAGCGTAATCCCCGTCAGGTTGATGTCCATTGGCTTAGCCGTCGAATCAACGGGCGTGGCAGGACCAGGCGAGGTGAAGGCGTTGACGATGTACTGAAAATTGAAAACCGTATCTGGCAATGTCCGGCTGATGTTTACCTGAACCCGCTCTAGTTCGATTTGGTTGATGGCTACTTTATTGTTGAGTAAGCTCCACATGTCGAGGTCAACGCGCATGCGTCCGCCATTCAGCAGTGTATCGCCCTGGGGGGTTTTGAAGAATACATCGTCGAGTTCGATCCAGTCGGGTATAGAATAACCGATTCGCCCGATGCGGAAAGGCGATTGTAGTTTTTGGGACAAATAAGAGTTTACCTGTTTCGTCACGAATTGCTGCCCCCAAGGTGTAGTCGCCACAAGCACGACAAACCCCGCTATCAACAAGATAAGAGCAAGCAACCCAATCAAAACACGGACAAGCGTTTTTGACACTGACATTCGTCGTGAATCTTGGGTTTTCGGCCGGTAGGAAGCCGATCCTATTACAAATTAGGACAAAAATTATGCCTCCATAACCAGCATACGGCGAAATATGTTGGCAATTCAACCGGAAAGCTATTGAACGACATCAACATATTTTCTTCATTTATACTACATCAACCAAATAATCTCCCTTGTTTTCGCATCCGTCCGAATAAAGCGAACGCAACCCGTGGCTTCCTTGCCGGTCGACCTTCACACTATTTTACAAATCTGTGTTTCCATGCGCAGCGTCCATGCCGACTAACCCATCGACTGGCCGACTGACGTGCTGTATACGCCTGATCAATTGATTCCCCGTGAAAACCACTGCTCACGCATCGAATCAACGAGCCGTCGAGCGTTGGCTACAAACTGAATTTCGATTCAAATTCTATTCGCATGGTACGATACTCTATACTCATTACGACTTTTTTAGTCAGTTTGTTGCTGGCGGGGTGCTCAAAGTGGAATTTAGAACCTAAAACGATTCAGAGCGACACCTCGACTCAACCCTCGTCGCCACTGCCTTCTTCACTGGTCATTTTCGGTAGCAAAGACAAAAAGGTTTACGCGCTGGATGCTGCAACGGGCACTAAGTACTGGGAATTTATTACAAACGGTGGCACCGTCAATACCAGTGCGGCTTTTTACAACGGAACCGTTTACGTAGGCGGATTCGACGCTTATCTGTACGCTATTGATGCCGCAACGGGAGCCAGAAAATGGTCCAGACAGGCGGCAGCGGATCGGTTCGAAAGTAGTCCGGTTATCGACAATGGCGTCCTGTACATCGGCAATGACGATAAGCGTTTTTTCGCCATTGATGCGGCTACGGGAACCCAAAAATGGCAGGTTACAGCAGGCGACAAAATCATTTCCAGTCCAGCCATCAGCAACGGTGTTCTTTTCGTTGGCTCCAGCGATACCAGAGTGTACGCGCTCAAGACCGATGGATCAACGCTGTGGACATTTAAGACGGGAAGCATCATTCTGTCCAGTCCGACCGTGGTTAGCGGCACTGTTTACATTGGTAGCAGCGACAAAAAACTGTATGCCATCGAGGCAACGTCGGGCAAACAGAAATGGGTAGCTACACTGGGCGATAAAGTTAATTCCTGCCCGCTGGTGGTCGGTAGTACCGTCTACGTAGGCACCGACGATTTCAAACTATACGCGGTGGGTACGGCAACCGGCACAATCTTATGGACAACGGCCAAAACAGGCAACTTCGTGGGGGGGAGCCCAGCCTACAGCAACGGGCTGGTTTATGTGGGCAGTGGCGACAACAAAGTGTACGCCTTTGACGCCACGAACGGAGCCAAGCGCTGGGAATTTGCCACCAACAACGAAGTGTATGCCAGTCCGGTCGTGGCAAACGGTTTGGTCTACATCGGCAGTAACGACGGTAAGATGTACTGTTTGGATGCCGCGACGGGCGCTAAAAAATGGGAGTTTGCGACCGGTGACCAGATATACGCTACTCCTCTGATTCTCAGCAACGGCGCTGTTGTTGGGGAGTACCCAACCATTAGCGGAATCATTAATTAACCAGTAAACTCATGAAACTCATTTATTCACTTCTTTTTTCGCTTGCCCTGTTCCTGACAAGTCAGTTGGGTCAGGCACAAACGTCGATCAACGGTGTCCGCTTACGCACCGAGCCGACGGTACGCAAAGTCGTTATCGAATACGAGCTTCCGCAGGTTTCACCCGATGATTCAATTTATGTTGAACTCGAAACGGCTTCGGGACGCATCATTCGCCCAATCAGCGTCAACGGTGATGTCGGTAAATCCATCAAAGCGGGTAAGAACAAACTCATTGCTTGGGATGTGGTTCGGGATAACGCCCGAATTGATGAGGAAGTAAAAGTATTGTTGCGCGTAGCCCGGCTGGTAACCGTAGCTAGTCCGGCCTCAACCGCTGCGGCTCCCTCCTCCGCCAAATCAACCCCGGTGCTTGAACCAGACCGACCCAAACCCACTACGGATCGAATTGCCGAGCCGGGGAGCGTTGTACGCAGAAAATCGCCACTGCCGATCATTGGTTGGGTTGCCACGGCTGGTTTAGCGGGCTACGCAACTGTACTGGCGCTTGGCATCAACAAAGATGTAGACGAATACAACAGCAAGGCCTACGCCGAAGATGCCGCCGACCTTCAGCGCTTCAACGAACTGAGAGACAACGTCAACAAAAAGAAGTCCACCTTTACGATTGTTGCCGGAGCTGCTGTTGCAGTTGCCGTTGCCAACGTTATCTACACCTTCGTTGCTAAGCCAAAGCCAGCTCGCACGTCGCTGCTCATTCAGTCAGACAATCGAATAACGGGTATCGGTGTACGCCATACGTTTTGATTTCACCCTCTCCTATTCCTGAAGCGTTTCAATCCTAAGTCAAGTCGTTCCGTATGAAAACGTTTTTATTAATTATCGGTGGCTGTCTGTCCGTTCGTTTCCTATTGGCGCAGCCTACACCCTCGGGATCAAAATCGGTGATGACATTTCAAAGTCCAGTTACGCATCTGAACACGACTCCTTTCTTTCCAGCGACTCAAAGTCCAGTTACGCATCTGAACACGACTCCTTTCTTTCCAGCGACCCCGGCCCAGACGGTAGTATCGCGCATTGACTGGACGAGTGATATTGAAGCTGATCAGACCGTATCGGCACCGACTTTTATCGCCAAAGCCTGCATTACTTCCGCTAAACCGGTTTTGCGCTACAGCCTGCTGTTGAACGACAAAGTGCAGACGCAAGTCCGCGACCTTAAAGTTGAGCGCGATAAGGATTGTCAGCAGGTGTTTAATCAGACGGTTCAGCTAAATGAAGGCGAAAACAAACTTCGCCTGACTGCTTACCTGAACGGTGGCGGGGAAGTAACTTCTAACCTGACCGTAATCTACAAAAAACCGCCTGTGCTGGTATTGGAAAAGCGGCTGGCGCTGGTCATTGGTAATTCGGACTATGTCGGATCGAATAAATTGACCAATCCCGTCAACGACGCCAACGATGTAGCGACGGCCTTGAAAAAGCTGGGCTTCGAAGTCCTTCAGTTTGCCAATCTGAACAACAAAAGCATGCGCCAGGCCATCAATAACTTCGGGGAGAAGCTGCGCGATTATCAGGTTGGGCTGTTTTACTACGCCGGTCATGGCGTTCAGAATAACGGCAATAATTATCTGGTGCCGACGGATGCGCAACCCGAAAGCAAGAACGAGATTGAGTACGAATGCATTGACGCCAATCGTATTCTGACCAAGATGGAAGACGCCCGTACCCGTACCAACATTGTGGTGCTGGATGCCTGTCGGAATAACCCGCTGGATCGGAGCTGGAGCCGGGGGGGCGACAACACAGGTCTGGCCAGTATGGACGCGCCCATCGGTTCCGTGATTGCCTACGCCACTGCCCCCGGAAAAACGGCTGCGGATGGGAATGGTCGAAACGGTTTATACACAGCCGCCTTGCTTAAAGCGCTTCAAACGCCAAACCAGACTATTATCCAGCTTTTTCAGCAGGTACGCTCCGAAGTGGTCCGGCAATCGGATAGAAAGCAAGTGCCGTGGGAATCAACCTCACTGACCGGCGACTTCTACTTCCAGCGGAAATAAACTAACCTCGTCGTGCTATGAGAATCGTATGGCTATTCGTATTCGGGTTAAGCTACCTGCTATCGGCCTGTTCGCAGTGGAACCTGGAACCAAAGACTGTCAAAACCACCGACAGTGGCACCAGTGCCGTTTTTTCGAAAGGACAGGTATTGATTCCTGGTCTGAAAGGGTATGATCTGGATGGGGGTGAGACACTGGCAGATGGCTCATCACCGGCCGATTTTTACTGGAATGTCGAGCAGGTTGGCAGAACCTCGCACGCAGAACTCTACCCGCATAACGGTGCTCAGTACGCGATCACTACGCTGGATCAGTCTGTCCTGTCGAACCCGTCGGCTACGTTGTATGCAACGATAAGGCGACTGACCTATTCAGACAATTCAATTGCCACCGACTCCAGTACGCCGATAAAAACGGGTAGCGTTCTGGCTTTTCGAACCAACGAAGGCCGGTACGGGGTATTTCGGGTTGATAAACTTGGGACGGACCTATCTATTACCCTGACGTGGGTGACCTTTAATAAATGAAAAAAGGAAAGCCTGTTTCCTGCGGTTGCCTTTTCGACGACTAACCAAACAGACGCAGGGTAGTAAGCATCTCGACGCGTATCCACTAGCCACACGGCATTAACTCATCTCGTCCATTCCTGGCGTCTTTTCACAGTCTCCATCTATGATAACCCTTGCCTACACTGACGAATTAAGACGAGCGGTTGGTATTGCACAGGCCATCGCCCGTGAGTATCAGCACCAGACATTCTCGCCGGGGCACTTACTGGCCGGTTTGCTGCACAACGATGTTGGCCTTGCCTCGCAACTGGTATTATGGGATATTGACGTACCCTACTTACGCGACTGGGCCGACATCCGAATCGAAACCTATCCGAAGTCGGCCCGCCCGGTTGAAGACCCTACCGGCGACAAACAGGTACGCACTTTGATGGAAGTTGCCGACGTCGTTCGAATGAAACTCGGTGAAAATGAACTGACGCCAGTGGCCGTACTGATTGCCTTGTGCAAGCCCGACCTGGCGTTCACCAGGGATCAACTCAAATCCTTTCCGCTTACTGAAAATCAGCTTCTGGAAAAAGCCATTGCAGCGGTTAGTTTTCAGCAGGCAATCAGCGGGCAAACCGGCGGTAGCAACGCAGCAACAACGAGTAATGGGCGAACCACACCAAATGAAAGTACCCCGGCGAACACGGGCAAAACGCTTTTTAAATTCTGCGTTGACCGTACCGCTTCCGCGCGTGAAGGCAAACTTGACCCTATCGTCGGCAGGGATCGGGAAACTCGGCAGATGATCGAGATTCTGGGGCGACGACTCAAACCGAACGTGATTATCACGGGCGAACCCGGTGTTGGCAAAACGGCACTAGTCGAAGGATTAGCGCAGCAGATTGTGGCGGGCCATGTGCCTCCTCATCTCAAAAATGCGCAGTTGTTTCAACTGGATATGGGTTCGCTGATTGCCGGAGCGTCCTACAAAGGTGAAATCGAAGATCGGCTTAAAGGTATTCTCGCTGATCTGAAACAGCTTGACCGCGCGCTCCTGTTCATCGATGAAATTCATTTGTTACTTGACCCTAATGGCGGAGCCGCCGGAACGGTTAACCTGTTGAAGCCCGAACTGGCGCGTGGCGAACTGACCCTCATCGGTGCTACGACAAACGACGAATACCGAAAGTACCTGGAAAAAGATGAAGCATTCAGCCGCCGGTTTGAGGTTTTAGCCGTTGACGAACCCGACGAGATCACCGCTACCCGGATGGTACAGACCGTTCTGCCTCTATTTGAGAAGCACCATCAAATCGGAGTAGCCGATACGACCGTAGCCGAAACGGTGCGGTTGGCAAAACGCTATCTGAAAGACCGCCGACTGCCCGATGCCGCCATTGATCTAATCGACCGCACGATGGCCGCGATGAAAATGGCCACTGAAACAACTCGACCCGAAATCAATCGACTACGCACGGAACTTACCCAAATTCGGGAGCAGGAAAGTAGCGCCGACCCCTTAACGTATATGGATAACGTTCGCTGGCTTGAACGTCAGTTGAGGAATCGTTTGAGCCCTGTATTGCTGGGGCAGGTCGAGGAACAATTACACACCGAAGCCTTTGAACTGCCCGACGCTTTATCCGATCATTTACTGGATGTGCTGACAACGCTCGAAACGCTCGGGGACCAGGTCCGGAACCAAGTGGAGCCAACCGAAGTAGCCGCTGTAGTCGCTAGCCGAACGGGCATTCCACTTGGTAAAATTCAGTCAAAAGAGCGCGACAAACTACTGGCGTTGGACGAACACCTGAAACAGCGGGTTGTTGGTCAGGATCACGCCGTGAAAATTATTGCCGACGCTATTCTGGAAAACCGGTCAGGCTTGAGTAGGCCCGGCCAGCCAATCGGATCGTTTTTCTTCTCGGGTCCAACCGGAACGGGTAAAACCGAACTGGCAAAATCGATGGCTGATTTTCTGTTCAACGACGAACGGGCGCTGATCCGATTCGATATGTCGGAGTTCAAGGAAGAACACTCGGCAGCCTTGCTTTACGGCGCTCCACCGGGCTACGTCGGCTACGAAAATGGTGGTCTCCTGGTGACGAAGATCCGACAGCAACCTTTTGCCGTAGTGCTGTTCGATGAGATCGAAAAAGCCCACCCGTCGGTATTCGACCTTTTCCTGCAAATTCTGGACGAAGGGATGCTCCACGACCGGCTCGGCCGCGAGGGCGACTTTTCCAACGCCATTATCCTGTTCACGTCCAACATTGGCTCCGACTACGTGGTGGAAAAAGCCGCGAAGGGTGAAATCGCAGCCTCCAACGATCTATTGGAAATCATGGGCCGCTATTTCCGGCCCGAATTTCTGGGAAGACTCACCGAAATCATTCCGTTTCAGCCGATTACCGAGGATGCCATCGTAAGAATTTTCACTATTCAGTTGAAACCGCTGTTAACACTGCTCAGCAAACAAGGAATTACGTTAACGATTGACGATTCGGTACGAAGGCAACTCGCGCTTGAAGGCTATACCCCTAAATACGGAGCGCGTCCGCTACGGGGTGTTATCCGCAATCGACTGCGCCGACCACTCTCCCGCATGATTGTTTCGGGTGAGATCGGAAAAGGAAGTACGCTCAAAGTAGCCATGGGCGAAGAGGGCGAGGTCAATTTTCAACGGCAATAAACGCTGCTTACAACGATGGAATCCCTATTAAGTACTGATTTTTCAGACACGTACTCATTGCCTGACTACGCTCCTCTGACGGACTTCAAGCCCAACTATACGCCTATTCCTGGCGGACGTATCCGAATAACGCGACGCTGTGGAGAGAAAATAGGCTCATTTCGCAGCCCGGTCGAAGCCCGACTCCCGGTTCGTAACCTGCATAATCCAGGATCGTGTACTATTGAGGTCGCAGCCGTTTCGGAGGACTTGATCGTTCTAAAATGGATTGAATTGAGGCCTGGTGAACGATTAAGTGTTTTTGCTCCTCCATCCCAGACCCGCTACATGCTGATGGCTCATTACAATGGCGATGGCTGTCCGGCGGCCATCGCGATTTTGGAGTGCGACGATATTCCCAGAGTGTAAAAACGCGCCATTGCTTACCGTTCGCTCAAGCAGTGTTTGCCTCTACCAACGGATTTCGACTAAATCATCAAACGCATAATCAATCATCTAAACGCATATCCTCTATGATGGACTATGGAATCGGCGGTCAGGAAAAGAAAGGGAATGACGCCAACGAAGCAATCGCCGACATTCAGAAGAACCGCACGTTGCTGGTGCAGAAACTTACCGCCGATGCGCCCTTCAAACCGAAAATCGAAGAGAAGATGGAAACGGTCGATGCTGTGTTCGCCCGGTTTAAACCCGAAATCGACATTGAGTTTGAAGACGCCGAAGGAACCGGCCTTGAGGAAACGCTTCACTTTAACAACCTGGGTGATTTTGGCAAAAAAGGCATTACCGCACAAAGTCCATTTTTACAGGATCTGCAAAGCCAGCAGGATGATTATCAAAAGTTTATCAAGCAGTTAAAGTCGAACAAAGTATTGCAAAAAATTCTGGCTGACCCATCCGCCAAGGAATCCTACATAACGGCTTTGCGAGCCATGTTGCAGGAACTCGAAGATGCTAAATGATGAATCAGTACTAGCAAAACGTCCCCAACCCCCTCTTTCGTTAATAGCATGGAAGCACCCGACCAGTTAGAAAACGGCAAAGCCGTAGAGGAGCGCGTAAAAATTGCCAACCCTGCCCAGACGCTTACCGACAGCAGTCAGCAACTAGCCAAATTTGGCGGCTTCGAGTTTGTGGAAACGACAATCGATGGCGCGCAGAACATGAACCCGGCTAAGAAAGCGCGTAAAAACATTTTCCTGACCGAGAAAGGCTCCGAAAAAGATCGGAAGCTCCTCAAGAAACGCCTGAAGGAGTGGACCGAACTCCTCGAAGCCCACGACAATACCGCCGACATGATTGGCGAAGCTGAACAAAAGACAGAAACCGCTGCCCAAACGCTTCGCCGAAATCTCAAGAAAGCGGTCGATGAGACGAAAGACCTTGAAACAGCCTACCGCTCCACGGCACTTTTTTACAAAAACGCGGACACCGAAAAAATAAAGAACCTATCCATCGTCAATGCGGATCCGGAGCAGATTCAGGACCTCGACAACACGCTGTTCTTCGACGAAATAGCGAACGAACTGCGTCAGAATTACGACAAACTTGACCTGCGCCAGAATTACTCGCTGATGGTACTGCCGGGCTATCTGGGTTCTAAAAAAGTAGTTGACAAGTGGGCTCAGCTGGCTCACGAAAATAAGGTGATGATGCTCACCGATTACCGGCACCTGGATTCGCCCGACGATGTGCTGGAACTTTGGCAGGACGAAGACATGCCCAGCGCGGATGCGTACAAAGCCAACGTCATGATGACCTGCAACTACCTGGTTGGTCGTGAAGCGTTCAGCGAACTCGGCGAAGACGAGCCGCTCTATATTCCCCCTTCCGCAGCCCTGGCCGGAAAAATCTACAAAACCATGCTTCAACAACCCGTAGCGGGTAGTAAGCACGGTACACTCAATGAAGTCGATGGGGTGCGTTTCGAAATGAAGAAAAGCGAAATAGCCAACCTCGAAAAGCTGGGTCTGGTACCCATGGTCAACGAATACAACAAGGTGATGGCGTATTCAGCCAAAACCCTGTTCAACGGCGACAACCAGGGCTTGCAGACGTATTCCGTCGTGCGGGTGTTCGACTGGATCATGAAAGTCCTGATCGACTTTCTGAACCGCCGGGCCTTTGAGAACTGGACCTACGACGCCGAAAAAGACCTTCGCGCCCAGATTGTCAAGTTCCTCAATAGCGTTACGGGAGCCGATAAAATCATCGAAGACTTTAAAATCCTGCGCTTCGAACGCGACAAGAATGTGAAGGATCGTATCCACCTCGACATTCACATTAAGCCTTACTTCCCAGCCAAGAATTTTCTGGTAAAGCTCGACGGCACGAAAGGCGACGATGCCAACGACTGGCAAGCCGGAGTCGAACAAGCGTAAAACGACTGTTTAACAGTTCGTCTCGTATACCCTGACTTTTCTTCAACTATCGTTCAATCAACCAATAACCAATTATAATCATGGCTTTCAAAGCGACCATTGACCTTGACGGTACGGAGTATCGTTTGTTACACTGTAGTTTTTCATTGGGCCAGAATACCGACTATACAACCGGAAAACCAACCTCCGATGTAATGGGTGGGCAGGTCAACGCCGAGTTTGAGTCGACTAAGGATACCACTGCTTTCAAGATGATGATTGACCCGAACAAGAAATTCAGCGGGGCTATCAAGTTCTTCAAGCAGGATGAAGACTCGCCCATGAAGGAATTAAAGTTTGAAGACGCTTTCCTGACGGGCTATTCCGAAAGCATGGATGCCCGGAACAACACGCCCATGTCAACGAGCGTGGTTATCTCAGCCCGTAAGTTATCAATCGACGGCGCATCGCACGAAAATAAGTGGGCCGCTTATTAAGTGAACATTGAGTGGTGTCGGGTTCTGAAACTCGACACCACAACTAACGCATGGCTAAACACCGTCATATCGAATAAATCATGGCAGTCATCAAGCTCAACGAATGGCCTTTAGGCTTTGACGAAGGTTTAGAAGTTGGTTACGCTCGACTGGATGGCTATTGGGTACCGTTGCCACCTCGTAAAATGTGGTATGACGACGCCGAAGGAACAGCCGTACTGGTCGACGATAACGGACGGAAACGATTATTAATTACCCTGGGGATCAGTGGCTCAGGCGTTATTGATTCAATAATCCAGTGGGTTGAGCGTAACGGATTTGGTAAAATGGCGACTGGAGCCTTGCGCTCTTTCGCCAGTAAGTTGCTGGGGGCAGGAATGGGGGGCGTGGTTGGTGGTATCGCCGGCGTACTGATTCCGACGAACAAATCGTACAAAGAATGGACAGCCAAAGCATACGTTAACGGCAAAGATATACCCGTCATGGTATTGTTGCTTGGTTTCTAATTGTTTACCGTTTAAGCGGCTAAAGCCTTAGTTTACATGAGTAATCTTTCCAGCGTCCAGATTGACATTGGCGGCAAACGCATCGATCTGTTTTCACGGGTACGCATTAGCCAGTGGATTGACCGGCACCACACGTTTGAATTATACGTGCCTATCGAGCAGGTCGAGGGAGCAGGCGCCATGAAAATCAATCAGTCGAAAGAGTTTATCAGTAAAGAAATCCTGATTACGATCAAATACCGGCAAGGTGGCGGCTCACCGTTTGTCTTCCGTGGTTTTATTACGCAGCTGTATCTGTCCAAACAGCGAACCACCGGTAGCTCTGTCGTCGTTCGTGGATTCAGCGCGTCCATTCTACTCGAGCAGGGTACGCGCTATGCTGCCTTTTACCAGAAAGATCACGCGGCCATTGTGGACAAAGTACTCAAAGAGTACGATCAGAATCTGCTGAAACCCAGTGTGAGCCCACGTAATAATCAGCCGGAAGATTATGTGGTAAAATTTGACGAAAGCAGCTATAATTTCCTGCACCGCTTTGCAGCTGCAACGGGCAACTGGTTTTACTTCGACGGCGACCGAACCGTATTTGGCGATGTGCCCGGCGGCTCCCCCATTGAGTTGAAATTCGGTAACGACATCAGCGCGTTCGATATGCGGATGGATCTGCCCGGCGGAGAATTCTTTATTGAAGACTACGACTACACGAAGATGCAGACGGTTAAAAGTCACTCCAAAGACGTAACCGTAACCGGACTAGGCGAGTATGGTCAGTTTTTGATCGATAAAGCGGAAAGTCTTTACCCCGAACGTACGTTTAGCTACCCACCTGTGCCGATCTGGTCCGACAATGCTGCTAAACAACAAGCTGGATACGAGAAAAAAGCGTCCGTAGCCAATGCCGTTATTTTTAGTGGATCAAGCTCAAAAATTGGCCTGAAAGTAGGGTCGGTCATTGACATCAAGGAGAGCACCAGTCTCAACGCACGTTCGCAGCGAACCGAGAGTCTGGGTCAGTACCGCATCATTTCGATCAGCCACGAAGCCAGTTTAAGCGGGGGCTACACAAACCACTTCGAAGCGATTCCGGCGGGTGTCGAATTTCGGGCTAACCCCTCGTTTTCTTTGCCCCGAGCGTCAACCCAGCTGGCAAGGGTAACGCACGTTGACGATCCGGAGCACCTGGGTCGGATTCGGGTGCTGTTTCTGTGGCAGTCGGCGCAGGGCGATACCGAAAGCTCAACCTGGGTACGGCTGATTAGCCCCTACAATGGCATTGAAGATCAGGGTTTCTACTTTATTCCGGAAATCAACGAAACGGTGATGGTTATGTTTGAAAACGATGATCCCGCCCGACCGCTAATCGCCGGTGTTGTGCCGAACAAACAGAACAAAATGAATCGGTATTACTCAACTGAGAATTACTACAAAGCCATTATCACAAACGGTGGTAATCACATCGTCATCAGCGACGAGCCAGGAAAAGAATGTATTAGTCTGCACGACAAAGACTGGAAGAACCACATCATGATGTCGCTGGATGGCAGTGCGCACATTGCTATCAAAAGCCAGGGAGCAATCAACCTTAGTGCGGGTAGTATTAGTATGGATGCTGATACCATCAGCATGAAAGCCCGCAAAGAGTGGAAAGTCGATGCGCAGAAAGGCGAAATTAAAACAAAAGAAACGATGGACGTTGACGCAACAACGGACTTGACCTTACACGGAAAAACAAGTGTAAAAGCGAGTTCGGAGGCAACCGTTGATGTAAACGGCGCGCAGATTAAAGTCGATGGCCGGACGCAAACAACCGTCAAAGGGCAGAAACTTGATTTGGAGGGTGCCGCACAGGCATCGCTGAAAGCCATGACCGTCATGATCAATTAATCCGTTACGATTATGGGACAACCTGCTGCCCGCGTGGGTGATAACCACGTTTGCCCAATGGTTACTCCGGGCGTGCCACCCGTACCGCACGTCGGGGGTCCCGTGCTTCCCCCCGGCCAGGCAACAGTCCTGATTGGCGGTATGCCAGCCGCCCGCATGGGCGACATGTGTTTCTGTACGGGTCCTCCGGACGCTATTCTGAAAGGATCACTCGGCGTGTTTATAGGCAAAAAGCCAGCCGCCCGCATGGGCGACCTAACAACGCACGGGGGGTCTATTGTGGTTGGTTTGCCTACGGTGCTCATTGGCGACATTTACATTGCGGCACTGATGGCTATAGCGAATTCGGTCAATCCGTTAGCCAGTGTCATCAACTGTGGCTTCATCATCGACGCTGTAGTCGCGCAGTTGCAGGGTACAAATCCGGGCGCAACGGCACCTGCCGGACGGGATGGTAGCTGGCAGAACATCGAAAGCCGGTTTGGAACCACCTTTGCCTGGGGACAGAATTTCAATCAGGCGTTTGCGGCTGTACAGGCTGGCGGTCCTGGTACAACGGCGGTGGTGGGTATTCAGTACCCTTCCGGGGGCAGTCACGTAGTTATTATGACGAATTATAACGGGCAGCCGGCCATCATAGAAGGTCAGGACTGGGGTGGCAATAATGGGCGGGAAGTAATCACAGGCCCCGACCGCGCCAATCAGCGGTATGGTAGTGGTAGCGAGGTTGGCGTTGCCATCATTCCGGCCCCTGCTCCAGCAACGCCTTAGCCTTAATGATCCCATGAAAACGGCCGTTCTGTACGCATTTCTGGTTATCACGTGTCAATCCGTCAAAAAACACACCACTTCGAAGATGACTCAGCAGGAAGCCCGAACCATCGCTCTGGAATATATGAAAACGCTGGATCTCGATAAGCCCGGCGAGCATTTTGTCATTATAGACTCGAAAATCATCGAAAAAAGCTACGCCTGGGTGTTTCCGATTACCACCGAAATGCACAACAAAACCGGCGACATTAAATACGCGGTGCCGGGAGTAGGACCGATTATTGTTGACCGCCAGCACCGAACCGCGCACATTGCTCCAACATCGGTTCCTATCGAAACGTATCTGAAGTATTACGAAGATCAGCTTAAGAAGCCCTGATCAATTGATTACCGTCCTCCGAATGACCTATGGCTAACGCTTATTCCCTCCACGCTCCCATTTCGAACCTGCTTCATAAACGGACTCAGCCCCGGATTACGGTAGTTGAAGCGATTCGGGAACATATCAACCTGCTGCTGGCTACCCGCCTGGGCGAGTACCGGTATGACCCCGATATGGGCTGTAGCATCTGGAATGAAGACTATGCCAATATCACCAATCCGACCCAGTGGAAAAGTGACGCCGAGCAAACCATTACGAACCTGATCCTACAGTACGAAAAACGGCTTCAGTACGCACGCGTGTATGTCGATATCGACGAACCGGCCGATCAGGACACCGACGGACGAATAATCCGGGTGCGCCGACGAATAACCATTCGGGTAACCGGTAACCTGCCGGAGACAGGTGAAACCATGCCGGAGCAAACGTTCGTCATGTATTTCAGCCCGCTGGCCAGTGAATAAATTCCACCTTAAATCAACTGAACGATGAATGCTACCAATCTAAGCGTCGCTGGTTTTGCCTATTCTCAATATGGTAATCAGGTCAAGCGGGGCGAATGCTGGGACTTAGCCGAGGAAGCCCTCAAATATGCCGGTGCTAAAACATCGAACGACATTATGGGCTCGAAGAACGTCACGGCGAATGCGGATTATCGCTGGGGTACGCCCATTCAGGTCATGGACGTTGAGCCGGGCGACATCATTCAATTTCGAAATTACACCACGAAAGTAACAAGCGGTACGGGATGGCAAACGCAGAGCCGACCGCACCACACCGCCATTGTAGCCGCTGTTTACCCGGTTATTGGTGCCAAAGTAGTAGCTGTTTATGAACAAAACGTCGCCAACAACAGGACGGTACAAATCAACACGCTTTACATAAGCTCAGGAACGGGCCTCAACTGGGGAGAGTCGGTAGCAGTCACGGGTAAGATCTGGGCGTATCGACCGATCAAGAAATAACAGAGCACTCGGCAAAACAACGTAGCCCTACCTACTTATCATGCTTGACACCCGCGATCAGATCAAAAGCCGGATGCTGCAACAGGCCGCCCGGCTGTGGGGCTATCAGGAAGCCGCCATCGATACGACTGCTTTCGACCCGCTGGTCGATTTGCTGGTGAGCGCACTGGCGACCGAATCAGAACGTGTTTACGGTGAAATTCAGGCATCACGCGGGCGCATCCTCGAACGGCTGGTCGAATTGCTGTTACCCGAAGTAGTGACAGCACCCCGACCCGCTCATAGTGTCATGGCAACGCGCCCGATTGAGCTGGTCAGCGAAGTAACGCGAACTGATCCGTTCACAACCCGCCACCCCCAAACGGGCGACGAGGTGTCGCTCTCACCCGCTGGCCGATACCCAATTGTAAACGGGCGAGTAGCCTGCCTAGCCACTGGTCATCAACTGTGGCGGGTCGATGATACGGGTAACTCTATTCCTGTAGCCCAAGCGTCACTTCACCGCCAGTTACCGGATTATACACTCTGGCTGGGCCTGGAGCTGATGCCAGGGCTACCCGAACACCTGTTATTACGCTTTTTCATTGATTGGAAAAATCTACCGCTTCCTATTTATGATTACGCGCAGCATTTATCGCAAACGCAGTGGTGGTTGAACGATCAGCCGTTAACCGTCCAACCGGGCACGGACACGGTTCTGGAATCCGGTCTGTCGCCTGCGCTGAAAACGATGGAAGGACACGCCAATCGGTATTACCGGTCAAACTTTCTGACCGTACAGGGTCGCTTCCCGGCACCAGCTCCGTACGCGAATGGATCGTTCATCCCCGCTGAGGTGACCGATGTTTTCGATGCCGCTTACTTGCAGGCATTACCCCTGCTGACCTGGATTCGCGTTGACTTCCCGACCGTATTTAGAGCCGAGATCATAGCCAAAACGGAGTGTGTCCTGAATGCCTTTCCGGTATTAAACCGACAACTAGGGCGGTCTGTCTTTCGTCTGACGGACGGTATGAACGTTTTTCCGATTCAGGCGGACCTGCCTTTGATTGAACTTACCGACGTAACCGACAGCGATGGCAACGATTATCCGGCCTACACCGAAGTAAACGCTAGTGACCCGGCAGCCCGCAGCTATGCCGTTCGGCGACAAGGGGTAGGCCGCTTCGATAGCCGCAACGCCGACGAAATGGTCCGGCAACTGATGGACTTACTCCGCGACGAAAGCGCATCTTTTGCTGCTATTGGCTACGATACGTTACGCAGCAACATCGAGGATATTCAGAAAAGTCTGTTGCGTATCCGGCAGTCTATGCCCGTATCACCCGCTGGCGAATCGGCTCCCCTGTTACTCATCAGCAATGGACCGGACCGGGGGAATTTGTTTGTCAATTACTGGGTAACAGCCGCTGAACGAGGGAACCGCTTACCCATTGGCGCCCGAATTGAAACCTCGCTACCAGCCTTTCGGCGCGAAGGAATGGCGTTATTACGACCAACGGTAGGCGGTATGGCCCGGCTCAACCCGTCGGCCAGCTTACCCGCTTTTCGCCAGGCGCTCCTGACGCGCGGAAGAGCCTTAACCGTCGAAGATATCCGGACGGTTTGCCGGGCAACAGCGCCTGAACTCATCGAACAGGTTGACGTGCAGAAAGGCTACGCCGTAAGCCCGAATCCGCGCCAGGGCTTGCTCCGCACCCTCGACGTACAGGTTAAACTACGAGCAACCGTCCGACTGACAGCGGAAGAACAACAACAGCTTTCGCACGAGTTGAGCCTTGTTTTAGACGATCAATGGACGGGCTTACTTCCCTTGCGCATTGTACTAACTGACCCAACGCTTCGCTAACCGCCCATGAAGTTTTTGTACGACATACGCGCCGAGGTCTGGATCGCGAACTGCTACCAGAACGCTACTACTCCGGTAGAAGTGCAGGTACGGCCCAAAGGTACGTTTAGTCGGGCCTATAGCCCGGATGTGCTGAATCTGGAAACGAACGAAGCCGACGCGCAGCATCCGCTTACGCATGTGCTGGACCTGAGCCGCGAAGGACTGTATGACATGTTGCCCGAGACCCTTCACCATCCCCCAACTCCTCCGCTGCGAGCCGGACGGGATGAAGCACGGGCGATGCTCGACCAAAGCAAACGACTCCGGCACGAAGAAAACGAAGCACGCACGTTCTGGATGCCTTTCGAACAGGAGTCATTTCGGCAACGGGTTCAGATCGAAGCACAAGAAGCACAAGCATTGACCCATGCGTACGGAGCCGTTTGGGATGAGCTACAGAACTGTCTGTGGGGCAACTTACCGATACCGTTATCCGTTCGGCAGCGCGCGTGTTTGCTCGCCACCTGGACCAACGCGTATCGAATAGTGGGCGATTGGGAAGGGACGGCGTTTTACCTGAGCGAGTTTCTGCAAGTTCCCGTTCAGATTCAATACGGCGACTTCGGCAGTAGCACAGAATCAGCTTTGGCAGGTCCACAATCGGTAACGCTGGGCAATGCCTATCTGGGGCAGGACTGGATACTCAACACTGATTACTTAGTCGATGAAGGGGGTACAGTTCGGCTTCAGATCGGTCCACTCCGCAACGATCAATTATCGGATTTTTTACCGGATGGTATTGGCCTCCGTTACGTACGCCTGCTGGCCGACTACCTTTTACCAGCCGACGCAGACTGGGAATTGGAGATCGAACCCGACGAGCAAACAAGCTTCTTCCGTTTATCCGACGGTGATATCGCCGGACGATTGGGGTTGACGACCTGGCTAAGCAATTGACCGTTCAGTCAACCGATGTTTCGAAGCAACGGATTAACGGCGACTAATGCCAAAGAGTAAGACAAACCCGTATTCTATGAAAACAGCCAGTATTATTCTCGTTGCGTTCTACGCCGTCATGGCGATAGGGTGCCTGATTGGCTTGATCGTGCGCCATTCGGCAGGTGCTTTATTAACAAAGAAACTACTCATGTATGCCCTTGGCACTGTTGCCATTGCGGCTGCGCTAGGTGCATCGTTTGCACGTTCTGAATCGCTGGTAACGGTATTTTACTGGATTGAGGGGTTAGCGCTTGTAGTAGGTACCATTCATGTGTTGGTATCCCGACGCTTGTTTTCGTTTATAACCGAAGGAGGTTTCTGGTCTGAATTTTTGTTGACCAGCGCAACGCTTTTTTTGATTGCAGCCGCCTTCACGGGACTGTTTCAAAGCCTACAACGTTCCGACCGGTTCTTGCCCGCGCTCGCATCGGGGTTGTTGCCGTTTCTGCTTCCGCTGCTGTTTCTCTATGCGTATCATGCCTGGTTGGCTATTCCTCCGAAAATTTATCGCAAATGGTTTTACCCGATTGATCAGGCGGTACCGCTCATCGAACTCAACGATACCGTCCGGTTGACTTTCCGCGTAGCCAAAAGTCCGGATACATTAGACCTGGCTCTGTATACCGTCAAGGCCCCGATTGATCGAACCCTGCATGATTTGTTTCATTACATGATCTACTCTCACAACGCGGAGGAAAACCCGGAAGCCCCCATTCTGTATTACGAACAAAACCACGAAGGCAGCCTGCTGGGATGGGTTTTTTACAAGGAATCACTGGGCGGTTTATCGAAGCAGTTTCTGGACCCAGCCGTACCCTTGACCCGCAATGGCATAAAAGCCAATGATGTCATCATTGCCCGCAGTTTTGTGAGTACCGAATAAAGTGACTGACCGCTGATTCTATCGACGACACGAAGTACGTCTTTCCTTTTTTACTGAATCCATTCTATGTTACCTGAACGTTCACACTGGCCGGTTAACTGGGCCGATGGCATGAAAATAACCCGGTCGCATCTGATAGGCAACGATAACGCCTACCAAGATGCGATTCGCGATGCGGGAGGAATGCTTCTTACCCCGCTAAACTACGGCCTGCTCCCCCCCGCTCCTGGCAAAGCGAGTCCACTGGCGCTCAGCTGCGACGGTCATGAGATGGTGGTAAGCGATTGCCGGGCTGTCACGCCTGGTGGTGCACGGATTGAACTCGATGCGTCCCAGCCGCCGTTGCGACTTGCCCTGAGTGCCGCCCGCGACGAATGGATGCGATTGGCTCAATCGACTGGCTACGCGATAGTTGAAGTAAATCCCTTTGAGCCACAACCCTGGGGGCAACCCAATCCGGACGAAGTTCCTTTGCGCTATCCGTTTACCACGCCCGCTTATCGATTGGGAGCAGTGCCAAATTCGGCCCTGGCGAATTCAGTATCCGCAGCGTATCATTTGCCCATTGGTCGGTTGACGCTGGCGAATGGCCTTTTCACCTTAACCCCCGATTACATTCCGCCTTGCCGAATGGTGAGCGTTCTGCCCGCGATGCAGCAATTGTACCTGACCATTGGTAGTCGGATGGGTGAGATTGCCGGCTTCGCAACGACTATCCTCGTACGGGTGCGGACCAACGCCCGTTCGGGTCAGCCGAACCTGCTGGCTACCACGATTGGCTATCTGGCCGAGGCCACCGTGCGAACGATTGCCGATAATCTCGACTCGTTTCAGCTACGTGGTTCCTACGAATCACAGGTGTTCATCGCCGAATTCGGTATGCGGTTTGCCCGCGCCATGACACTCATGATTCGAAGCACCCCCGACCGCGAAAAAGAAGCCATGTTCAATTATTTCAAAAACTGGTGCGGGATCAGCCCGGTGCAGTTCGAGTCGGCTATGCAGGAGGTACTGGACAAAGAGTATGCTCATGCCGACTGTCAACCGGTTATAAGCGCCATTATCAATTTGTGTGACGTGGTGATTGCGCTTTATGGCAAGCTGAGTCAGCTGAATTACGTCGAGAAAGACAAAGACGAATTTTTCGTTGACCGACAGGATAATACAACCAACAAGAACGGCAATAAATCCAGTTTCTGGGGTCGATAAGTCCTGCCCCGACGAACAGGCTAATCCGACATTTACCCGCATAGCTTCGTGACGATTATGAACGCATCCCTAATCAAATTTTTACTTGTAACGCTTGTTTTCGCCGGGGGTATTGGCGCACTGGTCTACGCGCTGAGTGGCCCAGGGCCAGCCAACGAAAAAGGTACGTCAGCCGAACAGGAAGATCACTTTCTGAGCGATATTCGAAAAGCGGACAGCTTACACATCAAGCTCAAAAAGACGGACCCGAACGAACAGGCCAGCGATTTTTCGGCGCTACGGTTTCAGCAGGAGGAAGCCATCGGTCGGATGGAAACCGGTTATAAAGCTGACACTCTTTTTCGCTCGCTCGCCCAACTGACGGGCCGCAACTATAGCAAACTACTAGGTACGGTATCGGTTCAGGCCACGGATCGACAAAGTAAGGCCGAAACGAAAGAGCAGCTAACCGATCAGGTGGCCACGCTCAAAACAGACATTCAAAGTCTGGAAACCCAATTGATGCTTAAACAATCAAGTCTGGAAAGTATGCGGGCAATCAAAGCGTCGCAACAGTAACTACCGTGCCCAAGGCAAGGCTACGATCTAACGCGGCTCATAGCCTCTATCACACCGAACTCTATGAAACCACTTAATTATACCGAACGCAACAAACGATGGAGCCACTTCCTGGGCTTGTACGCGGCCCTGCTCGTGCTGACGACCCTGTGCTGGTGGCTGTCACTGGCCCTGATTCCCCGGCTCACCAACGTGCAACAGAACCAGAGTGAGCGGGAGATGATGGCGTATGAAAAACAACTAATGCTAACGGACAAGATGCTGACCGACATCGAGCAGGGTGCCCCGCTTACCGAAAGCTGGAGCCGAACTTTTTACGCTAATGCCAGTGCCTTGGATCAGCAATTTCCGAAACCGCTGTTTATGGCGACAACCAATAGCTACCGGCAATTGGCGGGCGAATACGAAAACGCCAAGCGAGCGGGTGACGAATCCATTCAACTGCTCAACTCGCAAAAAATTCAACTCGAAGCGCGGAAAGCAGCCCTACTAGCGGCCTTGGCTGCTGCGGGCAATGAATTAACGAAAGTAGCCGCTGCCCCGAAGGCGGGCTCACCTCCCCCATCGGCAGCTCCCGCTGGACCCGTTATCAGTCCGGGCGTATACGGACCGTTTAAACCACTGCTTATTTCGGGAACGGGCGAGTTCGGAAAAAATCAGCCAGAAATCAACGCATCGGTACAGTTTATGATCGTTCGCGACCGGCAGGTGATGATGGGCGTCTACTTTGAAACAGGAGGAGCCGATGCCGGAACGCTGGCGAAAGTAACGGAGCGAAAAGAGATCTATACGGCTCCACCGGGCTACAAGATCGCGGGATTATCGGTACCAGAGCGCACACCCTGGCGGATTAACTACATCGACAAAACAACGACGTCCGATACGTTTACCATTGCGGATGGTCTGATGACTCTGACGGTGAACGGCAACACGCCCGGCCTCGATGTTGGCGCAACGGGCGGCAGTGCGCTGTCCATTCAGTTGAAAAAACCAATCAAAGTTGAGTTAGAAAAAGAATAATCAATCAACGGTTCGGATGGCCACGTCCGGGCAATACGGTATTCATCAGCCCGACGTGGCCGCTCGGGATTTTATTCGCTTACAACCATGAAACCAACGATTGTTTGCATACGCTTCGGACTTGCCCTATTCCTGACGGCGGGGCCAGTGATCTTATCGGTTCAAGCGCAGGATAAGCCCGTACGGAAATACGCGGGAGGCCTTACGCTGAATCGAAGTCGATCTCTGACGGTCATGACGAAGGCACCATTGGCTACGCGCAGTTTCGAAAACCTTCCCACGCAGGTGTCTTACGAGCAGTACTGCCCCAGTGTCGGGGATCAGGGAAAACAGGAAACCTCCGTAGCGTTCGCCACGGCGTACTACCTCCGCACAATTATGGAGGGGAAAGAAAAAAACATCACCCAGAAGCCGCAAATCGATCAGACACGCTTCTCGCCAACGTTTGTTTACGACAAAATCCGCGATCCCAAAGACGCAAGCTGTCAAGGCGGTGGTACACTCGAGGAAGCACTCAATGTACTCAAAACCGACGGCGTTCCTCGGTTGAAGACACTAGCGTATCCCCTTTGTAATCAAGCAATACCACCCGCTGCAACCAAGGAGGCTACCCAGTTTCGCATTGGCGATTTTCAGCAATTGTTTACCGATCAGACCGATGCGGCCCAGAAAGTGCTGGTGGTGAAGAAAGCCCTGGCGGAAGGGAATCCGGTCGTAGCCGGTATCGGCGCTCCGCTCTCGTTTGAAGAAGCCCGCGCGGTTTGGGAACCAGCGCCGAACGAAAAAACAAACGACGCCCTGTATAACCAGGCCATTTGCGTGATTGGCTACGACGATAAACAATACGGCGGGGCTTTTCGGATCGTCAACAGCTGGAATACCGGCTGGGGCGAAAAAGGGTTCTGCTGGATCCCATACACGTATTTTGGAAAATTCGTCCTGAACGCCTTCCAGGTGTACGGAGCTGAGGCCGAAGCAGGCAATCGTCCGGGAACAGTTGTCCTGACAAGCGCCAATAAAGGAAATACGGGGTCCGAAATGGGTGCAGGCGACCCAATGCGACGCGGATCGGCAGAACTTAAGCTAAACAACGGAATGGCAATGGACGTAACCCGTCAGGCTTCCCGCGACCTGAAAGTTGTCTCGGACGAGTCGGCTCCCGGTGACATTCGCCCTTACCGGATGCTCAAAGCGTATGAGTCGGGTACGCGGTTCAAGTTTTATCTCAATAACTCCGAAAACGCGTACGTCTACGCGCTGACTACCCAAAAGGATGGTGAAATCGAGAAGCTATTTCCAGCGGACGAATTGACCAGCCCCCTGCTGGGACCGAACACAACGATTGCGTATCCGTCGGAGACAAGCTCGATTGTGATGGAAAAACACAAAGGCAACAAAGCCGACTACCTGCTGATTCTGTTCGCCAAGCGACCGCTGAACATGGACGGATTTATCAAAACGCTCGACCGGAAAAAAGGGCCGCTCGACAAACGGTTGGCCGATGTGCTCGGCGATCAGCTGGTAAAGCAGGAGCAGATTCGGTATCGCGACGATCAGGTTGCGTTCGAGGTAAAGCCTGGCGCAACGGGCAATGTCGTACCGCTACTTGTTGAGTTGCAATACAAATAAACAGCCCGCCTGGTCGCCAATCAGCATAATTTCCTGACCTTTTATCCGTTTTTAGCGTTCATTCTTGAACAAGTTGTTGCAGACCCGGCTTGGAGCCGGTAGTTTTGGGCTGTACTTTTGTCAACTATGAGCGATCTCTTCACTGCTGAATCGATTATTAGCTTATTAACCCTGACTTTTCTGGAAATTGTCTTAGGGATTGATAACATCATTTTCATTTCAATAGCCGCCAACAAACTGGCCCAGCAGGACCAGGCCAAAGCCCGAAACATCGGTTTGATCCTGGCAATGGCTTTCCGGCTTATTCTGTTGCTCGGCATTTCATTCGTTATTTCGCTCAGCAAACCCTTTACCCACGTTGATGCCGGATGGTTTAAGGCTGCGTTCACGGGTCAAAGCCTGATTTTGTTCGCGGGAGGTCTGTTTCTGCTTTACAAAGCCACTTCCGAAATTCACCATAAACTGGAAGGTGGCGACCACGAACAGGAAGGCGGCAGCACGAAAGGCAAAACAAGCGTTTCGAGTGTAGTGACCCAGATTGCTATCACCAACATTGTCTTCTCAATTGATTCGATTCTTACGGCCATTGGTCTGACGCAGAATGTTGCGATCATGATGATTGCCGTTGTGCTTTCCATCCTGATTATGATGTTTTTTGCGGGACCAGTCGGTAAATTCGTCAATGAACATCCAACGATTCAGATGTTGGGACTGGCGTTCCTGATCATGATTGGTTTTATGCTTGTGGCCGAAGGCGCCCACCTGTCAGAAGTTGTTATTTTCAATCAGGAAGTGGGTACTGTACCCAAGGGATATCTTTATTTTGCGATTGCGTTCTCGCTTTTGGTTGAGTTTCTGAACATCCGTCTTCGCAAGAAACAAACGCCCATTCAACTGCGTGGGTACGAAGAACAAGCGCACCGCGATGGTATGATTTAAGTTGAGTTGATAGCCAGCGGTTATCCGTGTCAAGCTGGTGTCCGCATGGCTATCGCCCGAAAACTGCATTATTTTGTCTCTTACCGAACAGCTTACCGACATTCTGAATAGCCTCGGCGGCTTTGGCCCGATGGCCTGGTTGTCTCTGGCTTTTTGCGGACTGTTAGTAGCCGAATTATTCCTAATTCGGTCAGCATCCCCTTTCAGAACACGACAGTGGCTAGCCGTTCTGAGCGTTGCCTCACTGCTGATAGCTGCTTTATGGTCGGTTGTGTCCCCCACGCGGGGATTTCTGTTCATGCATCTCCTGTTCGTCGACAATCAGGCGATCTATTTTCAGGTGATAACGGCCCTGGCTGCTATCCTTGTGCTGCTTTATGACTTGTTTACCGCATTCCCTTCTAGAGAGAAACTAGAGGGGTTCGACAACACAGTGAAGTCCCCGCAGTTGCCGTTAGAGTGGTACTCCTTGCTGATAGCGATGACGTTAGGGTTGTTTCTGATGACCGTTTCGGTTAATCTGCTCAGCATTTATTTAAGCATTGAACTGGTTTCGATCTGCTCTTATCTGCTCACTGCGCTTACTACGGACCGAAAAGCGTCGGAAGGCGGCATTAAATACCTGCTTTTTGGCGCGGTCAGCTCCGCCATTATGCTCTACGGAATGTCGTTGCTCTACGGCATGACCGGTACCCTTGATCTCACCGCCGAGTCGTTTGGCATCGAGTTGGCCCGGCAAGATGCCGCTGTTGCTTCGGTCGCCGTTTTACTAACCCTGGCTGGACTGTTTTTCAAGCTGGCCGGAGTGCCATTTCACGTCTGGACGCCCGATGCGTACGAAGCAGCACCTGTTCCTGTAGCGGCTTTCTTTTCCGTTGCCCCCAAAGCAGCAGCCGTACTGGTGCTGATGCGGCTGGTAACGGCCTTGCCCATTGACCCACCAACGACCGATGCGCTGACAGGGGCTACAACAACGTCGCTGCAAACCCCACTGGCTGTGCTGGCGCTGGCGGGTATCCTGATTGGCAACTTGTCGGCACTGCGTCAGACCGACGCCAAACGGTTGTTAGCTTATTCGACCATTGCTCACGCCGGTTTCCTGCTGGTCGGTGTAGTCGCTTTCAACAAAGCCGGTTTTGATGCCGTTCTTTTTTACGCAGG
This sequence comes from Spirosoma oryzicola, assembly GCF_021233055.1. Classification (NCBI taxonomy): domain Bacteria; kingdom Pseudomonadati; phylum Bacteroidota; class Cytophagia; order Cytophagales; family Cytophagaceae; genus Spirosoma; species Spirosoma oryzicola. Next base: position 1,651,534 of record NZ_CP089538.1, on the reverse strand, counting down.
CACCTACCTTTTTATGTCGCTGGCGGCTTTTTTCCTGATTGACTTACTCGCCCGCGCAAACGGTACAGATTTAACAATCAGCCAGTTCGCGGGGTTAGGGTCGAAATACCCGCTGCTATCGATTGGTCTAACCGTGGTGATGCTTGCGCTGACGGGCTTACCGCCAACCGTTGGTTTTACGGCAAAACTGCTTTCTTTTTCGGCTCTTTACGATGCCTACCAACACACGGGCGACAACTGGCTGCTGGCGCTCTTTATCCTAGGGTTGCTCAACGCCCTGATTTCACTGGTCTATTACCTGAAAATTCCTTTTCTACTTTTCTTCCGCCCAGGCGATTCGGCTACAACCGCAGAAGGGAACTTGGCAAAGCCGGCGGTTTGGCTGGCCTTAGGGTTGGTCGTACCGGTACTTGCCTTATTTCTTAAACCCGAGTGGCTGTTACAGTGGGTGACAGGTTGGTGATGCGGGTACCTATTTCCATTGCATCACATCCAGCACGTTGGGGCAGAAATCGTACTCTTCCGGTTGGTTAGAACCAATAAGCAGCAGTTGATCTGGCGTAAGCTGACGCACCTGCTCGTGGTACCAAGCCGCCCCCTGACGGTCGAGATTTGAGGTCGGTTCGTCAAGAATAACAACTGGTGCATCGGAGAAAAAAGCCAGGCCAAGTTTAACGCGCTGCTTCATACCCGACGAAAAAAACTTTATTTCCTTATGCCGGGCGTGCGAGAGCAATAATCGCTCGGCTACGGCCTCGGACGTAAGGCCCGCTTTAAACGGTTTGAACGTTTGGTGGAAAACGAGCAGTTCGTCGAGCGTTAGCTCTTCAACCAATTCGAGATAAGGAGCTGCGATAGACACCTGCCGAAACCAGCGCTCCGATTCGAGAACCGTGCCATTCAAGGTGTACGTTATCTTTCCTTCGGAGATTGGCAGGTTCCCGGTCAGCAGTTGCAGTAACGTCGATTTACCGCTGCCGTTTGGCCCTACGAACGTGTAGCTAGTCCCGGCAGTCAACGTTAGATCGACCCGGCGAAAAATCCACTCTTTCCGGTACTTTTTCCCTAACTGCTCGGCTTTAATTGTCAGCATAGAAAATTACAATCGTCATCGTCTGCGTCCCCTCAGACCACTCGCCTGCTGATAAAACCAAATGGCCTGTGGGGACACAGGCCATTATTTTTTGATGTGAAACCGGACAAAGCCTACCTAGATGTATGACTACTCCCGCTCGCTGCTGCTGGATGGGCCTTTCATGATACCCCGTTCTGAACTGCGAATAAAGTTCACAATTTCATCACGCTCATCCGACGGAGTCAGCTCAAGTTCGATCTGCGTCAACGCTTCGGCATTATTTAATCCGCGCAGGTAAATGTACCGGTAGATCTCCTGAATCTGATTGATCTTGTCATTTTCAAATCCACGACGACGAAGCCCAATTGAGTTGATACCTGTGTAGGATAGCGGCTCACGGGCTGCTTTCGTAAACGGCGGTACGTCTTTCCGGACCAGCGATCCACCCGAAACCATAGCGTGAGCGCCGATTTTTACCCACTGATGCACCGAACTCGAACCGCCGACAATCGCCCAATCGCCCATGTGGACATGACCCGCCATCTGTACGTTGTTGATAATCAGGCAGTGGTTACCGATCCGGCAGTCATGCGCTACATGGGCATAAGCCATCACCAGGCAGTTAGCGCCAATTTCGGTTTTCCAATGCTCTTCCGTACCCCGGCTGATCGTTGCGTACTCCCGAATGGTCGTGTTGTCGCCGATGAATGTTCGGGTGTATTCGTTATTAAACTTTAAGTCCTGCGGAGTTGCCGAAATAACAGCGCCGGGGTAAATTTTACAGTTGCGACCGATGCGAGCCCCTTCGTTAATAACTGCGTGTGAGCCAATCCACGTTCCTTCAGCAATTTCAACGTCCTTGTGAATAATGGCAAACGGTTCAATCACCACGTTCTGCGCAATCTTCGCTTCGGGGTGAATATAGGCTAATGGTTGAATCATTTTATTTGCTTTCAGCTTGTTGGTTCATAGTCCATTCGTATCAGGTTTAACCGCCCTATCTGAGCCGAATACAAACCGATACGCACGAGCAGACAACCTTAACTGTAACCTATTTTTTCTTTACCAGACTGGCGATCATATCGGCCTCACAAACCAGATTGTCGTTGACGTAGCCACGGCCCTGCATTTTTACGATTCCCCGCTTCATTGGTGACGTAAACTCACATCTAAAGATTACGGTGTCACCGGGTAAAACGTTGCGCCGGAAGCGGCAATTCTCGATTCCGATCAGGTAAGGCCAATAATTTTCGGGATCGGGCACCGTACTAAGTACCAGAATACCCCCCGTTTGGGCCATCGCTTCAAGCTGCATGACGCCGGGCATCACCGGATTGCCGGGAAAATGGCCGGGGAAAAACGGCTCATTCATTGTCACATTCTTGATACCGACCACACTGTTTTCGTCCAGCGCAATGATCTTGTCGATCATCTGGAACGGATAGCGGTGCGGCAGCAACTGCGAAATATGATTGATATCCATCACAGGCGGCTGCTTCGGATCGTACTGAGGAACCTGATTAGCCGCGTTTTTCTGGATAAGCTTTTTTATCTTTTTGGCAAAAGCAACGTTGGCCGCGTGGCCCGGACGAGCCGCCAGAATCTGCGCTTTGATGGGTCGACCAATAAGCGCCAGATCACCAACAACGTCCAGCAGTTTATGGCGCGCCATCTCATTGGGATGGTGCAGTTCCAGGTTATTTAGAATCCCTTCTCTCTTGTTGACGCTTACCTTCGGCTTGTTCAACAGATCGGCCAGATAGTCTAGCTCCCCGTCGTTCACGTCGCGGTCGACAATAACAATCGCATTGGTTAGGTCGCCCCCTTTGATCAGGTTTTGCTTATACAACGCTTCCAGCTCGTGCAGAAAAACAAACGTCCGTGAACTGGCGATTTGCTCCGGAAACTGGCTGATATCGTTCAGATAAGCGTGCTGACTACTGATTACCCGCGAGTTGTAATCAACCATAACCGTCAGGCGGTAATCGTTGAGTGGGAGCGCAGCCAGTTCAATATCTTTTTCGGAATTTCGGTAATGAACGTATTCGTTTACTTCGAAATAATTACGAGTAGCGTTCTGTTCTTCAATACCAGCTTCCCGGATTGCGTTGATAAACTGAATCGACGAACCGTCCATGATTGGAGGCTCGGGACCATCCAACTGAATCAGCACGTTATCCAACTGTAAACCAACCAGTGCTGCCAGTGTATGCTCGACCGTATGAATCCGCGCCCCACTCTGTTCAATGGTTGTGCCGCGTGAAAGATCGACGACATTATCAACATCCGCATCTACGATCGGCTGGCCGGGTAGGTCAACGCGTTGAAATTTATAACCATGATTGGTTGGAGCGGGCAGGAATGTCATCGTAGCCGAAACGCCCGTGTGTAAGCCTACACCCGATACCGAAACGGCCTTCTGAATCGTCTGTTGTTTGGTATTCATTCGTTCTCAGTTTTCAGTAGAATGGTTTCGGTTTTCGGTCATTGACGTATCAAGAAACCATAAACTGTAAACTATTTTTCTGTTTTCTTTTCCAACTCGTTCAATCGTCGGTCCAAATCCGGCAACCGCCGGAATACAGCCAGTGAACGCATACTTTCTTTTAACCCAAAAGCGGGTGAACTATTGATAGCGGTACCTTCTTCCGTCACATTCTTTCCGACACCGGACTGGGCGCCGACTTTCGTGCCGTTGGCGATGTTGAGATGACCGGCAAAGCCTACCTGACCGGCAATCGTACAATTATCGCCAATTTTAGTAGAGCCCGAAATACCCGTTTGCGCGGCAATCACCGTGTTTTTACCAATCTCGACGTTATGACCGATCTGAATCAGGTTGTCGAGTTTAGCCCCCTGCCGAATAACGGTCGATCCCATCGTAGCACAGTCGATGGTGGTGTTTGAACCGACGTTTACAAAGTCTTCCAGGATGACATTGCCGAGCTGCGGGATCGTTTTATAGGTTCCATCGGACTGGGGAGCAAACCCAAATCCTTCGCTACCAATCACAGCATTTGGATGGATGACACACGACTGACCAACAATACAATTGTCCAGAATACGGACTCCGGTGTGAATTATTGTGTTGTCGCCAATGCGGACGTTATCGCCGATGTAGGCATGCGGATAAATCTTCACGTTATTCCCGATGCGACAGTTGCGGCCTATGTACGAAAAAGCGCCCCGGTAGGTTTGCTCGCCTAGTTGCGTTCCATCGCCCAGAAAAGCGGGTTGTTCCACACCAGCGCGTGCATAGCTCCGTAGCTTGTGGTATTCTTCCAGCAAGCGGGTAAAGGCCGTGTACGAATTTTCGACAAAAATAAGCGCAGCTTCTACCGGCTTCCGGGGTTGAAATGACCGATCAACAATCACCGCCGTAGCCTGTGTTGTGTAGAGATGCGGTTCATATTTAAGGTTCGACAAAAACGAAATATCACCCGGTCGGCCTTCCTCTATTTTAGCTAATTTACGAATCGCCAGTGTTTCATTTCCGGCTACCTCACCTCCCAGTAACGTGGCAATCTGCTTGACTGTAAACTCCATATGCGTATGACAACCATCGCAAAACAATCGCTTGTACCGATTATTTTGGCCGCTAAGGTAGGCAACAAATTGCACTTTTTGGATAAAATCGCCGGAAATAGTGTTGCACGGTTGAGTAATTGGCAGATTACGTAAATTGACAAGACGATCAGAAGCGGGAATGATCCATCGGCTTGTCCTGGGCTTACTTATTTACTTGCCCAGTTGGCTAGTTGCAGTCCTTTTGCCCAGCATACATAATATCGACGTACGATATTGGTCAGCACCCGAACATTCGACAAATCCGATGCATCAGCAATGTCGATTACCTTGCCGCTTTTAAGTTTTATATTGATCCGATCACCCGAAGGTAAGTAAGCCGCGTTCGTTGCCTGCCCTTCTACCAGAAAATACGATAGCTCTTCATCGGGCAAACCCTGCTGCCGTAACTGAGCGGTCAATTCGTTGACTAGTTCATTGGCAAACGGCTCCGTAGAAAGTATGATTTTGAAGAGTCGCCGGTCCAGGAGCATGCGGCAAAGCGCCGATAAGACCGGGTCGTTGTGCAAGGCCCACTCCTTGATACACCCCCAGACATCGTAATCGTCCAGTTGGGTAAACGCGTCCAGATAGATCGGATTCGCCAAAAAAGCATCCAGCGACACGCTTTCCCGCAAAAACAGCATGAACGTATACGGAGCAAACACCGGCTCTCCCTGCCGAATCAGAAACCGCGCTCGTCGTAGAATTTGCACCAGCATTGATTCGCAACAGATCGACGTTTTGTGCAAATAGACCTGCCAGTACATCAACCGCCGGGCGTTCAGAAAATTTTCGACGCTTAGAATTCCTTTAGCCTCGACAACCAGCTGGTCGTCTACCAGGTCGAGCATCTTGATGATTCGTTCGGCGCCAATAGCCCCCTCGGCCACACCGGTATAATAGCCATCGCGGTTGAGGTAATCCATCCGATCCATGTCCAGCTGGCTTGATATCAACTGATGAAAGAATGGTCGCTCGTAGGTTCCTTCAAACATACTGATCGCCAAGCTAAGCCGGCCGTCAAACTGCCGATTCAACTCATGCATGAGCCATAATGAAATCTTCTCATGATGAACATTATCAAGCAAACAGCACTCCAAAACGTGGGAAAACGGCCCGTGACCAATGTCGTGAAGGAGAATGGCTATCTGAGCAGCCTCGCACTCGTCGTCGGACAGGTAGTGCCCCTTGCCCCGGAGCGTATGCGTCGCCTGCCCCATCAGGTGCATAGCGCCTAAGGCATGATGAAAACGCGTATGTAGAGCCCCCGGATAAACGTATTCCGACAAGCCCAGTTGCTTAATGCGCCGTAATCGCTGAAAGTACGGGTGCTCAACCAGATCGAATAGTAAATCGCTCGGAATCGTAATGAATCCGTATACCGGATCGTTGAGAATTTTTTTCTTGTTTGCCACTGACATTCAACAAAAATAGGCCCATAGGGTTAAAGGAATGTCATCTTTTTTTACGCATAATTAGGTGTTCGCTTAAATTATGTCGAAAAAAGCGTAAATTTGCACTGCTGAAACCAAGCTGTTGGACAGCAATGGGCTTGTAACTCAGTTGGTTAGAGTGCCTGACTCATAATCAGTAAGTCCCTGGTTCGAGTCCAGGCTGGCCCACATTGAAAATCAAGCACTTAGCCCAAAACTAAGTGCTTTTTTCATTTTATTAACGCCCATAAACTCGCCCACATCGCCCCATTTGACGGATCGGGCTGTTGCCTAAGGCTAATCGATGTGGATGAATTACGTAGGCTCAGCACCAGACTAACTTTTTTGTTAATCCTTTCCTGCGAAGGAACTGCCGGTATGCCTTGCTATGTAGTTAGGTAAGTATGAGAAAACGAATAAAGAGGCACTATCGAATTGCCCGATACGTGTTTTATCGGGAGACAATCTTAGAACCTATCGATCACCTTTGGACCTTTGTCGGTACGTTTATCGCCATCGCTTCGATTGGTTTATTGCAGCAAGCCGGTTTCACGCAGCAGGACAGTATCTTTCTAATCGGATCTTTCGGAGCCTCCTGTGTGCTATTGTTTGGCGCAACGAACAGTCCTTTGGCACAGCCCCGAAACCTGATTGGCGGTCACCTGCTGGCTTCGTTGATTGGCGTAGCAATTCATAAGCTGATTCCGGATCAGGTATGGTTAGCATCGGCCCTGGCGGTCTCGCTGTCGATTGTTTGTATGCAGATAACAAAGACGATGCATCCCCCGGCGGGCGCAACCGCCCTGATCGCCAACATTGGGTCGGAAAAAATTATAAACCTGGGTTTCGGCTACACCCTAACGCCCGTGATGACCGGAGTCGCCATTCTGTTTGTAACTGCTCTAATCGTCAACAACATACCTTCCGGACGCTCCTACGGAGTCAGGTCTTTGGCGCGGTTGAAGATAGCCGTAAAGCGAAGAAAAGGGTTGAACTCGCTATCATCGGATAGAACCTGAACACGGCATCAAAGCCCCCAATACGAAACCTTTGGCTGATTATTTTGTCGTGAAGATTGATGGCGGGACGTTGGCCGTGAATCCTTACCTATGATGCACACAAGCGGTTACTAAAATCGACTAAGGACTTGGCTATAATTGAGCCTTACTTAGCCAGAAACCGACACTAATGCCCAAAGTGCGATTGTACGATTTATTTATTGCGCTCCCTAAATCGACTAGGCCATAATTATAGTTTACCCCAATCAGCAGACGGTTTATCTCTACTCCGGCTGCTGCACTGGCCCCGTAATCAAATCGCCTGTAACTGTTCGTTCCGGGCTCCCCTGACCCGAAGTTAACATCTCGCTCGGCTATGGGTTGGAACGAAGAAGCGATCTTACCGCCCAGACCCAGTCCTACATACGGTCCTACCCCCCCATAGAATCGGCACGATTGACCTAAGTTCTTTTTAAACAGCGCTAAAACCGGCAGTTCAGTATAAACCAGTTTAATCGACGTATTGATATCGCTAATCGTGGAGCCGGTATTACCATCAATAAGTTTGGCTTTGATTTTACTTCCCTTCGCGCTGACCAATAAAGCGGACTGAATAGAGAATGAACTGGCTACTGGAATATCCAGTACCACCCCTCCCTGAAAATCAATGCGTGGCTTGACCGAAACGCCCGGCTCAATATCGGGGATGTTAATCGTTGACGAATTGACCCCCGCCTTAATACCAAGCTGGACTTGTGCCTGCGTCCAAAGACTGTTCATGAGCATGAATAGGCACAAAGTAGTTTTAAAAAGCTTTTTCATGTGTCGATCGGTTGAAGGTTAATCAGACCACTAGGCTACCTATTCATAATCAGTATTTTACACCATGATGAATGGCTGGCCTGGTGTTCAGATACGTTGAAAAGGGGGTGACTACGATGCATCTACTTATTGGAAAAGGTTTTACTAAAAGAACGCACGACTATGAATCGTGCGAAGCCACTGACAACCTTTCCGTTTAGATTACTCTGATCCCGAAAACTCATCCATGTATGCTTTTGGTAACAACGATTACCATTCGTTCAACATGCGATTCATCAACCCGTATTACAGTTTTTCCCCGCAATACTTGCAGTGGACCGCATCCGTATCGTGCTCTCGACGACCGCAATTGGGACAGGCTTGTGAATTGAGCTCCCGACGATTGGCAACACCGGTCAAACTAACAGCGACAATACCCGTGGGAACAGCAATGATCACATACCCCAGCATCATGATTAGACTAGCGATCAGCTTGCCGACGGCAGTAGAGGGAACAATATCGCCGTAGCCCACCGTCGTAATGGTAATAATCGCCCAATAGATACTGACCGGAATACTTTCGAAGCCATTCGTGTGCCCTTCTACCACGTACATCATCGCGCCGAGCGTAATGACCAGCGTAAAAATAGCAACGAAGAATACCGTAATCTTGGCCCGACTTTCCCGAAGCGAAGCCGCCAGCACATCGGCTGCCGAGGTATATTCCTGTAATTTCAAAATTCGAAAAACCCGCAGTAACCGAAGAATACGGATTACAACCAGTTGCTGCGAACCGATGAAAAACAAGCTTAAGTAAGCCGGCAGGATACCAAGAAGATCAACCAGACCGAAAAAGCTGAACACGTATCGAATTGGACTTCCGACGGCAAGCAATCGAATGATAAACTCAAGCGTAAATACACCCGTGAATATCCATTCAAGAACGTGAAAGAGTGGTCTATACGCCTGGTCTAAAGCAGGAATAGTTTCGACAATAACGGATATAACACTCAGAATGATAAGCAGCAGTAAGGTTATATCGAAGGCTCGTCCTGCCCACGTATCGTTTTCGAAAACTATATTGTGCAACCGATTCTGGATGCGTTGCCAGCGTGTTTGCATGGGGTACCGAGTAATCCTTGATTCAGAGAGTTTTCCAAAAATAAGTACGATAGCCAGGTTTTATCCAGTTACGTTATTAGTGACTAAATTTTTACAGAAAGTTCCAGCGTCGCTATCGGATCTTCCAAAAAGGCTGCTGTGAGGGCGACGGGGCCAATTTCCTGTAAATACTACCTTCCCTGCATGAAGGCACCAGCCTATCTTTGCTTTAATTCGTTTATAATATACCGTTAGTATTTTTCGATTGATCTCCCTTTTTCTTAATATTACAGTAAGCCCACAATGAAGTAAGCAGTTCTGACTAATTCATGCGCAAATCTGCCGAGCTTGACGCGCCGTTAATTTATTAATTATCAGTAATTGTAACCTTTGCCCAATACATTGTAAATAATTGTTCTTGTTTCAAGTCTATATAGACTTACTATTAGTAAGTATTTTTACTCCTTTTCCAAAAAATTTCAACGGTTTCTTAAGCGGCTTTGTCTTATTCAACGAAACCGCTATATTTACGCTTATGTAAAATATAAAACTACAAGTTACCTTATCAGCATACACTCTACATGAAGTTCAGCAAGTTAAACAACAACACCTCCCGCATTACCTACTTGATGGGTTGGGGGAATTACACCCGTGTATTTCTGGTAGACTCTTCCCCCGAATTAAATTCTACTACGCTAAAAAAGTGCGTTGGCACACTTCCCGGCTTTATTCGCTTGAGCAAAAGCCTGGCCGTAAACCCTAACCACATCTTACAAATCCGCCGGAAAGGTGACCGGTCGGCTGACGTATTAGTAAATGGAAACTGGCTTCCAGTGAGTCGGCGTCGGGTTAGTTCAGTTGTGAGACAGCTTCAGAATCTTCCGGGCAGCCGCGTAAAGGGACTAACTTTGTTCCGCACACTACTTGATGAGATTCGCTCACCACAAGAAGATTTCCCGGTTAGCTAGCTAGTACATCGTAAACTTTAGCGGGCATCCAATGGCATCAACTGATTTCTTTAATCAGATGTAGCTTGCTTTACACCTTTTTTTGTTCTGGAACTAAACCTCTGGACAATTCATCTGCTAGTACCCGATCTTTTCGTTTTTTACCTCCACCAATTGCCTTAATGGCTTCACTGACGGTACGTAACGTACTACCGTCATTAGTACTATTGGTAATAACCTGCCCAACGGTACTAGGTTACCTCGCCCTCCCTGAAATTACTTACGATAAAGAAAATTCCATGAAATACCTCCGTTAAAATTATATAATATCTACAGAACAGGTAGGAATAATAAGTAAAATAATCGTTATTTGTGGCCAAAGCAAGAAGAGCGGAATCAATACAGTGCGATACGGAAGCCAGTTTGTATAAGTATATTTACTGATAAACACATTTTCTCCATATAGTAATGGCGAAAAGTGATTCAACGAAGCCTTTTCACGAAAACTTTCTTTTAATACCCGAAAGAAGTTGCGTATTTTATTGTCATTATTTCAAATTTCCCATTCACCTACTATCAATGTACTGATAAAATGATCTCAAAAAAAGCTAAATATGCCATCAAAGCACTCAAAGTGCTCACCGAACAGTTCGGTAATGGCCCAGTGCTTATCTCTTACATTTCGGCGCAGGAAGGCATACCCAAAAAATTCCTGGAAGCGATTCTATTGGAATTACGCAACCACGGTATTCTGCAAAGTCAGAAAGGTAAAGGCGGGGGATACCTGCTTCGGGTCGAGCCGGAACGCGTCAATTTGGCGCAGGTGGTTCGGATTATCGACGGCCCCATCGCGCCTACGCCCTGCGTCTCTCTGAATTTCTACGTCCGCTGCGATGACTGTGAAGATGAAGAAACCTGCACAATTCGACCTATTATGGAGCGTGTTCGTGACGCCAACTTATCTGTATATGAACGCACAACCCTACGCTCACTGGTTCAGAATCAATCGCAGATCGTGTAGTAACGGTTGCCCCAATGCTTTAACAGCAGAACCGGCTTATTTGCCTATTAGACAAACTCGCCGGTTCTGTTCGTGACCTGTTGCGATCAACTACTCGTGGGATAAAACTTCTTTTTCTTCAATACCTTCCGGCGATCCTTGCAGTACCGACATTGCCTTCTTCACAACGTTCTCGACGGTAAAGCCAAAGTAGCTCATTACCTCTTCGCCAGGCCCCGACAAACCAAAGCGGTTCATACTGATTGTGGTGCCTTCGTCGGTAACGTACTTGTGCCAGCCGATTGGCGAACCGACTTCAACGGCCAGCCGCTTCCGAATTGAAGGCGGTAATACTTCGTGCTGATAGGTTCGATCCTGCTTTTCGAAAAGCTCCCACGACGGCATACTCACCACACGCGCCTGGATGCCCATCTTCTTTAGTTCGGCCTGAGCGTCCAGAACTAGTGAAACTTCGGACCCGGTCGCAATCAGAATCAATTGCGGTGAACCTTCAGCTTCGCTCAAAATGTACGCTCCCCGCTCCAGACCACGCGCCGAACCATATTTGCTCTGATCCAACACGGGCAACTTCTGCCGCGACAGAATTAAAACAACCGGCGTCTTGGGTTGCATCATCGCTACGCGCCAGGCTTCCGCCGTTTCGTTGGCATCGGCGGGGCGGAGAACGATAATGTTCGGGATGGTACGGAGCGAAACAAACTGCTCGACGGGCTGGTGCGTTGGTCCGTCTTCACCCAAACCGATGCTGTCGTGGGTAAACACAAACGTTGCCGACGACTCAGCCAGGGCCGTTAACCGAATGGCTCCCCGCATGTAATCGGAGAAATTCAAGAAGGTTCCCCCGTATGGATGTACACCCCCGTGTTGAGCCATGCCGTTGAGCGCAGCTCCCATCGCGTGTTCGCGCACCCCAAACCAGATATTCGACTGATCGTAATGACCCGGCTGGAAACTAACATCACCTTTGGTTGGCATGTCGTTGGAAGACGCCAGATCAGCCGAACCACCAAATAGATAAGGAACCCGCTGTTTTAGTGCCGTTAGGGCCTTACCCGATGCCTGCCGGGTAGCCAGTGGTCCGTCTTCCGGTTTGAACTGCGGCATATCGGCATCCCATCCTTCGGGAAGTTTGCCGGCAAACGACACCGTAAAGAGGTCTGCTTCGGCCGCAAATTGCGCTTTGTACGCATCGAAGCGCGTTTGCCAGTCGGCTTGCAGATCAGCGCCCCGCTTTCCGGCTTCCAGCAGATGGGGTCGTACTTCGTCGGGCACAACAAACGTCTGATCGGGGTCCCAGCCGAAGAACTCTTTTGTCTTACGCACGTTTTCTTCACCCAGCGGGCTACCGTGTACTTTGCTGGTTCCTTCCTGCGGACTACCAAAGCCAATAATGGTGCGGACGGAAATAATCGACGGACGTTCGGTTTCTTCCTGAGCCGCCCGGATAGCAGCCTCAATCGCATCCAGATCGTTTCCGTCGGCAACTTCCTGCGTGTGCCAGCCATAGGCATCGAACCGGGCCATCCGATCTTCGGTAAACGCCAGATTCGTTGGTCCGTCGAGCGAAATCAGGTTATCGTCGTAGAGATAGATCAGCTTGCCCAGCTTGAGGTGCCCGGCCAGCGACGCTGCTTCCGAAGCAATACCTTCCATCAGATCCCCATCACTCACAATCGAATACGTATAATGGTCTACCAGCGTATGGCCTTCGCGATTGTACGTAGCCGCCAGAAACGCTTCGGTCATAGCCATCCCTACGCCGTTGGCAAACCCCTGCCCCAGCGGTCCGGTAGTTACTTCTACCCCTGCCGTCAGGTTTGATTCGGGGTGGCCTGGTGTTTTGGAGTGGAGCTGACGAAAACTTTTCAGATCATCGAGCGTCAGATCATAGCCGTACAGATGAAGCAAGCTATATAACAGCGCTGAACCATGTCCAGCCGACAAAACAAACCGATCCCGATCGGGCCATTGCGGGTCCTGCGGATTGAATCGCAAAAAACGAGACCAAAGTACGTACGCCATCGGAGCCGCTCCCAGTGGTAAACCAGGGTGGCCTGAATTGGCTTTCTGAACAGCGTCTACCGATAGCAGCCGAATCGTGTTGATGCTAAGTTGGTCGAGGTCAACCGTCTTGTTAGACATAGCGAAAAAGAAAATGGTTAAAACGATGTATTCTGTTCTTGCCAGTAAAACCGGACATTCTTTGTAAGTAACTCGCAAACAGAGGAAGAGGATTAAAAAAAGAGCAATTAGTGATAAACGCCCAGTCGAACGATCCATTCTATTCTATCCTGACATTCAGCCCAAAAATCTGCCAAATCGGGCTTTCTATGACCAAATGGCCAAAGCGTTTTCCGGCGAATAGCCCCTTCGTGGAAAACAACCGTTTTGCGATAAGTTGTAAAATTTCGGTAAACACAACTGTTTATAAGCCCTACCGGTTATTTTTGCACCGGCTATTGGCCCTTATTGCCCAATTTTCCCGTCCCTCATGTCTAAGAAAACCAAGATCGTGGCCACCATCGGCCCGGCTTCCGAAACGAAAGAACAATTGCTGGCATTAGCCAAAGCCGGTGTTAATGTATTCCGGCTTAATTTCTCCCACGGTACCCACGAAGACCATCTCATGCGGCTCACCCGAATCCGCGAGATCAATGCAGAATACAACCTGAATCTGTGCGTATTGCAGGATTTACAAGGTCCGAAAATTCGGATTGGCAACGTCGAGAGCAAAGATGGCGTTATGATCCTGCCGGGCAACAAGCTAGTATTCACCAACGATGATATTATCGGTACCGCAGAACGTGTTAGTACGCCTTACAAGGACATGTACAAAGATGTTCACCCAGGCGAACGCATTCTGATGGATGACGGCAAACTCGAAGTGCGGGTTGTTGGCGCTGAAGGTACCGATGTCGTCACCGAAGTAGTATACGGTGGTCCGATGAAGTCCAAAAAAGGCGTTAACCTTCCTAACACCAAGGTTTCGATGCCTGCCGTGACCGATAAAGACTGGGAAGACCTTAAATTTGGTCTTGAACACAATGCGGAATGGATTGCGCTTTCGTTTGTACGTGAAGCGTCCGAAATCATCGAAATCAAAGAATACATCAAAGCCCAGGGCAAGACAAGCCGCGTCATTGCCAAGATCGAGAAGCCAGAGGCTATCGTGAATATTGACGAGATCATCGCAGCAACGGACGGTCTGATGGTTGCCCGTGGTGACCTCGGCGTGGAATTACCCGCCGAAGAAGTGCCAATGATCCAGAAAATGCTGGTCGAGAAGTGTAACAAGGCGGGTAAACCTGTCATTGTTGCTACCCAGATGCTCGAAAGCATGATTGATGCGCCCCGCCCAACCCGCGCCGAAATCAACGACATTGCCAACTCTGTAATGGACGGAGCCGATGCGGTGATGCTTAGCGCCGAAACCGCTTCGGGTAAATACCCGATTCTGGCCGTTGAGAGCATGGCGAATACCATCCGGCAGGTCGAAGCGAATACAGACAAAATTTACTACCGCTATCACGCGTATGTTAACGAGCACCCCGGCGAAAACTTTATCAATGACAACGTGGTCATGAGTGCCTGCCGGTTAGCCCGTGATACAAAAGCTAAAGCAATCATTGGTATTACAAACTCGGGTTACACGGCGGTACGGTTGTCGCACCACCGCCCCAAGGCCGATTTGTTCGTCTTCTCCAACGACCCACAACTGCGCAACACATTGGGCTTGTACTGGGGTGTTCAGGTAATGCCGTATGAGCCCAACCTCGAGTTGACAGTTGATCAGACCGTAGAAGGTATCAAGCAAACACTGATTGGTCAAGGCAAGCTGGAATCCGGCGATATTTTCATCAATACGCTTAGTATGCCGCTGACTCAGGCCCGTCGTACGAACACGGTTAAATTAAGCACCGTTGATTAATTGGTGAATCAACGCAATTTCGCTTAAACGACTAAAAAGCCGTCAACCAATGGTTGACGGCTTTTCTGTGCTCACTGAAAATGGAGTTTTTAATAGCTTATGCTTTTTCTTCGGTTTCGGCGTCCGACGCTTCAGCGGGAGCGGCTTCAGTAGCTGGCTCGGCTGATTCACCGACTGGTTTTTCAAACACTTCGGGAGCGAATTGACGTAAAATTCCGTACCAAACAATTAGTTTCTTAATGTCAGCGGGCCGAACGCGGTCACGGTCGTAATCGGGGACAACCTCAGCCATGAAATCCGCTAATTCGCTGTTTGATCCTTTCGGATCAACCGTCAGCGTTTCGCCGTATTTATCGTTGACAGCCAACAGCACATCAGCCAGTGGGATCGACTGGTCAGGCGTATCGACGTAGATCGAAATGTCGTTCAGCACCGATACCCGTGCGGTTGGGCCCATCATTGTTTTCGCCTTTTTGTCGTCCAGCGTTTCAACGATAACACCATTGCGGCTCGGCTTCAGAATCCGAAAAAGGCCGCTTTGACCGGCAATGTTGGCAATTTGTTTTAAAGCTTCCATAAATACTTTGTAAACTGGTAACGCCTGTTTAGGCCGACGTATTGCCTTTTTAATAAAGGATAATGGTTAATCGGTAAGTTTATTGTTCTGAACAAGCCTCTTCTGCGGCATCAATTTATCTTCCCTCTTACTTCCGGAATTCAGCGTTCAGCGGACGAATAAACGACAGAATTTCTTCGCGTCCGGCAGCCGTAACTGCTGATGTGATAAAAAACTGGGGGGCTTCCTCCCAGGTTTCCAGCAGCTTGGCCCGGTAAGCGTCGAGAGCAGCCTGCAACTTGTTGGGGCCCAATTTCTCTGTTTTGGTAAACACGATGACAAACGGCAAGCCCTTTTCACCCAGATTGTACATAAAATCAAGGTCAATTTTTTGGGGCTCAATGCGCGAATCGACCAGTACAAAAATACAAAGCAGATTAGAACGACCGGTCAGATAGCCGTCGATCAGGGCGGCAAATTTCTCACGTTCGGTTTTGCTCACCTGGGCGTAACCATAACCAGGCAAATCGACCAGGTACCACTCGTTATCGATCACAAAATGATTGATAAGCTGGGTTTTGCCGGGTTTACCAGAAATTTTAGCCAGCGACGAGCGACCCGTCAGCATATTAATCAGCGACGATTTTCCCACATTGGAGCGGCCAATGAACGCGTACTCGGGCCGATCGGGCTTGGGGCATTTGGCCGGATCTGAATTGCTGACAAAGAACTCAGCTTGTTTAACGGGCATAGCAGTAAAGACTAAAACAGCTGCAAAGGTCGGAAAGAATAAGGAAAATGGCACATGATTTGCCTTTTGAGTGTGCGCCTATTATTTTGCTTATTCAAAACGCCGACGGAAACGAAAAGGTCTTCCCAGTGCGTTATTCATCCGAAACTTAAACAATTACCGGTGTACCGGTCCGAGCATGAAAAAAGTAATTTGGTTCTTAGCCATTCTATTTGTCGGATTCAGCTACTCGCCCAGCCAGGCTCTTTCGGCGGGTGATCGCAAACCAGCACCTAAAGAAGACGGCCAGGGTATTCAGTTTACGGAAGCGGCCTGGAAAGCAATTCTTCAGAAAGCCAAAACCGAAAAGAAAGTTATTTTCCTGGACGCGTACGCAAGCTGGTGTGGTCCCTGTAAGCTGTTGCAAAAGAACGTCTTCACCAAGAAAGCAGTGGGCGATTTCTACAATGCCAAGTTTATCAACGTGAAGATGGACATGGAAAAAGGCGAAGGCCCCGCTCTGTCGCAGGTATACCCGCTTGAGGCTTATCCAACGTTGCTTTTTATCGACGGCAACGGTAAAGTGTTGAAAAAAGTAATCGGTTTGCAATCGCCCGAAGACCTGATTGCAATCGGCAAGAGCGTTAAATAACTGATTCGCTGTTGTTCGTCATTAGCTTAGCATTACGGAGTCGGCTTTCGAAAGCCGACTCTTTTTTTGTGCCTTTGTTAATCGTTGGCTAGCCAGCCCGTACCCACTTGCCAAAACCAATAAAAGACCAACAGCCAGCACCCATTGAGCGCTGAGCGACCAATCTAAAGCGTAAAAAACCAGTCCGTTGACAACCAATTGTACGAATGCGTATGACGCTGCTACCAGCAAGTGAGGCCATTGCTGCTCATAAACAATCCGTTGAAACAAATGCAGTCGGTGGGCCTGTACTATATTCTGCCCCAAATAAAGTCGGTACCCAATCGTCAGGACACTATCGATGCCGTATACGGCCAAAAACAGCGCCGGCAAATAGCTTTCACTAGCTTTGACAAATTCAATTAGTACATACAGGCAGATAAAACCAATGGATACACTGCCGACATCTCCCGCAAAGCATATCGCCTGCTGACGAGCGTTGAACCAGCTAAAAATCAACAAAGCCGCAAATGTCAGGGGAAGTAACAGGCTGGCTGTAGTGTACAGTGACTGACCGTACCAAATCGTTCCGATAGTGATAAGGCTGTAGAAAGCCGTCATGCCGTTGCTACCGTCCATAAAGTTGAACGCGTTAAGTATACCGACGCCAACGACCAGCAACAGGATGACCCACAGTGTCGGTAACAAATTCGTTGTCTGGTACATCAGTAGACTTACCGCCACAAACTGCGCGTAGATTCGGTACTGCCACGCTACACCGCGTATATCATCCAGAAAACTGACCAGCGCAACGAGCGATAAGCCCACAAAAAAACAAGTCGGCTCGAAATCGCTGTAGACGACTGAAACCGCAGCCGCAAGCCAGAGTACAATACCTCCGCCCCGAACAATCGTTTGGTCGGTGTGTAAACTACGCTCGTTGGGTATATCGACAATACCGAAATGACGCGCGGCACGTAGATACAGCAACTCGCCTATCAGGAGAAAAATAACGATCAGTACGTACTCAATCAGATTCATCGGAAGCAATCGAGAACAGCGCGTGGATTCCAGTCGAGGTGTTGGCGAGCGGCTTCGTCCGAAAACGTTAGCGAACTCGTCAATTTTCGGAGTGCCATTGAGTCGAGCGGAAAGCGACGACCGATTAACCCGTTTATTCCATCACCGACGTTCGCGACGGCTTTGGCGACGCCCAGCGGAACCGTTGGTATACGGTTTCGACCAACCAGGCGGGCCATCGCTTCTTCAAGTTGATAGACGCTCGGATGACAGCCGTCCGTAAGGTTATAGGTTCCGCCAACCGCAGCGGCTTTGAGCACAACAGTCGCTACATCGTCAGCCCGGACCATGCTTCGACAGGCAGCGCCGTCCCCTATCCGTACGTAATACCCGCGCCGAAGTCCGTTCATCATCGCAGCCAGATTGCCCGTCGGTTCACGAGCAGCCACCAGTGGTAGCCGCAGAATGGCAACGCGAACGCCCGTTCGTTCGCCCCACGCGCAAACCAGTGCTTCTGCCCGCGCCTTACTTAACCCGTAGACATCAGTAGCATCTAGCGAAGTTTTTTCGTCAAGCAACTGTCCCTCCGAACGTCCGTAGGCCAGCACGGTACTGATATACACAATTGCCTGAGGTAACACCGGCAGTTGTTCCAGCGCGGTCAACAAGCGAACGGTTCCTTGTACGTTCACGCGCTCGTAGTCGCCCCGCTCTTGCGAAGTTCGAGGAACAGCGTGCGCTTTCCCGGCGGCATGAATGACAACATCGAATGTGTAGCCTTTCAATTGGGGCGTTTCGTCGACCAGATCACAACGAATATGCTGTTGACTGATTGTCTGCCTGCCCAGTGTAGTGAGCGCGTGATTTCCTTCAAGTTCGCTACGAATCCGGCTTCCCAGAAAACCAGAAGCACCCGTCATAAGAATATTCATACGGCGTAAGGCTTGTCTCGCAGAGATGAAACCGTTTTAAGAATGTGTTCAGCCATAGCCTGCATAATGGTTTTTCGTCGAAAGGTAGCTACAAAGTCAGCACGATGAGCCGTTCGATACGGGGTCTGGCGGAGTTGCGCAACAAGGCTTTTCGCGTCACCCGGCTCAAACAAAATGGTATTACTTATGTGCGTTTGGATAAACTGAGCCGCGTAACCGGCTACTCCGGCCAGAATAGGTTTTGTCATGGCTCCGTACTCAAACAACTTGGAAGGCAGGACACGCTTAAAAGCCTCCAGATCATTAAGATGCACAAGCAGATAATCGGCGTTCTGGTACGCCATCACGAGCTTTTCCCGACTCATGGGTTCGTAAATCCGGACATTGGTAAGCGTTTCGGTACGAATCATTTGTTCGAGGTTAACCTGTGCACCACCGGCCCCGATGATCACAAACCGATACGGATCACCCAGCATTCGGGCGGCTTGCGGAATAATTTTGTGTAGCCCCTGGCCTTCACCGATATTACCGGCGTAAAGGATAATTTTCTCGTTAGCGATTGGGCGACTAACCTGAGGTATATTTAAAAACTCCTCGTCAATTCCGTTCGTGAAGTAGCTATACGTAGCTTGTGAATACGAGGTAAAATAATCGCGAAACCCTTCTGAAACCAGATTAATATGTCGAGCGTAGCCAAATGTGTATCGTTCGACAGCGGACAAAACCCAATGGAGTCCGAATCGTAAACATGAACGGCTGAATAGCTCCACGATTGTTTCGCGCAACAGGTCCCGAATGTCGAGAACTAAAGGAATGCGCCTTTTTCGGGCAAGACGTGCGCCCAGAAAAGCTGTGAACAATCGGGAAGACGAAGCGAATACCAAATCATATTGCCTGTCTTTCGTTAACCGATGTGCCGCCCGAAAATACGTCAGGAACGAACGCATCTGATCGAGTCGTCCGCTGGCGTGAGTTGGTACCGTAACCCGATCAATAATTACTCGGCAGGCATTCTCTTTCTCTCTGATTTCATGACCTGATGCCGTCCGCTTAAATGACTGATAACGGTTCGGTTGCGGGGTAACAACGTGGATGAGGTCAGTAGCCGAAAGCTGGTTCGCCAGTTCGTTGACGAGTGCTGTATTGCGAAACGAACCAGGACAAAGATCTGGCTCGAAGTAAAAGCTTAAGTACAAAATTTTCATTCAGCCAAGGTTACGAGGGTGTTCAGGCAATTTGCAAACGTGATTTCCAGACAATGAGCCGTCCGCAACTGATTGAAACCTGTAGCCATGTCATACGATTTTACTACGACAATTGGCGGTTTGTCAGATTGAAACGTAAGCGTCAATGGTCCCGCGTCAACGCCACCATCGGTCAAGTTTAGGGCTACGTCAGGGTGAAAATGCAACCGTGCCACAGCCGTTAGCGGCTCATACCCGCCAGACGTATTGCGAGTAATCTGGTCCAATATACAAATCCTGGTAGGCTCAAAATGCCACGTTCGCTGATGGGTAATTCCAACCGATGAATAGCCGTCGTGCTGAGCCGATAAAACCGCTTCCTCGTCCACCAGCAACGTAACATATGCCCGTCGCCCAACGCGAAAGCCCGCCCAAACCTCGGATGAATCGGTACCGTTAACTTCAACTGTATTATGTGCGGCAGTACTCCGCTCCCACGACCGACGCAGACCGCTCTGATACGTTGAGGTGCCGCTGTCGACAATCACTGGCTGACCGTGCACATACAAAACAAACGAAAAGGTATCGGCATGAGCATGACCCGGCTGGTAATCAGGACCAACAGCGCCCACATCGGCAAAAAACTCGTAGTCAGAATACCGAAACAGCCGGTAACCGCTTTCTTTACTTTCGCTTTGCGGGCTACGTGTCAATCGCTCGGAACAAGCCGTAGGTAAAACCATTTCCGCCTTTTTTTGAATTTGTTCGGTTGTCGGAGCGATACCAAAGGCCGCGTCATTGACCATAGGCACGTCACCGTTGGAGAACGTTATGCCTGTGAGCCAGCGGAGCATCACGACCGCTTTCGTCGTTAGCAGTTCGACAAGCGCCGAATCACCATGCCAGGTGTCGTCCTGCAACATGATCAGCACATCCAGCAGTCGACCCAGCAGAATCTGGTGATACATAGGACTTCGTTCCGCATGAGCACCGTCGAGCAAAATCTGTTCCGCTAGTTCCGCCCGCAGGAGTTTGGACCCTTTTTCGAACCAGCTTTTGTTGCGAAAAAACAACCCTCCCGCCAGAAGCGCAAAGCCATTTTCGAGCAGGTGATTACCGCCAAGGTGATACTCCAATCGTCGGCTTAACAGATGAACCTGCGCAAACAAGTGTGTATTTACCAAATCGTCCTGCATCCGATGGCGACTCAGAAACTGCACCCAGTTCATAATTCGTAACGATGTTGGATACGGTTCCAGACCAGCAGCTACCGAATCGGTTTTCGCCATAAACTGCCGGATCAACCAAAGTCCTGCTGCTAATTCTTTTTCGCCCTGATTTAGGTAATCGAAATAAGTAAAGTTGTAGGTCCATAGCTTTCCATTTTCGGCATAATTCCAGTCAATTTCGGAATCGAACTGAACGGACTGATTTAGAAAAGTAAACGCCCTGTTCTCGTATGATACAGGTTTATCGGCTTCCGGCACACGCACAAACTGTATAGATGGTAGATGCTTAGGCAGGCGCAATCTAGGTCGCCGACGCAACCGGTTGATAACCTGATAAACTAGTTGACGACATTGCAAGTACCGAACCGTTCGCCAGATAAGCCCGATCTTACTCATGCCCTTCCGACAAAGCTGTTTCCTGAAATGTCCCCACGCCCTTTACGTTAATCCATCCGTTTTGTCGAAAACTGTGCAAAGCCGCCAGTGTCGTCTGAGTCGTGTTGACAATCTCCGGGAACGGAATAAGTAAATCGTCCTGCGCGTCTATTGTACCAATTCGAACCTGCTGGATGAGCCGCTTCATTTGCTCCACGTGGCCTTTATCCTGCCGTCCGGACAAACTCGAAAAGCGCTTGAAGCCATACCCTGTCAGCTTGCGAAAGTTGTCCAGAACCAACGTCCGCTCCTGTGAATACACCTCGATTCGTTCTTTCACGTAGGCTTTGCTTCCATTGGCGAAATAGTTGACGACGCCCGTTGACCCATTTTCGTAACGCAGCAGCAGCGATGCCGAATCACTCGTTTCGGAAGGCTGTTTTCCCATCGTATTCATGCACACGCTGATCACCCGACTACCCGTCAGAAAGGTAATCAGATCAATAAAATGACAGGCTTCCCCCAATACGCGACCACCGCCTACAGTCCTGTCATGCACCCAGGAATTAGCTGGAATAGCGCCAGCGTTAACAGTCGCAATTACATTCATGGGTAGCTCAGCCGAAAAACGACCGCCGACCAAAGCTTTCATTTTTAGCGCGTAAGGCGAAAAGCGCCGATTGAAGCCAACCATAACCAGCCGCCCAGTTGCCTGTTGCGCTTCGATGATCGGTAACAGTTCTTTGTCATAAATCGCTAATGGCTTTTCAACAAATACGTGTTTACCCGCCTGCAACGCTTCGACCGTCATCCGCGCGTGAAGATTGTGCCGGGTTGCAATCAAACACAGGTCGATTTCAGGGTTATCGATAAGCTGTCGGTAATCGGTCGTACTTTCCGAAATACCGTATTTTCTGGCGAGTAAGGCGGCATTCAGTCCTCCGGCGGAAGCAATCGCGTTCAGGTTGGCCCCAGCCGCTTTCAGGGCAGGGATGAGCGTGGCGTCTGCAAAATTTCCGGCCCCGATGATACCCACCGTCGCAGAACCACCGACATAGCGGACAGATGTAATTTTCGGTATAGGCAGCGACCTAACCGTTTCGGGGTAAGCCAGTAGCGACGCGATTGCCGACCGATCCGGCTGATGAATTGAGTCGTAAATGGTACGATAGTCAGCGAAAGAAACAACCTCCGTAATGAACGGCTTCACATCCAGTTGCTGACGCTCCAGCAGTTGCACAATTGTTTGAAAGTTGCGGTTTTCCGTCCAGCGGACAAACGGCAGCGGATAGTCGTGTCCTCGCTGCTCATACTCTTCATCGTAGCGACCGGGACCGTAGGAACACGACACCCTAAACGTCAATTCTTTCTCATAAAAATCGGCTCGATCCAGGCTTAGCCCAACCACGCCGACCAACACAATTCGACCTTTTTTCCGACTCATGCGAGCCGTCTGCGTGATGACTTCGTTGCTTTTTATCGAAGCCGTTATTACGACACCGTCCGCTCCGATACCCCTGGTAAGCGCCAAGACAGCCAGAGCAGGATCGGTATCCTCAGCCGGGTTGAACGCTGTAAAACCTCGTTTTCTGGCCAGTTGCAGTTTGTTCTCATCCACATCCAGCCCGATCACGTGACAGCCATTGAGCCGCAGTAACTCGGCGGTCAGCAATCCGACGAGGCCCAGACCAAACACAACAACGGTTTCATTCAGCGTGGGAGCCAGTAACCGAACGCCCTGCAAAGCAATTGCTCCAATCACCGTAAAGGCCGCTTCGTCATCGCTCACACTATCGGGTACGGGCGTCACCAGATTACGCGGTACACAGACTAGTTCGGCATGCGGGCCGTTGGACGCCACCCGGTCGCCAACGCGCAGATCTGTAACATCCTCACCTACCGATACGACCGTTCCAACATTGCAGTAACCGAGTGGCAACGGCTGATCGAGTTTACGAAATACGGCCTCCAGAGTAGGCAGGAGTCCATCGCGCTGCATTTTGTCCAGCACCTGCTTCACCTTGTCGGGTTGTTGCCGGGCTTTGGCAATCAGGCTGGCTTTTCCAAACTCAACAAGCATCCGCTCGGTACCAAGAGACACCAGCGACCGACGCGTTTGAATCAATACCTGTCCGCGGCCAACCTGCGGAGTAGGTACTTCTTCCAAGAGAGTTTCGCCAGTTTTAAGATTTTGTACAAGTTGCTTCATGAAGGTGGGGTAAAATGGAAAGGCAAACGATCAAGGAGTTTAGCGCTTATAGGCTTGATGGCTCATGATTCTAGCAATGCGCGTGGCTGCATGACCGTCCCACAACGGCGGGATACAGCCCTGTTTGGTGCGACCAGCCAGAATAGCCGCGACGCGATTCTGAACGCTTTGCGGATTTAGCTCAGTCAGTAATTGATTCGTGCCCAATTCGACCGTAACCGGGCGTTCGGTGCTGTCGCGCAATGTCAGGCAGGGAACTCGTAGGTAGGTTGTCTCTTCCTGAACTCCGCCCGAATCTGTGATCACAATAGCCGCGTGTTCCAGCAGATTTAGAAATTCAAGATACCCCTGCGGTTCGAGCAGCCGGGCGTTTGGCATATTTGTTAGCCGATCCAGTAGGCCCATTCGGGCCAGATTCGCTCGCGTTCGTGGATGTAGCGGAAATACCACCGTTTTGTAACGAGCCGTGTTCTCAACGATTTGACCAATCTGAAGCAAGCCCGCTTCCCGATCTACATTGGCCGGACGATGCATGGTCATCAGCACATAATTATCGGGTGTCAACCCCAGTTTCTGAACAGTGTTGAGCTTGTTGGCTTGGGCACGGTACTGCACCAGCGAATCAATCATCACATTACCTACGAATTGAATTCGTTCGTCCGCAACGCCTTCCCGTTTGAGGTTGTCTATTCCAGCCTGTTCCGTCACAAACAGCAGGTTGGCCAGCGAGTCGGTCAGCATCCGGTTTCTTTCTTCCGGCATCCGGCGGTCACCCGAGCGAAGTCCCGCTTCCACGTGCGCAACCGGAACGTCTTTTTGATCAGCCACCAACGCACAGGCAAGCGTACTGGTAACGTCACCAACCACCAAGACCCAATCGGGTTGTTCAGCCTCAAGAACCGGCTCAAACGTGCGCATGATTTGGGCGGTTTGCTGCGTTTGCGTTCCGGCACCAACGCCCAGGTAATAATCGGGTGATGGTAAATCGAGTTGATCGAAAAACACGGTACTCAAGCAAGCGTCGTAGTGCTGTCCTGTATGAACAAGCGTTGACTGGATGACAGAATGCTGCTTAAAAGCGCGGTGGATAGCAGCAATCTTTATAAAATTCGGACGCGCCCCGACGATGCTGACAATTTTCACAATTAGAAAGAAACGGTGGATGGAGATGCGATTAGGTGCTCAACGTCGGCTTCCAGACGGCGCAACTCAGCCGGAACATCAAAACGCGACATGGCCTGACCGGTCAGTACCTGATCCCGAACGAACAGCATCAGTAACGTCGATAGCTCAACCTCATGCCAAGCGCGGTTATCGGCGCAAAACGGCTGTAACACCGCCCGTTCGTGCCCGACATCTTTCGGCGTAAAGTGCCAGTTTCGGCGTTTAGCTCCCTGATGGACGGTCAACTGTCGAAAGTCGTCGATGTGCGCAATGAGGTCATTGTATTGTAGGTGCATGGCCTCCCGAACGCCTTCGAAGGATTCTGCTCGCGACGTGAACAGCATGGAAACAAGGTCGTGCTGATCCGTTGTAAAGGTTATAACCAGATTATCGTCGGGTTCATCAGGATTGGCGTAAGCGATCTGAACCGCAATCCAGTCGGGCAAACTCCGCCAGGCAAACAGGTGAATCGTCAAGTCAATCCAGTGCCCTATGTTTCCACAAATACGGGTGCCTTCGTCAGGGCGTCTATACCAGTGATCGGGCGGAATTACGTGACCGTTAATGACGTAGTTAAGGCTAAAACTGCCTGCCGTTTTCTGAGTAATCACATACGGTTTAAGCACCTGAATCGCTTCTGAGTAAGGTCGGTTGTAGCCCGCAAAAACCTGCCCTGACGATTGCCGAGCAGCCACGCTCAGCTCAATGAACTGACACCGCGTAACGGCAATCGGCTTTTCAACGTACACGATTTTGTTACGCTGCAAGCCTGCAATGGCATAAGCCGCGTGCGATGCGTGGTTGGACAAGATGTACAAAACGGCCAGCGCCGGATGGTTTAGAACGGCGTCTACAGTAACGGCGATCTCCCGAAAACCATAATAATGGCCTAAAGAATGCGCTTGCTGAAGATTGACATCATACGCGCTCAGAAAGCCATTCCTGCGGTCCTTTTGCAGAAAAAAACAGACGCTGCTAAACGCAAACTGGCCACAGCCGATCACGGAAATCGTCGCCTTACAGCGATACGAAATTCGTTTACGCAACCAATGCGGGCGAGTGCGGGCAATTGCTTTGTTAAGCGCTCTCGGCCAGCCGTAGATCCGGGCAAACCGAACCAGTTTCAGCATCTTCAGTATGATTCCCAACTGCTCGTTCATCCTAGTGCATCTTCGTAGAATCGTTCCCACTGCGCGACGTTCGCGTGAATATCGAATCGGCGTGCCAACTCGGAAGCTCCTTGTCGATACGACGCGTACGCATCGACAGACAGGCGCAAAAACTGTTCGATAGCATGACACAAATCGCTGGGGTTATTGTCGACCCAACACCCAGCCCGTTTTGTTTCGAGCAATTGCCAGGGCGTCCCGGTCGATGCGATAACGGGCGTTCCCTGCGCCAGCGATTCGATGACGACATTGCCGAAGTTTTCGGAATGCGAGGGCAGAATTGTCACGTAGGCATTGGCAAGCAACTGTTCTTTATGCTCACCATGAACTGGTCCAACGAAGGTTACTTTCTCCGTCAATGCCCAGGTTGTAACGAGTTCTTCGAGATGACTTTGGTAATTATTCGTGTCAGGTCCGGCAATCGTTAGTGAGTAAGCACCGCTCCGAAAAATAGCCGATTCACTCAGGGCTTCGAGGAGTCGATCAATAGCTTTGATGGGATGCAACCGCCCGATGAACAGCAAATACGGTTCCGGTTTACGCGTACGAGCCGGTGCCATTTCCATCATATTTTCCAATTCCTGTACCAGTGCGTTATGACCAAAATGTTGACGGATATGTACCGTCTCGGCTGGGCAAGTCGAATGAAAAATTACGTCCTTGCTTACAACGCGAAACAACCGCAGCAACCCTTGCTTGAGCCGGGATCGGTAGATCAATGCCCTTGGACTTAGCTCGCCGTGGGGTGCCCAGATTATTCGTTTACGCAACAGTCGCGCAGCGATAACCAGCACAACCGAGCTTGGATAAAACAGACTGTTGATATGGACCACTTCCACCTGCCGAATGGCCACCACAGCATACCAGATGTGCGCGAACGGCAGGTAGAAGTGCGGATTCTTTGTGTACATCACACGGCCACACGCCAACGTCAACCAACGGCTAGTAGGAACAGTCGATGGTATATCCTGCGACGTAGCTACCACCGTTACCTGATGCCCCGCCTGTGTCATCGCCTTTGCCTGCCAATAGATCGCATTGCTTGGCCCACCCATCTGCGACGGATAAAACCAATCGGCTGACATCATTATTCGCATACGTCTCCTGCTTCGCATCTGGTGTTAGCCAGTTGTTGATAAATGGACAGGTAACGAGCAGCAGCAATCGGAGCGGAATAGGTGACGGCATTACGCAGCCCCTCCTCAATGAGTTGTTGCCGATACAAATCATCGTCAATTAGCCGCTGGATTCCACTACGGATCGCAATACTGTCGTCCGGATCGACAAGATGAGCGGCCTTACCGGCTACGTCACGCATGGGCAAGCGGTCTGCGGTGAGTACCACCCGCCCTACTGCGTTGGCTTCCAGAATAGGCATCCCAAACCCTTCGTAGGTAGACACGAACGTAACGATGTCGCTTGCCACATAGAGCGCCAGCATATCATCCTGACTTACGTTAACGTAGTTTTGGTACAGAATCTGCCGGTCACGAAGCACACGAACAAGGTCTTCTGACAGAGGGCCAACGATACTTAACAGGCAGGATACTCCCTCAATGGCTTCGAGCAGTCGAGAAACGTTTTTATGGGGTGCGGTGCCGATCTGTAACAGCACGGGTCGTTGTTTTCGAAACGATTGGGCGTGATACACAAAACGCGGGTCGTAGGCATTAGGAACAACAACAGCCTTCTTCGCGACTCGGCCTAAATACCGTACTAAATCCTGCCGACTTTTTTCCGACACGACCGTGACGACAGCAGCATGGCGCACGGGCAGGTAAAACCAGAATAGCCAGAACAACCCGTACCGCAGCGGATTATGTCGATTCTTTTCCAACGTAATGCAATCGTGAACCGTCAACAGGGTGCGCCAACGGGACAAAGCCAATACCGCGTAGTGCGCATCACCCGTAACGTGGACCAACCCACTGAACCGTTGTCGCGCGATGAAACGTAGGTTCTGCCATACGGATCGTAGTCCTCTACTGATGAATGGAAGCTGAACGTGCTCAACACTGATCGAGGGATCTTTTTCTAATTCCCGGCGAATTGCACCAAAGAGCTTTTCGATGCTGTGCCCGGTACCAAGGCTTCGGGATAAGTACGTTACGGTCATGCTGCTGTTACGGAAAATGGACCGTTTTTTGTACCGTCTTTCTAAAAATTGGCGACAAGTGATCGCGACTACTCACGTCGCTTTTGCCTTTAATCGACCATCTTTTCGTCCACACGGTCCTTGGTGATCCAGTCCGTCGTTATTGCATCTTTCATGCCATCTACACCTATACCGCTTCGTATATCAAGGCTTTTTTGGACAATGAGCGGTCTTGTTATGGGCTTCATCAGTCTTTTGTTCTGGCTCTTGTTCAGCTACGATGAAGAGCGTTTCTACACAGGAAGCAATCATTTCTTGCTTCCCTGGATTTTCCTGACGGCGCTTATTCTAGCGACGCCGAGCCTCTATTTATGGGCTACAGAACGGTTTGACCCGTTCAATCCACTTGTTTTTGCGGCCTGGTCTTATCTGGGACCGGCCTTTGGTTTAGGAAGTTTGTTATTGGCCGCTGATCTGGTTAATCCGTATTTTTTCACGCAGATTGCCAATCCGAAAGCAAGTTTACCGCTGGCACTCATCTACGTTTCGGTGGGCTACGTGGGTTTGACGGTTGGTTTCCTATTGCCCATTGGCCGAAAAACTGGCGAACGCCTTTCCCAAAAACTTCCGTCGGGTGACTGGCCGCTTTCAACCCTATTACTACCGGCACTGGTTTTGCTGGCGCTGGGTTTCGCGTTTTACTTACTGGCCTGGCTCTCCGGCAATATC
Organism: Spirosoma oryzicola; assembly: GCF_021233055.1. NCBI lineage: Bacteria > Pseudomonadati > Bacteroidota > Cytophagia > Cytophagales > Cytophagaceae > Spirosoma > Spirosoma oryzicola. The sequence goes on along the minus strand of NZ_CP089538.1, from coordinate 1,622,640 downwards.
GGTTTTCAGCTGGCCGACAAGGAAAACGAATTGGGAACAACTTACTTCTTTATGTCGCTGCTCACCGTTCTCGCCAGTTTTATGTTGTGGCAGTACATATTCAGGACGAAAACGACGGGACAGAGGCTTGTCGTTGCGCTGGTATCCGTGTTAATGACGATGGGCGTTCGTATTGTGCTGGGTGGAAACCGGGGAGCCATCCTGGTCTTCGTGTTCCTGATTCTCATGGCATTCGTCTATTCGGGACGGCGTTTCACCCGTAACCACGGCCTGCTATTTGGCTCATTGGCCACCGTCGGCTTATTGCTAGGCATCATCTACGGCACGACGTTCCGGATTCTGAAAGCGTCGGAAGCCAAAATGAGTCTGAGCGATTATGTGTCTACGGCCACGACTACGCTGGGAACGCTCACCGACGAACAAAATACAGAGTTGGTCCCAACCATGCTGACGATATTCGGGAGTCGCCTTGAAATGACGAGTACCGTTGGTGTGTGGGTATCGAACTACGAACGGCTCAAACCCGACGAAGAAAAACTGGGTATCGATGGCAACATCTGGATCGCTACCTGGACGGCCTTCATTCCCCGGTTTATCTGGAAAGACAAGCCCGAAATATCGAATCCGCGCCGATATAGTTTGCTTTATTTCAACTTTGCGAAAAACTCATTTGCCATCACGCCCATGATCGACCTGCTGCGCAACTACGGCCCAGCGGGTGTTCCGGTTGGTATGGCGCTTCTAGGCGTTCTATTACGCACCCTATACACGTCGCTTGTTCAAAATCAGTCGCTTACCATTGGGCGAACAACGGCCTATTACATGCTGCTGACGACGGTATCGTACGAAGGGTTCTACGGGACAATCCTGCCTACCCTGGTTCGGGTTGGATTTGTCGTCGTCCTTGGCCTTTATCTCACCAATGTTCTTGTCCAATGGCAGATTCGCCGTTCCCTGTAAGCGAACAGAGAACCCACCAAAAAGCCATGCCTACCACGCCAACTTCCATTGTGATCGTTTCTCCGGTGCATAACCGCTGTGCACTTACTCAACAGTGCCTGCGCAGTCTTGCCGCTATCAACAGCGAAGGCTTAACGGTACACATCATCCTTGTTGACGACGGTTCAACGGATGGAACCCGGTCGGCCATTGAACGCGAGTTCCCAGCGGTTCAGCTGGTTGCAGGGGATGGTACGTTATATTTTACCGCTGGGGCGAATCTAGGTATCAAAGCCGCCCTGGTGCATAAGCCGGATTACATTTTGCTCATCAACGACGACACGTATTTCGATACCGATTTTTTACGATACCTAGTCGAATGCGCCGAAACCCATCCACGTAGTGCCGTTGGCGGTTTGCTACTACGCTGGGACGAACCGCACCGCGTCTTTCAGGTAGATCCACGCTGGGACACCTGGTACGGTGGCTGGCGGCATCAAACGCAACTAACTATAGAAACGGTACCTGAGGAAGCCTTTCGGGTTGCTACGCTAGCAGGAAACTGCGTGTTGTTCCCGACCCGCGTTTTTGCCGAACTTGGTTTTATGGATGAGGTTCGGTTTCCGAACTTCGGTGATTCAACATTCACGGCTCGCCTTCGTAAAAACGGATGGCAACTCTGGGTGGAGCCACGGGCCAAGGTATACAATCAACCTAATTCATTCCCTAAAACGCTGCGCTCGATGAGTTGGCCAAATCGTTACCAGGCCCTGTGGGGCGACTTACGCAGTTATCATAATCTGCGCGGGCGGTTTATGCTCTATTGGGTCACGGCTCCAACTCAATTTCAAGCAGTTGTGGCGTTCGGTATCTTTTTCGTCCGGTTGATTCTTCGCGGCATCGGTGTGACCAAAAACTGGCCTTGACTATGGGTGCTCTTGGCGTAGCCCAGCCATTTGGGCGATATAATCCAATGTAATTTCGGCGCAGGATTCCTCTAGAAAATGGGTTAAAACCGTCTGCTGCGCCTTCCGCCCCATCGCCTGACGCAGCAATGAATTATTGACCAATCGCCGAACGGCATCGCTTAGTTCGCGCGCATTTCCTGGCTGAACCAGCAATCCATTTTCGCCGTGCTGAACAGCCTCGGGTATCGCATTGATGTTCGAAGCAATCACCGCTTTGCCTAAAGCCATCGCTTCGAGCAATGCGCCCGGTAATCCTTCGCGGTAACTCGGCAAGACAAAAAGATCGGCTAACCGTAAAAACCGGAGTAGATCAGACCGTTGGCTCCCCAACTGAGCGGGATGAATAAGCCGAACAAACCGCTCCATTTTATGCAACTGAATAAACGCTTCCATAACCGGATGCCCTTCACCCGTACCAACCCAAATCCAGACCAACTCCGGTTCGCACTCATGTAGTAACCGAGCGGCCTCCAGCCAGACCTGAAAGCCTTTTCGCTCAATCACATTGGCGAGCGTCATCACGACTAGTGCTCCGTCAGGCAGTGAAAAACGTCTACGCTCGACCTGTATGTCAAGCGGTTGCGCTAAAACGCTTCTGATTTCACTGACGTTGACACCCGTGTAGGCTACGGGAATTGTTCGCCAGATAGCGGGCGTTGTATACCACCGCAAACTCTCTTTCATTTCCCGATTGGAAGCCAACAGGTAAAAACGCGTTCGCTCCAGGAGCCGGAACTTTAAACGGCTCAACCCGTTAGCCAGCGTTGGTTTGTTGGAATGAGCGATGTGCAGCATCACAAACGTAGGCATTTGCCGTGCCAGCCAGCTCAACAGCAGAAAATTCGACCAGGGTGCCGCATCGATAAACACCACTTTGTCCTTGGATCGCTGCTTTGTCAGGTGTCGGGCCAGCACGAAATGACAACGCCAGTCGCGGCCACGTCGGCGGATTTTAGACCAGACCGTACGCGCTTTCGCCAAATCAACATGAGCGTCGAAAAAAGTAACCGTCACATTTTCCTGATCCAGATAAGCTAGAATTTTTCCCGTCGTTCCAGCCGGTATTAAAGCGCTAACTCGATAACCACGAGTCAGTGCCAACCGCATGACACCCAGCATTACCAGCTGTGCCCCGCCCCATTCGAGGTAATTCCAGACAAAGACGATTTCGGGCTTTTTAGTGTTCATTCTGTTTTTAGAAAGACGTACAGCGTCAGCCCAGACTGGCAGAAAGCACTTAGGCACGTAGCCAGAGCGGCACCCCAGATGCCGTAGGCTGGCGTCAACGCGCAGTTGAGCAATACGTTGACGATTGCGCCCACCAGATAGCAACTAAAAATAGGACGCGTTATGGAAAAGGCGTAGAGTTTTACTTCCAGGATGTAGCTGGCGGTCATACCTAGATAGGCGAACGCGATAACAGGGGCAATCCGAAAAGCGGGTTCATACGATTTCGACAGCAACAGCCTTCCAACTTCGGCAGACAGGTTGAAAAACAACAGACAGATAACGCCGACGACCAGCACATACAGCCAGAATACGCGAAGCAATAACGGATTTGCCGATGAGGGCTTTTGTCCACTGCCCTTCAACTGCATCACCAAAGGCGTCAGATACGCCTGCACCGGCATGGACAGCAGCACGATCTTTGAGCCCAGACTATAGCCTACGCTGTAGTAACCAACATCGGCACTTGACCCGTATCGTTCAATGAAATACCGATCCACGTAGTTGATGACCCAGGCGCACACGGCTGACCCCAGCAACGGGCGCACGTAGGCCCAGAACGGGTTCCAATACGAAATTGAATCGGCGTCACTTATTCGTCCGAATGCCGCTCGTAGGGCAGAAAACCCAGTTAGCATTACCACTGCAAAGCCTCCATTCAGCAGCGCCAGCACAATCCACAGTCCGGTCTGCTGCCGCTGATTACTTACGACAAGCAAAACGATCAACAGCGCGTTGACAAACGAATACAGGACCTGGGTTCGGCTAAAGGCGCGGTGACGGGCGAGCGCGTTCATGTATTCCAACCCAAGTGCATAAAAGCCCTGTCCTACCAGGGCTAACCCGGCTAAGGCCGCCAGCAGGCTATTGGCCATCAGTACTCCCCAAAGCGTAATACTCGTTAACAGACCGGCGTATACAAGCAGCATAACCCGCAGGTGAAAGCGTAGCACGGCATCGGTTGGCGCAATGGGCAGTAGCGCCCGCATCGACTTCAGGGTTGGCGTGATGAGTACGGTGTTCGCCAGCATCAGGCTAACGTAACCCAGATTGTAGTTTCCCACAGCATCCGGCGACAGGTACAAGGCGATGAGTTTACCCGTGACCAAACCTAGCAACGCCGTTGCGCCCTGAGCACCGACGAGTAATCCCAACGACCGGTTGATCGGCCAGCTTGTCAACGCTCTACCCATGCGTGATAGCCGCTTTTCTCACAGACGCCAGTAATCGATACCACTCTCTTTTTCGACCACATACAACCCTTTAAGATCCAGCAGAATTGGACTTCCGTTCATCAATGATTTGAAATACGTGCTGTCCAGCGTCCGGTAGTTGGTGTGTCCCACGGCCACGATCACCGCGTCGTAATGGGTCGAGGGTGTATCCATCAGCGTCATTCGGTACTCTTGCGCTACTTCGTTCGGCGATGCATGCGGATCAACTAAGTGTACGTTGATGGCAAATTTCATCAGCTCGCGCACCAGATCGGCCACTTTCGAATTTCGGATGTCGGCGACATCTTCCTTGAACGTCAAACCCATGACCAACACCTTTGTCTGACGCGGATTTTTCCCGCGCTGAAGCAGCATCTGCACCAATTTGGTGGCGATATAAGCGGGCATTCCGTCGTTAATGCGCCTGCCGGAGTGAATCACCTGCGGATCATAGCCCAGCTGACGAGCTTTGTAAAGCAGGTAATACGGATCGATGCCGATGCAGTGCCCACCCACCAGACCGGGCGTAAACGGCAGAAAATTCCATTTGGTCCCCGCAGCTTTCAAAACCTCCTGCGTATCAATGCCCATTTTGTCGAAGATAATCGCCAGTTCGTTCATCAACGAAATGTTCAGATCGCGCTGCACATTTTCGATTACCTTGGCCGCTTCGGCTATTTTAATCGTTGGTGCTTCGTAAACGCCCGCCCGGATGATCGATTCGTAAACAGCCGTAATTTCCCGGAGCGCTTCGGCATCACTGCCCGACACAATTTTAAGAATATCAGGCAAGGTGCGTTGCTTATCGCCGGGATTGATTCGCTCGGGCGAGTATCCTACTTTAAAATCCTCGCCGAGCCGCAAACCAGATTGCTGCTCAAGGATCGGGATGCAGTCGTCTTCCGTACAGCCGGGGTACACCGTCGATTCGTACACTACGTAATCGCCGGGCTTCAGCACGCGGCCAATGGCTTCGGACGCGCGTTGAAGTGGTTTCAAATCCGGAACTTTGTAATCGTCAACCGGCGTCGGAACGGCAACGACGAAGAAACTCGCCTGTTTCAACTCGTTGGGATCAGCGGTAAACGTAATGTCGGCCTGGTCAAAAGCACTCGGCGGCAACTCCCGTGAGGGGTCTTCGCCCTGCTTTAGCATAGCCACACGCTCCGCACTGATGTCGAAGCCGATCACCCGAAACTGCCGGGCAAACTCGAGCGCGATGGGCAAGCCAACGTAGCCCAGTCCAATCACGGCAAGCTTCTTTTCTTTCTGTTTGAGTGCGTTGAACAAGGGCGTATTCAATTGAAAATGGCTATTTATATCGTTCCTACAATCGGTTCGTTGGCGTCGAACCGACTCTCTGTTAATCAAGTCTGGATGATGGCTTGCAGTCGTCCCGCCCAATTAGCCCGCTGGGCCAGCAGGTAGGCCATACCAAGAAAAAAGCCCGCAACGGCATACGCCAGCACCATCAGGGTTCGCTTTGGCGATACACGAAGCGTCGGAACAGTAGCCGGTTCGAGCACCTTAAACACCGGGGTTCGTTCCTGCACTTTTAACTTGGCCTGCTCAAACTGACGCGACAATTCCGTGTAAACCGTTTGCGCAATCGTCAACTCCGCTTCCCTTCGCTGCTTTTCCATCGTAGCCGCCAGAACCACAAAATTTTTGTGCGCATCGTTGTAATGAAACACCTGATACTGTGCCGTTTGGTACCGTTTTTGCGCTTCGCTTAGCCGTTGCGCGTAGAACCGTAAATCCTGCCGGGCCTTCTCGGTTCGATAGCTGGTCACGTATTGCGTCAGATAATCCATGGCCCGTTGCGCGACAGCCGCGGCTACGTGTGCATCGGGCATTTTGGCGGTGATGGTAATCACGCCCGACCGCGTATCCAGCCGGGCATCGACCCGTTTGCCGATTTCAGCCACTAACTCTTCCTGCTGTTGCGTCAGTTCAACTGGCTTACCGGCCTGCGTTCGAATCCGCTTGAGAACCTCTTCCCTATCGCTTGCGAACCATCGTACCAGCAAACCATTATTTTCCGTCAGCACCTCTGCCACGGTAGTTTGTTTTCCACCCGTCTGCGCGACAACCTGATCGAGCAGAAATAGCACGAACGGCGTACTTTGGAGTACATTCGGGTACAGATCCGGGCGCACCGCATCGACACCTTCGGCATCCGACAAATCGAGCCCCGAAATGCGCGCAACGGACGCGAGTTGTTTAAACATACCGCCGGTCGCACTGTTCATCTCCGGCATAATCCGGGCGTTGGAGACAAACTCGGCGGGGGTCAACAACGCTACCCCAACACCCACTAGCGCACACAAAGCCGTAATACCCGCTAACCGCAACCGTCCCTGCCAGGCAAGGCGTACCAAGCCGCTAAACGACAGATTGATACAGTCATCAGGTCGTACCTGTTCTTTCTGGGCAGGTTCTGTTACTAGTCTGTCTGGCATCAATCAGTTTGCAAAGATGCGTAAAGCGGTTAATACCACAGCCACCGACGAAGCAATGACCCCCAGCAACGCGGCCCGTTCGGCAGACGAGGTTTTGCTTTGTTCCTTCGGCGGCACGGCGGGAACGACAATCTCCATCCCACGCTCCGGCTTCGGAAACCGGTGAATACCCAGCACTGACTTGGTCGGTCTGATTTTGCCGTTGGCCGCCACTATGTAGCTTTTTCGACGAAACGCTTTCCCCGTAAAATTGCCAGCTTCGGCGATGTAATCTCGAAATGATTTAGCCGGATCGTACTCAACAATCGCGGGGTTCAGCACCTCACCACGAATTCGTACCAGTTCGGCCCGGCGCGGAATCACAATCGAATCACCGTCCTCCACCAGAAGGTTACCCAGATCAGCAGGGTTCACCAGGATTTTACGCAGATCGACGGATAGATTCTCACCCTTACGTACAATTCGAGCAGCAGGCAAATACGCGTCAGGCTTCGCCATCCCGGCTCGAACGAGCAAGTCCGTAATGCGATCTGCCGATGTGCGAATGGCGTACACACCGGGAAAATGTACCTCACCCACTATCGTAGCGCTTTTCTGAGTCTCGTAGCGGGGCGACATCCGCACAAACACCTGATCGAAAGGCAATAACGTGAAGCGAGCGTCGGCTGGGTTGAGTCGTAAATTATGGTCGATGGCAAACGTCAGGATGCTCGTCGTCTGTCCTTCGGGTAGCCCTACGGTATCGGTGGTGATGCGCCGGGCGATTTCTATCCGCGAAGCAATAGCCCCTTCGGAAAAGCCGCCCGCCAGCACGATCAGGTTGGCGACCGTCATGCTATCGGCAAACGGAAACGAGCCCGCTTTGTTGACAGCCCCCTGAATTGACACCGTTCGCTCCCGCTGAAGCTCGCTCACCGCCCGGATCTGCACCCTGTCGTCGCGTTGTAGCGGGATGTCGGGAATTTCTCCCCGCATGAGTTTACCGATGTCTACCGAACGAAGTTCTGGTTCCAGATTAGGCCGCAGTCGCCGGATAGTCGCCTGATTTAGAAATGCATCTTCGCGCAGCCCCTCGGCACTCTTGATAAGCTGCTTCAGGCTGGTATTCCTTTCCAGAGAGAACTCTCCCGGACGAAATACCGCTCCCGCGATGGTCACTTTGTTATCAACCCGATCCAGAATAGTGCCAACGGTGTAGCGGTCGCCCGGCTTGGGCAGAAAACTGGTAATTTCGTTTCCCGAAACCGTGACGAGTTGTTGTTCCGTTGTCGTGTTTCGACGGAGATTGATGGTCGCCGTATACGCCCGGTCCGTAAACCCTCCGGCAAAGGTCAACACCTGCTGAAGTGTTTCGTCCGGTTTGACTTCGTACGTGCCGGGTTGTTTTACCTCGCCTGTCAGTTCGACGCGCGTGGTGTAGTGATCAACGAAAATAATATCCTGGTCAGCCAGGCGAACATTGTCTTTCTGATCGGCACGAAGCAAAAAATCATACGCGTCGAGCGTTCGGATGAGCCGGTTTCCTCGGTACACCTTAATCGCCCGAAACGTACCCCGCTCGGGCGAAGGGCCGCCCGCTGCGTATAACGCATTGAAAACCGACGCCAGCGACGAAAGCGTGTACGTACCGGGCCGAACGACCTGCCCCATCAGTGTTACCCGAATGCTTCGAATGCTGCCAAGCGTAACCTGCGCCCTGATACCGCTCCCCGCCGAGTTGAGATCCTGGTACAGCGTTCGAAGGCGATTGACAATCCGTTGTTCGGCCTGCTCAATGGTCAAACCGTTGACGTAGATGGGACCAAGATTTTCAATCCGAATGCTTCCTTCGGGGCTTACTTTAGGATGGTAGGTTTGCTGAGCGTTGCCGTACACATCGATGATTAACTCGTCTTCGGGGCCTAGCTGGTAATTGCGGGGCGTTGGGATACGCAAATTCGGCTCAAACGTGAGATTTGTATTGGTGAATAGAGAAGCGCCAAAAACGGTCGATTGAGTAGAAACCGGTTCCGGCAAGACTGGAATAGCCGGAGCTTCACGCACGACATTAGTTTCAAGGGAGTTTTTACCCGTCATCGGCGATAGTGACGGTGGCGCAGTGCTTTTCAGCTGATTGACCCGCTGACGTATTTTGTCAAAATCAGCCGATGAGAAGCCACGGCTAAGTGCCGTTTGTTCTACTTGCTCAACGGACATACCGGTAGCTTGAGCTTGCTGCACCAAACGCTGTACCTGTTCGTCGCTCAGGCTTTGTAGCTGCTGAGCACACACACAAAGCGACGTGACAAGGCAAATCAGAAATAGAGCCAATGCGCCAATAAAGCGCAAAACAACGGACAAAATCAACGGTTCAGATTACGGATAGATACCTTCCACATTTGTACACATTATGTGCCATTCTATCGACAAACGAACAAAAAATTTAAAACCCTCCGCAGAGTCAACGTTGCGGAGGGTTTTAAATCGTCACGACGCTAGCCACGACTGTACGGTTACAGCCGCTGCATTAATTGAGGAATCACGCTATTTTTCCAGGATACAAAGTCACCGGCAGCAATGTGCGTCCGAGCTTGCCGAACCAGCCAGAGATAAAACGTCAGGTTGTGCACACTGGCGATCTGCCCGCTCAACAGCTCTTCCGCTTTAAACAGATGGCGGACGTACGCTTTGGAGTAGAACGTGCTGGCATAGCCACCTAGACCGGGATCGATCGGGCTGTAATCACGGCTCCATTTTTCGTTTTTGATGTTGATAATACCTTCCGTCGTGAACAAAATACCATGTCGGGCATTACGGGTTGGCATAACGCAGTCGAACATGTCAACCCCTAATGCAATCGCTTCCAGGATATTCGCAGGTGTTCCAACGCCCATTAGGTAGCGAGGTTTATCGGCGGGCAAAATACCGTTGACCAGTTCGATCATCGAATACATTTCTTCAGCGGGTTCGCCTACCGCCAGTCCGCCAATAGCGTTTCCTTCCCGTTCTTTCGAGGCAATCACTTCCGCCGACTGGCGTCTCAGATCAGGATAGGTGCTACCTTGGACAATCGGGAACAACGTTTGCCGGTAGCCGTAATGGCCTTCGGTCGTGTCAAAGCGGTCGATGCAACGGTCAAGCCAGCGGTGGGTCATTTCCATCGACTGCCGGGCGTAGCCATATTCGCAGGGATAGGGCGTACACTCGTCAAACGCCATGATAATGTCAGCGCCAATCGTCCGCTGAATATCCATCACCCCTTCGGGCGTAAATCGGTGGCTGGAGCCGTCGATATGGGATTTGAAGGTTACACCCTCTTCTTTGATTTTTCGCGTGTTCGACAAAGAATATACCTGATAACCACCCGAATCGGTCAGAATAGGCCGACGCCAGCCGTTAAACGCATGCAATCCCCCCGCCTGACGCAACACCTCAAGACCGGGTCTCAAATAAAGATGGTACGTATTTCCGAGAATAATGTCGGCGTTGATATCTGTTTCGAGTTCGCGCTGGTGAACCGCTTTCACCGTCCCAGCTGTCCCGACAGGCATAAAAATTGGTGTCTGAATAGGTCCATGATCGGTTGTCAACGTGCCCATTCGGGCCTTCGACTGTGGGTCATGGTCAGTAATTGAAAAAGTCATACAACAAAGATACAAGGGAACAGAGCGGGGTGCAAGGTGCGGGTATAAAGCAAGAAGCGTAGTCTGGAGCACGATGCGTATTCTATTGACGGCTCTCATTTATCCTTTCTGCGAAATCCCTGTCCCGGACTCTTTGCGTCATTCCTTGCTCCCTGCACCCCACTCACGTATCTTTGCCGTTTGTTCAGAAAACCATTCGCTTAACGATCAAACCTTTCCGTTCTTTGTGATTACTTCGCTGCTGATATTCTGGCTAGTTATGGTCAGTATTCAGCTTATTTTTGTCCTCTTTATCTTCTCTCGTACCGCGTTTAGCGTTTTTCCGCCCCCCGTTAGCTTATCTGAAAATAAGCATCCGGCACAGCAAGGTGTTACCGTTGTCATTTGTGCCCGTAACGAACTAGACAACCTGACGGAGTTGCTGCCCCTGCTGGATGCGCAACACTACCCGACGTTTGAAATCCTGGTTATGGATGATCGCTCGACCGATGGCACCACCGCTTTTTTGGAAAACATAGCCACTGAACGCAACCACATTCGGTTTATCCGAATTGACAAAGAGCACGAACACGTAACGCCCAAGAAATACGCCCTGACCATCGCGCTCAAAAAAGCCCTCTACCCGACCGTCTTGCTGACCGACGCCGATTGCCGTCCTGCTTCAGCGGATTGGATAACACAGATGGTTTCTCAGCTGGCAACGGCTGACAAACAACTTGTCCTGGGCTTTTCTCCGTACGAACAACGACCGGGTTTTTTGAATCTGCTGATCCGTTCCGAAACGCTTTTTACCGCCGTACAATATTTTTCGTTGGCAATGGCTGGCCGACCCTACATGGGCGTAGGTCGTAATCTGGCTTATCGCACTCAGTTGTTCTTCGCCAACCGGGGGTTCTATTCGCACATGAACGTGGTGGGGGGCGACGATGACTTATTCGTCAATGAAGTTGCTACCGGTCAGAACACCGCCGTTTGCTTAGACCCAGCTACGTTTATGTGGTCGAAACCCAAAGAAACATGGGCGGATTGGCGGCTTCAGAAACGCCGTCATCTCAACGTCGGCAATTATTACACATTCGGCAATAAATTTCGGCTCGGCCTGCTTACAGGTTCTCATGTCCTTACTTGGTTTACTGGCCTATTCGTGGGTGCCGTGATTTTATACTATGAGATTGCCCACTACGCATTTACACCAGACGAATGGCTACTTTTGCTGATCGCTACGGGTACGTTTGCGTTCCGTATCCTCGCTTTTTGGGGAATTGTTGGCCGTATCAGTTACCGACTAGCGCATACCGTACCGTGGTCCATTATGCCCTTTATGGATCTGTTGCTGGCAACTTATTACGGCATCGCCGGTTTACAAACGATAATCAGCCAGCGTAAAAAACGAATTACCTGGCGATAGAACAGCTCATCGACCAGATGTAAAAGCCCGTTCACGAAGGCTGGATCTGGTTTCGCGCACTTAAGCTACTTACAGCATGAACATCGACCTTTTATTAAAATATTTTCCAAACCTGACCACCCAGCAGAAAGAACAGTTTGCGGCTCTGGATGGCTTATATCGCGACTGGAACGCCAAAATTAATGTCATTTCCCGGCAGGATATCGATTCGCTTTACGAAAAACACATTCTCCATTCGCTGGGTATTGCCAAGATTGTGCAGTTCAAGCCGGGCACCGAAATTCTGGACGTTGGAACGGGCGGAGGTTTTCCGGGTATCCCGTTGGCCATTTTGTTTCCGATGGCTGATTTTCATCTGGTCGATAGCATCGGCAAGAAAATAAAAGTTGTCGAGGAAGTTTCCGGAGCTTTGGGACTAACAAACATAAAAGCAGAGCAAGCGCGTGTGGAGCAGTTGAATACGACTTACGATTTTGTGGTTAGCCGGGCCGTTACACGTCTGAAGCCGTTCCTGGGCTGGGTGCGCTATAAAATCCACAAGGCTGGCAACAACGACCGACCCAACGGAGTTTTGTATCTAAAAGGTGGCGATCTGACCGAAGAACTAGCCGAAGTAACTGACCGTTACCGGGTTTATGACCTTTCAGACTATTTCGTCGAGCCTTTTTTTGAAACAAAGAAAGTAATTTACGTACCTAAAAAGTGACAACGGATTAGTATACGGCTGTTAACCGTCGTGTATCAAACAAATCTCACAGACTCTCACTAAAAATGGAAAAGTTTCACAGCAGCAGTTTCAAAGACCCAATTAACCGCGATGAAGTTGAATTCAACGATAAGGGTGTCACATTCCGTGTCAGAAAGCTGATCGGTGGTACCGACAACTTTGTATTCTACTCCGACATTTCGGGCGTTGAGATCGACAATGGCCTGTTCTTTTCGACAGTACGCATCCTACCACGCGCCCGGCCCGAGATCATCATCAAGAATTTTACGAAGAGCGACGCCCGGCGTATCAAGGAATTGATTCTCCAGAATGTTCCCAGCCATCGCCCCGACGCATTTGGAGGTCCAACCCAAGGTGGAACGCTTCCGAGATAGAAATTTTTTCAAAAGTTTCTCTTTTGGTTGTCAGCAAGTTGCACGATCAATGAGCTTTTTAAAGAAAAATAATAACACTTTTTTTAAGAAAAGACTTGCGTGGTGCCCGATTCCGGCCTACTTTTGCACCACGATTCCCGAATAGCTCAGTCGGTTAGAGCATCTGACTGTTAATCAGAGGGTCGCTGGTTCGAGCCCAGCTTCGGGAGCCTGATAGTCAGCCACTTATAGCCTTAAAACTGTAAGTGGCTTTTTTGTTTGCATACGGATTTGCATACTGAAAGGTTTATATAGGCAGTATGCACATATGGCAAATCAGGTTTTAATAGTAGAAAAGCTGATGAATGCTCTTCCCAAAACACGTATCTACCGATTGACTCACTATAAAAACTTACCATTCATCTTTAAGAATGGTTTGCATTGTGCAAATAGTGACGTTAAGCATCCTGATTTTGTAAATATCGGTTTTCAGAGTTTGATCAGCTCTCGAGGCATAACGCCGGTCAAAGCAGCGCCTGGTGGTGTTTTAAACGATTATATCCCCTTCTATTTTACAACCCGCTCCCCAATGCTGTTTATGATCTATAAAGGCAAGGTGGAAGACTACGAGGGAACGCAAGAGGAACTAGTTTATTTAGTCAGTAATGTTGAAGTAATTCAGGAGGAAAATATCCCTTATGTATTCACTGATCGACACGCTAAACTAAGTTACGCCAATCATTACAATGAGTATTCTAAGCTAGAAGAGCTTGATTGGGATACAATAAGTAGTGATAACTGGGGCCAACAATACGGGGCAGACAAAAAGGAGAAAAAACAAGCAGAATTCCTTGTTTATCAGTCACTTTCTCTTAATTTAGTACAGGGAATAGTTTGCCAGAATGACCAAATTTATCGCTTGGTAGAAGCAGCAATGAAGGACGCAGGTGTATCGTTACCCATCGCATGTCGCCCTAATCTATATTACTAACAAATGATCAAGTTCGCACACGATAACCTTTTAAAGTCAGAAGCCGAAGCGTTGATCAATACAGTCAACACAGTCGGTGTAATGGGTAAAGGCATTGCTCTACAGTTCCGTGAAAAGTATCCACTTAATTACGAATTGTACAGAAAGGCTTGCCAGAATAAAGAAGTTCAGGTTGGACGCATGTTCGTCACGAGGACTGAGCGTATAGGTCACCCAACATACATCATTAACTTTCCGACTAAAGTCCACTGGAAAGGTAGCTCACAATTAGAATATATTGTGCGTGGCTTAGATGACTTAGTCAGGGTTATTAATGAATATGGCATAAAATCAGTAGCAGTGCCACCATTAGGCTGTGGATATGGCGGCTTAGATTGGAATGTGGTTAAACCTCTTTTGATTGAGAAATTAGGAGAGCTTGACGCTGACGTGTTTTTATACGAACCTGGATTAAATCCCAAAGAAGCTCCGGCTCCTGAAGTTAGCCGCGAATTGACAAAAGCGAGGGCTCTGATATTGACGCTTATTAATCGCTATACAATCTTGGGCTATGATGTAACCCATATTGAAGTCCAGAAACTGGCCTACTTTCTTCAAGAGTTTGGCCAAACTGACCTCCGACTAAAATATCAGCAAGGAACATACGGACCATATGCTTACAATCTTCAGCATTTGTTAAGTAGGCTGGAAGGAGCTTATTTACAAGGAGATATTAGAGTAGCTGATTCTCGGCCACATGACACCTTGTCTTTATTCAAAGATAAGAATGAAGAAATTAAGGCCTATTTGGTTAACAATACATCCCAAGCCGAAAAACAGCGCCTAAACACAGTAACTCAACTAATTGAAGGTTTTGAATCACCCTTTGGCCTGGAGCTGCTTGCAACTGTACATTGGGCACTTAAGCAAATAAATAAACCAGCTACTTCAATCGAATCTGTTATTGATTTTATTCATAACTGGAGTACGCGGAAAAAAGATATTATGACTCCTTCACTTGTTCAAATGGCCTATGAACGAGTTCTATGCTTTACTACTTTTAACCGTATAACAGCTTAGCTCAGTTAAAGAGCTTGACGATGAGAGATCGCGATATTCGTTTTGCAATGAAAGAGGATTTGTTATGCTCTCATCGTCAAGATTTATCTTGTAGAATTATTGATGAGCTAGATGTTTGCCTAGGTGTTTCTAGAATTGATATAGCACTAATTAACGGCAGTATTTCCGGGTATGAAATCAAAAGTGAAAGAGATACATTAGTTAGGCTGCCCTCTCAATTAGATTCTTATGCAAAAGTTTTTGATTATCTAACTCTTGTAGCGAGCCATCGACATTTAAAAAAAGTTGAAGATTTACTGCCTGATTGGTGTGGTTTAATTGCTGTTGAGCCTAGCCCACACCAATCAGTAAAATTCAATTTGGTTCGTGAATCAAGGCGCAACACAAAAATTGAGCCTTATAGTATTGCTCAATTTTTATGGAAAGATGAAATTCTTCAAATATTAAATACTATTGGCTATTCTAAAAGGGTGGGTTCAAAACCAAAACCCTACTTGTGGAAGCTATTAACTGAGGAGCTTGATGTTGACAGCCTGAGATATTACGTCAGAGAATCTCTTAAGTGTCGTACAGGTTGGCGAGTTGATCTACCACTAATTCCAAGTGATGATTAGTAGCAACCTTTCTCCATGTAGTTGAATTTCCAGGCCCTACCTGTCCTTCTGCGCATTGCTTGATATAATCATCCCCCCAACTAAAGTCTTTACCCTTATACTCCGGCCGGTCTAACAATTCTCGGCAAAGTTGGTGATATTGATCAGAACCATATTTTTTAATAACCCGTCCCTTCATAATCAGCCAACTATCCTGAGTTGTATACCTTATGCTAGCGCTAATGTTCATCATTCGTGGATCCATCTCGTTAATTTCTGGATGAGCAATCGAATAATCGCTAAAGCTAGGAAGACGGCGTAAATTTTTAGATACAAGAGCTTTGTACAATTCCCAGTCTAGACGTGGTATCTGACGCTCACTACCAGCAGGAATGCCGGATAAATCTGTTGGGAAAGCCGCAGATGACAGACTTATTGTTCTCCAAGATTCAAGTTGTGGAATAGTATTGTTAATAACGAAAGTCATTAGAGTTGTCATTAACTCATTTGATATTCCGCTACCCAGACTTGCTAAATCTATAAGTATATCAGCCTCCTTCACGGCAACGCCTATGGATGAAAGAAGTTGAAGAAGTTGTGTGCCCCCATCAGGAGTTTCTAATTGATTTAAACTAATTCGTAAACATACGCCTCTCTGATCATTTGCAACAATCTCCCTAACAGAATCTATACATGCTTCATCACTGTCTATGTTAATAACAGGAATAGTTAAAAGGCCCAAACGTCGAAAATCCTCAAACAAAAATATAAATGGGTGCTGCCCGGCGGCTGTTCTACAATCTACCGGCAACAAATGCGCATCTATAAATAGCTCTTTATCTGCAACCCAACAGCTAGCGAGATCTTCTCCATACCTAGACAAGTGGTTATCAGTTGTTTTACTCGGTTGATTAGTTACATAATCGTAAGGGATATCTGGAATTTCGATAACTGGAGTTATAGATGACAAGGCTTTGTCTGACAGATTACTTAGAGCCTGGAATTCACCGGACTTGCCTTTTAGTATAGGCACATAGTGATTAAAATTAAACATAATAAAGGGTTTGAGCTTCTATACCCAAATTTGGATTGGGTAGTTCAAAGTTATGGCCCCCTGCTTTTTTCCACTTTTCAATTTGGGACAAATACTATCAAATTCGGGACATAATTCATCTGTAGTCACATATCAGCCGTCTGTAAGGTCTTAGTTGCTGATACAACCTTGATGTTATTGATGTTATTGATCTTAAAAGCAAGACTATCGCTTAGCCATTAGAAGCATTTATTCCTTAGACAGATTAAGTAATAGATGCCGTAAAAAGTAACCCGGTAGCTACTCAAGCCTAATTCTGGCATTACTAATCAAAGTACCAAAACTTTATAAAGGATGTTCAAGCAAACTGACCTTACTTACCTTGAAAAGCAAATCACAGAGCTTAAAACAGAAATTGAAAGGGTAAACTATAATTATGTAATGAATTCAATGCACAGTCATTTGACTGGATACAATTATGACCCGGAAGAAGATGAACTACAAATCAAGCGAGGAATTAAGCTGCTATATAATTCTATATGTATTTACTTCGAAGTTATTGGTCTAACAGATTACTTAAAAAACTTTAAAGACATTTTCAAGGATAAGATTAACAACTCGAAAGAGTTGTTAATAAGTGAAAAGCTTTTTCCACATGAAGATGCTGAATTTGAACTTGTCATACTTGATGAATTTGCATCTTTTCTGTATCCATTCCAGTTCTTTGGATACAAAGAAGAAAAGGAAAAAGATTTTAAAAGGCTAATTTCAATATTAGAAAATACCTTCTTTATTGTTGAAAAAACTGATACTATCATAACGAATGAGACTTCTATTTATACACCCGTTAAATGGGTGCTTGAATTATACTTTCCATCCATACGGAAAGCTAAAGGAGGTTTCAATCAAAAATTTAAAATATATAAGCCAGATATTCAAATACCAGAACTAGGTACATCTATAGAATACAAATACGTTAGGAAGGGAAGTAACGTCGACGAATACATAGATCAGATTAAGATAGACGCTACTAACTACATTAGTGAAAAAACTGGAGAACGCTTTGTTGCTGTTATTTGTCTACAAGATAAAATTTCGGGTACAAAGGAATCTATTCTTCACTCATGGGAAAGCAAGAATTTCCCAACTAACTGGACCCCGATTATTCTTTTTCAATAATATCTAATACTGAATCACTTCGCCTTCTTCGGCTGCTGTCACGAAAAACCTATTTGACATTTATGTGAAAATACTATTGGTGTTAAAATCCAGTTATATCAATACTATAATATTGGCCAGTAATTTTTGAATCCATGCCCACTTTGCACCTGAGTAGCTCGGCGAAACACGGCTATCGCAAAAATGCAAATACGTTGTAACAGTATTGATCTAGTATTTGCATAAATGCAAATGCACTGCAAAAGCGAATAATCAACGAGCCCACTGTCGCATATGTACGACAGTGGGCTCGTTGATTATGTTCAGCACTCGCCCCCTGTCAGGCTATCAATCTTCGACAACACCCGATTGGTACTAACGCTTGGGTGAGTTTAGCATCAGAAAGCAAACAGCCTTCCGGCTATCCCTGAATTGACTACATTGTAGGTCTAATCTTGACCCAGACTTACTATGGCAACTCTACCTGGTACGGATATTGAACTTGGCAAATGGTACCCCGCCACTCAGCCCCCACCTGACCTCTATGTCGAACCATTGATAAACAAGTACGCAATGATTCTGAATATCGTCGGGTTTGGTCCTCGGCCTGGCTTTTATATGCATCAGGACGGCAAGTTCTATTGGCATTGCGAGCGTTATGATGACTTCGATGACGAGCGGATGCCCGGATGGAGCCGTTCGCAGGAAATTAACAACAACCTTGACTGGGTAACTGATGAGGCCAAATCGGTAAATGCCTGGATGCTGATACCCGACGCACCGGAGGACTTTCAAAGTGTACAGGACGAAGCGGTGAACTCGTATGTGGGTACCCTTCCATCAGACGACGACAACAATGATGATGAGGACGACATCGATGAAGACGAGGACGATATTGATGATGGCTTTATAACCGACCCGACAGGTGGTCGTCCTTTACATCCTATCAACCCAAGCCTAAACTGATTGGCCTGCTGAGGCAAAGGCAGTGAAAACCGAAGCGTTCAATAGAAACAGCGCAGAGGGCCGAAAACGCCCTTTCCAGTGTTTCTATGATTAATGCACGGTCGTTTCGCGCGCGCACGCGAGACAAGCCCTACATTATAGAGCGATCGATAACGCAACGAAGCTTTGGCGCAACATCCTCACTTTCGACAAAAGAAGGTAAGTTAACTTTATGTCTTTTGTCGAAAGTAAGGATGAATGATCTCATCTTACATAATCGATGACTTTTGTTAACAAGCCAGCGCACCTCGAACAATCAAAGTTTGAGCGGGGCCGCTTCATTTCTGTCACAGGTTGCCAATAACTGTCACAGAAACCTTCCCATGATTTTTTCGGAGTCAATTCACGCATGTGCAGTGTAGCTGTATTGAGTTTTCCGAGTCCATAAAAAAGGGCATACAGAACGATCTGAAGATTTATCGACGGTCAAATACGGGGTATGCGAGTAAAGTACCGTTGAGTTTCCGGAGTCCATAAAAAAGGCGTTACAAGCCAATCCGATGATTGATGTACGGTCATGCAGAGGTGTCGACTCCTAGCCCTCTCCATCAGGAATGGTAGTCACTATTCTTGTCGATGCAACGAAGGTTTATTGGACATCTATAGCTAGGCCTACTCCAACAAACTAAGTTATTGCACACCGCTACACGCGTGCGCGCCCGTACGAGGTTCGGCCTGATGCTAGTTCATTGAGTTATTTGGGGCAGTCTACGAAGGCGGGGCCCAACAAGAATTGAGTTTTTTCAGTCAGTCTATACGCGAGGCAAAAACAGAGTTTAGAGCCAAATAAGGAGTTTTCGGCCCCAGTCAAGGCCGGAAAAAGAAAAACCTTGTTTAAAGCGAAATGAAGTTTATTTGGGTCAGTCTACACGCGCGGGGCCCAATCGATCGAAGAGTTTTCGGAGTCCATAAAAAGGAAGTTGAGGGCGGGCTAATGATTTTCGTTGGTCAATTCGCATTCGTGTAGTCAAGCGACATTGAGTTTTGTCAGTCCCTAAAAAGACGTGTATTGACAACGCCATGATTTTTCGGGAATCAATACGCATAGGCGTAATCGAGCCAACTGAAGATTTTCTGCCAGTCATAACGCGTAGGCGAATAGGACTAATTGAAGTTTATTTCAGTCCATAAAAAAGGCTTGCCGATAAGCGCTTGTTCAACCTGTCCATGATTAATGCACGGTCGTTTCGTGTGCGCCCGCGAAGCCCGATCCGTTACCGATGAAGTAATGAAGTCTTACACATGAAGGGAGACTGCTTATTGATGAAGGTTTTTCTGACATCATATCGTGTGGGCGCGAAGCCGGATTGTATTGAGTTTTTGGGGTCCATAAAAGATGTGTAGCAATAAGCTCATGATTTTTCTGACATCATATCGCCTGCACGCGAGCCGAGCAACATTGAGTTTTCCGAGTCCATAAAAAGGCGTGTAGTAAGAAGCCTATGATTTGTTTGATATCACATCGTGCGCAGGCGACTCTGCGCAATTGAAGAGTTTTTTCAGTCCATAACGCGCATGATCGTCGAGAGCAATTAGCCTGCTCTGAACGGTCACCCATTTGACTCTGTTAGTTGACAAGGAAGAGTTTTTGCCCATCTTCCTTAACAATTTAGGTTTCAACACTCGGAAAACTCTATCCTCATGCCCCGTATTGGTCAATGTCCCACCACGATTGATGACTTTCTCTATCTCAGCACGGCAACCGTCAAACAATCCGGCTGTCTGATTGACGGCAAGACGCACCAGCTTGGATGGAATCGTAATGGTGAACGAGTCGCCACGATCGATATAGCCGCCAGCTTAAAGGCAAAATGCCTCATGCTGCGCTACTCGTTTCGAGGAGAAACCAAGTTGTACCGGATTGATCTGCTCATTGCACCCAGCAACCTGGGAAAGGGAACCGTATTCTACTTTGTTTGTCCGATCACCGCTAAGCGCTGCCGGAAGTTGTACCTGGTCGATGGTCGGTTTATTTCCCGCTATGCGTTAGCCGACACCTACTATGAAAAGCAGCTTTGGTCAAAGCGGTATCGGGATCTGGACAATACAATGGGAAGACAGTTACGGGGAGACGATTTTGAGTTGTATCAGGAAACCTTCGGACCTTATGCGAAGCGGCATTACCGGGGCAAACCCACAAAGCGGGTGTTACGTTATCAACGCTTGACAGATCGGTTGTATAGTTGATAGCAAAACATTCGATTTAAGACGCTCTTTATGGACAGATGAAGTAGAGTGCGTTTTGGTATAGATCGTCGCGTGACGGGGCTGATTTTGTGCTTCTACGCCTATTCGCTGCTATGATTCGCTACTCTATGTAGACAAAGGGATAATCCGAGCGTGTCACTTTCGCATATTTACGAAGGTTCAGGCTGGTCAACGTCGGTAGGTCGTACGATCATTTGACCGGCCTTATTTTTTTGACTGCCGTATCAATGGTCGCTTCGGATGGAGTATCGTCGAGAGCTTGCCCTTCTGATTTTTTTTCAGGCATACCCCCATTATATATAGTCTGTTTTATATTGTTTTTGTTGTCCGCATCGCAATCGCATATCTGCGACAGTTCAGGATTGGAATTAGCGTCACTGTCGCATGGCAATCGCACGGCAATCGCATCGCAATCGCATATATGCGACAGTTCAGGACTAGAATTATCATCGATTTCATCCGGCTTTTGCATTGCTATTGCACCGCTATTGCATATTTGCAAAGGTTCAGCCTTGTATTGATCGTCGTTTTGGACTAGCTTTTGCACTGCTATTGCATATCTGCAAAGGTTCAGGATCGGAATTAGCGTCACTGCCGCACGGCAATCGCATATCTGCGACAGTTTTGAGGTGTTACCATTGCTAGTGTCGCATAGCTATCGCATATATGCGAAGGTTAGAGAGCAATTAAGGAGTTGATTGGGGGAGTAATCGCAGAGCAATCGTAGGGCTTTCGTAAATATGCGATAGCTAACTTCATATCAGTCACATACGCTGAAAGCTACTTCGATCCTTCACGTGTAACGTGTTGCGGGAATGGAGCGTTTATTGAAACGGTATTATATGGTGTATTTGTACTTTAGCTAACATAACGCCATTTATATAACAGAAAACATGCTTCAATACATCATTTGGAATGTTGATCCTGAGATCTTTCGTATTGGCTCTTTTCCCATAAAATGGTATGGCTTGCTGTTCGCTACTGGATTCCTAGTTGGCGTTCAGATTATGACCCACATTTTTAGAACTGAGAAGAAGCCCCTTTCTGATGTAGATTCGTTGCTAATAACAATAGTGGCTTCGACTATTTTGGGGGCAAGATTAGGCCACTTTTTGTTTTATGAGCCCACTGTGTTTATTCAAAATCCATTATACATCATAACACCCCCCTTTAGCGGCTTAGCTAGTCATGGCGGTATAATAGGCGTCGCTATAGGGCTTTGGCTTTACTCACGTCGACAGTCAAGTCAAATCAGTAATCAGACGTTTCTATGGGTTAGTGATCGAATTTGCATTGTGGGGGCTTTAGCAGGGGCTTTTATTCGATTCGGTAACCTGATGAACTCCGAAATTTTCGGTAAACCCACTGATGTACCTTGGGCTTTCGTCTTCTTAAGAGATCATCAGTTTAGTCATGTACCTCGTCATCCTACTCAACTCTATGAATCGTTATCTTACCTAATCTTGTTCTTTGGCTTGTTCTGGTATTGGAAAAACTACCGCAGCCAAGCCGCATCGGGGACTATGTTAGGCCTCTCTTTGGTTTGGATATTTGGTCTCCGCTTTGTCTGGGAGTTCTTCAAAGAAAACCAGGTTACTTTTGAAGATAGTATGAGCCTTAATATGGGTCAGCTTTTGAGCGTACCTGCCATTTTACTAGGGTTGATTTTACTACTAAGAAATTTCACCAAGCTGACTTCCTTAATTCCAATTGCCCTAGTGATTCAGTCGTCGAGCCTTTGTTATCAATGCGACTACCAGTCAGCCTTACCAGACTCTAAAAAGGTCAACATGAATAACGGTGAAGTTTTGATTTCAGAAACTTATTCTCTCGAAACCAGACGTTTTCAAGATCACATGGTGAAAATAAAAAAGGAGTTTTCTAAAAGAAGTTCATTAACATAATCGTAGTTATACAACAGGGATGGAAAAAGTACATGATTTAGCAACACTAGCGGGAATCAATTTCTTGGCTTTTTTAATAAGCGTTGCTTTTTAGGGAGTACTTTAAGTCTGATAAAGGAAGGTCGTAATAGATACCTAAGGTTACTTCTTTCTTGGCTAGTGGTTCAGTATAAGGCTTGATCAAGCCCACATTGATATGCTCAGATAGGGTGGCTAGGGCTAAAGCTTCTGCCTCTTTCTTTTGGTGTCCAACTAGCACAGAGTCACGCTCGATTTGAAAAGGAATTTTATACTCAGTTCGAAGAGCAGCTAAAAGCGAATCAAATGTTAAGCCTGTATCACGTAATTTGAATAAATACGCTTGGATAGGTCGATTATACAGGTGCTGCTTTGGTTGATGTTCATTGAGTAAGTCGTTAGCCTGATAGATAGGTAAAAGTCGAATCTGATAGTCTGGTGATTGATTGAATTTGTAATAAAAGCCAGGAGACTTGTAGGCCAGTTGATGCTCACTAACAGCTTCTTGAACAGTTCGGGGAAAAGACCAATTTTGACCACTGAAATTAATCTGAGCAACATTTCTAGGCTCTCTGAAGACTTTCCATCCAGCTAGACTAACTAGCATAACAGCCACACCAATGCCTATCCCTTTCATATAATCTCAGATAACTACAATTTATGGTCTAATTAATGTCTTAAAACATATTGTACTTTTTCCAGCCCTGTTGTATAACTAACGTTACGTTATTCGATTTTGACTGGAATCAGCAAGCCTATGACTTTGGTCAATAATCTTAGAAATATCTAACTACTTCTTATCAATTGAGAGCAAATCTATTGACCAGAAATAGGCGACTCCATTAGTAATACACGGCGGTCTAAGATCACCGCTAACAGAATAACCATACTCTCCCTCTTTGGAAGTAGGCAAGCCCGAAATTTTGGAGGTATCACAAGGGAATAATTCTCGGTAAGCCACTTTGCTGTAGTCAACATCTTTCAGAAGTATACTTCTACGCTCAGTGATCCGGGCAGTCATATTTTTTACCACCACCGAAGCTTTACCCTTACAGTCACAGTTATCTGTAGAAACAAACGGTTCCTCCGTAGTCTCCTTAGTACAACTAATCCAGACAAGAACACTCGCAGCAGCTATTATTTTTTTCATCTTGTGAGTTTTATAACAAGACCCCCCACACCTTACAATGGTTGTTTGTGCTGTTGTATAAGTGATGTTATGATAACCTAGATGAAAAGTTAGACAAAAATGAAGTATTGTGGTACCGCTAATTTAGGCGCTTTCTACTGAGTTTGCCATTTATGAACGAATAGTTTTGGGGCTAAATAGAAGCGAATACCGACTTACTAGGTTAAAACCAGCTCGAACTGTTGCTGAAAGATCCGGTCAGGCACGGCGGTGAACTGTCCCTTGTCCAAACACCGTACCCATGAACCAGGCATCACGAAGATAGAAACGGCCTGCCCTTTGCGATCGGTGATAAACAACGCTTTACCGGTTGGTTCGAATGTGGCGTGTGAGCCTCCACAGTGGACTAGAAACGTGTTGAGTGCCTGTTGATCGGCGCTACTCCGATAGAAAAAGCAAGGCTGAGCCTGTTTAGGCTTACAGATGAGCATGAAGATTTATACAAGTTACGGTAGGTACGGCTAGTCGCTAACGACTAAACGGACTTAAAAATACGCATTCAAGCGCGGGAAAGCTATATCGATATCGTCTTTCGTCGCTTTGGCTATTCGCCATAATCATAAGCTTGCCAATTTGGTTATTACTACCATTTAGGGTCGACTGGGTAAAACGACATGATAATGGCACTAGAAAACGATCGAGCCACGCTTGCCCGAGAGCAGGCAAAACAGGTTTGTCAAAAAGGACTGCTTTGTGCGCGTCAGGCGATTGAGCGCCAGACGCTAATTAACAATCGAGTAACCCAATTGGCGCAGCGTTTAGGGAGTATACAGATAGCAATCAATCACCTCAAGCAGCCCAGCCGCATGGGTCGGGCCAGGAACAAACGAAACGCGGGTTGTTGTAAGCCAAACCGTTATTCCTGATTGTCGTCACTTGGCCCACGCGACTAGGCGAATTAGTGGCCGTCAGTGGCTCAAAGCCAGCGCTGGCAAATCGCTCGTAGCGAAGCCGAATACGCACGCCAGTCCAGACAACGAATCAGCACCATATCAGCCCCTTCCCCATAGCACGCTTCCACCTCCTGCTCAGAGGCATCCGCTGAAATGATCACGACTGGAATCGTTTGCCAGTCCAGATGCTGTTTCAAGCCTTTGAGCGTTTGGTAGCCATTGAGCAGGGGCATATGCAGGTCCAGCAAAATGAGTTGGGGCAACTCCGTTACGGTTGCCATATGTTGCAACAGATAATACCCATCAGGCAACGATTGAATGGGGTCTTTATAATGACAATTTCGTTTTAGGGTCTGTTCGAGCAGAAAACGGTTATCGGCCTTATCATCGACAATATAAATCATAGCGGGTGTAATCAGCTGGTTAAGCTAGGGTAGTAACGAGCTACCTAATGAATTACTCCCGCCACTCACCAAATGGTGATTAAACGGCAGCCACAACGCTAGGAAATCACCAATGCCAGGTAAAAAGTCATGAACCAGGACTAATCCGCGACCCCCAACCCGTTACCCGCTTAACGGTGTGGCTAGTAAACCTTTCCTCCCTAGGCACGTTGTCACTAGCTCATCGTCTTGTTCAACAGGGTTTATGGCTAAAGTAACCGATCCGTATGGCGATCAAATCAATCAGCTCAAGGAGTACCTGTACGCCCGCCGGGAGTCCATTCTCAATCAGTGGCGAACCCGTTGTTCGATTGATGAGGACCTGCACACCCGAACCAGCTTTTCGCGCGAAGAGTTTAACGACCAATTGCCCGTCCTGCTGAATATCCTCACCCAACGTCTTGCCAGTGAGCCCCCCGAAACCGCCCCCGTCGAGAGAGCCGGTCAGCACGGACTCCACCGCCGGCAGCGCGGCTATTCGCTGGCGGAGCTGATGAATGAACTGGCCAAATTCTACGCAATTCTTGAGGAGGAGATTGGGCAGTTTCTTGACCTGTATCCCCAAACTTTACCTACAGTTGTGGCCCAGGCTCACAGTCAACTGCTGCGACTCTCCCAGGAGATGGGCATGGGCAGTGTGATGTACTACGACCAGCTTCGCCAGACCGCCACAGCCGAACAGGTACAAACCCTGGAGTTATCGCTCGACAAGCTGCACCAGCTCACCAAACAACGGGGCCATCATCTGCGGCAAGCCTCCCATGATTTGCGGGGTAGCTTTGGTATTGCCAGCAGTGCCGCTCAGCTCCTGCAACTGCCAACCGATGAAGCACAACGAACGCAGTTTCTGGATATGCTAAGCCGCAACCTGAAGGATACCGAGCACATGCTCAATCAACTGCTGGACTACTCGCGTCTGGAAGCGGGCCAGGAAAGCCTCCATAGCAAGTCGTTTGATGCGGCTCAACTGCTGCACTCCCTAGTTAAAGGCGCTCAGAGTGTGGCCAAAAGCAAGAATCTGCTCTTAAAAGCAGACGGACCGGATAAATTGGCCGTAGTAGGTGATGAGCTAAAGGTGCAGCGGTTGGTGCAGAATTTGCTGGTCAATGCCCTCAAATATACCCAGCAAGGTTGGGTAAGCGTTTCCTGGGCGATGGAAAACGATACGCGCTGGATCATCAGTGTGCAGGATACGGGGCCTGGTTTCAGCGCTGGCCCCACCGCTCTACTAGCCGATCAGTTGCAATCCTTAGCGCAGCCGACCAGTTCGCACCAGCCGGAAGGCCCCGCCACCTATCCCAGCGATGCCATACCGGCTACCAGCGAGCAGAAAGACCAGCCCAGTCAGCCCAAAGCCGATGGGGAGGGCATTGGGCTGTTTATTGTCAAGCGTTTATGTGAGTTGATGAAAGGCAGCATGGATATTGAAACAAGTGATCGGGGTACGTTGATCCGCATTCGGTTGCTGGTCAATCAACGCCTATCCGAGCAGGGACGCTAAGCTGACAGCCCAAGTCGCCGTTGCGCTTATAGGGTTTATAGGACTAGGCTTTACCCGTGCCTACTTAAGGGTCTGCCAACGGCTAGGCATCCGGTGAGTGCATCCATATTGATATAGCTGATACGATGGATCTCTCGTCAAGTGCTATTATCATAGGGCGCGAGGCCAATCCGTTCTCGCGCCCTACGATAATAGTCCATTATTTATGAGGCTTTAACGATCTGCTTAAACGGAACCCGATCAATCTGTCGACGCATCAAGTCCGTAGGGAACTCAGCGAGCAACCGTTTAGGTCTGGTCTTGCGGTACGGGGTTAGCTCCTTGGCGTTTTTCTGACCCATTGCCACAATCGTAGCTTCCTCACTGAGCCCCACTTCGTTGATACACCAATCCGCGAAGGTCTTACGGGCCGTGTGTGACGTAATCCGTTTGTCAATGCCTACGGTGAACATGATTTGCCGGAGTAACGGGTTATAATCGTCAAGCGCGGGCAAAGGCAGGTTGACCCCTTCGTACTTGTCCATCAAGGCCCAAACCCGCTCCGTAACCGGAATACAATACTCCGTACCCGTTTTCATCCGGTAACCTACTATACAGTGTTTACCCTCCACCAGTTGCAGGTTCTTAGGAGACAGGGTTTTCATGTCCTGATAAGCTAGTCCTGTGTAGCAAGCAAACTCGAAACAGTCAGCCACTTCCCGCATTTGAGGGAGTAAGACCGCTTCCCGCAAAACAGTCAATTCCTCTTGTGTCACACATTCCAGATTAGGCGTTTTGTCAACCCTGATCCGAATGTTCATCAACGGGTTTTTGTGAATTAGCTCGCTCTCAGCGGCCCATAGAAGCAGGGTTTTGACAACCTGACAGCTTTTGTCGGCGTTGCGATCCGAGTTACCCCGCTGGGTAATTAAGTACGTCCGGTAGCGTTTGAGCGTTCCCGGTGTAAAGTCAACGGCGGGCAGGTCTGACGCGTTTTCGGACTCTAAAAAAGCCAGTAGCGGACGAATCTTAAACCGATACGTATCGACGGTCGAAGCTTTCGTTTTTAAAGCAACCTTCTCTTCCAAGAACTTGTCGATTAAAGCGGGAAAGGTGAGTAGCATCCGCTGACCATGTTTGACGACACCTTTCAAGCCGTTAGCGGTCATCTTCTGATCGAAACTTTCGTGCTGCGCGTACACCTTCTGGAGCTTCTGCTCACACTCGCCAATAGCCTTATTAAGCAATACAGCGTGTGGACTCTGGGGTTTTACTTTCAATTTGCGCTTGTCCCAATGGTCACGCTGAATCATAACCGATTTAGGCAAACTCGAATCTGCGACAGATGTAACCGTACCGAGGGTTATTCGCTTACCGTTGACCGTTACCCGAACGTTGACCGAGCCGAGCGTAGCGTCCGTAGTAGACTTACGGAAATAGAAGTTAATGAACAGGGAATTATACATTGGCCTGTCCTCCTTTCTGCGCATCGACAAGCTTCAAAATGATGGCACTAAAGAAGTCGTCCAGGCACTTGTAGTGATCGCAGGACCGCGTACCGATGTCGCCACGTTCGACGTAGGCCAGAAACCAGTTTCTTACTTCTTCCCGTGTATCGTTCATCATGGGCAGGTGATTCATCATATCGACTAAGCACGAATCTTCGCGAGTCAGGGTAAGCTTACTGTTGACAACAATTTGGGATGGCGCGTTTTGGGGCGTTTCGTTGGTATTGGCTGGGGTGTTCATCGAAATCATAGATTAGATAGTGAAGCTGAACCGGATTGGTCAGCACAAGAAACTGGAGTGATAGATTTTCTTACAGGAAGCTAAGCGGGCTGAGCTTAGCACAGATAGCGGCTCGCTGCCTACGGGACACCGGTACACTGAAGCCCGTTGTGAGTCGAAGCAGCGCATTGAAACGAACCGAGCCCACCGAACCGGCAACGTAGTGCGGATTGACCAGGTGCGACTTGTGCACTCGCCAGAAAGTAGGCAACTGCTTCGCCAGTACCGACAGGCCTTTAGCGATCAAATGCGCACTACCGTCTTTGGTATGAACGATGGCGTAGTTACTGCGCCCTTCGATGCGTACGATCAGATCAGCCGCTATCGCCGATGGGTCCGGTGTTGCAGGACTGACACCTTGGCCAGTCTCACGAGTGTAAATTAGTGCCCTCATTCCTCTTCGTAGGTTAGCTCCGCGCTGGCAATAGCGTACACTTTGTCCATGTAGCCTTTACGGTCTACGACATCTAGCCAGCTTTCCCGCTCGGAGCGTTTGTGAGCGCGGATGTTGATCTTGTAGAGGTAGTACAAACGGTCATACACCTTCCGCCAGACTTCCTGTTGGCCGACACTCTTCGCCCGGCAGTAAGCGTTGACCAGCCGTTGTACTTTGATGCGGGTCGTTTCTTCGGGTAAAATCTCACTACTACGCGGTATGTCAAGCAGCGAACGAGCGGCCTGTTGCTGCGAATCGATCATTTGCTTAAGCTGCTGTTCCAGGTCAGCGATTCGGTGCGCATGATCGACGAGGAGGCTACTAGGCAGCGCGGGCGCTCGTTTGTGGAGCCGCTTTTCGCAATCAATGAAGTACTGCCGAGCCTGTTTACCCTTCGGCGTCCGTTCAACCATCGATAGCTCTTTAGCGGTATCGAGCGTTAGGGCGTACTCAATCATCCGTCCACCGGTTTCACTATTTTGTGAAACCGATATGTAGTCTTGGCCTTCGACAAGTTCGTATTGGCGTATCCGGTTTTTAATCCAGTCCGCAAACTGTCTTCTGTTGCCTAGAAAACGGTGTAGTTCACGGGCTGATACGACGGGCGAGCCTTGCCCACCGGTCGTAATCGCAATAAGCTCCTTCATGGCTAGCGGCTGTAGGTCTGGTAGTACTCATTGTAGCGCTTGTCATCCTGCTGTTCCCATTCCTGATAGGATTGGCGGTACTCCTCGGGGTCAGCCGTTTGGCAGTAGGCTTGATAATTGGCTTTTGCCGCCGTTTCAAGCGCTGATACTAATTCGAGGGAGTAGCCTTCCAGTAGCTCCAGATCGCGCAGGTCTTCAACCGTCGATGAATGATCGTCGGCGCTGTAGCTCTGCAAGAGATTGCGCAGGACGTTTTGTTTGTACTGGCTGATAGCCCGGTAGATTAGCATGGCCCCCGCTTCCTGGTTGCCGTGACGAACAATCAGCGGAAGCACTAGCGAGTAATTGGTTCTTGGAATGACACCTGGAAATGCGGGTGTTGCTTCGGTTTGGGGTGTAGAATCCCTACCAGGCCCATCGTGTGGTTGCGTACTCATCGGATTTAGTTGGTTCGGTTGGCCGTACGGGGCCAGGTTAGATTGATAGTCGATTGGCGGTACTAAGCTTCAGGCGGGGTCGCTTAGAAGCGTAAAAGATCATAGCGGTGTACTCGCTAGAACGGAACGTCTTCCTTATCCAGGGGGTCTTGAAAGCTAGTCGAATCGGTTGGCTTTGGCGGCTCGGGCTGACTGGCTTCGGCTGATGGTGGCGTAGAAGGCTCTAAGTCCATGGCTAATTGAACCTTTCGCTTTTGTTGGTACTCAATCTCGGTTTGCCAGACCGGGTGGCCCTCCTCGGCATAGCGGCCCGTGTGGGCATCGAACTGGAAGGTCTGCGAACCTAGCTGACCGTTGAAGAAAAACTTAACCTTCTGTACGTGTACGTTCGCCGTATTGGTTTCGTAATTGCGGTAGACACACAGCCCGTTATAGGTCTTATTGAAGAAGTTCGACGAACCTGCGATATCATACAGCGTCGGCACGTAATAGTTGCCCTTGTCGTCCTTGCGCATTTTGGTCGGGTGAGCCACCAAAAACACGTGAACGTCATTCAAGCGGGCAAAACGGGTGATCTTACCCATCACTTCACTAACGTACTCGGTTTCGCTCTGGAAGGCTTGCCGTTTGGATTCGATGCAGTTGTAAGGGTCAATGATTAATAGGTCAATACCTTTTCGTAAAACCAGTTCACGGCCCTTGTCTAAAATGCCATCAATGGTTAGGTCAACCGTGTCAATGTCGATAAAAAAGAAATGGTCGTTAACGAAGTTGAGCGCTACGTTTCGCTGGGCGGCATTCATCATCGCGTTCTTATCCGAGCGGTAATAAGGCAAACCGGTGTACTTCTGGCAAAGCTTGATGATCTTGATGAACGATGGCTCTTCGTAGGAGAATACGCCCGCTTTCCAACCGTGACGGGAGGCCAGTCGAATCGCGATCTGATCGGTAAACTCGCCTTTGCCGTGACCCGGAATACCCGTGACTGTGGTGACCTCCCCGCGCCGGAACCGAAGCAGGTGATCAAACCCTGAATAACCGATCGCGTCCGACTTGGGCCAGCCATTGAGGGCAATGTCTTCCAACTCGGCCCGCAGGTCATCGACCAGTAAAACCGACTCCAACGGAGGGGAGACCGCTGATTGCCACAACGTACGGACGGTCTCCACCCCGTGTTTGAGCAGCACTTCATTGGCATCTTTGCAATCCGCAGGATATTCAACTACCCAACACCGGTGTTTGCCAAAGCGCCGGATCAACTCGTTTTTCAAAAACTCTCCGGCCTGATCGCCATCTACAGCGATAATGATCTTCTGCATCTTTTCGAGCGATGGCCAACAGTTGTCGAGGTATTCCAGCTTGGCGCTGCCCTTACTCGCTCCGTTGGGTACCGACACGGCGCCGTAGTGGCCTGCCTGGTAGAAGGTCATCGCATCAATCTCCCCCTCACAGATTAAGCAGTCCGTCCGGTTCTTGAGCGAGTCCAGATTGTACAGCACCAACTCGGCATCTTTGGTCAGGCGAAAGCACTTGAGTTTGTCGCGATACTTGACGTTGACCTTTTCGCCGTCGCGGAAGTAATTGAAGTTGATACAACTACGCTTCCCCGCGGCGTGTCCATCGCGTTCGGGCATCCATTCTTTGGACTCACTGACGCGGAAGTATTGCAAGGTTTCAGGATCGATGCCGCGCTGCTGGTTGAACCAGCGAACCGTATTTTCATTGAGGGGTAGTTCAATGGGTTCGGGCTTGGCGTACTTCTTACGATCCTGCCGTATTTCCTCATCGGTTTTGTCGGTCACGAAGCCGTGCCAGGAACAGTAGTGACAGTTGTACAAGCCCCGGGTGAGGTCGACCGACAAGGATTTGTCGCGTTTGTCCTTGCGCTGGTGACTGCACATAGGGCATTTGACCTTCTGGTTTCGGCTACCATGTAGTTTGACATCAATGCCGAGTTCGTCGTAGGTTGCCATTGTGATAGTTGGTTAGACGATTAGTTTTTTCTGAGATGCCTGGGCGCTTTCAGTCGACTTGCTTCGAGAGATCCAGTTGCGAGCCGCTGCATTCCAGTCTTTCATGGGACTTTTGCCGACCATCCAGCCCTTGGAGGTGTAGAAGTAGAACATGTCATCGGCCATTAGCTTGGTACCGCCTTTGTCCAGCACAAAAGCCGTCAGGGTCGGCAGGTCAGGTTTGATCATTTGACCCTTGCCGTTCAGACGAACAGTAGTGTCGGGCGCAGTCGGTTCGGGTGGCGGATCGAGGGGTAGTGCCGTCGTTAGTGGTTCCTGCTCTTGAGAGTCGGTGGTTGTTGACTCTTCAGAAATTTTTTTACGCCCCCTATATATATATTTAGTTTTTTTAGTTTTATTAATTTTAGTTGTTTGCATTTCATTTGCACCGCATTTGCATTTTTGCAATTGCATTTCTGCAAAAGCGCCCTCCTCATTTGCATCGCTTTTGCAGTGCTTTTGCAGAAATGCAAAAGCGAGTCTGACTTTGGTACCCTGCCCTTTAGTCTTCATCAGCACTTCGATCAGTCCCCACTTGGCTAAGTCTTCGATGGCGTTAGACAACGTATGTTGTGAGCCGATAAAAGCCATCCGCATGGTGTAGTCAACGGGCAGATCAAGAATCTCACGACCGCTGCGATTGCGTAGCTCGCAGATCCAGGTAAACAGGCTATGGTGATGGGCCTTACACGCTATTTGCATGGCTTCGTTGATTTCAACCTCGTCGTAAAAGGCTTTGGTGAGTTGGTATCCGTTCATTGGCTGCGGATTGAGTCGTAGAGGGCAGATTGTGGGCGTTTGGCGGGCTCATTGGTTCCGATTAGGCAAAGAGATAGCGGCCTGGCTAAAAAGCCGGGTTGATGCAGGTCCATTGATTGTTTGGATGAGAGGTTAGCGGTCGAGCAGCGCCTGAGGGACTAAGGTAGCTTGGCGATTTCTGGGCGTTTCCGGCGCGTTTGTCGATTGGCTACTAGCTTACGGGCTGTTTCGTCCAGTTCACCGGCTGTCTTCTGCTTGCCTTCGCTAATCCAGCTAAGCAGCTCATTGCGGGAAAAATACAGGCGTTTACCTTGTTTGCTGTGGGGAATCTTGCGTTCCCATACCAAGCCATACACCGTGCTTTTGGTCAGGTCCAGTAGCGTAGCCGCCTGCGTGACGGTCAGCAGTTGGTCGGCGGTCGGTTCGGTGGTTGCCGAATCTGCGGGTCGGCTGGTTATCGTCAGCAACATTTCTTCGATAACGCCTAGGCGGTGAAAGATCAACTCAAAGGGATTTTCCATAGGGTTAGGCGAGTGCTTTTTGAAGTTTATTGAGCTTGGCTTTCCTTTCTGCTTCCACCGCAAGCAGTGCTTCCATCACAGACTCCATTGTTTCGACTTTTACGTTGCCACCTGACTGAGCCTTCTGAATTACCCGTGGGGTAATTTCGGCTAACTCAGCAACTCTAGAAACTCCGCCCACATCGGCTACAGCGTCAATCCGTTCGCTTAAGCGCTGTTGTTGTTCTTGCGTTAGTACCATATGAGTAGTTATATTGCGTACGGCGGGCGTTCGCTGACCGTTCGTTAAGTTTGATGCATCAAATTTATATGATTTCACATAATATTGTCAAGCGAAAACATATAAATTTTTTATGCAGAGACCAATATCTACGCAATCGTCTGTTTATCAGGATTATATAATGACAGGAGAAAGGCTTGAAGTAGTTAGAAACAAGCTAAATGTAAACAAGTCAGAGCTTGCAAGGCGAATTGGCTCACCTCAATCTCATATAAGCAAGGTACTTAACGGGAAAGAGAGTATAGGAAAACACTTAAGCGAGCAGATAGTTAGGCGTCTTCGCTTAAACCAAACTTGGTGGGAGACAGGACAAGGTGAAATATTTGCGCCTAATTCTGACGAAGACTCTGAGTCAAACATTGGAAAGCCGAGAAAAGACGAAGCTGTCCCTATTAATCTCATAGACGAGACCGATGTGACTATTTCATCTAGTGGCATGGAGTTTCGAGACTTGGATAATGGTATGGTCTTGATGACTATTCCGTTGGTAGACGAGTTTGCCTACGCTAGTTATCCGCACGGCTGGAAAGATCCGGAATACCTTGTTGAGCTACCAAAATACTCGATTGTACTCCCTAAGCGGGAGCGTGGCGTCTTTCGCGCTTTTGAAGTGCGTGGGGATAGTATGAATGACGGGACGGTATACTCAATATGCTATGGCGATGTAGCAATTGGCCGGATGATAGAACCGGATTATTGGGATGTTAAACTGTATAACAACGGAGGTACGGATTACATTATCGTAACTCACGATGGCGTAGTGATAAAGCGAATCACAAAACATGACACTAAAGAGGGAATTATTACCTGCTCGTCGATTAATCCCGATAAAGTTGAGTACCCAGATTATGACGTGCGACTTACGGAGGTCTACGAACTCTACAAGATTCGGAAAGTAGACCGAGACTGGAGCCGACGATAAAAAAATCTTGAACCACACCATGACATTAGATTCTACCCTTAAACTTAACAATTGTCCTCATTGCTGGGTCGACACTCCGAACTTAGTTTCCAGGCACACTCTTGATACAGACAGTGACGAAAAGGATGAGCCTCAGAAATGGGGAGTATATGCTTGTGTACGTTGTGGTGGGGTTATTTTGGCTTTGTCCTACCCGCCTAGTACAGAAGTTATTGAAACGTATCCATCAACAGAAGTAGTAAATCAAGCTCTACCTGAACAGGTTAAGCGTTTTTTAGGCCAAGCAATGCGAACCTTGTCAACGCCTGATGCCTCGGTTATCATGTCTAACAGTGCCGTTGATATGATGCTGAAAGAAAAGGGATATGACGATCCTAAAGCGAGCGTTTATCACAGAATAATTCAAGCCGTTACTGATGGATTATTAACTGAAGAAATGGGTGAATGGGCACACGACATCCGTTTAGAGTCAAATAACCCACGCCATGCCGATTTAAAAGCAATACCTGCGGAACTATCAGATGC
Organism: Spirosoma oryzicola; assembly: GCF_021233055.1. Taxonomy (NCBI): domain Bacteria; kingdom Pseudomonadati; phylum Bacteroidota; class Cytophagia; order Cytophagales; family Cytophagaceae; genus Spirosoma; species Spirosoma oryzicola. The sequence goes on along the minus strand of NZ_CP089538.1, from coordinate 1,587,418 downwards.
AAAACGTTGCCTTGAGTTTGCAAAAGTCTTAGGTGAGTTCCTGTTCGTTTTGCCTAGTAAAGTAAAGCGAGGACTAAAGAACGAAGTTGATGATCAGTCAAAAAGAAGGCCTAAGTTTAAGCAACCAACAAATATAAAATTAGAGTCTGCTTACCGTAGTGAGGGGTATAGCAAGGTGCTTAAGATCGGTAAATTTGACACCAAGCCAAATGTATCCTTCAGAATTATGTACAACGCTCAAAGGCCAATAGCTGCATTTGAGAAGCCAAAAGTATTAGAAGCTGTCCCTCAAAGCGGTAAACCTCGTTACTGGGAAACCAATTTGTTGATTGAAAGTTGCGAAAGCTTTCCCCAATTGGGCCGGATAGAGATTTTCGTAAATGGGCAAACTGCTTACGTAGGAGAATTTTATACGTCTAGTTCACCTCAAAAGTGATTAATCTGAATAGTAAGACTCGTAATTTAAATTGGAAAGTGTTTCGTATAATCGACTCACCAGCTGATTTACCAGTAAGACATGAATACCAATTAACCACACCATAAGAATGATTGAAACCTCTACACTAGTAGTATTTGTACTCTGCATTGTCCTGGCCAATCTGGCCTACTATTGCTATAAACTTCGAGAGCAGGTTAATAAAAGCGAGAACGAAGTTGAACGGTTCAATCGACAATATGCTTGATCGTTAATGTTGACTAATTACTTCAATAGCGGAGAGGTAAAATAAAGCACATTGAGTTTTACTATGCCGACTTCAATCTATTCTGGTTTTACTTAACACTAATGTTTTATTCAGTATCTTATTAATTGATGGCTAGAAGAAAGAAGGTAGGTATCAGAAAACAAAGCTCATATAAAGCAAATAAAGCAGATACAAACCTGCCTGCTAAACCTATTACATCATATAATAAGAAATCGGTTTCGCCAGCATCTAATAAGTCAATATGGAATTCCATAAAGAGTACGTCTATAAAAGCATGGACTTTGTACGGAGCACTAGTTACCCTTACCGGCTTCACTATAAACAACATACTACCGGATGCAGAATTAAGCTTAATACAGCCCACTGATCGACCACAAATTCTATTTGAGCTAAAAAACAACAGTTGGGTTAAAATGGATACAGTCGCTTACACCTTGTATGTATTGTCGATTCATACACTCGAGGGAGATGATGTAGATAGTGTAATCTTGTCAACTAAATACATTAGGGATGTTGGACTCAGAAGATCGGAAGTCCAACCTATTGAAATAGATCTCAATAATTATTTTTTCCATTATACCAATCCACCTCACTTCTTTGAGGCCAAACTAGCTGTGGTGATTCATTCGGGATACTTTGGATCTCGTCAGGATGATACATTCTACTTTGAGAGTATCAATGATTATCATGGAGGCTATCATTGGACAAAAATGCCAGAACAGAATTTTGTTGAAGCAATGAAGAAATCTAAAAAGAAAGCTAGCTACATGGATATTCCATTTATGCGGCATATGATAGAAGAGGGCGACACAAATATGGGAGAGGGTAAGATGCCCCCACCAGAAATATTGGAACAAATGAGAAGGGTAAATAAATACAAGAATTAAGAAAAACTGAAATCGGTATTGCAGACTGTATTCTTATTACTTTATGAGGTTCAAGTAATTTTTCCTAACAGCCCCAAATTAAACCGCACCATACATGAAAATACTCTTTACATTTCTATTCTTCCTACCTGCCTTTCTTTTTGCTCAGGATGCGACCTTAGATCCGCTACCGATGCAGGAGCGGTATACCTTTACCACTCCCGTTGATCAGGATGTTATAACGGATGCTGCGCTGAAAGCAAGCCCTCATTCGGACGCCAAAGTGCTGCTGATGGTTCCAAAAGGAAGTATCGTGCATTTGACGGGGCGGGACAATGGCTTTTACAGGGCTACGTATGACAACGAAGTAGGCTTCATTCACTTTGCCTTCATTGACGGGGATTACAAAACGTTTAAGGCTCGCAAGTTTGCCCACGACGACTACCATAAGCCCGTAGACTACGCTAATGAGTCAAACAGCTTTCAGCTATACGGCAAGGTAAATGTCGAATCACCTTTGAAAGCCGAGCCTTCTTTCAGTGCCCGAACAATCTACGCGATACCGGAAGGGACTATGCTTAAAGTCACTAAGCATAACGCTACGTACTGGAGAACGGAAATAGACGGGAAGGTTGGCTACGTGGGTAACTCGTTTATTGCGGCCACTGGCAAAACGCCCCAGGCCGTTGAGCGCAGTTTACAGCCAGCCGTTGAAACCAGCTCCGATTACTCCAGCTATACTACGACCAGGCCTAGTTACAGAGCGAAGCCCAGCTATAGGCCCAAAACCCAATCTCGTTCAAGCTCATCGTCTTCCCAATACTACATCCGTGGGCCTCGTGGAGGTTGCTACTACTTAACTGCAAGCGGACGAAAGCAGTACGTCGATCGGAGCATGTGCGACTAAAACTATCACCTCAAACACACCTAATTATACTCACCAATGAGAAAACTAACTGCTGACCTTATGATCCTTGTTGCACTGGCTGCTGCGCTAGTTATATCAGCAGCACATGTGTGGGCTACAAGAATAGCAGTCGAAGCCATCTATGGTAAAGCTTGATGCGAGATACAGAAAACACATTTGATAAAATATTGAAGCTCTAAGAAGTTATAACTTATGAACGGAGGTATAATTATTAATCAAAGGCATTTTGATTTAGATGGAAATGCTGATTTTAAAATCAATGGTTTTACCCTCCAACTTAATGATTCAGAAGAGGAGTTATATAATAGGATAGACAATAATGACATTTGGCCTCGCCTAGGAACTATATTTAGAAACTCACTAGTGAATAGACCGTATTTCTTCCGTCAGATTCTTTATATAGATCAGAATGACTATCAACAGAAAACAAGCAAAATCTTCAATGAATTTATTGAAATTTCCAACTTCTTTTGGTTTATAAAAGACTGTAGCTTCTACATAGACCAAATGGCCGCTTATTGGCCAGAAGGGCGCCTAACAATGATTTTGAACAGTAATGTAAAATTTTGCAAGGCAGACACCACAGTAGATAAATGCACATTCACTTCATCTGATGTAAAACAAGTGGTAAGTCTAATTAATGATTACCATAAGATTAATACACCAATCAAATCACTTGTTCATAAAGTAGACTTCATGAATGATAATGCGTCAGTTTCTTTTAGGGGTATCTCGGAATATAGCGAACTTAACAGAATACAGAGGGCATATAAGTTTTTGAAATCTGCTCGAGAAAGTTTAATACTTCCTGCCAAGATATCTTTTTATGTCTTAATGCTAGAATGTCTGTTTTCGGCAAATGATACGCATAAAATTGCTCACAAAATTTCTCAAAGAATCTCGTATTACATGGGATCTAATCCAGAGGAAAGAAACCGTATTGCTAAGCGAGTAAAAAAATACTATTCTATCCGTTCCAAGTACGTTCACGGCCAAGAGTTGAATATAAGTGACAAAAAGAACGAAGACTTGGCAATTACATCATTAGAGCTAGATGAATTAATTAGAAATATTTTTATTAAAATCATCAGGCATGATAGCTCAATTTTTCTGCAAAAAGAAAAAGAGCTAAAGCTTTGGTTTGATGGGTTGGTTGGATCAGCTTTTTGAACATTTATTTTATTAAGTTATAGGTCAGCAAATAAATGATAGACCATTATTAACTTACTGACCTATAATTAATGTCAACAAAGTTAGAGCTCAATTGAACTAGCTTTTTTTAATACTCTCCCTTGTTGTAATACTTGGGGCTGACGTAATGTGATAGCCTTTCGTTAAAATTTCTTGTATAACCTCTTTCCTTCTTTCTGGGCTAGATGTGCTTTGAAAGGTTAATTTCCCTAAGTCTGTCAGAATATTTTGGGGAATTGCAGACAAGTCATTAGGCTTTAAAGTGTACTCAACTTTAACATGGCTTTTCCTTTTTTCAGAGTAATATACTCTTACATTCAACTGAAGCAAGAATTCGCTTTCATCAAATTCTATTCCTGTCACAGTTGATTGATACGATAATTTGCCCCATGGCTGTCTCAATTCTTCAGAATATGAGTCTAGACTACGGCTAGTGGGTATGGTAACAAAAAGAGTTTGTCTTACATTACTGTAAGTATTACCTAGTTCCCTTTTCATTCTTGTTCTCTATTATATAATGTTTATTGTGCAATCTCTAATATCTGCTCTATACTCATTGGCTGACTTACCAACTTAGCTTTCATGGCAGGAGTTACTCCCAGCGCTTCGTCTACCTGGCAAAAGTTGTAGTAGACAAAGTGCAATGCAATAGCGTAGCTATAGTTCCTTACTGCGTTTGTCAGCCGAGAATGGGGAGGCCTGGTTAGATCCTGACACTCCATACAAAAGCTACTGACGCTTTCCTTCTCCGAAAGTCCCTCTATTGCCTTCTTAATAGCATCGCCGTGTTCGCTTGAAATGCACTTATTGACGTTGATCCCATAAACTAAGGAGCTGTAAGCCAGCGTCAGTTGAGAAAAGTCAATGAGTTCATTAAAGCCTTTACTTGTAGGTATCGAGTAGGGCCTTGAATTGGTGCTTTTTAATTCGACTCTGTTCTTAGTGCGATTCGTTAGTTGATTTATAAATTTCAGAGCTGATTCAACATCTCGGTAACCAACATACCAGCTAACAATCAATTTGCTATCATTATCAATGCCTGTAAACGTCCAAATGTCCTTGGCATCCTCAGGAACAACATTTTCTTCTAAGGTGTTTACCTTATTGCAAGCAAAACTCTCTATCTCTCTGTACTGAATACACTGACTGTCTAGGTTTACTACCGTTGCGTTATGCAAGCCCTGACAGATCTGGCCTACATTAACCAATAGCTTGGTAACTGTGTTTATTGAAACATCGGCAATGCGTGACACTGCTTGTAGGCCTTTACCCTCCACCATCAACTGTATGATTTGTGCTTGCTTAGCAACTGGTAGTTTGTTCATACATCGAATGTAGGCTATTCAACACTTTGGGTCAAGCATAACTTCACTTTCAAAGGTAATTTTACCTTTTTTTTTTAAAAATCCTTGCTTTTAGCTTAAATATGGCTATATTTGTTAAAGGTAAAATTACCTCAAGCAAATACCATGTCCAAGGACAAGAATAAATATTATCAAGTAGACCGCCTAATAGATGGCCTTTTCAGTCAACAGAAAATGGGGCTAAGAGAATTGTTTGAGCAGCGCTTACTTGAACTTGATTTAACACAAACCAAAGCGCAAGACCTGTTAGGCGTTCAACGCCGAACTTTAAATGGAATACTGGATGGCACCCAGAAGAACATCGACTTTTCTGCGCTCTCTCGGCTTGCCTATTTCTTACAGATTACAAATGCAGAAGTAATTGGCCTACTGTTGGAAAAGCTGGAAAAAAACTTTCCAGATGAGTTTTTTGACTACCAAAAGCGGGAGTTTATTTTAAACCACTTTGACCTAGCGAACCTAATGAAGTGCGGGTTCCTAGACACCATTTCAGACTTTGAACATATTGAAGAAAGGATTACTTCTTACTTTGGCCTGAGTTCTATTTACGACTACGGGAAAGACATAATCCGTCCTGCCTTCAGTAGCGGGGCACGTAAACCAAAGAACGAATTCAATAAAAACTTCTGGGTTGAATCTGCTCTCAACAGCCTTCGGCTAATCAATAACCCATACGATTACAATCGATCTAAGCTCCTTGATTTTATACCATCAATAAGGTGGCATTCGATTAATGTAAAGAAGGGTCTCTTTCAAGTAAGCCGAGACTTATTCAAACTTGGTGTGACGGTAATATTCGAGGATTACATCAACGGTATTTTTGTTCGCGGTGCAACATTTGCCGTAAATGATAAACCTTGTGTGGTCCTGACTAACTACAGTCGATTTTATCCATCTTTATGGTTTGCCTTAATGCACGAACTTCATCACGTTCTCTACGATTGGGATGAAATCAAGGCCAATACTTACAGTCCCTACCATTTATCCGGAGAGTTGGATATGTTCACAAAGAATGAGGTTGAGGCTGATGAATTTGCTCGCGAGTTTCTTTTCCCGAGTGAAAGAATGAATCGAGTTAACTCTCAAATTGGCAACGAAACGTTCGTAGCGCAAGCAGCAAAGGCCTATCAAATTCATCCAAGTATAATTTACATAAATTATTGCTGGGAGCATAAAGACAACGACGCTGACATCTTTGCGAAGTTTTCTAAATATTTACCTGATTATAGTGAAGCAGTAAAATCAATTCCTTGGCAAAGCCGCAAAACAGTGAAAGAACTCGCTAAACAGAGAAAAGAATACAACTTTAATAGTTTGTAATATGAAAGAAAAAGATGAAGAATCAGCGGCACAGAAGCCGGGTTCAAATGAGGTTGACATTAATCAAAACTCTTCAATAAACCGTTCTGACCAACAAGGTACAAAAACCAGTAAGGAAGAAGAGAAACGGCTGCTTATTGCCAAAGCCAACCAATCTGATGAAAGTCGTTTTTGGGATGAAAATCTTGACAAGGCAAATGAGAAATCTACACTTGTCGCAGACCCTCAAATACAGCGCTTCATTGGTAAGGTGCAGAAATACGAGCCTAAGGTACCTTTAATATTCTATGACCACATTTATCGGCTCAATGGCTGGGATAGAACGGGCGACAGATTATACAGACGTCCGGGTATAGTTGGAAAGTGGATGAACGATCTGGTCTATCTACGATACCCAGCTGGAACCCTAAAAGAACTACGATCACAGAACCCAGTTGTAGATGGGGTTCGTTTATATAAACATCATCAGTTTTTAAGCTCTTTGGGCGAAAAACATTTTCATCAATTCCTGAAAGATGCAATGGATGTGATGAGCAAATGTCAGCGTTGGGATCAGTTTATTGGCCGGTTCGCCAAAAAGTACGGAAAGCCATATCAAATGGATTTATTCGAGGATATGCCTGAGTAAGAAGAGATAATAGCAATCACTCTTTACTCCACCTTTTTTCGGCCGCCTTTTTAGCTATCTCCTTACGCTGTTCGGGCGTAAGGCTATTGGCTCTGGAAACGCCACCCTTTTTACCACCTAAACGACCAAAGGCTACGGCAGCTTGACTTTTGGTCATTTTCGGCTGCTCGTCTGGTATCTTTCCCGTAGCAATATCGACAACGAGCTTGGCGAGTTGATTGACATCTTTCGGTCTGTTGTTTCTGATCATATAGTGAAAATACAAAACCGCTTCTTACCAAGCGGAGGATTATATTTTTCCTTTCGTATAGTGCGTACAGTTTATACACAAATACGCCTTGATACTGCTTACAAATCTATGTGGCGCTAGCTCAAGATTAGTCTTAAATTGATTTATAAATAGCCAACTAAACAAACTCATTCCTTCTTCTTGAACGAGGTCAGCGCACTAGCGTACTGCGCTTTTACGTCATCTTCAAAGCTGTCGAGGTAGCTTTCAGTCGTCCGGATATCCTGATGACCCAGGCTTTCACTGATAAACTCAATCGGCGCTCCAGATCGCTTCAAAACGGTACTAAACGAGTGGCGAGCCGTGTAGGTTGTTACATCTTTGTCAATGCCGAGCGATAGGGCGATTCGACCGATGTACTTGTTAATCGTCTTGGTGAACTGAAGTACTACTGCCCTCTCCCTTTCTGCGCTCATACCTGGTTCTAAAACGCCAAATACGTACCGCTGCGGGCTTACTGGCTTTTGGCCCCACTTGGCTATAATCCGTAGTACATCGTCAGTCACAGCTACCGTTATGGGCTTTACCTCCCGCTTGGTTCGCTCCGTCTTGGCCCGAACGAAACGGATCTGCTTCTCTCCTACCTGCTGATATGTTAGCCGGGCAATGTCCTTTGGGTTCATGCCGTTACACAAATACGAGAAAAGCCACAGATCCCGCGCCCGTTCCTCGGCGCTACCAGGCTCGGCTTCGTAGTGAAAGATCTTTTCGATATCGGCCAAGGTCAGCGCTTTCTTGGTATTGCGGCCCGTAGGAATCTGGTAGCGTCGTTTGGTGAAGGGGTACACCTCCCGATCAATAGCGCCATCCTCAACGGCCTGGTTATAGATCGTACGCAGTGACCGCAGGTATATACCCACTGAGGTAATCGAATTACCGCTCGCCAGCATCCACTGCTCAAAGCCTTTTAGCCACTGCGGATCGATATCACGGTAGGTAAGCGGTGTTTTACGGCTATGGTAGTGCTGAATGGCATTGACGGCACATTGGTAGCTGCTGGCAGTTCCTGCCCTCCCCTCTTTCTTTAACTGACCAATGTAACGCTCAAAGCCCGCAAACACGCTGTCCGAAGGCGCTTCGGCGGTACCAATGTAGCGGGTTTCAAACTCATCGAAGCTAAACAGAGGCATTTCCCGGATTACCTTCTCGGCCCGGTCGCTGAAAGTTTCAAGTAGCCGTTTGGTGTCACGAATGAAATCCTCCCTGGGCTTGGGCTTACCAACCTTTTCCCACTGTTGCTCGGTGAGGTTAATACCAGTCGGGTAGTACTGCTGTTTACGCTGGAACGTAACGCGCAGCTTAACGGGAAAGCTACCGTCGTTCTTTTGCCGACGCGTATCTAAATACAGACTAACGATTGCGCTCATACAGGGTATTGCTTTATATTCGCTGACACTGTGCAGAGGCTACACCAGAATCAGAGGGCAAAAACATTTGCATACAAATTTGCATACACAATCCCTCAATAACCAAGTAAGAAGACGAAATATAAAGAAATAATTATCAGCTAAATAGCTGTGTAGCAGAAGCAACAGAAAGAAAGACGAACGAAGGAAAGTAGGCTCAGAAGTGACTGTTAATCAGAGGGTCGCTGGTTCGAGCCCAGCTTCGGGAGCCTAAACAAAAAGTGCTTAGCAGAAATGTTAAGCGCTTTTTGTTTATATATACTTCAAGTTGGCTTCTTACATAGAAGGAAGGAGCGTTTTCATAGGTGCTTCTTCAAGTAATGGCCCATTCTCCTTCACAACTCTTTGCTTTTCTTTTGCGCTATCAGCCTTATTCTCTAGCTAAAGAGATTAGATATGGTAGAATGTCAGAATGAATCATTTAACTATAAGTGATTTCCAAGCCTGGTTTTACCTGCGCTTGTTCATGTTAACGCTCGACTTGAAAATTGGGTGGGGCTCGTTGTTTAGTTTCGTAGTGCTGTTTGCTGCCCTAACCGTTGTTTTATCGAATTGATCATCTCACCTAGAGCCATATCTATATTAGCTAGCCACATCGTTTTGTACTTATCATCGGTTGTCGTACGATACTGATTGATAGGGAGCCAGCCTGCCTTACCGCGTAGCTCTAGATTGGTAACCCAAATTTTTGTGCTGTCTGGGCTGTTGTTAACAGTCAGATAGAAGCTGACGGGAGGAAAGTTGATCTGCTCACCCGATTGGTCGTACAATCGCTTATAGGGCAATTTGCCTACGTATAAAAGATCATTCTTGTTTTCAATCGGGACCAGTGGATGTAGGTCAAAGATAGGTGAATAGCTGTTGACCCACTGACGCATTCGAGCGTTGGCTTCGTCCGATGGCGTTACCCTGCGGCTGAAGGACAAAGATCGGACGGTCGTATTGTGTCGATCGAGTATCCCATTCATCGAAGAAGTGCTTAGCGTGACAGATTTAGGCGTGGTACAGCCGGAGAGGGCAACAAGAAGAAGTAATAGTTTTTTCATAGTACGTTACGGAATTTACCAGTAGACGTACTATGAAGCCATTTGCCACAAAATAGCGTAAAAAAAAGCACATGCATGAAACCAAGCTGCACTCGTAGAAAAGCAGTCGTTCTGCTGGGGCAAGTATGCGAATACAACCCTAGTCCGTCACCCCTCAATCTTTCTTTGTATGAAGCATATCAACGACTAAACTAAATCATACAGGTTTGAGGTCTTATTCCATCTTCGTTCTTGAATAATGGAGCCAGTCAGTATAGGCTAACTGGCTCTCGAAACGTTAAGAGTTGCGTAGCTGGTATAATTCGAGCTGCAATCGTGTAACCTGTTTGCAACAGTACCTCAGTTGGTCTGTAGGTGCGTGAGCGTCCCGTAGATAGTCCTGTAATTGAAGCCAATCATTCAGATGCCGCTCAATAAGTGCCAAAGCGGTCGTATCGGGATCGAGTTTTGGCGTTTCTTTAGCTAGTTGATCGTCCATCGTCATTAATAGGGTTGGGTTAGTTCAAGAGTTAATTCATTGTACTGAATTCATTAGATTCAACTACAACTAACGAAGGAGGATTTCTTCCTAACAATTGTTTGGCGTACCGATCAACAGTAATTAATTGGTCCTTTTGCGTGATAAAATCATAAATTCTGTTGCTTATCACGTGATTTCCAAAGATTGACTGTGGTAGCGGTAGAGCTTCCCACGTAACTCTTTAAACCGACACCACGACGCTAATTGCTTCTGTAACTAAGGTGAAAGCGTTCAGGTATTTACGGACTTACAACCGGCTATAAAAACCGCTATCACGCTTTTTCGCCCTTGTTGGACACCTCGCTCAGGCATGATAGTGTATTGTTACCAGAAACGACAATAACGGATTCACAGCAAAGGAAGTATCTTCAGCACATCCTGCGCTGGCGAATTAGATCTACACTTATCTGTTCGACTATGTAACAGATTCAAGCCTTTGTATGACGACTAGCCTATAAGATAAAAGCAGATAGTGGAAAATCAACGATAGCGACAATTCGGATAGTGATCTAACTTTAGTAAAACATATCCCCCTTTCAGTAAATATAGTCTACGCTTATTTTTATTTGATGCCTACTTCTGTTATTTATGTTACCGTTACAAAATTATAATCTGGGTTAGGAAGGTTGTATAAACGAGTTGCTAGTCAGTAGCTCGTTTTTTGTTCACTTTGTCTAGAAGAGTATGATAGACCTTCCAAAAAGCAAAAAGCGCCTAATTGAGCGCTTTACAGATAATACCACTAAGAGCGGTTCTGTTTTAACTTCGAAGGCCGCTGCGGCAACGTTACTGACTCCCACCAGTAGCGCCGAAACGAGTAAAATCGGGTTAGCCATTCCTGATAAACCGTAGGTTTGACGATGTACGACGTTATGCCCAAGCCATATGACCTGGATACAACATCCTGATCTTGGGAGCGACTTAGTATAACAACGGGGACTTGCCGATAGATAGCGTCGGCTTTGATAGCTTCCAATAATGCTAATCCGCTTTCCTGATCAGGCAGACACAACTCGAGAAGGATTAGCAGCGGTAATTTGTTTGGGGAGGTGTTGGATAGGTATTCCAACGTTTGATCGGCGTCGCTCAGCCAGATTGGCTCAACTTCTGGGAAACATTGTGCTAAGGCTGACTTTATAATTGTCCACTGATCAATATTATCTTCAACGACCAGAATCGGTAACTGAACTGACTTTCGACGTATTGGTGTGGCAATTTTGCCCATGTATAGAATTTAAATTTATCGATGATCGGCTCTGGCTTATGCCATGCAGCATACATACGCTATTTATGCTAAGTTGGATTGATTTGTCCGCCCTTACTAAACCAATAATCGGCAAATATAAAGATAGTAGTAACGACACAATGTACCTCGATAGCCACTACGCGATTATTGCGGCTGTCGTTAGGTCAATTCACCGTTGTTATTCTTCGTATACCTTCTACCAAACTGCGAATCGTCTAGATGACCTTCGTAACAACCAGTGATCTGATACAGGATACGATCACCACGATTAGAAAATGCCTATTTGAGCCATTCTATAGATAGTTAGGATACTTATCTCATCATCTTCCGGTTAGGCAGTAACAGAAACAAAGAAGCCGAAAAAGTTTCCTTTTCCGGCTTCTTTGGCAAAGTATATGGCTGTTTTTAAGCTAGCTTTTTTTCCCACTCTTCAGCTTCGAGCATGGCGGTTTCCCACTCGTCCTGAAGCTGGCTAATCTGCGCTTTCACCCGGCTGTACTCGTCGTTTTTGGCCTGCATCAGCTTGTCGTCGCCGTAGGTAGCGGGATCGGCCAGTTCAGTTTCGAGCCGCTTCTTGCGCTCCTCCAGCTGGCCGATTTTCGTTTCTGATTCTTCTGCCTGCTGATTCAGCTTTTTCAGCGTCTTCTGCCACTCCCGTCGTTCGTCGTCGGAGCCACTTTTCTTGCCGTTGACAGCACCATTGGTCGCAGCGGGTTTTGTCGGAGCGGGTGGTGCCTCGGCTTTACCGGCTTTGCGCTCCTCCATCCACCATTCGTATTCATCGTAGGTACCGTGGTATTCCTTGATCTGTTCGTCTTCGATGTACCAGATTTTGTTGGCAATCTGCGACACGAAGTACCGGTCGTGCGAGACGACGACATACGTGCCTTCGTACTGCTCCAACGCCTGAATCAGGATGTTTACCGACTGCATATCCAGGTGGTTGGTCGGCTCGTCAAGCAGCAGGAAATTGGCCTGTGAAAGCAGTACTTTTGCCAGCGCTACCCGCGATTTTTCGCCCCCCGACAGGACTTTAATTTTCTTGAATACTTCGTCGTTGGAGAACAGAAAGCAACCCAGGACACCCCGAAGTTCGCCTTCGCTCTTGGTCGGGTTAGCGTGTTTCAGTTCGTCGAGCAACGTATCTTCCACGCTCAGTGATTCGAGTTGGTGCTGCGCGTAGAAACTGAATGATACATTGTGACCTAGTTGCCGATTCCCTTCGTTGACCGGCTCCGAGCCCGAAATGATGCGCAACAGTGTCGACTTACCGCGCCCGTTGGCACCGATCAAAGCGACCTTATCGCCCCGTTCGAGCCGGATGTCCGCTCTTGTCAGAATCTTTTTCGGACCATATGCTTTCGTAACGTCGTCCAGGTGCAGGATATGGCGGCCCGGCTGGGTCGAGAACTGGAATTTGAAGTTTACCCGCGCCGACTCGTCGATCACGTCGTCGACGCGTTCCATACGGGCCAGTTGCTTCACCCGGCTTTGCGCCTGCTTGGCCTTTGTCGCCTGGGCTTTGAAGCGTTCGATGAAGCGTTCGGTCTGCCGGATTTTAGCCTGCTGATTCTCGTAAGCACCTTTCTGAATTTCGTTACGCAGCGCCTTCTCTTCCAGATAGAACGAGTAATTGCCCGCGTAGTAGTTCAGCTTGGCGTTGGCCACTTCGACCGTCACATCGATTACGTTGTCGAGGAATTCACGGTCGTGGGATACAACGATAACAGCGCCTTCGTAGGTCTGAATGTATTTTTCTACCCATTGAATCGAGGGTAGGTCAAGGTGGTTGGTCGGCTCGTCAAGCATGAGCAGCGACGGCTTTTGCAGTAGCAGTTTCGCCAGCATCACGCGCATCCGCCAGCCCCCCGAAAATTGCCGGAGTGGCTTTTGCAGATCTTCCGTCGAGAAGCCAAGCCCCTCCATAATTTCCTCCGCCCTCGACTGTACCGAGTAGCCATCGAGCGCTTCGAACTCCTCCTGCAACTTACCCAGCTTATCCACCAGTTCGTCTTTGTAATCGGTCTCCATTTCGTGGAGTACCTCATCAATCTGTTTTTGAAGCTTGTTCTGCCGCTCAAACGCCTGCATGGCTACCGACAGAATCGAGTCTTCGGTCTGGTACGACAGCAAATCTTGGTTGAGGAAGCCCAGCGTTACGTCGCCTGCTTTGGAGATGGTCCCGCCATCGGCCTGATACTCCCCGTTGATAATTCGCAGCAGAGTCGATTTGCCCGTGCCGTTGAGACCGATTAGTCCGATTTTCTGGTTAGGCTTGATGTGGAGCGAGGCATTTTCATAAAGAGCCCGGCTACCAAGGTAGTACGATAGGTTGGTAATGGAAATCATAGCGCAAATTTACCAAAAATAGAACGGATAGTTGCGTTATTAAATTCCATTCTGTTATATTTGCACCCGCAAATGCAGTAAAAAGCCTCCTTAGCTCAGCTGGTAGAGCGACGCATTCGTAATGCGTAGGTCGCAGGTTCGAATCCCGTAGGAGGCTCTGTTTTTGAAAAAAGGCTAATCAACTGATTAGCCTTTTTCTGTTTACTCGCCTTTATGTTTTGTTGTAAAATCTTGTTCAACAGAACGCTCCCCTTATTTCGGTTCATCTCGCAAGCCTAGCTAAGGCTCCCATGCGATAATAATTTTGTACACATCATTGCCGCTTCTTCGAAAATACAGATTTCCTGGGGAAGACCGGCACTTTAGATGCTATTGACCAACTCGTTTGCAAACCGTTGCCTTACTGAAAACTTGATTTTATAGAATCATTTACTGTTCTTGTTTATTGATGGGCTCGTCTAATTGCCTAACTACGTATTTGAAGTAGTTAATCTTATGCTCGCAAAGCTGCTTTTCAGAACTGCGTTACAGTATTTTTTCCTGCAAGGCCTGATAGACTGTCCTGACTACTGGCTGGAAGCCAAGACTGCGGGCGAGCGAACTATCGGCGTGTAAATACCAAGGGTTTGGGAGCGGATCAGCCGATGATTTCAGCGTCTTTCCCACAAGCTTTACCAACTCATAAATCGATGTCGGTGCTTCGTCCGTGATGTTGACGACACGCTTATCCATCGACCCGACCAAAGCCATCTTTACCGCCGTGGCGATGTCGCGATGATGGATTGTACTGATTTTCATGGCCGGATGCCAGTTGGCCGCCTTTATATGCTCCGGTAGCATCGCCAGATGCCCATCCCCGTCTCCATACACGAAGGGAAACCGCAAAATCGACCAAGTAAGCCCGCTCTCACGCAGTTCATTCTCAGCCGCAACTTTGCTGGCGGGGTAAGCGTGTTGCGGATCTACGGCATCGTCCTCACGGCCTGGGTGTGGGTTGTTTATGCTGTAAACGTGGGCTGTGCTTGCCAGGATAAAACGTGCATTGGGTGCATGAGCCTTTGCTGCCGCGATGAGATTGCGCGTACCGTCGAGATTACTTCGCCAGATCAAATCGGTATCCTGTGAGCGGAATACCGCTGCCAGATGGATAATCGCCGACACATCCTTCACGGCTGGTACAAGGGATGCGGTATCAAACAGGTCACCCCGTATAACCATTGCTTTAGCGGGAGCGTCCTTCCCCTCACGCACCAGCACGCGACAGTCAAAACCAGCTTCTACAAGACGTGGCAGAAGGCGAGCGCCCACTAAACCAGTAACGCCAGTTACCAGTATTTTTTCTGATTCTCTGTTCATAGCTTACCTTTCAAGTTGTGAACAAAGCTCAGCATAGGGCAGCCAATGAAGCTGGACAAAAGCCGACCCGTTCAGGACAAATCCTGAGAAAACTCGGCGACAGTTTTACCCGTCACCTTTTTAAACAAGCGAGAGAAGTAATCAGGATCGTTAAAGCCGAGTTCGAAGGCAAGCTCCTTGACAGAAGATCGGTCGCCATAATACATCCGGCGTCTGGCTTCCAGGATAAGCCGGTTCGTCACAAACTCCTTCGGTGAGTGTCCCGAATACTGTTTAACAATCTGGTATAAGCTATCGGTACTCAGAGCAAGTTCCTGCGCAATGGCTTTGATGGAGGGGTGATCGGTCAGGTTATTTTCTACGAATACTTTGAAGCCAATGTATTTGGTAAGTCGGTCATCGGCTGGCTTTGTGTCACCGGCAAAATAAGCCGTGTTAATTTCCGTCAGCAGACTGTTGAGATGCGCCAAGATAAGGTCAGGGCTTGTACTTGGAGCGGTTAGTAATCCCAGGAGTATCTCAAAAATCGCCTGCATCCTGCTCGCGGCAGCGGACGAGAAACGTATTTTTTGCTGGTTGAGCGGATTAAGCAAGAAAGGGTAGTACCGGGGTAACTGAGAAAGACATTCTTCGTCAAAGCCCAGTTTATAGTAATCATTGCCATGAGCGCTGATCGGTAATTGCTGAATCTGGTGCGGCAGCGAGAAAAGTAACTCATGCTTTCCAACCTCGAATTTTTCCAGATCGACGCCATGCTGGGTATCGCCGTCTAGCACAAACAGAAAGAAATAGTAAGACAACCGGTGGGTATGGCCATAGTTAGTTACGACCTCCGGCGACAAATGGCCGAAATTCGGGGCAACAAGCCGGATGGGCAGCTGGTTATTTTGGCTGAACCCCTTGGGTAATGAATTAGTACTGCGAATGCCCATCAATTAGCTCGATCAATAAAAAACTATACACGCCTACCAGCAAAATTTGTTCTAAAACCTATAGCCAACGGATAAACCCGTTCGCAAATCGACATGACCAAATCGGGTTTGGTCCGGATTTTTTGTATCCGTTTGACTAAGATAAACTAGATACCCCGCTCCGACAAACGCGTCGATAAACGTTCGTTTAATAAATCGATTCGCAACTTGTAAACCCACCGCTGTACCTGCTCCCAAGGAATGACCATCCGAATCCCTTCCTCTGGTCGTAAAGAGAGATCCCTGAATACCTTCCCGATAGATTTGACGATGCATGTATTTGGCATAAGCCGCCCAGTAGAAACCCTGTAGCGGAGCCGTCTGAGAAGCTTTGTAGAAACGCTTTTCAGCGATCAGGTTTTGAAACGTATAGGTATCCGCGAAAACTAAGTTCCCGTTCGAACCAAAGGCCCCATACAGATTTATCGAGGAGTTTTTAGACGCTGCGACCTCCAGAGCGATGGATGCTCCTTTCACTAAAGTTGGATACAACAGATTCGTTTTGACTATCACCTGACCAATGGCCAAGTAGCTGAACATCACGAGAAGCAGAGTAAAGATAATTCGCATACCGGGTGTTTTTAGTTGTATAAAATAAAGTAAAAGTAAGGTCGATACTGGCTTTTGTAACAGCGTAGTTGCTCAAAACCACCGTGTTTACGCAAGAAACCTTCTCGTCTATGAAAGCTCAACTGATTGTTATTTTTTTGTTTTCAGCAATCGCCTGTACTGGACAGCAACTTCAAATTCTCCGACCTGATAGTAGTGTGTTTGCGACGGCTTCCCGCTATGATTATGTCGCGCTTAGAACTTACTCAGGTGTTTACATAGCGGGTCAACTTATCGACCTTACACCTGACACGCTTACGATAGTCGATCGCAGGCAAACGAAACAGGTTGCGATGAATCAAGTCACGGCCTTAAAGAAAACGTCGAAATTTGGTATCACGGCAAAACGCTTGAGCGTTTATTCAGCCGTGGTACCAATTCTGTTTTTACCCAATGCCAACAGCAGCGTCTACGAAGGTCGTAGTTGGGCGAATCGATTCATCACGCGGGCAGCAGTTATCCTTCCTGTAGGCGTGGGTTTAGGTTTCTTACTGAATGGACGCGCTTTGAGAAAAGCCGAAAAAGGCTATTCGTTTACGATAGTTCGCTAGACAGCTCGTCTTTACACCTTACGATCAACAACTCCCGAATTTCAGCGAGCCACTGACTCCTGTTGCACTGTTTTCCTTTTTGAGAGAATAGTTGTACCGATCTCGTCAAGGGTAGGCCAGCGCTTGATAACATAAACTTCACATACCTCCACCTAGTTATTAGCTACCTTTATGGGTTCGGCTAACCTCATCTAAGCTTTGCTTTTTTCTGTTTCGAGCTCAACATCATCCCTTTTTTCCTGCATCCAAAAACGTAGTTGTCTGGGCGTGCTGGTTTACTGGCTTGTTACCCTGACTAGTTGTTATGCCCAGGCGCTCGGCGATACAGATCGGCTATCCCGCCAGAACCCCGATTCGGCCTACCGACTTATTAAAGTAAAACTGGACAAGGCCGTAAGTCAGCAGAATAGGGTTGCGCAAGGCGATTACCTGCAACAGATTGGTTTGCTGTTCTACCATCAGGGCAGTTATGTACAAGCCATTGATTTCCTGCTACAGGCGCAAAAAATCTTTCTGGAAGCGAACGAAACGAATCGGCTGGCGCGTAACCGCAACGAACTTGGCACGGTATACTATTACAACGAGCAGGTAGATCAGGCACTTACGCAATTTACTGAAGCGCTAACTTTTTATAAGCAGCATCGTAATACCGAAGGCTTAGCGCATACCTACGCGAATATTGGTCATATCTACGAAAAGCGCCAAGCGCCCAATCTGGCGTATCGTTACCAGAAACTCGCTTTGCTCAATAGCCGGGCTACCAACGATACGGCCAGTCTGACCAAGATCTACGAGAATCTGGGTAGCATTTTTGAGGACGAAGCACGCTACGACTCGGCTCGTTACTATTATCAGCAAGCTTTCCTGCTCACGCAGCACACCCGTGATGAGATTAGCCAGATTGAAATTATAAACAACTTAGGTGATATATACCGAAAAACAGGCAACTACCGGCAAGGATTGGATTTGTCGCGACAGGCACTGCGGATGGCACAGCAGAAAAAAGAGCTTTACCAACTGAGTGCTGCCCTGCGTGACATTGCGAAAACGTACCGGCTGATGCACCAGCCAGACAGCGCCTACAGCTACATCGAGCGTAGCCGCGATCTAACGGATGAGATCTACGCCGTTGAAAGCAACCGGCAAATCGCCTTGCTTCAGACGCTGTATAACGTCGAACGAAAAGACAGCGAGATCGCCCAGTTAAACGCTCAGAAACGCGCTAATGTAATTATCATCGTCGCGACGAGTGTAGTGCTGGCTTTAATTGGTATTCTGGGGGCCGTAATCATCAACCGCCAACGCCTGAAGATCCGCAACGAGCAGGCTGTCAACCAGCAGAACCAGCAGATGTTTCAAACGCAGCACGAACTGGTGCAGGCCGAACTGCGAAATAAACAGCTACAGGAAGAAAACTTAACTACGCAACTCGCGCTAAAGAGCAAGGAACTGACGGCTCATACGCTGCAAATTATTCAGAAAAATCAGGTATTGGAAGAACTGAAAGACGACCTGAACGCGATTCTGAAAGACGATAAACGCGATCAGAAAAAGCAATTACGTCAACTCGCCCAAAAGATCGATTTGAGTTTTAATCAGGACAAATACTGGGATGACTTTCGCACTATTTTCGATCAGGTCCACCCGCAATTTTTCAGTCAACTGACGCAGCGGTTTCCGGAGCTAACCGCCACGGACCTTCGGCTGATTGCCTTACTGAAAATGAATATTACCTCGGCGGATATAGCAACGCTACTCGGCATATCGTCCGATAGCCTACGAGTAGCCCGCTATCGGCTTCGTAAAAAAATCAGCCTGGCCGAAGGGGAATCACTTTCCGGCTTTATTCAGCGCTTTCCATCGTCGGTGAATTAATCCTTCCGAAGCCCGCTTATCGGCTTACGCTCGGCCCTTCATATTCAGGAAACAGTTTGATAACAATAACTTAATGGCGTTTTTTCCCACAGCAAACCACTGACAATAAACAACTTAAAGCGAAATTATAGACATTGTTGCCTGCCTGATTACGCCTGAAATAGGCAAGTTGCCTTTTTGTTCACGCGGTCAATTTGCCTAGCTCCCCGACTTCCGCTCACCTTTGTGTTGTCAACCGACAATGCTATCGGTGACCGTCAAGGAATGTCTTATTGTACAAACTGGGTAACCAGACTTTTGCTTTTAATTGGCCTGTTCGTAGCGCTGAACGTATCGGCGGGAACCATTCGCGGACGGGCCATCGATGCCGCTACCGGTCAGCCAATCATTGGCGCAACGCTAATCATTGAAAATACAAAACTGTACAACGTATCGGGTTTGGACGGCTCGTATCTGATCCGAAACGTGCCCGCCGGAAACCACAAAATCCGCGTCAGTTACGTGTCCTATCGGACCCTGAGCCGCGACGTTGTGATCCAAAATGCCGATCATATTGTTACGCTGGATCTACCGCTGGAAACCGAAAACGACCGTCAGCTTACGGAAGTCGTTATCAAAGCGAAACGGGATGGCTCCAGCGACCGCACCGCCCGTGATCTCGAACGAAATGCCTTGCAGGTAACCAACATCGTATCCGGTCGCTCCATTGAGTTATCTCCTGACTTAACCGTTGCCAATGTCATTCAACGGGTATCGGGCATATCCATTGAGCGCAACAGCAACGGGGATGGGCAGTACGCGATTTTGCGCGGCATGGACAAACGCTACAACTATACATTGGTCAATGGCGTCAAAATTCCGAGTCCCGACAATCGCTATCGGTACGTCCCACTCGACATTTTTCCGGCTGAATTGCTTGACCGGCTAGAAGTATACAAAGCCCTAACGCCGAGCATGGAAGGGGATGCCGTTGGTGGAGCCATCAACATGGTCATGCGGGACGCACCCAATCATTTCACCGTATTGGCCAACGTAGCAACGGGCTATAGCGAACTGTTTTTCAACCGCCCGTTCGTCGGATTCGACGCGAAAAACATCAACCTAAAATCACCTTACGAGCAACTGGGAAACCAGTACAGCGCGAAATCAACTGATTTCAACAAAGCTTCGGCGACGTACACCCGGCAAAGTCTCCCGCCGAACCTGATCGGTAGTTTTGCCATCGGCAACCGATTTCTCAATCAGCGGTTTGGCGTCATGCTGGCGGGTAGTTTGCAGAACACCTTCCGGGGCAGCAACAGTTTATTTTTCAACGGCGATGTGGTCGATACACTACGCGGCATTACGCTGAATAAGCAAAGCGAGCGTATGTATTCGGAACATCAGACGCGCTACGGCTTTCACGCCAAGCTGGATTTCCGGACAAACCGCGACGGCGGACCGGAACGCCATAAAATTCAGTGGTTCAACGCGCTTATTGGCCTGACTAATGAGCAGATTCGGGAAACAAAATCGACGGAACTCGGCATTGGCGGTTTTGACCCAGTCGTAGGAAATGCGTCGCTTGGTTACGAGACGCGCTCCCGGCTGACGAAACAAAAGATTTACAACAGTACGCTGCAAGGAACCCACCAACTGACGGAGAATCTGGGTCTCAACTGGTCGGCGGTTTATTCAACTGCCCTGAACGAGGTACCCGATCAGACGTACATCCCACTATTGGGGATCCGTAAGAATTTTGTGGAACAGCGGACCACCGTTCAGGATGGGCAACGCCGATGGGAGCACAACACAGACACCGATCTGGCAGGCTATCTGAACCTGACGCTTAAAACGACGGTAGCGGGCGTTCGTGTCGAATGGATGACCGGCGGTTTGTACCGGGATAAGCAGCGGACTAACTTTTACAACAACTACACCCTTCGCCCGTCTAATCCATTCGCGCAGTACGGCACCGATTTTACCGACTACAACCAAATTTCCTGGAACATTCAGAATCCACTAGGATCGGTTGCTTCGGCCCTGAATTACGATGCCAGTGAGCAAACCACTTCGGAGTATCTACAATTTCGCACCACGGATCAGCCGTTGGAAGTCATCGGTGGGGTTCGCGTTGAGCATACTGACCAGGGCTACGCGATGAAGTTTCCAATCGGTGAAGACAACCCAACGGGTAGCCAGATTTACACCGACGTGTTACCAAGTCTGCATTTGCGGTATCGCTCGAACGAACAAACGAACTGGCGTTTATCCTACTTCCGGTCGCTGAACCGTCCTGGCTTCTTCGAAATCGTGCCGTATCGCATTGTCAACGAAGAGTATCAGGAGCGCGGCAATCCAAACCTGAAGCGGGTCATTGCCGACAATGTAGATCTGCGGTATGAGTTTTTCCCACGCCCGCTGGAACAGTTCATGGTTGGGCTGTTTTACAAACACATTCAGGACCCGATTGAGTATACGCTTCAGAAAGATGCTATTCGGGGGCAGGATCTGTACTACGGACCCGGCAACTTCGGGAACGCCACCAACTTTGGCCTCGAAATCGACGCGATCAAATACGTTCGGCAGTGGGGCATCAAAGCCAACTACACCTACACCGATTCGCGCATTACAACGCCCAAGTCGAAGCGTATTCGCAACGAGCAGGGCGATCTGCAAACGATTACGGTCAATCAGACCCGTTCGCTGTACGGTCAGTCGGCACACGTCGCCAACCTGTCGCTGCTCTACAAAGACGCCGGGCGCGGCTGGGACGCTCAGGTTGCCGCCAGCTATACCGGCCCCCGCATCAACACCGTATCGCAGTTTGTCGATAACGACTTATACCAGAAAGGATTTGTCCAGATGGACGCGTCTGTCGAAAAACGAATCGGGAAAGCAGACCGCTCGGGCCGCACCAATCCAGGCCGGGCCAATTCAGGCCGAGCCAATTCAGGCCGAGCCAATTCAGGCCGAGGATTCCTGCTGTTTGCCAAAGCCAATAACCTGCTGAACACGCCTACCGAAATTTTCATCAAAAACGTCAACAGTAAAAATGCCGATGTACCGAGTCAGGACATCAGCGGCAAAACCCTGATCCGACGCGACTTCTACCAACGTTCCTACGTGTTAGGCATTCGCTACAAACTGTAATCGTCCGGCACGCTTATCTATTTTTTAACCAATCATTCCGATTTTACGATCAATAAACAACCATGAAACAAGTACTTATTCTCGCTGCCTTGTCGGCATCCCTCCTAGTCGGCTGCTCAAAGAACGACGATAATAGCAATCCGAACGTAACGCCAACCACAACACCAGTCGTGAAAGACGCCGTTTCCGGTGATGTATCGGGAACCTGGACTAAAGGAAGCACGTACAAAATTACGGGTCACATTCAGGTGCCGACCAGCCAGTCGCTGGTGATCGAAGAAGGCGTAACGGTCGTTTTCAGCGACTCGACCGTAAAGCCGGAAGTGATCGTGAAGGGTAATTTGTACGTGATGGGTAGCTCGACGAACCCGGTGAAATTTACGGTCCCCGACGCCTGGAAAACCACCGCGAACCAGTGGGGCAACCTGTGGGGCGGCATCATTGCGGCTCCAACCTGTTCGGAGTTACTTCTCGACAACGCGGTGATCGAATACGGCGGGGCTGTTACTACAGAAAGCTCGCCATCCGTAAAAGCCGGACTGTACAAAGCGTCGGCGGGGAACCACGTGCCTGCCGTTAACTACTCGAACATAAACGGTAAACTTATTATCGTGAATAGCCGCCTGAACAATCAGAATGAAGACGGTTTTTACATCGAAGGCGGAAAGGTGATCATTGCCAACAACAAGATCTACACGCAGGGCGTATCGGGTGGCGACGCAGTCAACATCAAATCGGGCGTTCAGGCCGACGTGGCGTATAATCTGGTGTACAGTCCTAATACCAACGCGCTGAAACTGTCTAACACGGGCGACCGTACCCCTCAGACGTACGTTGTTGCCTACAACAACACGATTGTCAACGCGGGCTGGCGTCGGCCAACCATCAAAGGCGGTTCGATCTGGGTAGAAGTGGGCGTCCGAGCCGAGTTGTACAACAACCTGCTGGCGAATGACCGCTTCGGCATCAAACGCGATCCGAAAAACCCTGAAGACAACCGGACCAAAGTAAGCAACAATCTGTACTACGCCTACACGCAGGACGGCGTAACAGGCTTCCAGCCATCGACGGAAATCCTGACGGGAACGAATGATATGATCAGCAAAACGGTTGCCGATAACGATCCGAAGTTTGTTAACTATCCGCTTAGCACCGACTCGAAGAACGCTACGTTTAATACGGCCTGGGATTTTCGCGTGCAAAATGGTTCGCCCGCCGTTGGCAAAGGCATAACCAGCTTCACGCGTTTATACGCCGACGGCATTACCCTCTCGAACGGTAAAGTCTACAAATCGCCCGCTCCATCGACAACCGTTGGTGCGTTTGGAACAAATTAATTCACGCTTCTCCTGTCATTGAGTCGTTACTTCGCAGCGCGATTCAATGACAGACAACAAGCACGATTCATTAGCAATGACTAGCTCAACTTCTCCGGCTACAAGTCTTCTCGCTGGTTTACTTTTTCTACTGTCCTGCCAACAATACAAAGCTCAGAGTACTCCTGCGTCAAAGCAGGCAGACGTTATCCAGCCGGTTTACATTACGGACACCGTTCGGCACGACACCGACGATCCGGCGATCTGGATCAACCCAGCCGACCCGTCGAAAAGCCTGATTATCGGCACGGATAAAGATCAGGATGGTGGGCTTTACGTCTTCGACCTGAAGGGCAAGATTGTAAAGGAAATTCATGACCTGAAGCGTCCGAATAACGTTGATGTCGCCTACGGTCTGTCGCTCAACGGCAAGCCAACCGACATTGCTGTAACGACCGAGCGCTTTACGCATAAGCTGCGCATTTTTTCGTTGCCCGATCTTAAGCCCATTGACAACGGCGGGCTTGCCATGTTTACCGGCGATACAGGCGATGGATTTCGCGATCTGATGGGTATTGCCCTTTACAAAGATCCGAAAGGGGTATTGTACGCAATGGTCGGTCGTAAGTCTGGCCCCACCGATGGTTCGTACATTGGTCAATACCGGCTTGATGACGATGGCACAGGGCAGGTGAAGGCTACGCTGGTCCGTAAGTTTGGCGCATACAGCGGCAAGAAAGAAATTGAGTCGATTGCAGTGGATAACGAGCTAGGCTACGTCTATTATTCCGACGAGGGCGTTGGTGTTCGTAAATACTACGCCGATCCGCAGAAAGGTAATCAGGAGCTCGCACTGTTTGCAAAAACCGGTTTTTCCGAAGATCACGAAGGCATTTCGATTTACAAAACCGGCCCCAAAACGGGCTTCATCCTCGTATCCGACCAGGGTTCTAACCAGTTTCACATATTTCGTCGGGAAGGCGAGCCGGGCAATCCCAACGAGTATAAACTGCTGAAAGTCGTGAAGGTAGCCGCTCAGATCAGTGACGGCTCCGACGTAACCAACGTGGCCCTTGGAAAGCAATTTCCGCACGGCTTGTTTGTAGCCATGTCGGAAGGAAAAACATTTCACTTCTACCGCTGGGAAGACATCGCCGGAAAAGACCTTAAATGAGCTCCTTCAAAAAGCTGCGTTCCGATGAGACGGACGCAGCTTTTTGAAGGAGCTCATTTGCTGGTAGACTAGAAGCTGGAGCTTTGCCTAACGCTTGGTTGTGTTGACGTAAAAAGAGCCATACCAATCGGTTTACATTTCGTAATGATTACGGATCATGCGTTCGTAGATAGCAGTTGGCAAAATCTGCTTTAACAAAACGGAAAGCTTTTCGATTCGTTTACCGACCCGGTAGAGCCGCGCGGCCTGGGCCGAGTTGATGATCTTTTCGACTAAAGGCCCAAACACGGCTGGATCAATGCCTTCGCTCACGCTCTGGTCGATTAGTTCGTAGGTTCGCTCAAACGTTGCTTTATAGGCATTCCCTTCGGGTAGCGACGCCCGTAACCTGTTTTTGTTGATGTCGGTGCGCGTACCCCCCGGCTGGATCGAACAAGCCTGTATGCCAAACGGGGCCAACTCTAACCGCAGGGCTTCGGTCAACCGCTCAACAGCGGCTTTACTGGCACTGTAAGCCCCTCGGTAAGGCAAACCAGCCTCAGCCGCTATCGAACTGATATTGATCAGTAAACCCGACCGTTGTTGACGCATGGAAGGCAGTACGGCCTGCACCATCCGAATGATTCCCATCACATTGGTGTCAAATACCCGCTGTACATCGTCAAGCGACAACAGTTCGACGGGATAAGCAATGCCTAAGCCCGCATTGTTAATCAACACATCGATCCGCTTTTCCTGCGTCAAGATCCGCTCAACTGCCTTTTGGATGCTGTCCGCACTGTCCACATCCATCGTCAGCATACGAAAGGGTTTATCCGACAAGTCTGTTTGACGAGACGTACCGTATACGGTGTGTCCACGCTGAACCAGATAAGTAGCGATTGACTCCCCCAGCCCCGTCGAGGCACCCGTAATTAAAATAACTTTTGACATCTTTATGTATAGATAAGGCTTATCGTATCGTTTTTGACTCAGTGCCCACAAACGAGCCAAGTCAGAATAAATAACGTATTGACGCTGTTTACGAAAACTGGCAATAGAACGAATAGCATTATCGTCCTTGGCGACAAAGATAGTAATCGAGACAACGAACCGGAACAACTGGCCGATGACCTATTACCCCTTAGCTACCAGAAGTTAAGCATTTGGAAGTCATCCTGATGGACAGCACTCAACAAGACTATTAACAATAAGCCCCGAAATCGTGATGATTTCGGGGCTTATTGTTGACCGTGATAAGAGACTGATTACACCGTCAATTTCTTCATATACTCAGCATCATTTTTCATGCTCACCATCGGCGATTCAGGATATTCTTCCTGCTCGACAATGAAATACTTAATACCGCTGTCCATCGCCACACGCAGGGTCTTTTTGAAGTCAACGCTTCCCTTGCCCAGATCATTCTGAACCGGCTTGCCGCCTTCTTTCTTATAATCTTTGATGTGACAGAGTTCGTAGCGTTTGCCGTATTTTTTCAGGTGAGCCGCCGTATCGACACCAGCGACATCAATCCAGCACAGATCCAACTCAAACATCACGTTCTTGGGATCGGTATTTTCCAGCAAGTATTCCTGTGGGAGCTTGCCGTCGATTGGTTTGAACGAGTAATCGTGGTTGTGATACCCAAATTTCAGACCCGCTTTGTTGACCTGCTCCCCGACGGTATTGAATTCGTCGGCAATCTTTTTCCAGTCATCAAACGATTTTTGTGGGCCAATGTAAGGGCACAGCAGGTACGTCAACCCGGCATCGTGCGCCATTTCAATACTCTTCTTGAGTTCATCGGGCTTATCGGCCTGGCCCCGGTAATTGAAGTGAGTACTGATCATTTTTACCCCCAAGCCGTCCAGGAACGATTTAATTTCTTTGGGTTCCATGCCCCACAGAAATCCTTTTGCCCCACCAAAACTCTCAAATTGTTTATAACCCATCTGGGCTAGTTGGGTCATTATTCCTTTGGGATCACTGGGCAGCACATCCCGAACGCTGTACAGCTGCACGCCAAATGGGTTAATTGCCTTGGCGGGTGCATTTGCGAACAGGTCGGCTTGTGAAAAGGCAACAGCTCCGGCAGCGAGCAGGCCAGACTGTTTAAGGAAACTCCGTCTTTGCATGATAAAGGATTGTTTGCGGCTTTAGAACGCAAAGATGCGGTACTTCTATAAAAAAATACCAAGAAATATTTTCATGTATCGTTAAAGCTATTCACGGCGCTACAATTCCCAAATGACCCGCACCACTTTTCCGTGGACGCCAATCGTCTGAAAAAATTCCAGCCAGTGCAACTGCTGCGGGCCGAGATGGTCGGTCGGTGATTTAACCTCGACAAAATCATACTGTCCCTGCTCGTTCCAGACCAGCAGATCAGGGAACCCCCGCGTATGTTCACGCACGTTCCGCGACATTTCCAGCAAGATCAGCCGCAATTGCTCGACATCCAGCAACTCAATGATTCGCTGCACCAGCGTCAACAGTTCGTCCGACCAATCGACCAGTACGTTCGTAATGCCGTACTTAGCGTTGAACATCCGACCCGTGTGGCGTCGCCAGTCGTCTTTCGTGGCCAATTCGGCGAGTCGTTTTTTCAGCAGCTCTTCCCGTTTGTGGTAAAAATCGGGCAGGTAAAAATCAGACGGAGCCCGTTGGAGCGGATGATGGATTGCCTGTACGTTAGCGTCGTAAATAATATCCCAGAAAACCAGACCAAACAGACCCCGCCACGGGTAATTTTCGGTAAACGCGGCATCGTACCCCTGCTCCAGATAGTAGTTCATCACCCCAGCTTCGACGTGATGCCGGTAAGCCGCCGGTATGTTCACGCTTTCGGCGTCGGACAAGAAGCGGGTAGTCGCTTTTCGGGGACGTTTCTTTTCGCCAATGCCCAGAATTTTCTCGCGGAAGTCGTTGGCAAAATAGCGTTCTTCGGCATTCAACGGGTTCACCGCAATTTCGTCGCAGAGCGCCAGCGCTTCGTCTACCGAACCGTTTTTAAAGAGTAGCCGCACCCGCCGTTCGCGCGCAGGTACACGGTCAGACAGTTCGTAGACCGCGAGCGCCTGTTCCGGTAACTTCTGCCGTTCGAGATACGCGCCCACGCGAACCACCAGCTTCTGATACCCCGGTATGGCGATCTCGGTCAGTTCAGGGCGGGTCTCGTTCCAGTTGAGGAACCAGTTATAAATATCTTCGGCGGGGGTTTCGGCTTCTTTAAGCTCGTAAAACTCCTCGTTGGTCAGCGAGATAAGCAGCTTGTCTTCGACTTCTTTACGGGTACGGAAGCGGGCCGTTAGCTTACTTTCATCGTACCGTTCAAAATTGACCATACCCAGATCGCGCACCACAAACTCGGTCATGTTACTGCCTCGGTTACCAAAAAACAGGTATTTCACCATCATTCCTTCGGCTTCGAAGTTCATCTTGACTACCGTTTCGCGGGTGGTCAAACTGGTGACAACTTCGCCAAAATCAAGCTCTTGCAGTGCGTACCGAACGACTCCCTCCTTTTTTTCTTTCCCCAGCGGCTTGATCTCTTCGGGTTCAAGTGGCAATAGGTCAATCAGCTCAGATTTGGTAAAGACGCCCAGCGCTTCGTCGCCCATAATCTCGTGATGAACCGACAGTCGTTCGAGAAATCCGTTCGTTATCAATTCACCAACAGCCGCCGGTAAGTCAGTAATTTCGTTATACTGTAGCTTGTTAATACGGAAAAAGAGTCCTTTGCGGTTACTGAATCGTACGTACAGGCATTGCGCATCAAGACTCAGCGCTTCGAATCGTCGGATAAAATCCCATTCGGAGTCGTTCAGCAAGTTGCCGTATAACCGTTTGACAAAGTCCAGCACATAGCGGAAATTGTCGAGGTAGTACCGGGGCGTAAGAATAACTTTCTGGCGTCCAACCATCTGCAATAAGGGTGCGAACCCACACGAGTTAAGTGAGTAGTATGGGTAAAACCCATACTTAACAAACAAAAAAAACGCCGTTTATGTCCCCAACCGACGTTCTGAATGCCTTAGATAAACTAACTATTTTGCCCGCCGAGCAGAAGGCTCAACTCACTGACTACGAGCAAAAAAAGCCATTTTCCCTGCATTGGGAATTACGCTCGATGCTTTACATCGGGATTCTCCTGCTGAGTTCGGGGCTGGGTCTGCTTGTCTACGATAACTTTGATCAGATCGGACACGGTGTTTTGCTAGGAGCGATGGCAATCGCCTGCCTGGCCTGCTTTGTCTTTGCCTGGCGATACCAACCTCCGTGGACTACCGATCAGGCCCGAAACCGCTCCCCTTTCGGCGATTATGCGCTGCTGATGGCCTGTCT
The DNA here is from genome assembly GCF_021233055.1 of Spirosoma oryzicola. Taxonomy (NCBI): domain Bacteria; kingdom Pseudomonadati; phylum Bacteroidota; class Cytophagia; order Cytophagales; family Cytophagaceae; genus Spirosoma; species Spirosoma oryzicola. Next base: position 1,558,251 of record NZ_CP089538.1, on the reverse strand, counting down.
TTTGTTTCTGACGCTCGAAGGGTACGCCCAATATCAGTATTCCGTCTTCGGTACGCGCTACGGATTGGTAACGCTACTTCCTGCCCTGCTATTTCTGCCGCTGGCGTACCGGTTCGACCACCGGGGCGTACTGGGCATGGCCCTGACCGCGCTGATTTCGTGGGTCGGCGTTACGGTTCGCCCCTTGGAGTTGTATTTCAAAACCAATTTTTTTGATCGCGATACCGTTTTCTCAGCCATCGGACTAGCCATTGTGCTAATAGCCCTGGCCTTTGGCCTGGAGCGGCAACGTATCAAAACCCATTTCACCTACACTTACCTTGCCATTGCGGGCAACTTGCTTATGGTTGCTCTCTTAGGTGGTGTATTTAATTTCGAAGCCCTGCGTTGGGGGTTTGTTGTGGGTCTTGCAGCGGCCTGCATCACCCTCGATCAGTACGCCAGACGGAATCAATCGTTTATGTTCCTGCTGATGAGTACGGTTTACGGCTACATTGGCGTTACGTATCTCTTTTTCCATTACGTTACGCCCCGCAACTGGAACGATACTTTATACTATTGGTACTTTATTCTGACGGGCATTGCTTTGGTAGCGTACCTGATGAGCCAAGTTCCAAAACGTACGAATGCATGAAAGCTTATAATGAACAGTGGATTTACAATCGTGCAATTGTCGCCCAGGCCGAACGTTGGTACCGTAAGCGTTTTTTGTCCGATGCACAGATCAACACCATCCGGCAGACGTACCCGGTTGATTTTCGCCAGACAAACGGCTTCATCGAAATCGGGCTGTTTCTGTTTACGACCGTCGCTATTTTAGGTAGCTATTTGCTGCCGTCCAGCGCTTTTTCCGCACTGCTCAACAACCGAACGACATATGGGCTATTCAATATCGGGTTCGGCGTCGTTGTCGGCCTTGTCGGTCATCAGCTCATCAACAAACGGCTCCTTTACCGAAATGGGGTTGACAATGCGTTTGTTGTTACGCTGGCGGGTTTTTTGTCCTTCGGCTTCAACCAATTGCTTCCAACGGGCTTGTCGACCTCAACGCACTGCCTGCTGACACTGCCCTTATTGATCGCCATCCTGTGGTATTATGGCGATACGCTTATCGCTTTTTTCACGCTGGCAACGTTCTACGCCTTTGTCTTCGATAGCATCCTGTCCTTTAGCTGGGGCCGAAGTGCTTTTCCTTTCGTTATGATGGCGGTATCGGCTATTCTGTATATTCTGTCCCGAAATCCCAAACGGCTATGGTCTCAGTCGCTGGTTCAGGAAGCGTATTACAATGACCCGCAGAATCTATTCCAGTGGATTACACTGACGGTATTGGCCGCGAGTAGTAATTATTTTGTCGTGCGCGAAGTCAACTGGCTGCTGCTGAAACCCAGACCTGAGCATGCTCCTGAGCTGAGTCTGTCCGTATTATTCTGGCTGCTAACATTCGCCATTCCAGTAATTTATCTGTGGCAGGGTCTGCTCAAAAAAGACCGAATGCTGATCATTCTGGGTATACTGGGTTTGATTGCAAGCATCATGACGTTTCATTACTACATGGCTCTGGTTCCGCTTAATGTCGCCCTGACGATTGGCGGCTTAACGCTGATTGGGCTCTCGGTGTTAAGCATTCGCTATCTGCGTACACCTAAAAATGGCTTCACCGATGCGCCAGACGATGATTCACCGGATGAGTTTTTTATCAACGCCGAGGCATTGGGGGCTATTCAGGCGTCAGCGGGGGTACATCATGACGGAAAAAATGACGTTCGTTTTGGCGGTGGATCGTTTGGCGGAGCAGGCAGCGACGGAAAGTACTAACTTATTCGGCCCGCATCTCCCGAAAAACCGCTAAGTTTGGCCCCGCAAACCAACGACCATACGTAGTCGCATGAAAACCGTAGATTCTTATAACTTCGCAGGTAAGAAAGCCCTCGTTCGGGTTGACTTCAACGTTCCACTCGACAAGCAGTACAACATCACCGACGATACGCGCATTAAGGCGACCATTCCTACTGTCACAAAAATTGTGAACGACGGTGGTTCCGCGATCCTGATGTCGCACTTGGGTCGGCCAAAGGGTGGTCCCGAAGAAAAATATTCGCTTAAGCACATCATTCCAGCGCTGGAAAAGGCGTTTGGCCGTCCCGTCAAATTCGCCGATGATTGCATCGGACAATCAGCTATCGACCAGGCTGCCAGCCTGCAACCGGGTGAAATTCTGCTTCTGGAAAACCTGCGTTTTTACAAAGAAGAAGAAAAAGGCGATGTCGCTTTCGCCGAGAAACTATCGAAGTTAGGTAACGTGTGGGTTAACGACGCGTTCGGAACAGCGCACCGGGCCCACGCCAGCACAGCTGTTATGGGTCAGTTCTTCGACGACCGGGTTGCTGGTTATGTAATGCAGGCGGAGTTAGACAATGCGAAAAAGATTCTGGAAAACGCCGAGCGTCCGTTTACCGCAATTATGGGTGGTGCCAAAATCTCGGATAAAATCCTGATCATCGAAAAACTGCTCGACAAAGTTGACAACCTGATCATTGGCGGTGGTATGACGTATACCTTCACCAAAGCGCAGGGTGGTCAGATCGGTAAGTCGCTGCTCGAAGCGGACAAGCAGGATTTAGCCCTCGAACTGTTGAAGAAAGCGGAAGAGAAAGGCGTTAAGATTTATATGCCGGTGGATAACGTCTGCGCCGACGATTTCTCAAACGATGCTAACCGCCAAACAGTAGTCACGGGTCAGATTCCTGACGGTTGGGAAGGTCTGGACATTGGTCCCGAAACGATCAAACTGTTTACGGATGTGGTCCTTAGCTCGAAAACCATTCTCTGGAACGGCCCAATGGGTGTTTTCGAATTCCCGAATTTCGCCACTGGTACGAATGCCATTGCCGAAGCCGTTGTAAAAGCGACCGAAGAAAATGGTGCGTTCTCGCTCATCGGCGGTGGCGATTCAGCGTCTGCCGTTAATCAGGCGGGCTATGGCGACCGCGTAAGCTACGTTTCGACGGGTGGTGGTGCGCTACTCGAATACATGGAAGGCAAAGTTCTGCCGGGTGTCGCTGCGCTGGATTAGCTTTCAGCAACATACAGAAAAAACAAACGCCGTATCTCCAAGATACGGCGTTTGTTTTTTCTGTATGTTGCTGGCTATTGCTACCTACCGTCATGTCAACTCATCGCCAGGAATATTATCCACCCTTATTGGAGGACCACTATTACCATATTTATAACCGAGGTAACAACGGCGATAACCTATTTTTTCAGGACAGAAACTATCGCTACTTTCTACAGAAATACGATGCGTATCTAAGCCCATACGTAGAAACATACGCTTTTTGCCTGCTTCCGAATCATTTTCATTTACTTGTACGCATTAAAAACTTTTCGGACTTGCCCCAAATGCAGCAGACCTTGCGGCACGGTAACGAATGGATTACATCACCCGAGCGCATCATTAGCGAACAGTTTCGTCGGTTCTTTGTCTCTTATGCCAAATCCGTAAAAATTCAGGAGGAACGTACAGGTAGCCTGTTCGAGAAAAATTTCAGGCGCAAACAGGTTGACTCTGAGCAGTATTTTACGACACTCGTTGCTTACATTCATCAGAATCCTCAGACCCACGGCATTTGTGCCGATTATACAGATTATCCATATAGTTCGTATCAACGGATTATCGATCCTAAGCCAACCAGGCTTATGAAATCATTCGTTATTGATTGGTTTGGCGGAGTAGCTACCTATATTCAATTTCATCAACAAGCGTCTGCCCTAGAATTAATCAGCTCCGTAGTTATTGAAGACTGAGCCAGTTGTAGGTTGAAATACATACGCCATATCTCCAAGATATGGCGTATGTATTTCAACCTACAACTGGCTCAGTGCCGCTCTTGCTTTGTTGTCAACGCTATTTTTATACTCGTGATGCTTGAAACTGAGCGCTTTCTGGAAAAATGACAGTGCACGAGACCGGTCGTTTTTTTGCTGATAGATATAACCCAGTTGAAGTGCCGCCGTCGCACCAAACGACAACTGCTGCCTCCCCTCGCCGGATTCGCTCAGCATCAGCGACCGAGTTAAATACGGTACAGCCGCGTCTGCATCGTTTCGGCGCTGATAGATACGCCCCATCCGGTAGTTATATTCTGCTTTTTCAGCCAACGACGCGAATTTTGCTTCGTTATAGGTTCGTAGATACGCCAATGCGCTGTCCGTAAATCCACCATCGGAGGCTAACCGAGCCCGCATCAGGGCTTTCTGGTTCGGTGATGCGCCTTGTTTTAAATAGGCTTCGGCAAATTTCTGGGCTGCTTTGTCCGCTTCTACGGTCGTTCGGCCAACGGTTGTTACTTTCTGTAAAAACGCCTTCGCTTTATCTTCGTTTTGCCCGCTCCGGTCGTTGCCTAACCAATGGCATAGAAACAATTTGTAATACGAATCCTTCACAAAATTACGACCTTTGTAGGCATTCAAAAACTGCTGAAAATGACTGGATGCACTGCCATACTGGCCTTTTTGCAGATAGATGTCGCCCAGAATATTATCGACGATTGGCATAGCCAGATAAGTGGGACCCGTAGGACGCTTTGCCAAAAACGACAACGCCTGTTCGCTATGCCCGTTTTTTTGCTCGATGGTTGCGCCAAAAAAGTGAAGCAACCCATTATCGGGGTTGTCTTTGACCAGCCGCTGCAACGCCCTGCCATCAGCATCCGAGAATTTCAGCACGTACGCCCGGACCATCAGATCGATTAACTGAGTTTCTAGTCCAAACCGTGCATCTTGCTGCGCCCGCTGAAGCTCCTGCTGGCCTTGCTGAATCGTACCACGAAGCCCTAGCAGACTGGCGACCCAGCTATAGTTGTCAGGTACCGATCCAACCATGATGTGGAGCGTACCCAGCGATTTGTAAGTGGGCAGAAAATCGGGAAACTTTTTTTGGTTAGTAGTCAACAGCTTATACGCCCGAATAACGTCCCAGCTAGCACTGACCTCTTTACCGAACTTCAACTTTGCAAACGCCCAGTGAAGCCGGACTTCAGCTTGCAATACGCGTTGCCAGGGTGACTTGTCGTCTAGCGTCTTCAAAGCGTCTATCCGCTCATCTTCCCGGTCACTCCTATCGGCAAACACCTGTTCATCGTCGGAAGTAACGAGCGTGAGCATGTCAGCGTAATCATCCAGAAAAATACGGACACCGTTTCGACTGCTTTCTTTCACCAGCGCTTGCCGGGCCGATTGGACTTTCAGCTTTTGTAAATCCTCGTAGGCCCGTTCTAATCCCGGAGTCCAGACAAAATCCTGTGCATAGACGCCAAATGGAAAAAGAAAGAACCCAACAACCAATACGCAAAAGCCTTTGACAGACAACATATTAAAAATCAATACAGCAAAAAAGGTCGCCTGACAGACGACCTTTTTTGTTCAATTCATGAATTACCTAGCGACCACGTCCAACCGGAGCGGGTTCGGGAACACCTTCGACATCGGCAAAAATCCGTCCGCAGTGTTCGCAGACGATAATTTTCTTTTTGTCTTTGATGTCGGCCTGACGTTGTGGTGGAACCACGTTGAAGCAACCACCGCAAGCGCCCCGTTTCACCATAACGACCGCAAGGCCGTTCAGCGCGTTGCCCCGAATTTTATTGTACGAGTTCAACAAGCGCGGCTCAATCGTGGTCGCCTGCTCGTCGCGTTGGTCGATAATCGCTTTTTCTTCTTCCTGGCTTTCCGACGTAATCTGGTCCAGCTCCTGCTTTTTCGCTTTCAGATCTTCTTTCCGTTCGTTGAGCGCAGCCGTCGTCGTTTTAATCTCCTCTTCCTTACCCCGCACGCGGAATTGAGCTTCGTTGATTCGCTTTTCGGCTAGTTCGATTTCGAGCGATTGCAACTCGATCTCTTTCGAAATCGCGTCGAACTCGCGGTTATTGCGAACGTTCATCTGCTGATCCTTGTATTTGGTGATCAGCTTCTCAGCGTCTTTTTTGGCAATCCGGTTGCGCTCGATATCTTCTTCCAGCGTCTTGATTTCAGCCTGAAACTTGCCTATTCGCGTTTCGAATCCGGCTATATCATCTTCCAGATCACGCACCTCTTCGGGCAGACCGCCACGAATTTTGATGAGTTCGTCTAGCTGAGAGTCAAGGGATTGCAGTTTAAGAAGAGCGTCTAATTTTTGCGCAATCGTCAGTTCCATTCGGAAAATAGTTAGTGCTATATAAAGAACCGGACGGGATTGGTGTCCGTTTCTGATAAAATTACCGCAAAAGTAGTGAATTTTTTCGCCAAATACTGGCTAATTAACTCTTTTGTAAAGACTTCACTTTCGTAATGGTTAATATCGCAGATCGTGATTCGGCCATCGGCGTCAAAAAACTCGTGATACTTGTAATCGGCAGTTACGAAAACGTCGGCTCCTGATCGGATCGCGTCCGGCAGCAAAAAGCTCCCTACGCCCCCACAGACCGCTATACGCCGGATTGGGCGGTCGACAAAGGGCGTGTGGCGAATCAGACTGACGGCCATATTTTCTTTCAAATACCGAAGCCAGGTTTGACTATCAAGCGCTTCAGGTAGGTCGCCAATGGCCCCGGAGCCAACTTCCTGATTCTGATTATCCAACGCCGTTAGGTAATAAGCGACTTCTTCGTACGGGTGCGCCTGCCGAAGAGCGGTTAGTAGTTGCCCCTGCTGCTGCGTTGGCATGATAACCTCAATCCGGTTTTCGGCTTCTTCGTGGTACTCGCCTACCTGACCGATTACGGGTTGGGCGTTCTCACCCGGTTGGTACGTTCCCGTACCGCTCACCCGAAAACTACAGTTGCTGTAGTCGCCGATCTGCCCCGCCCCAGCCGCGTAAAGCGCATCCAGTACGGGTTGCGTATCAGCGACGGGCACAAACGTAACCAGTTTGCTCAGCACCTGCGATTTGGGAGCGAGTATCCGTACGTTCTGTAATTTCAGTCTCTCGGCAATCTTGAAATTGACCCCACCGGCCACATTATCGAGGTTTGTATGAGCCGCGTAAATCGCTACGTCGTTTTTGATGGCTTTGATAACAGCCCGTTCCACGTAGGTTTTGCCATTTATTTTTTTGAGTCCCTTAAACACAATGGGGTGATGGGCCACGACCACGTTACACCCTTTGGCAATCGCTTCGTCGATAACGGCTTCAGTAGCATCGAGTGTGACCAGAACCCCTGCAATCTCGGCGTTGGGATCGCCCACAATCAGGCCGGAGTTATCGTACGATTCTTGGTAAGACAGCGGAGCAAAGGCTTCCAGATAAGCAGTTAACTGACGAATTTGAGGCATATGAAATGGACGAAGAGTCAACGAATTAAACCCTGAATCTATACCAGTAATTGGTTTATTCCTAAAACGGCCTTAAAGTGTAAATCCGTCAGGAAACGAATACTTCCCCTTTAAAAATTGTTAATAAACAGGTTTAGCAGCGGACCAGCCCTAAAAATAGTTGGCAGTGGCTGGTATTCGTCCGAACTTTGTGGTTACCCCCGGTTTAACACCTGCGGTACTGACCGTTTTTTGATAACGCATCAGCATGATTCTGAGAACTGAAAACTTAATAAAAAAATACGGGTCGCGTCTAGTCAACAACAACGTATCCTACCAGGTCGAGACGGGCGAAATTGTAGGCTTGCTCGGTCCGAACGGTGCGGGTAAAACCACATCATTCTACATGGCCGTTGGTCTGGTCAAACCCAACAGCGGCAAAGTTTTTATTGATGACAAAGACGTAACCGACCTGCCCATGTACAAACGGGCCCGCCTGGGCCTAGGCTATCTGGCGCAGGAAGCTTCTGTTTTTCGCGATCTGACGGTCGAAGAAAATGTACTGGCCGTTCTGGAAATGAGCGACATACCGAAAAATCAGCGAAAAGAGAAAGTCGAGGAACTGCTCAATGAGTTTAGCTTGACTCACGTGCGTAAAAACAAAGGCAAGGTGCTATCGGGTGGAGAGCGCCGACGTACGGAAATCGCCCGTGCGCTGGCCGTTGATCCTAAGTTTATCTTGCTGGATGAGCCATTTGCGGGCGTTGACCCCATTGCGGTCGAAGACATTCAGAGCATTGTCGCGAAACTAAAGCACCGCAACATCGGCATCCTGATCACCGACCACAACGTAAACGAAACCCTCTCCATCACCGACCGCGCTTACTTGCTGTTCGAAGGTAAAATTTTGAAGCAAGGTTCTGCCGAAGATCTAGCCAATGACGAACAGGTTCGCCGGCTTTACCTGGGTCAGCATTTTGAGCTGAAACGTAAAATTTAAGATTGTAGCTGTTTTTAATCAGAGTGGTGTCGGGTTTGAGAACCCGACACCACTCTGATTAAAAACACTTGCGCTACGTGACACTAGCTCAACAGCTCCCGCAAAACTGGCAACGATTTTACTTCACCGATGGTGTCAATGTGAATCTGGTAATAGGCCACCAGCGCATCGAGCAGTTCATTCCGGGCCGCGCGCGCCAGTCGAATGGGCGTTCCAAACGGTTGTCGTACCATGCTGTTCAGCGCAGTTTCCATTTCATCGTCGGGTAAAAACGCGTAGGCATTTTCGCGCAACTGATTCTCAAACTCGCGGGCGCTCTCCGGTCCGAAGCCTAGAAAAAACGATAACTTGAGCAAAAACGTGAGATGGAAGTTTTCGTAATTCGTACGGGCTTCCTCCAGAAACAGCACCGAATCAACCAGAAACCGGAACAGAATTGGGCTGCCCGCTTCTTCTTTCAGCACCTTGTTGAGCATTTCCGTTACGAACATCGCAATCGTTGACTTGCTTACTTCGAAAGGCAGGCTCTGGAAGGGATGGCTGGTTTTGATTTCCGACAGTCGATGAATATCCCGATCCGGTTTGTTGTAGACAACCATATCCAGCAGCGTCAACGGCTGGAAAAGCGCAATCTTATTGTTTTTGCTCTTGGCCGTTCGGACGCTATTGACAATGTAGCTTTGTAAGCCAAACTCTTCGGTGTAGACGCGGGCAATAATGGATGTTTCGCGATAACGGATATAACTGAGGGCCAGGCCCCGTGTTTTTTGCAGCATTTTCTATAAAACCACCGGTTCGGTGGTACGTAAGCCTACTAATATAACACTTTTTCGGCGAATTTTGGCCCAGAGTACTCGATTTCATTTTAGACATTCCCGGTCAAGAACGATCTGTTGTCAAGTAAAAGATCCGTCAAACCTTCTTTACCCATTATAGTCAATCTCCTACCATGAAACTTTACAAAACCCGTTCCGGCATCGTTCTTGAATCCAACAATTCGTATTATTCCGTTCCTGCCGATAGCTGGGACGACTTGGTTAACCAGGATAATCTGCACGATACACTGCGGCAACTCACTCAATCGGCTACGCCCGCTGATGATCACCAGCAATGGGTACAAACAGGCTTACTGGCCCCTATCGGCCGGCAGGAGGTTTGGGCATCGGGCGTGACCTACCTGCGCAGCCGCGACGCCCGCATGGAAGAATCAAAAAAAGCGGGAGGAGACAATTTTTACGACCGGGTGTATGACGCCGAACGGCCCGAATTGTTCTTTAAATCGACAGCTGAACGAGTTGTCGGTCCTGGTGCCGACGTTCGAATCCGAGCCGACTCAACTTGGAACGTTCCCGAACCCGAGTTAACCTTGTTCATCACCGCATCGGGTAAAATTGTGGGCTACACGTGCGGCAACGACATGAGTTCGCGAAGCATCGAAGGCGAAAATCCGCTGTATCTGCCCCAGGCTAAAAGTTACGATGGCAGCGCGGCCCTGGGACCTTGCCTGTACGTTCCAGAAGCGCCGATTTCGCCCGAAACTCAAATCCAACTCGAAATTCTCCGCGATGGGCAGACAGCCTTTACCAACAGCATCGCCATCAGCCAGATGAAACGCCAGCATACGGAATTGGTTTCGTTTCTTTTCCGTGAATGCTCATTCCCCTACGGTTGCTTTCTGATGACGGGAACCGGCATTGTACCACCCGACAGTTTTACCCTTCAATCGGGTGATGAAATTCGCATCACGATTGACGGAATCGGGACCTTGGCCAATACCGTTGCTTAAGTAAGTAAGCTTTACGTTTCTGGTGTATTTCTCGGGTTGGTGTAGAAACGTGAGGTTGGATAGCTCCGCGTTTCTTCTCAATTTAGAAATACCCGCCGTGCCTTCGTTACCAACGGTATGCCGATTTTTGACACAATGGCCCAAACGCTTATTTTTGTTGGCTGACTTGTGTTCAGGAATCGTCTTATGAAGCCACTGCTTTACCGTTTATCACGACCGCATAGCCTGGTAGCTGCTGCGCTGCTGGTCGTAGTGGCGGCTTTTGTTCCGGCCTTTGTTGCTACACAGCCGCATCAGACCGTTAAGGCAACCTATCTAACCGATCTGGCACGGCTCGATTCCGCTGTCACGGCGTTGCGCACGGCTATTGAGAAACACCGGCCAGCCTCTGCCGTACAAGCCGCATTTCGCCGGTCGAGGCTGGCCTACAAGCGGGTCGAGTTCCTGACGGAGTTTTACTTTTCGGGATCTGCCAAGTCACTCAACGGCCCTCCTTTACCGGAGGGTGAGGTTGATGACGGAATAGGCATTGTGATCGAGCCAAGCGGCTTACAAGTCGCGGAAGAGCTAATTTTTCCGTTGGATGCGTCCCGCCGACCCGACTTGCTTCAACAGGTAGCGTCTATTCAGACGACGATAAGTCAGCTGAGACGGGTAGCTGGCTACACCGAACTAACGAATAGTCAGGTATTCGACGCCATGCGGCTGGAGGTGGCTCGCCTGATTACACTGGGTATCACGGGCTTCGACTCGCCGGTTGCGCTGCACTCGCTTCCCGAGAGCATTACCGCACTCGAAAGTATAGAACGAACGTTTGACGCTTATCCCCTTTCGGCGCAAGCTAGTCCGATCAACGCGCAGCTTCGTCAAACGCTTCGTGGGGCAACGCAAGCCTTACGTGGTCAGTCGTTCAACCAGTTCGATCGGCTCCGTTTTATCCGGCAGTATGCTTATCCGTTGAGTCGCTTGTTGATGGATGCACAATTGACGCTTGGCTATCCGTTGGCAACTGACAAACGAATGCTCCGTTCGTCGGCCCGCACCCTCTCGGATACCAACGCTTTCGACCCCACCTTTTTTCTGCCCTACAGCTATGACCAGCCGACTACCCAACGCGTGGCATTGGGGAAAACGCTTTTCTTCGATCCAGGGCTATCAGGCAACGGGCAACGTTCGTGCGCGAGTTGCCATCAGCCGAACCGAGCTTTTACCGACGGTGAAACGTCGTCACTAACGCTGGATGCCAAAAATCGAATTGATCGAAACACGCCAACCCTGGTAAATGCGGCTTTCCAGTCCTTTCAATTTATGGATTCAAGGACGTTCTACCTGGAAGATCAGATTTCCGACGTCATTCACAACACGCGGGAGATGGGCGGTTCCATTAATCGGGCCATAAAAACCTTACAAAACGATTCTACGTATCGCACTCAATTTACCAGGGCGTATGCGGATGGCGTAACCGAGAAAAACGTAAAAAACGCCCTCGCGTCTTACATTCGGTCATTGACCAACCTAAACGCGCGGCCCGATCGTTACCTGCGCGGAGAACAAGTTGCTTTGACCGCTCAGGAAAAAGCGGGTTTCAACGTATTTATGGGCAAAGGAAAGTGCGCTACCTGTCACTTTTTCCCGCTCTTCAACGGCACCATTCCACCGGCTTATATCAAAACAGAAAGCGAGGTGATAGGCACTCCCGCCACGGCATCGGAAAAACAGCTCGACGCCGACGAAGGTCGCTACCGGTCAACCCGGATCGGCATTCATCACCACGCTTTCAAAACACCGACGGTCCGGCAAGTCGCACTAACGGCTCCCTATATGCATAATGGCGTCTATAAAACGCTGGAACAGGTCGTTGACTTTTACGACAAAGGAGGTGGTGTAGGCTTGGGATTCACCCTAGAGAACCAGACCTTACCTTTCGACAAGCTCAATCTGACAACTACCGAGAAGCAAGCTTTGGTCGCCTTTATGAAAGCCCTGTAACACGGAACGCCGGGCGGTCTTAGAGTTTTTTGATGTCCAATTGCTGAATCAGGGCCGGGTTTTCCGGAGTTAACGTGAAAAACACATCGGCAGCCCCTTGTTCACCTTCGATTACGAAATGACCGCGTAGCTGGTTTTCGGGTATCAACTCGCCAACCCGCACGACTTTACCCAGATTTGAAAACAACAACTGAGCCGCTTTGCGACGGTTTTCAAGCGAATGATCAGGGAAGAAGTTCTCGGCGAAAATCGGATTTTTTTCGGCATTCGTCCAGTCGGGCAGCAGGCTGACCAGTTCCGCTTTTCGCTGTTGCAGGATTTGTGAGACAGGCAGCTGACGCGGTTTCAGTTTCGCCATTGACAGCAGCGTATCCAGCACCGCCCAGTTGACCGCACCCAGATTTGCATACGTCAGGTTACCGTAGGCAATAACGCCGATACCATACTCGGGTAGCATCCGCCACTGACTACCAAAGCCCGGCAATCCACCGCTATGCGCTACATAATCGCGTCCGTCGCCGTCATGACTCCAGGTCAGTCCGTAAGCGTAATGAGTGACCATCGGCGTCACCCGACCGTTAGGAAAGCGAAAAGCCGGGCTTAAATCCCGGAACGTACGGGGCATGTGCATTTCCCGCACCGAACTCCGCTTAACTGGTCCGGTTTCGACTCCGTTACGCGGAGGCCAGACCGACAGATGAAACGCGACATACTTACTAAAATCATCGATGGATGTCAGCAGACCGCCCATGGCCCCGTGACTCCCGTCGTGCAGCAGCGGCTCTTCGACCCATTGCTCGTTGAGCCACCGATAGCCATGCGCGAGTTGGTTGGCGGGGACTTTTGTGTACTCCCATTCGGTGTGGGTCATGCCCAGCGGCTTCAAGATAGCTTCAGTGATGTATTGCTGGTACGGTTTTCCCGATACGGTTGCGATGATCCGGCCCAGCATGGCAAAGGCTAAATTACTGTATTCGTAGGCAACGCCGGGCACATTGGAGAACGACACATCCCCTTTGAGCAGCGTTAGTAAGTCTTCGTCCGTATCGGCTAGTTGACGGTCGCCCCAGGGGTTATCTTCGGGAAATCCCGCCGAGTGGGTTAGCAGGTTACGCACGGTTATGACTGGCGCATCGGAAGTCAGGTACGTGAATTTGGCCGCTTCGGGAATGTACTTCGTAACGGGATCATCGAGTCGGAGCTTCCCCTCATCGCGGAGTTTAACAACCGCCATTGCCGTAATGCTCTTGGTCATTGAGGCAATGCGAAACACAGATTGGGACGTTGCCGCCGTTTTTTTGGCCACATCGGTATAACCCAGCCCGCCCGAATGGACGAGCTTTCCATCGACTACCAAGCCATACACCACGCCCGGATAATGGTTCTTCGCAGCATATTCCTGGTAGATTTTATCGATTACGGGAAAAACCGTTTCGATGTTTTTTAGTCGGTCAGAATCGGTGAAAACAGGTGGCTGGTAGTTTTTTTGCTGCGCTGATGCGTCGATTTTGCTCGGTGTAGGTTGCCCAAAGGCCAGTGCCGTTCCGAAAGAAGCCAGCAGTAGAACAATTCGGTTCATAGGTCGTACAGGTTGATTTGCTAAAAATACTGTTTTTGGTCAGATCGGGGCCTACAACGTGTTTCTTAATAATATTCAACAGCTGTTTGAGCATTTAACAGCCGTTTCGTACAAGCGTCATAGAGCACTGAGCGACTGCCTGTGGTCCCTTTTGACACAGCTTTTTTTATAAGAAAGTTATTTTAGCGCGCTATACCCGTATTTTTACGAAGAGTTTTTCAAAGAAAGACGAATAATCTATTGCCGCCTTACCATATTCATATAAATAGCGGTAAGCATTACTATATAGCCACGTACCATTTCTTATGCAACTTGCCGATTTCAGAGACGTAGCCGCCAACTATAAAGTAATTTTCTTCGATGCCTTTGGCGTGCTGAAAAACTACGAAGGGGTATTGCCCGGTATTGAAAACACGTTTAACTGGCTTCGGGACAACGACAAGGAGTTTTACGTATTAACGAACGACGCATCACGCAGTCCAAGAGAGCTGGCCGAATCGTATTACCGACAGGGTCTTTACGCCATTACGCCGGAGCGTATTATTTCGTCGGGCATGCTGGCGCGGGAATACCTCGATCTAAAAGTCAATCACGGGACAGTAGCGTATCTGGGTACTGCCAGTTCGGCTCACTACCTCGAAACGACGGACTTAAAAACGCTGCCCATCAATCAGGTAGATTTAGCCGATATCGCCGACATAAACGCACTGGTACTACTTGACGACGAAGGATTCGACTGGAATACGGACCTAAACAAAACCGTCAACTTACTGCGCAAGCGTAATATTCCGGTCATTGTTGCCAATACCGACGAAACCTATCCCGTTTCCAAAACACGCATTGCCATCGCCATCGGAGCCGTCGCGGAAATGATCGAAACCATCGTTGGAAAACAGTTCATTCGGTTCGGCAAACCCGATGCGCAACTCTTTATGTTTGCTTACGAACGGCTTGAGAATGTGGTTCCTCGCGGTCTGGAAACCCCGGAGGACGGACACGTCAGCAAGCGCGATGTACTGATGGTAGGTGATACGTTGCGCACCGATATTCTGGGGGGTAACAAATTTGGGCTGGACACCGTGCTGGTATTAAGCGGCAACACGCAGGCACAGGACGTTGAGGTACAAATTCGCAGTACGGGTATCATTCCAACGTACATCTGTGAGTCGGTATTGATTCCATAAAATCAGGGTTGCGGCTCAATCATACTCGCCATTAACTAAAAAGGCACCTCCATTACAACGGAGGTGCCTCTTTTCATCAACAGAGCGGCTGTTAGTTTTTCAGTATTCGCACTGTTTTCGTTTGCGTAGCTGTGTTGACTTTCAGCAGATACAACCCTTTCGTGTGACCGAGTTGAAGCGTCTGGCGCTCTACTTCGGCGGCTTGGCTAACAGCCCGTTTGCTAATTGAACGGCCCTGCTCGTCAAACACCTGGAAATCCAGCGCTTGGCCCGTCGCTCCACGAACTTCTACTTCGGCATCCTGGCTAGGTACCGGGTTAGCCATCAGCGTGACCGTGAGATCAGACTGGCGTTCAGCTATACCCACTCGCGCAGCCGTGTTACAGGCAGCCAGCCAGTTATAAGCAAAGGTAGAAGCACCGGCAGTTCCCGCTTGCTGAGCACGCAGCGTAACCGTTGGGTTGTCTGTGTAAAGACGGAGCGTGTAGGGACCAGGAGCCGTCGTTGGTACTGTTTCATTCACAACTGAGAATGTAATCGGCTGACCGTTGGTACCGCTGTATTGTGGCGTAAAGGTCACCTGACGCTCGCTAGGCGTTGTAGCCACGCAGCTGATGGTGTTCACGCTCGCGATAGCGAACGTAGCCGGTGGTGTAGAGCCAATAGTAATCACGAAGGTTCCGACTGCTGTCGCGCTCGAAGCATCGGTAACGCGAACCGTTACAGTTCGGGTACCTACTGTTGTTGGTGTACCACTGATCACACGCGACGTAACACCGATAGTAAGCCCGGCAGGCAAGTTAACCGCCGAATACCGCAATGTTGCCTGTCCATCTGGATCGGTGAACGCATTGGCTGGAATCGTGTAGCTGAACGGTACGCCGACAGTACCTACCTGATCGGTCAGACCGCCGTTATAAATGGGCGGACGGTTGGCAACGGGTGTGGTTCCACAAGCCGCCCGGAAGTTCCAGACGAAGTAGGTTGAACCCGTAGCTGCATCCTGAATCGGTAATACGTATTGGTTGTTATCGAACGTGTACGTGTACTGAACGCCCAACTGACCCTGACCCGTTACACCGTTGATCAACAGCGGAGGTAGAGCCGGTATAAATCCGCCAGTCGTGTAACCAACGACGAAATTAACGCTCGACAATCCCGTTGGTGAGATGTTACAGCTGTAGCTGGTAATCGTCAACGAAGCAGGGGGTTGCGGTTGTGTAGCCGTTTGGCTGATCGCAATCGTAAACGTACCCGACGCGACTAAGCCGCCAGTGTCCGTAGCTGTCACTGTTACTTGGCTCGTGCCCGGTGATGTAGGCGTACCGCTAATGACACGGGTGATCGGTTCAAAACCAAGACCGGCCGGTAAACCACTTGTGGCAAACGTTAACGACTGGCTCTCCGGATCTGTGAACGTCGTTGGTGGCAGGTTATACCGGAACGCAGTTCCAACAACGCCCGTCAGTGACGTTACACCATTGAATACAGGAGGCTGATTCGGTGTAGTGTTGGTCGCACACGCTTCGCGGAAGTTCCAAACAAAGTAGGTTGAACGCGTGGCCGCATCCTGAATCGGTAACAGACTTTGATTGTTGTCGAACGGATAGTTGTATTTCACACCTAGTTGGCCCGAACCCGTAACGCCGTTGATGAACAGCGGAGGCAACGCTGGCGTAAACGTACCGTTTGGATAGCCAACGACGAAATCAACGCTGGTCAGCATCGAGTTGGTCGTATTACAGGTAAAGCTCGTGATACCAATTGGCTCGTTCGAACCCGATGCCTGAATTGCTTTGTCAGCCTGGATGAATCCGTAACCCGTGCGGTAATCGAAGCCATTGTCAAACCCAGGCGTCAGCGGATCGTCCATATCCAGTGCCGTACTCGTCATTTTTGACAGAACATCGCTGGGCGAGAGCGTATTTTTCGCCCGTTCCTGCATCAGTGCAGCAACAGCCGCAGCGTGCGGGGCAGCCGCCGACGTACCAAAGAAGTTCGGGAAACCATCGGGTTCATAGTCTGACGAGAAGAACGTGTTGTTTCCGCCATCGACCGACGTAATTTCAGGCTTTTGGCGAATAATCCCATCCTGGCTGATGCGGTTCCCGGCAGCATCGAACAAGGTTGGCGTACCACCGGCCGACGAGAATACTTCGACCACTGCCGTTGACAGACTTGGGTTATAAGCAGGTGTGTCGAAGTAAGCAGTAGCCGCTACCGAAATTGCCCGCGCAGCACTGTTATGACCGTACGAAGCTCCACTCCGGGTATCATATTCGACAATGCTTGTACGGCTACCGAAATTGACCCATTTGATAAGAGAAGGATCAGGTCCGGCGTATTTCACAATCACTACGTCAATATCGACGGGAGCGCCTGTTGTGTTGGTGTAGGTACCGGTTACTTCGACAGGGTCACCGGACGCGATGTTATCATTAGTGCCTCCTCCTGCTAGGGGTACACCATTTCTAAAAAACAAGATGTCCAGATCCGTTCTGGCACCTACTCCGCCACTCACTGAGCGGAAGGGCTGATCCCATTGGAGTACAAGGCGCAGGGTCCCACCATTAGCAACCGTGACTTTTTGATAGATGTCTCCCCCACCAAAATCGTGGGCTACCCCGTAGCCAGGTATGTTGATGCCTGAATTGGCAAATTTAGCCTGATACGACTGACGGGCCCGGTTTCCTGCCGACGAGAAGTAGGTTACATTGTTGTTCACAACGACCTGATCAGCCGCTTGCCCAACGATACCATCCTGGAAGAAAGGCTCTGCCAGATAGATGATATCATCGACGATAATATTACAGCCCGCAGCGGCTAGGTCAATGATTCCTTTGGCAAACCCGGCCTGCCCCCTATTAGCCGTGTTGAACGCAATAGCGGCTCCCGGTGCTACGTCATGGACAATTTCGGCCATAGCGCGGCCTTCATCGGTACCCGAGCTGAAATCATCAATGATCTGTACGTTGGCGGGCAGATCGCCAGACGCTACCCCCGCAGCAGCCCCTCCCAGCACGTTGTACGAGTCGGAAATAACGCCGACTTTCGAACCGGCTCCTGTTACGCCGTAGGTTTGACGAGCCAGGTCAGCCCGCAACGCTTTATCCCCTTGCGATGTTACTTTACCGACGTTGTTTTCCGGCTTGTAGTAAGGACGCGCGTAGTTGAGAGACGCCACATTCTTCAGATCATCCAGTTTGTCGATGGGCAGAAATCCGAAGATCATACTCTTGAAAGCGACACCCTGCGTAAGACCTAAGGCCTGCAACTGGGCCAGCAGAGCCTCCCCGTTCATATCGCTGGCCACCGCTTCAATGGCAATCATGTTGCCATTAATAACGTATTCATACTTAATCTGCCCGTCTCGGATTGGCGGTGGTGTCGGCGCTCCGTTGCTTTGTTGAACACTTAGCAGATCAGAGGTAATTTTAGCGCTTCTCGATACGGTTTTTAAATCGCCCGGTGATTGCGCTTTACTAAGCGAAGGCATGGCCAGCAGCGCCGTTACGGCACAAGCAACCACACCACATTTTTGTAGTGTTTTTAACATACACGGATTAGGTTAGTAAAAAATAAAAAGCAAACCAACTACTTATAAGTAAACAGGTAATTCGATTAAATAACGGATCGACGTCAGCTTCTTTCCTTGTAGTGGCTTACATTCTTTCGTAAATTCATATAAAAAAATCTTTAATACCAAATGCTTCTAGTTTATTAAATAAATATTTGTCAAAAACCTATTTAATCACCTTTTAGAAATGTACCCCATAAGCAATTAATAAGTTTCCATTCGTTTATGAGAATAGGAACGCACCAATGATTACAAATGTCGTTTTTCAACAATAAGCTTTATTAGGCGATGAGTCCATGCTAATGACTTGTCACAATAGCGGTTCAAGCTTGTTTACGGGCAAGCCTGAATCGCGCACCGTCTCTCATACCGCTCAAGTCAACTATACAGCCTGAAGAATCAGCAGTATCGCAATAGCATTAACGTTCTGGGCGAATCAGATAATGACTATTCCAGGCGAGGAAATCTTACGCGTCTCAAAGAGTCAAGTCCGCAACTAAATACGGTCCTGCTTGCTACGCAATGAACGCTACCTATTTAATTAGTAGCAGAAGGATAGAAGCAGTATATATAAGGTAGAGTTCAATGACTGATCGAGTTCACATAAATGTCTGCATGTCTACACAGTTTTCCGTAATATACTACTAGCTATTGCATCGTTATACACAATTCTGCGATGAGGTTATTCGACGGAAACCGCTGTGTGTCAAGCCTAACGAATGTCTTTTACTTACCAATCAATAGCTCTATAAATCTTTCATTAGTTTACTTATAAATGAATTTGTAAATATTTATTAAACTTTTCTCCGCAAATTATACAGCTTGTTTATTAAATTCGCTATTGGTTATGAGCAGGCGCCCTAATCAGCGCTGTATGCTGATTAGGCTTGCTACAGTTTGAATTGAACTGCTCATGGCTCAACTTGATAACTACCTCTACTTATGAAAATTTTGCTTACCGGTGCCGCAGGTTTTATCGGCTCCCATCTGACCGAACACCTTCTTTCGATGGGACACACCGTAATCGGGTACGATAATTTCGACAATCAGTACGACCCGGTTCGTAAACACATAAACATTCACTTCCTAACGACCCATCCCAATTTTACGTTTATCCAAAATGACATTCGCGACCAAGCATCCCTGACCGATGTGCTACGCCAGTATCGCTGCGACACAGTTGTACACCTGGCTGCCCGTACAGGGGTCCGCGATTCGGTGCGCGAGCCAGCTTTATGCATTGATGTAAATGTTAACGGTACCCTTTCCCTGCTAGAAGCCATGAGACTGACCGAGGTCCGACGTTTGGTAATGGCTTCCTCTTCGTCAGTTTATGGCAACTCCAGTGCTGTACCATTCCGGGAAGATGATGATGCAAACTTACCTTTGTCCCCTTACGCAATGTCTAAACGGTCGGCGGAGTTATTGGCTCATACGTATCACCACCTACATGGTTTCGATGTAGCCTGCCTTCGTTTTTTCACCGTTTACGGCCCTCGCCAGCGTCCCGAAATGGCCATCAGCCGTTTTACAGAAAAAATGTACGGCGGACAGCCCATTACAATCTATGGCGATGGCAGCACATCACGTAATTATACCTATATATATGATACGATAATGGGAATTAGCCGCTCCATCAACCATCTCAAAGGGTTCGACCTGCTTAATATCGGCGGATCAGGCGCGGTTAAATTAAGCGAATTGGTAGGAATCATTGAGCAGGCAGTAGGACGCAAAGCCGTAATAGACTGGCAGCCAAATCAGCCAGGCGATGTAACCCTGACTAGTGCGGACTTACATCGTGCCAATAATCGTATCGGTTATCTGCCATCGGTTCAAATCGAAGAAGGCATCAGTCGCTTCGTCAGTTGGTATCGACAGACCGTGCTTTGCTCCTAATGAAATAGTAGTCTGGTCCAATCCAGACAGCGTTAGGCGCTGCTACCGGTAGGCTATTCATGCACCGCATAACTTTCAGCATGGGTACGTTTACAAGCCTGACGATCTTACAAATGGGCGATTGGATAAGATTAAAGGAATATTTTACTACCTCATTCGCTTTTATGGTAAGATGAACATTATCTTACCAACAATCTTTCTTTAAAAGAATACACATTTTGTGACTAGTCCCATTTCTTTGTAACGTACTTTTTGGTATAAGGTACAGAATAAGCTTTTTAAAAGGTCTTGCGTCTATTTGCTGACAGTCAATCATGAATTATAGAAAAGGCATAGAGGTGTTATTCTTATAAATACTTGAAAATCTGTTATTTATCATTTACTAATTACAGTAACAATATCGTATATAAGTTACAATTTATATTTTCTTGAACCTTTATAAATATCTTTTGTTAACGACGAAGACTCCTTTTCATCTTAAAAGTCACCATCATTCTACTTACTTTAAAAAATAAATCTGAAAAATTAACTATACGGCATATGTAGTATCTCTTTAATGGGTATATTTACATGTCTATCTCGTTTTGTACTAGCTTGAATGTTCCCTATGAAAACTTCTGTACTTAATAAACTTCTCCAAGAAAAAGGTTGGGAAGTAATTCAGAAACACAAAGGTTATAATCTCCTTAGTCATTCGATTAAAAACAATGCCGCTTGCTTCGTTATTCCGACTACCAACTCGGAGAAAATCCCTACCGGTACGTTAAACGCCTTACTCCGGACAGCGTACAAATCAGGAACCGGTAGCCACTGGACAACGGTCCTGCGTCACACCAAGGTTTTTGAGGTTGTGATGGAGAAACAAGGAAAGTCCATCTGGGGGCGTATCGAAACGCCAAACATACTGGCCGCTGCTCGTGGTACCAGCGTTGAACAGGTAATCAACACCTTACAGGCAATCCTGACGAGCTGTGCCAGCGACGAAACGACCTGCTATCGTTCGGTGATAAATGCGATCGATTTCGTTCCTGTTTATGACACAACCGCCGTCTGGGATCTGTTTAGACAACTCAAAGCCAATCACATCGCCGGACATACAGGCATCGACCTAGAGTCCATCAACCGATTTATGACAGGGTCAACCTTCCCTTCGGTTGAGCAGGCAGAGCGCCTGGAGGCTTCAATTCATGAATTGGGCCGCCAACTCATGCAGCTATCGATTCGGTAAACGTTTATCCAGTAGCGTCAAGCCGAACGGTTATTCTTGCCCATTTGGTTTGACGCTATAATGAGTAATTTTTGCTGATCTACAACTCGACTAACCCGTGTCGGAAGGCTTCGATGACCATGCCGACCCGCGTTTTTACGCTCATTTTCTGAAAAACAACTTCACGGTAACCATCAACGGTTCTGGGGCTAACGCACATCTTATCAGCAATCTCGTTGTAAGTTAGTTCGCTACAAGCCATTTTCAGAAAATCGTACTCTCGACTATTAAGGTTGAATACGGGAGCCTCATTTCCCGTTTCAGCTGTATTCAGATTACGGATCAGTTGGGACGTCAGAAAGTCGGAATAGTAGAACCCTTTGTTGATTACTTCGTCCAGCGCCTGGCGAAATTCGACGGGTCGGCATCCTTTCAACAGGTAACCGCGCGCACCATTACGCATCATTCGAACAATGTATTCCTCCCGATCGGACATCGAAAGAGCCAGTACCCGAACGGTTGGATAATGCTGTCGAAGTTGGGCAGCCGTCTCAAATCCATCCATGTCGGGCATATGCAAGTCTACCAAGGCAATATCCGGCAAGGGACCATCACTCATGCGATTTAATAGATCACGACCATTGGCGGCTACGTAAAGGACCTCGTACCCATCAAATTTTTGAATGAGGTCCGAGAGAGCCTCAGCCAATAGCTGATGGTCATCAGCAATAGCAATAGAAGTGGGCATGTCTACGATGGGCGAAAATGATTATTCCCGAAAAGTAAACAGTGGCTTTATCACAGACAATAGCTGAATATAAGTATTTATGCTTTACCGATAATTAATATTTTAAACGGTTAGTTCGCGCGGCAGCTTGATCTCCACTTTCGTTCCCGCACCGGGATGGCTAACGATTGTACAGGTTCCTCCCAGCAGTCCTGCCCGTCGGTGCAGGTTAACCAGGCCAACCCCCGATTCATCTATTGTTCGCCGGGTTATATCTTCTTGGCGAAAACCACAGCCATCATCGGCAATGGACAGCGTAAACATGGCGTTCTGGTAGTCAGCCAGAATAGTTAGTTTTTGGGCGTTGGCGTGTTTCAACGCGTTGTTGAGTGCCTCCTGTACCATCCGAAGTAAAACGGTTTCGGTTTGCTCCCCAAGCGAATAGGTGTCTCCGGCGGTTGCCAGGTGTGTCTTCAACCGACCTGAGCGCTGGATTCGTTCGAGCTCTACCGTTAGACTGGGCACTAAACCAAACCGACGAACGGTATCCTGATCAAGTGTCTTCGCCAGTGCCCGCACATCGGTTATAATCGTCCGGATAATATCCCGCGTCTGATCCACCGAATATTTTGCATCTGGACCAGCAACGTCTTCGAGGACATTTAACCGCATCAGGGCTACCGTAAGCAGCTGACCTATGTTATCATGAAGCTCCTCACCGATTTGTTGAAAAGTCTGATTCTGAATTTCTAGCTGAGATTGGAGGAGTTCCCGCTGATACAGGTTTTTCATCTCCTCTTTATCACTCAAGTAGCGATGGTATTGACGTTGATGCATAAGCACAAATAGAATAGGAGCTACCGTTATTAAGAGCAAGAACAGGGTTGCTATGATGACGATTTCAACTTCTCCGGTGACTGCTTGCATCGTAATCCAATGAAAATATAAATGCACATCGCCAGAAAAACAAAGTTATGAACCCTCCATATTATACTAATATTGCTGTAGTGTTTACTAACGAGCATATTATACGTAAGGAAGATAAAAAAATTACTGGCGTAGTAGGTAAAAATACCGTTTACGTACCAGAAATCGCGTACGCCCAGAATGTTTTCTTTTGGTTGCCCCGATAGCTGTTTAGTATAATAGATCAAACTATACCCCGTCACTAACAAGCTGATAATCCCGAACGATACACTGTTAAACGTAATTTCAGTAGTAGCCTCCTGTACGTGGAAAAGTGAGATTACCTGAAACAAGACAACGATAGTAAGAACAAGTCGGGCTAGGACTGGCGACTTGTAGACATCAATAAAATAAAGAGAAAGAATAAAGAATGACCACGTAAAATTGAGCGTGTATACGTATAGGTTATCAATTTCTAATTCATTCAATAGATTCGCATAGCCATTAAACACGAACTGACAGGCTATATAATAGATAACGTAATTCCTCTTTAGCTGAACCAGTGTGGCTACAGCTAAAATAAGTAGTATCAAGGGAGGAATGGTATCGAAATAATCAATAGCCCTTCTAATAACTAACCACATGCCCGGCGAATACGAATCAGTAACGTTTTGCGTTTAACCACACCCAGGAGGTCTTGGACACCCATCGATTTCATCGTCACCAATAGTTTCCCCAAGGGAATTTTCACAAAACGCAATAACATGAGCGGGAAACACTTTATCCTTTCCAGGAGAGAAGGACAACCGGATAATAACATTGCTATCATCGTCGCATTCGCATTCCTCGATCAATCTAGCCATCTCGGCCCGACTGAACACAAATTCCAGCATACTAGTGTACAGGTGAATGGTTGTTATAGCTAAAGTAATCACCGAAATCAGGAATAGAAAGACATCGACTTACCGTAATAACACCCTTAAAGTTAAACTATTACAGATCAACTACTTACATATAAGTATATTGCCTAACCGCTGAAAATACGGGAATTTACCATAATCGAAACCGTGTTTCTCCCGTACTGATTTTGGGCAGATCTCCCCTACATACACAAAGACTTATAAGACAACTTTGTGCGGCTGATTTATCCGCTTATCCACCCATACATTCAGTTCTCTTTTAGAGGATCGTCCCGCCGGGTCTCCCCGGCGGTTCTTTGTTTACCGCATCACTGCCTTGGCAGACTTACCTTTTATAAAAAGAGAAGCCCCGGCTGTTATACGGCCGGGGCTTCTCTTTTTAGTTCGTATCCGTAATCAGGCATCGTAATTCAACACCGGTGCTAACCAGCGCTCAATTTCGTCAACGGGCATGTCCTTGCGCAAGGCGTAATCATGCACCTGATCTTTGTTTATTTTACCGACGGCGAAATACTTTGATTCAGGATGCGAGAAGTAAAAACCACTTACCGACGAAGCCGGATACATGGCAAAACTTTCAGTCAGTTCGATCCCAATTTTGTTCGCGTCCAGTAAGTTGAACAGCGTTGCTTTTTCAGTATGATCAGGGCAGGCCGGATAACCGGGTGCGGGGCGAATACCTTGATACGCTTCTTTGATAAGCTGTTCGTTGGTAAACGTCTCGCCCGTTGCGTAGGGCCAGAATTCAGTGCGGACCCGCTCATGCATCCGCTCGGCAAACGCTTCGGCCAGACGGTCGGCAATCGCCTTGACCATGATACTATTATAATCATCGTGGTCGCGTTCGTATTTGTCAAGCAAGGCTTCAATGCCAATTCCGGCGGTCACCGCGAAGCCGCCGATGTAGTCTTCGCGGCTGCTTTCGAGTGGAGCAATGAAGTCAGACAAACAGAAATTTGGCAAACCAGGTGCTTTCTGGTTTTGCTGACGCAGGAAGTGCAGCACCGTTTTGGTATCGTAGATCAACTCACCCGCCGGACCAACTGCCGTCTGCGACTGCGCCCGACTGATTTTGTACTCAATGTGACGGTGCGAACCATGCCGTTCACAAGGAATGTCGCGCTGGTATTCTTCGAAATCGTGGAGCAGCACATCGTCATCAGCCGAATTAGCCGGAAAGAACCCAACGACAGCCTTGGCTTTCAGCAATTTCTTATCGATGATTTCCTGCAAGAGTGTGTTGGCATCGTCGTAAAGCTGACGCGCTTCTTTGCCCACTACAGCATCGTCAAAAATTGCCGGATACTTGCCGTGTAACTGCCAGGTCTGGAAGAAAGGCGTCCAGTCGATGTATTTTGCCAGCTCAGCAATCGAGTAATCTTCGAAATAGCGATTGCCTAAGAAAGCAGGTTTTGTCGGTGTAAAATTACTCCAGTCGATCGACGTCCGATTTTCACGCGCTTTCTCGATGGTCAGGGTGGCTTTATCCTGCCGACGGCGGGCGTGGTCGTCGCGTAATTTGGCGTACTCAGTTTTTATTTCTGAGAAAATTGCGTCTCTCGTTGTCTGCTGTTCATTGACGAGCCGACCGGCCACCGGAACACTCCGGCTGGCATCCAGCACGTGAACAACCGGTCCTGAATAGTGCGGATCTATCTTAACCGCCGTGTGCATCCGAGAGGTCGTCGCTCCGCCGATTAGCAGCGGCATCGAGAATCCCTGCCGCTCCATTTCTTTAGCGACGCCCACCATCTCATCCAGCGACGGCGTAATCAGGCCGCTTAGCCCGATAATGTCTACGTTGTGCTTACGCGCTTCTTCCAGAATTTTCTGCGTTGGGACCATTACCCCAAGGTCGATGATCTCGTAGTTGTTACAACCCAGTACGACGCCAACGATATTTTTACCGATGTCGTGAACGTCGCCTTTAACGGTGGCTAGCAGAATTTTTCCAGCCGACGCCGACTCACCATCCGATTTTTCAGCTTCAATGAAGGGGGTTAGATAAGCAACCGCTTTTTTCATCACCCGCGCCGATTTGACGACCTGCGGCAGAAACATTTTCCCTTCGCCAAACAAGTCACCCACGACGTTCATACCGTCCATCAATGGTCCTTCGATCACGTGCAAAGGTCGCTCGACCTGCTGCCGGATTTCTTCAACATCCTGATCGATGTAGTCGGTGATGCCTTTGATGAGGGCGTATTTCAGTCGCTCACGAACCGGTTCGTTGCGCCAGCTTTCATCCTGCACCACCACTTTGCCTTTGGCTTTTACCGTTTCGGCAAATTCGACCAGTCGCTCGGTAGCATCGTCGCGCCGGTTTAGCAACACGTCCTCACAACGTTCCAGCAACTCTTTGGGAATGTTGTCATACACTTCGAGCTGACCAGCATTGACAATCCCCATGTCCAGTCCCGCCCGAATCGCGTGATACAAAAAGGCCGAGTGCATGGCCTCCCGCACAACGTCATTGCCCCGGAAGCTAAACGAAATATTCGACACCCCCCCACTGACTTTGGCAAGCGGCAGGTTTTCCTTGATCCAGCGCGTGGCGTTGATAAAGTCTACGGCGTAGTTGTTGTGTTCTTCGATACCCGTCGCTACCGTCAGAATGTTGGGATCGAAGATAATGTCCTGCGGATTGAAATTGACTTTATCAACCAGAATCCGGTAAGCGCGTTCGCAGATTTCGATCCGTCGTTCGTAGGAATCGGCCTGGCCAGATTCGTCAAACGCCATAACCACGGCTGCAGCCCCGTACCGTTTAACCAGGTTGGCCCGTTCGATAAACGCTTCCTCTCCTTCCTTGAGCGAAATAGAGTTGACAATGGCTTTTCCCTGAACGCATTTCAGACCGGCTTCGATCACTTCCCACTTCGACGAATCGACCATAATCGGAACGCGGGCAATATCGGGTTCGGCGGCAATCAGGTTCAGGAAGGTGGTCATGGCTTCTACCGAATCCAGCATCCCTTCGTCCATGTTCACGTCGATCACCTGCGCTCCACCTTCAACCTGCCCACGGGCAATGCTCAGGGCTTCGTCGTAATTTCCTTCCTTGATGAGCCGGGCGAATTTTTTCGATCCCGTCACGTTGGTCCGCTCACCGATGTTCAGGAAGTTGGTTTGTTCCGTGATCTTTAACGGTTCCAGACCGCTCAGTTTCTGGTACGGTTCGGGCTCCGGCAGCGGGCGGGGCGGGTACTTGGCGGCTACCCTGGCAATCGCCTGAATGTGATCCGGGGTTGATCCACAACAGCCACCAACGATATTGACAAAGCTATCACGGATGAACCCTTCGACCTGCGAGGCCATGCTATCGGGCGTTTCGTCATACTCGCCAAATTCGTTGGGCAGTCCCGCGTTCGGATAGGCCGACGTAAAAAATGGGGCTTCCTTGGCCAGCGTCTGAATGTAAGGCCGCATCAGCTCGGCACCAAGGGCACAGTTCAGGCCAACGCTCAGCAAGGGCAAGTGCGAAACCGAATACAGGAAAGCCTCCGTCGTTTGTCCCGACAGGGTTCGCCCACTAGCATCGGTAATCGTACCCGACACCATGATGGGCAGGACCCGCTGCTGCGGATTCAAGGCAAAGTATTTATCGATAGCAAACAACGCAGCTTTCGCGTTAAGCGTATCGAAGATGGTTTCGATTAGCAATAAATCCGAACCGCCTTCGACTAGACCACTTACCTGCTCGTAATACGCACTGACGAGTTCGTCGAACGTAATGGCGCGGTAGCCCGGATTGTTGACATCGGGTGATAGCGAAGCGGTGCGGTTGGTGGGCCCCATTGCCCCCGCCACAAAGCGCGGTTTATCCGGGTTCTGGTTCGTTATTTCTACGGCGGCCTCCTTGGCAATCCGGGCCGACTCATAGTTCAGTTCGTAGGCCAGCTCTTCCATGTGGTAATCCGCCATGGCGATGGTCGTACTACTGAACGTGTTGGTTTCGATAATATCCGCTCCGGCTTCCAGATATTGCTTATGAATCTCCTGAATGATACCGGGCTGCGTAATCGACAGCAAATCGTTGTTTCCTTTTACATCATGCGGATAGTCCTTAAAGCGCTCCCCTCGGTAGTCTTCCTCGGTAAGATTGTAACGTTGAATCATCGTTCCCATCGCACCGTCGAGAACAAGAATTCGCTTTTTCAGAAGGTCTGTAATCAGTTCCAAGTGATCCAAAAGTTTATAAAGTCATAGGCATGCCAGGAGCAGCCTTAAAGCAATTCGCTACAAGAAGGGGCTTATCAGGAGAAGAGAGCAGGAATGCTAACTTATCTGTCCCCACAAAACCGGGGTGGAATGCGGCACCTTTTCCGACTCTAAACTAAGCGGCTGGTTGCCAAGACATCGTAGGGTCCAGTCCCTCCGTCTTTCTTGATAAGCACTTAAGCAAAGATATAGGTTATAGCCATAGTCCCCAAAAATAACCTATTTTTGGCCGAACAATTGACGGATGAATTTAGTAAATGGGATAACTGACTGGTTAGCAGTTCTGCCCTGATTCGCATAGGCGCTCTTCTAACAAACCAGTCTCTCACGCTTTATATTTGATGAAACTAGCAGCCATTGATATCGGTTCCAATGCGGCTCGTCTGCAAATCTCAACGGTATTACACAACGACGAGGTAATAAGCTTCAAGCGCGTCGAATACGTACGATTTCCTCTTCGCCTTGGGCACGATGTGTTCAATTTTGGTGAACTGACGCCCGAAAGTGAAGCCCGGACGGCTAAACTCATGCAGGTCTATAAACTGCTGATGGAACTGCATGAAGTCGAAGATTACATGGCCTGTGCCACATCAGCCATGCGCGAATCGTCGAACGGACACGAAGTTGCCAAACGAATCGAAGCCTTAACGGGCATCAAAATACACATCATCGACGGTAGCAAAGAAGCCGAACTGATCAACAACGTGGTCGTGCAGGCCCTCGACGACCGGCAGTTTCTGCACATCGATGTGGGCGGAGGCAGTACGGAGTTAAACCTGTACAAGAACCGGCAGAAAATCAATTCCAAATCGTTTAAAATTGGGTCGGTTCGGCTGCTGGAAGGCAAAGAAACCAAAGGTGCCTGGCGGAAAATTGAAGATTGGGTAGAAGACAACGTTGATTCGTCGGAAGAAATCACGGCGGTTGGTACGGGCGGTAACATCAGCAAGCTGTTCAACTTGGCGTCTAAGACATCCGAATCGGAAACCACCCGAGCCGAGATTGAACGGATTCGCAACCACATTGCGGGTTTCAGTCAGGAAGATCGAATCAACAAACTCCGTCTGAACGCCGACCGCGCCGATGTCATTGTTCCAGCCGCCGACATTTACGTATCGGTCATGAAATGGGCCGGGGCCAATACAATTATCGTCCCAGACTTGGGCTTGAAAGACGGGATCATTCAGTTGGTTTACTCCCAATGGAAGAAGAAAAAACACCTTTCTTAAGATTGGTAGCCCTAGACAGCCAACAAAAAATCCCGACGAAATAACATCATCGGGATTTCTAATTGACATATTCTCTCTTACAATTTTATCAGCTGACCAGTTTATTTGCGTCCTGATCGGCATCTGTGTCGCTGTGAACCGGCTTTATCCATCGGTCAGCGCCGTATATCTGTATCTAAAAAAGGTTCTATCGTTTAACTTTTGCGAGTAGTTCCTACCCATCCGGCTCACGGCGAAACCAAAAACACTTCTTTTTCTGGTTAGAAACTACCTTCTTACGACTCCGTAGTACGGAAGTGGTCACTTCATTTTGTAGACTATTCGCCATACGCTTTTGCCGATGGCATAAAAGTTGACTAAGCCCAATAAATCGGTTGCTTTCAAAACCGATCGAGTGCCCGCTCTATCAGGAAGCGTTTGGCAGCCTAAGTAATGATTGACTACACAATTCTGCACCAATTTAGTCCCGAAGCCTCCAGCGTTCCCTTGTTTAGTCAACCCGGCTTTTTCTTCAATGAGATCGAGCATCTCCGTCAGCAACAAAACGGAGCCTTTCATTTGCTCACCGTTCTCAACCAACAGACTCAGCAAGCCGAAGCCCGATGTGCTTTTTTTGTCAGTGATCAGGTAGCAATGAGTCCCGGTGCTGCCCCGTTTGGTTCGGTCGAATTCAGCAATACGCTCCCGGACGATCTAATCGAGGAGTTTATAGGCTGCATTCAGGACACGGCTCGTACCAACGGCGCTCGTGCATTACGGCTGGTTAACTATCCGCACTGTTACGCACCCACGCAGGCCGAACAGCTTACTCGTATTCTGGAGAAGCACGAATTTGCGCTTCTCGAAAACCACCAAAATTTCTTTCTTCCCGTTACCGAAACAGCGTTCGAGTCAAAGCTAGTGGCGTCCGAACGCCGGCGGTTACGCAAGTGCAGAGAGGCCCATTTCCGGTTTACGCAGGGGTCTCTTCCCGATGTAAAAGAAGTCGCTGCTTTTTTACAAGATAGCCGACACAAACAAGGGTATCGACTTACGCTTGGCACGAATTATTTGATCACTCTTTTACAGAACTTCCCCCACCAGTTTCCGGTCTTTACCGTCCGGCATAGAGAAAAGCTCATTGCCTTGACGGTTGCAGTACGGGTACGGCACGACATTTTGTATAGCTTTCTTCCCGCGTCGCACCCCGACTACCGAACGTTTAGCCCAATGGTACTGCTCCTGGATTGCGTATTCACTTACTGCCAGCAACAAGGTATTCGCGTACTCGACCTGGGTGTATCGCTTGACGCTGACCGGCAACCCAAACTCAGCCTTATTCGTTTCAAGCAAAACCTCGGTGCACAATCATCGCCCAAGCTCACATTCGAGAAAAAGTTGTAGACAGGAACTACGATCTTCTGGACCGTTGCCGCTTACGTCGTTTAGGCCACTTTCCCATTGATGACAGTCCGTTCTGGTGTTTTTTTCGTTATTTTGTATAAAAAAGGGTATCCCATCCGGTACTGACCGCATGCTTGAAGCTGCTTTTAATTCCATAAGTCGATTTCTGGGCGAGTTATTCAAATCGCTTCTTTCCCTGATAAAAGTGGTGATCCGTGGTCGCCACCGAACTCGACTACCCGCCCGCCAGCTCCCTGTCTGCTCGGTTCTGGGTAACGGTCCGTCCTTAAACGAGTCCCTGACCGAACACTTCGATTTTATCCGTCGAACGGAAATGGTTTGCGTCAACAACTTTGCCCACGCCGACATTTTTCTCCGTCTCAAGCCGCAGAACTACGTTATTTCTGACCCAAACTATTTTGTCTTTACCGAACAGACCACCGACCGCGACGACATCCGCCGTACCTTGTCGGTCTTTCTGGAGCAGGTGAAATGGCCTATGACCTTGTACGTACCTCATTTTGCAAAAGGGTCGTATCTGCTTGGTCAGATTGAACGTGGCAATCCGCAGATCAAGCCTGTTTATTTCAATTATACCGTGGTCAGCGGTTTTCAGCGGCTCACATACTGGCTGTACGCCAATGGCTTTGGAATGCCTCAGGCCCAAACGGTTATCATTGCGGCTTTGACGTTGATGATCAACCGCCGGTTCGAAACCATTTATCTGTTTGGTGCGGATACCTCTTGGCATGAGCAGATCAGGCTGAACGACCAAAATCAGTTATTGATCAAGCAGATCCATTTCTACGACAAGCCTAGTGACGTGAAGCATGAACCCGTATACTCCGATAAGTTTCGGCAGCGCACCTTCTCGATGGCTTCGCAGTTCCTGTCCTTACACAAGGTGTTTAGAGGCTATGAGGTGATTCGACATTACGCCGATTCGCGGGGGGTTACGATCCTGAACGCCAGTGCCAAAAGCTACATCGACGCTTTCGAACGAGCCCAGATAGCGAACACAGTGCCGAGTAAATAAGGTAGTTGATACACAAACGCCCGACTACATCACAGTAGCCGGGCGTTTTCTTTATTGGCGCTATTTAAACTTTATTATTTCTTCTCCAGAAGCTGCTTGACCAGTTGCTTTAACTCGCCGACTTCCGCCTTTAGCTGCTGTAATTCCTGCTGTTTAGCCCGGTCTGCTTTTTCCAGTTGAATGCTGTAGTATATGCCTTTGCTAGTTGAACGTAACGGTTGCCTGGATAGGTTTTTTGCTGATGTAATCCAGCAGGCAGTAGATAAATACCACCAGACCTGTCATTTCCATCAACTCTTCCAGGTGGGTCACAAGACTATAGTGCAAGTTAAAAAACCCTTCATCGACGATCACAGCCGACCCAATTACTTCCAACCCTATTGCTCCACCAACGTAAGTCGCTCCGGCCAAGATCATCAGACTAGCAGTACGACGGGGCAACGCGAGCAAAAAAGGAATAAAAAAAACGAATACGGCCACAACGAATAACATTCCAGGAATCACCCAGGTCCAATGTAAGTATTTACTGGCTGGCACGTTTCCCTGCAAGGTACTGACATTGAGAAGTTCATGAAAACTCGTTGATTCATCCATGGCCAGCAACAGAAAAATGATTGATAATATAGACCAATGCTGACGCTTTACCTGGCTGGGTCCTTTGATCAATTTAGCCAGTTGCAGAAGAACGCTCGACAGCAGCAGCAGACAGGCGTTGTAGAACGTGGGAATGTTTAATTCTGAATCAACATACGTTTTGTCAATCAGATGCTCGATGTAACGATGCCATTGAAATCCCTGAGCACTCGCGTATAAACGAGCGTACATACCAGCGAAACTGATAATAACGAACAGGAAGGCTATGCCAAATAACGTGAGCGCAATCGCACGGGTAGACAGTGATACATGCGTATAATTGAACTTTTTACCGTAAAGGGATTTACTAGGATTCTGGATATTCATCAAAATTGTCGTTACCTAAACTTAATCTTACTTCAGTAAACGGATATATCCTGTAGGTAACCTCTTAGTTTGAAATAGACGGCTGTACCATCTGGATAAATAGGTAACGGTCCGGCCTAGACGCCTGTAGCCAGAAGCTTCACCTATATACACCTATCGTCAGAGCGCTTGAGACAAGGCTAGATGAAGCTGGAGAAACAGCAGCGACATACCTGCGAAGCGAGGAAGGTTCTTTACGGCGAGATGGTGACGGAATCCGTAAGAAATAACCCTACCTTTGTGGGTAGAAGCATTAAAGAAGTGCGTTCTTCTTAACCCGGCAACCGTGGTCTATAGAAAACCGCCCAGCATAGGTAATTACGTATGAATCAAATCAATACGGGTCAACCGTTTGACCTAACCAATAAATCGATTTTAGTTACGGGCGGCACCGGCTCATTTGGCAAGAAATTCATTGAAATGGTGTACCAGCGTTACCCGAATATCAAACGGCTGGTTGTCTATTCGCGCGACGAGCTGAAACAGTTCGAGTTGTCGCAGCATTACCCGCATTCGAAGTACAAGTCCATCCGCTTTTTCATCGGCGATGTGCGCGACAGCGAGCGCCTGAAACGGGCCTGCGAAGGCATTGACATTATTGTACACGCTGCCGCGCTCAAGCAGGTACCGGCTGCAGAATACAACCCGATGGAGTGTATCAAAACCAATGTCTTCGGGGCCGAAAATGTCATCAATGCCGCCCTGGACAACGGCGTTCAGCGCGTCGTAGCCCTTTCGACGGATAAAGCAGCCGCACCCATCAACCTCTATGGGGCCACGAAACTCTGCTCCGACAAACTGTTTGTGGCCGCCAATAACATGAAAGGCAGTCGCGACCTTCGGTTCTCGGTGGTTCGGTATGGTAACGTTATCGGATCGCGGGGGTCGGTCGTACCGTTCTTTCTGGAGAAGCGAAAAGACGGTATGCTACCCATTACCCACCCCGACATGACGCGCTTCAACATTTCACTGGAAGAAGGGGTAGAAATGGTTTTGTACGCGCTCGAACATGCCTGGGGCGGTGAAATTTTTGTACCTAAAATTCCATCGTATCGCATCACCGACGTAGCGACCGCTATCGGCCCCAACTGCGAACAAAAGCTCGTCGGCATTCGTCCCGGAGAGAAACTGCATGAGGAAATGATTACGGAAACGGATTCGTTGAACACGGTCGAAACGGACAAGTATTACGTCATCACCCCATCGACGCCTACCTGGAGCATGGACGATTACATGAACGCGTTCAACGGTCGACAGGTCGAGATGGGGTTCAAATACAATTCCGGCACCAACACTGAATGGCTCAACGTCGAGCAGATCCGCGAGCAGATCCGCGAACATGTCGATCCTGCTTTTCAGGTGTAGTTTTCCTGTAATTCGGCTGAACGTAACTTTCTAAATGCAGGCGTTTGCCTTTCTTGTTCATGAATCAACCCATTCCATACGGTCGCCAGCACATTACGGACGAGGACATTGCCGCCGTCGCGGAGGTGCTGAGGGGCCCTTTTCTAACCCAGGGACCGCATATTGCTGCCTTTGAAGCGGCTTTTGCACAGTACATCGGTTGTCGGTACGCCGTGGCCCTCGCTAACGGTACGGCGGCTTTGCACCTGAGTTGCCTGGCGCTCGGCGTTACCGAAGGCACCCGCGTCATCACGACACCGATCACGTTTTCGGCATCGGCGAACTGCGTCCGGTATTGCGGTGGCGAGGTTTTCTTCGCGGATATCGATTCCGAAACTGCCTTGCTCGATGTTAATGCCGTTCGTGCTTTATTAGAACAACATCCGAAAGGGTATTTTGCGGGTATCATTCCGGTCGATTTTGCCGGTTATCCGGTTGACATGGCAGCCTTTCGCGAATTGGCGGACGAGTTCGGGCTTTGGCTGCTGGAAGACAGTTGTCACGCACCGGGGGCGTCTTTTGTTGATCAAAACGGAATCGAACACCGCTGTGGTGATGGTTCACTGGCCGAGCTGGCTATTTTCAGTTTCCATCCGGTCAAGCATATTGCTGCGGGCGAAGGCGGTATGATTACCACTAACGACGAAGCGTTGTATAATCACCTGCTTCGGCTTCGCACCCACGGCATTACCAACAAACCCGGCGACTTTACAGCACCCTACGACGGCGAACCCGAGCGGGGTGGCTGGTACATGCAGTTGCAGGAATTGGGTTACAATTACCGCCTTACCGACATGCAGGCCGCTCTGGGAACGAGCCAGTTGAAGCGGGTAGACGCTATGATGACGCGTCGGCAGGCGATTGCCCAACGATACGACGAGGCATTTGCAAACTCTCCCCTTACGACTATCGTTCCGCCCCAAGGCGTCAGCCATGCGTATCACCTGTACATCATTCAGGTAGATGACCGCAAAGAGCTGTACGATTTTCTGCGGGCGAGAAACATCATGGCGCAGGTCCATTATATTCCGGTGCATCTGATGCCGTACTACCAGCAATTTGGCTGGAAACCGGGCGATTTCCTGAATGCCGAACGCTATTATGCCCGTTGCCTGAGCTTGCCGATGTTCCCAACGCTAACGGACGATGAGCAGGATTACGTCGTTGCTTCGGTCAAGGAATTTATGGGCGCATGAGTACGGTAGCGATCATTACCGCGCGGGGTGGCAGCAAACGTATTCCGCGAAAAAACATCCGGCCTTTTCTGGGTAAACCCATCATTGCGTACGCCATTGACGCGGCCCTCCACTCGAATCTGTTCGATGAGGTTATGGTGTCGACGGATGACGAAGAAATTGCCGCCATCGCCCGGCAGTATGGCGCAGTGGTTCCATTTCTGCGTCAAAGTAAAACTTCGGGGGATCATGCCTCTACAATCGATGTGTTATTGGAAGTATTAGACGAGTATGAATTAATAGGCCGTACGTATGAGTCGCTTTGCTGCATATACCCAACGGCTCCATTCATCACTTCTCAATTATTAAAAACTTCGTATGAGTTGCTTTTGGAAAAGCAAGTTGACATTGTTTATCCACTCCAACAATTCTCATTTCCCATCCAGCGAGCATTTAAACTCAACTCCGGTATAATAACCTGGGCTGACCCTAACTCATTTTTATTACGCTCTCAGGATCTGGAACCTATGTATCACGATACAGGGCAGTTTTATTGGTTCAATGTGAACCCATTGCGCCAACATCAGAGGCTAGCAAATTTAACCGCTGGAGGTATAGTGATTGACGAAATGCACGCACATGACATTGATACGGAAGATGATTGGCAAATAGCAGAATTTAAGTACCGCTTGCTTCACAACATGCATTCTTATGACTGACTCTTGCATAGCAAAACTTATTTTTCGAGTCGATGGAGGTCCTCAAATAGGCTTAGGTCATATTATACGTTGTATGGCGATAGCGGATATGATTAAATCGTTATTTCGTATCAGTTTTTTGGTTCAAAATCCCTCTGCTTCTGTAAAAAGCTTGATTACAGAATCTTCTTTTGACATTGTTGATTTACCAGAAACTAGTGATTATGCAGTTGACGCCAATAATCTGATCAATCATCTGACTGGCCAGGAGTTTGTTATACTGGACGGCTATTCATTCGGATCTGATTATCAGAAACTAATTAAACGACACTGCCATACACTGATTGCCATCGACGATTTAATAGCCTGGCACCAGTATGCTGACGTTGTGATCAATCACGGAGGGAATGCCCGTATGTCAGACTATCAAGCGGAATCGTACACCCGATTCTTACTTGGAACAGACTATAGCTTACTCAGAAAGCCATTTCTGGAAGCTGGCATGAGAACTTCCTTCAAAACATTATCTACATTTTATCCCCATAAAGTTTTAGTCAATCTTGGGGGCGCGGACCCTGAAAATATAAGCAAGAGAGTTGTAAATAGCTTGCTCAAAGAAACCGTGGCGAATCAGATAGTCGTTGTAGCTGGCGCGGCAAATACGCACTACGATCTAGCTGAAAATGAAGAAGAAAACCGCGTACAGGTTCGGCGAAACCTTACCTCGCAAGAGATGGTTTCGGCCATTCAAGAATGTGACGTAAGCATTCTGTCGTGCAGTACTATCTCTTACGAAGCAGCAACCGTTGGCAAACCATTTATTGGCATATTAACTGCTGACAATCAATCTTTTCTGAGTCAATTTTATGCAGATAACCAAATTGCATTAGCCGTTTTAAAGAAAGACTTTACTGATGCCGAACTAAACGATAGCCTGTCATTGCCAGTCTCTCGAATAAATACCAGTCTGTTTAATCAACGTCGATTTTTTGACGGTCGATCAGAAGAAAGAATCACCAAATTTTTCCGAGAATTACTAGTAAACTAATTAATCGATGGATATCGAACTAACGCCATTAACCGAAGAAGATATTGAGCTGGTACGGACTTGGCGTAACATGCCTGAAGTGTCTCAATATATGTACACTAGTGAAATGATCACTTACGAGCAACAAGCGAGTTGGTTTGCTCGTATCAAGAACGATTCCACCTGTCGTTATTGGGTCATTACGTACAACAATCAAAAGGTCGGGTTAGCGTCGATAACCGGCCTAAATCACACGCTGAGCAGTTGCTACTGGGCATTTTATCTAGGCGACGTTACGATTCGGAAAGGAGGGTTGGGAGCTAAAATAGAATTTCGCGTGCTTGATTATGTTTTTGGTGAGCTAAAGCTCAACAAGCTCCGTTGTGAAGTGATGACCTTCAATGAAAAGGTGATTAGTATGCACGAGAAGTTCGGTTTTAGACGCGAAGCTTATTATCGTCAGCATGTAAAGAAAGACGGCATCTGGCAGGACGTTGTTGGCCTAGCTATTTTAAAATCAGAATGGGAATCTTATCGTACCGTAATGCAAAATAAAATTTATCGCATTTGAAATTTTCGTAATAATATTACTAATTGAATATAATTTAAGTAAACGAATTTACTCTATGGCATACAAACTACTTTTCTATACTTTCCTATTATTTGTATATTCTTGTTCCGCTTTTGGACAAGCCGCTAACCAATTAGTAGCCTGCTATTCGTTCAGTGGTAACGCTGATGACGGCTTCGGTCCCAATCACGGCACTGTCGTCAGAGCTACTCTTACCAGTGACCGATTTGGTAACCCTTCTAGCGCTTATTTCTTTGATCGTAACGCCTATATAGATTTACCAGCGGCACCGTTCACTAATCCAACTTACACCCTATCGGCATGGGTAAAACTCGCTTCATTTCCCGTCGAGGACGGCGCTTACACGATTTTCTCATTTAGTGAGCCAAACCAGTGTCTTACTTTAACAAACCGGCCTATTTACGGAGGAAATGTATGGAATTTCTTTTCTTACAATACAACGGGATCGATTATTACAACCCGGTTGGTTAGTCTCGATACTTGGACGCACTTAACAGCTATCAGAGCAGCTAACGCATTAATTTTTTACATAAATGGGGAGAAAGTTCAGACCGTACCCATCTACCCTAATGGTCCACTTACGTATACCTGCCCGCTACAAGCCTGCATAGGTATCCGACCAACTCAGAATACACTTATTCAACCATTCCATGGAGCTATCGATGATGTTCGGGTGTACCGTGGAGTATTATCTGATGCTGAGGTACGAGCTTTGTATTATGCAACGAACTGCCAAACTGATTTTACGCTCAATCCTATTACCGCTCAGCCGTATGTTTCTCTTCGAGATGGCAACTGGAATGATCCAACTGTATGGTCGTGTGGTTGTATTCCAACTGCTACTGATGCTGTTCAGATAAGACATATCATTACAGTCCCTACAGCTTATCAAGCTAATGCATTTCGAGTATATATTAATGGAGCTGCTCGATTAACCTACGGACTTGGTGGGCGGCTAGTCCTTACTCATTGATTGGCTATTCTCGTTCAAAAGCGGTAAATTTGAGGGTGCGAGTATATGAAAATAGGCAAAAATCAGGGCGTTTAGGTTCCAATTTTGTA
Organism: Spirosoma oryzicola; assembly: GCF_021233055.1. NCBI lineage: Bacteria > Pseudomonadati > Bacteroidota > Cytophagia > Cytophagales > Cytophagaceae > Spirosoma > Spirosoma oryzicola. The sequence goes on along the minus strand of NZ_CP089538.1, from coordinate 1,519,358 downwards.
CTAAAATATATGTACGCCTAATCAACAGAATATAAACAGTAAACAAATAATGAATCATCCGATTCAGGTTGCCCATCATGTTATTAGCCCAATCCATAGGCCATTTGTTATCGCTGAAATGTCGGGCAATCACAATCAGTCGCTCGACCGGGCACTTGAAATCGTTGATGCCGTAGCCGACGCGGGGGCTCACGCACTCAAACTTCAAACCTACACGCCCGACACCATCACGTTCAATGGGGCATCGGAGGAGTTTTACATTCGGGATACCAAGTCGCTTTGGGCCGACAAAAATCTGTACAAACTGTACGCTGAAGCCTACACGCCCTGGGAATGGCACAAGCCTATTTTCGAACACGCCAAGAAACGGGGCATGATCGCCTTCAGTTCTCCGTTCGACACCACCGCCGTCGATTTTTTAGAATCGCTCGACGTGCCGCTGTACAAGATTGCATCGTTTGAAAATACCGATCATATTCTTCTGAAAAAGATCGCGCAGACGGGAAAACCAGTCATTATGAGCACCGGCGTAGCAACGGTGGCCGATTTAGACGAGTCGGTGAAGGTGCTCCGGGCGAACGGATGCCAAGACCTGATTCTGCTTAAGTGTACGAGTACCTACCCAGCCACGCCCGAAACGACTAACCTGCTTACCATTCCGCACATGCAGCAGTTGTTCAATGTACATGTTGGTCTTTCTGACCATACGATGGGCATTGGCGCGGCAGTCGCTGCGGTAGCATTGGGGGCCGTTGTCCTCGAAAAACACGTTACCTTACGACGGGCCGACGGGGGCGTTGATTCAGCTTTTTCGCTGGAACCTGACGAACTCAAAAACCTCGTCATCGAAACTGAGCGCGCGCATCTGGCTATGGGTCACGTCAGCTACGAAATGACGGCTAAAGAGCAGAAGAGTCTGCAATTTAAACGGTCGCTCTACGTCGTGCGTGACGTAAAAGCGGGCGAACCGTTTACCACTGACAATGTGCGCAGCATTCGCCCGGCGTATGGTCTGCACACCCGCTACTACAACACCATACTTGGTAAAACTGCCGCAGCCGATATTGCCGCCGGCACCGCCCTGGAATGGGGTTTGATCAATTAATTGTGATTGAGTGATTGGGTGATTGAGTGAGTTACTTATGTACGTTTTATTCACTCAACCATTTATTCACTCAATCACTCCTTCGCACAAATGGGTATAATTAAACGGCAAACTATTCAAAGTTCTATTTACGCTTACGCAGGCGTAGGAGTTGGTTTTCTTACACAAGGTCTTTTCTTTCCTCACCTATTCAGCAAGGAACAAATCGGTTTACTGTCGTTGTTAATTTCAGTTTCTCTGATTTTAGCCCAAGCATCTAATCTTGGTCTAAACAGCGCTGGAGGCCGCTTCTTCCCTTTCTTTCGTGATACCGATCGCCAACACAATGGCTATTTGCTCATTGCAACAATGACTACTCTTGCGGGTTCTAGCTTGTCTATCTTGGCTTTATGGCTGGCGCGTCCGTGGGCAGTTGGGCTCTATCAGGCTCAATCGGCTTTATTTGTCGATTATTATTATGTATTGATTCCGCTGATGGTGTTCACGGTCTTTTTTGCCGTCTTTGACACTTACGCCCGACTACTGTATGATCCCGTTACAGGAACGCTGCTTCAACAACTGGTGCAGCGAATATTAATCTTGCTTACAGGCGTTGTGTACTGGCTCGGCTGGGTCACATTTCCGCAATTTGTAGGGCTCTGGCTGCTGGCCTTCCTGCTCCCGTTGGTCCTGATGGTTTACAGCGTAGCGCAGGACAAATCGCTTTTTTTCAACCGACGCTTTATATCCGTCAGTCCCGAATTGCGCCGAAATATTTTCCGTTACTCGGCGCTTACGCTGACTACTGCCCTATCGACGCAGATCATCTGGACCATCGACAAAGCAATGCTCAGCACCAGCAAAGGGCTGGATGATACGGGTGTCTACAGCACGGCTTCTTACTTCGCCAGCGTGATTGCCTTGCCTGCTACGGCACTTTACAAAGTTTCGGGAACGCTCATTGCCGAATCGTGGAAGGCCAACGACATGAATAATATTATGACCATCTACCGCAAAAGCTGCCTCAACCAGTTGATTGCGGGCTGTCTGGTCTTTGTCGGTGTAGCCGCCAACTTACCAACCGTTTTTGCCATTCTTCCGGCTGGGTACGAATCCGGTTATTACGTCATTCTGTGGCTGGGTTTAAGCAAACTAATCGACATGGCAACGGGGGTCAACGGTGTTATTTTGAGCACATCCCGGTATTACGCCTATGATTCCGTCTTTTTCGTGTTGCTCATCTTCATTACCATCCTGGCGAATAAACTGTTGATCCCCTTATATGGCATGAATGGGGCCGCGATCGGTGCGGTGCTGGCGACATTCTTGTATAACTTTGCCCGTACGGTGCTGGTTGGCCTTAAATTTGGCCTTCAACCCTTTACGTGGCGTAACGCAGCCGTTCTTGTGCTGGCTGCCCTGATCTGGTTTGTAGCCGAACTGGTGCCTCACCATACCGGTTCCTGGTGGATTCTTGGCATCGACGTTGCACTCCGATCAGCCGCTATAGGGGGCTTGTTTCTGGGCGGTATTTATGTATTCAATTTATCGCCGGATGCCACTGAATTATTGAACGGAGGCTGGTCTCGTATTAAAAAAATCTTGTCTTAACACACCTCATTCGTACCCACTTGTCTACCCTAACTCATGCGTAAACTGCTCATTCAAATCTTCGGTCTCGATACGCTGTATAAAGTCCGCAAATCGCGCGCCGTCAATTTTTTGCCCCGGCTCCGTCAAGCTAGCCGAAGCTATAACCACCGCTACGGCCAGATTCTGCGCTGGGGAGTCAACTCGCGCGAGGACACCAATTTCACGTACGAGCTAACGGAAGACAACCTGCTGTATCTGGCGCACACGGTAGCCGTAGTAGCCGATGTCAAGCCCGAAGCAGTATTGACTTACATCCGTGAAGCACAGTCCGATGAGACACTTCGGCAGTACATTCTGGAGAAAACCAAAACCTCCTCGTACCGTCGCGTGGCCGATTTGCGGGTTGAATTTGGCCGGCGGCTGGGCTGGTACGCGCTGGTACGACTTCGCAAACCTAGCGTTGTTATCGAGACGGGCGTTGACAAAGGCTTAGGGGCCGTTCTGCTTTGTTCGGCACTCCTGCGCAACCGGGCCGAAGGGAAACCGGGTCGGTACTACGGCACTGACATTGCGCCCAAAGCGGGTTATCTGCTCGACGGGGTTTACCGGGAAGTAGGCCAGGTGCTGTACGGCGACTCGCTGACCAGCCTGAAAGCGTTCAGCGATCCGATTGATCTCTTTATCAACGACAGTGATCACTCGTCACAGTACGAGCATGATGAGTACCGAGTGGTATTGCCCAAGCTAAGTCCAACGGGTATTCTGCTGAGCGACAATGCACACGAAACGGGTGTATTGGCCCGTCTGTCGCTGGAAGTAGGCCGTAAATTTGTGTATTATCAGGAAGTTCCGAAAGATCACTGGTATCCGGGAGCGGGCATCGGTTTTTCGTATAAGTAAGCTGTTATGTGGCTGTTTCGCTATCTTTTTACCAATCTGTACCGGGCCATTCAAACCGCTAATGGACGACGACTGCTGTGGTTATTTTTTCGCTATGCCGGGCGCCCACGTCACCAGAGCGGTATCATTCCGTTTTTACAGTATCGCTTTCAGGTGCCAGACGCTCTTTCGTTTGTATGGCAGTTTAAAGAGATTTTTGCAGACGAATCGTACCGGTTCCAGGCCGACATCAACGAACCGGTTATTCTGGACTGCGGGGCCAACATTGGCTCTAGTCTGGCGTATTTCCGGCAGCAGTACCCCAAAGCCCGGATTATTGCCTTTGAAGCTGATCCCGACATTGGCGCTATCCTGAAACAAAACCTGGCCAATAACCGGATTGACGGCGTAGACGTTGTGAACAAAGCCGTTTGGATAGACGACGACGGTATCGATTTTGGCAGTGGCGAAGCCGACTCTGCTTCGTTGTTCTCGGAAACCAACCGTCGGCACGTTCCGTCGGTTCGTCTGCGCGATTATCTGTTGCGGGAAACTCGCGTCGATATGCTGAAGATCGACATCGAAGGAGCCGAAACCGATGTGCTGATCGACTGCCGCGACGCACTGCGACACGTTCGCAATCTATTCATCGAATACCACGCTTACATCGGACACCCGCAAACCCTGGGTACGGTCGTGCAGATTTTGGAAGAAAGTGGGTTTCGGTATTACATCGACAGCAACCAGGCCCGCGTACGCCCACTGGTAAATCACCGCTACCGGGGCAACGATGTGATGGATCTGCAACTTAATATTTTCGCTTACCGCCCGTGAGAGTTACACACCTGAGCACGTACCACCTGTTTGGCGGAGCGGCTGTAGCGGCTACCCGGCTGCATCAGGCTCTCCTGAAAGTCGGGCAGTACACGGGCGCGGTCGAAAGCACGTTGCTGGTAGGCACCTCAAACCGGCAGGAAAAACACCGTCCCGCTCCGGGTGTGCGGTATTTGGCCAACAATTTTCTGGCGGAGCAAACGGCCTTCGGGCGCTTCGTGGCCGAACGATTGTATTTTTTACCCTTCGAGCGCGATTCTTCCGTTCGGTTTCAGTTTTCACCGGCGGTGGTTGGCGCGAATGTAGATTTCCACGAAGCGATTCAGCAGGCGGATATTCTGCACCTGCACTGGATCAATTTCGGGTTTCTGTCCATCGACGGACTGCGGGCGTTGTTTGCGTTGGAAAAACCAATCGTCTGGACGCTTCACGATCAGTGGGCGTTTACGGGTGGGTGCCACTACTCACGCGGCTGCGACCATTTTTTGACGCATTGCCGGCAGTGTCCGTACCTTAAAAAACCGGGCGATCAGGATTTGTCGTACAGGACTTTCGAAAAGAAGATATCGGTTTTTGAAAACGCCAACATCCATTTTACGCCACCGAGCCGCTGGCTGTCGGACGAAGGAATCCGTTCGAAATTACTTCGTTCTTTTCCGTTTTCAGTGATCCCGTATGCCATCGATCAGGCTATATTTCGGCCAATAGATCGTACAGAGGCCAATACCCACATCGGCATTCCCGATACAGATTCGTCGGGAGCGACCCCGGTTCGGCTGCTGTTTGGTAGCGCCAACGTGACTGACTCGCGCAAAGGATTCCGGTATTTCGCGGAGGCCCTGACGCTTCTCCATCAGCAACAGCCAAACCTGAATGTAGAAGTGCTGGTATTCGGGAAAGGTCGCTCGTATTTGTTTAATGAATTGCCGTTTACGGTTCGGCACCTGGGCATCCTGACAACCGAAGAAGCCATTGTAGCCGCCTACAACGCAGCCGATGCCATGGTTGTCCCTTCGCTGGAAGATAACCTGCCTAATACAGTGATCGAGTCGCTGGCTTGCGGAACACCTGTCGTTGCTTTCCGAACCGGTGGCATTCCCGAAATGATCGACCACAGGCAGAATGGCTATTTAGCAGACGTCGGTTCGACGCAGCAATTAGCCGACGGGCTCGCGTTTATTCTGAATCACGCTCAGCCGCAACAACTCCGGTACGATGCGCGGCTGTCAGCCGAAGAGCGCTTCTCGGAAGAAGTCGTTGCCGGCCAGTATATCCATTTGTACCATCAATTAATGAGCGAACGAAGGAGCCAGTAACAGATCGTTTGCTCACCGGTTAACTCTTTTGCTTTTTGCCAATGCCTAGCGTTTCCATCATCACCATCACCTACAACGCCGAGCGATTTCTGGAGCGCACGCTGGATAGCCTTGTTGCCCAGCAAGCTTCGGATTACGAATACCTCGTAATCGACGGAGCGTCAACGGACGGAACGCTGGCAATTATTAAACAACATGAAAGCCACGTCACCCGTTGGCTATCGGAACCCGACAACGGGCTGTACGATGCGATGAACAAAGGGCTGCACCTCGCCACGGGTGATTACGTCTGGTTTATGAACGCAGGCGACGAACTGTACGACAGCCAGACGTTGCCCAATCTATTGAAAGCCATTCAGACGAGTCGGGCGGATGTGTACTACAGTGATGCTTTATTTGTACGCGATGATGGAAGTCGGCAGTCTGGCTCGGCCATTGGTTTACGAAGCGAAGTGACACCGCACGCCTTGCCCAAAAACCTAACCTGGCAGGACATGAAACTGGGCATGAAAGTTTGTCATCAGGCTTTTGTCGTCCGCCGTTCGATAGCTCCGGACTATTTAACTGATAACCTGAGCGCGGACCTGGACTGGGAAATTAAGTGTCTGAAAGCCGCCCGAAAAATTGAGTTCCTGCCGTTTGTTTTGTGTAAATACCTCACCGGTGGTTTGTCGGTGCAGCAGCATCGCCAGTCACTGATCGACCGGTTCAGAGTATTACGTGCCCATTTTGGCTTGTTGCCAACCCTGCTGAATCATGGTTACATTATTGGGCGGGCGGCAGTGCATAAAGCGATTGGCTCGTCTTGAGCGTCAGCATTACGGCGTAATTCTTGTTTTTTTGTACGCTGATTCGTGCTTTTTATGAAATTTGCATGAATCAGAAGGGATAATTGCCAGAATCATGCCTTTAGATTGTGAAATGCGGATAAATTTGCGGGGTTGAAAACGAGAAGACCCCAAGTTCTTGTCCTTTCCTGATAAAAAATAGACTTGATCAATGAAAAGAATTGCTGTTTTTACCTCTGGTGGTGATGCGCCTGGTATGAACGCCTGTATCCGGGCAGTGGTCCGGGGAGCGGTCTATCACGGTCTCGAAGTATTTGGTATCCGCCGGGGGTACAGCGGGATGATAAATGGTGATATTTTTCAGATGTCCTCCCACTCGGTGAGCAATATTGTTCAGCGGGGCGGTACTGTCCTGAAATCGGCCCGTAGTAAAGAATTCATGACGCCCGAAGGTCGGGCAAAAGCGTACGAGCAACTCCAGAAGTTCGGTATTGAAGGTCTGGTTGCTATTGGCGGAAATGGTACCTTCACCGGAGCCACTATTTTCTACGATGAATACGGAATCCCAACCGTAGGCGCGCCCGGAACGATTGACAACGATCTTTACGGAACAGACCACACGATTGGTTTCGATACTGCCGTGAACACGGCTTTGGAAGCCATCGACAAAATTCGTGACACCGCTGATTCGCACGACCGCATTTTCTTTATTGAAGTAATGGGTCGCGACTCGGGCTATATTGCCATTCAGTCGGGTATTGCGGGTGGTGCTGAACTGGTGATGGTTCCCGAAGTACTAACTCCCATATCGGAGGTTGTCGAAACGCTGAAGTCGGGCTGGAGCCGTCAGAAGTCTTCGTCGATTGTTGTTATTGCAGAAGGCGAAGAAGAAGGCAACGCAACCGAAATTTCGGAGAAAATACGCGCTCAGGTGTCATCCGACATCGACATGCGGGTTACCACGCTGGGACACATCCAGCGCGGGGGTATCCCAACCGCTTACGACCGTATCCTGGCCAGCCGACTGGGCCTTGGTGCTCTGGAAGGATTAATGAACGGCGAGAAGAACGTGATGGCGGGCGTTGTTAACAACGAACTGGTTTACACCCCTTTCCGTGATACGATTCGCTTGCCTAAGCCCATCAGCGAAGATCTGCTTCGGATGGTAAAAATCTTGAGCGTTTAATAGACGTACTAATCGAGTGAGCGAGTCCATTCGCTCACTCGATGGCTAACTGTAGCCCATCACCGAGTACATCGTGTAGCCGACCAACTCTTTCACGAGGTAATAGGCATCGGCAAACGATTCTTCGTTGGGGAGTAGCCATTCGGTCGGCGCAAATGATCGACGACTACTTCTGAAAGCAGCCGGATAAGGCAGTACGGAAACGTTTTCTTTTCGAAAACAAGCCACTGCCCGGCGCATGTGAAAGGCTGACGTTACGAGCACGTATTGACTGGCGGGAAAACGCGCCCGAAGGAGTTTAGCCGTGAACAGCGCGTTTTCGTGGGTGTTGCGTGATTTACGCTCAAGCACAATATCCGTCGGTCTGACACCGGCTGTCGTTAAAAAACGCGCGGTCATTTCGCCTTCGTCACTCAGTTGTTTTACCTGAAAAGGCAGATCACCCGATCCTCCGCTAATCAGGATTGTTTGCACGGCGCCCGTCTTGTACAAATACAGTGCCTGCGCAGCCCGGTCGGCTTCCCGATTTAGCAGAAACCGATGATCCGGCGTTTCCTTGCTCCCATTGATCATGCCACCGGTCAGTACAATCGCCACCCGCTTTGTTGAATCAGCGGCCAAGCTCGTTGGTGGATACTCCCACCACAAAGCCAACTCATTCATCAGGAACGCGTTGCCAAAAACGTAAAAGACAACGAGAGCAACGATTATCATTCGACGCCGTAGCCTGGCCTTTCGGGTGAAGAGGGCGACAAACAGGGCACCTAAGAGCCAGCCCGCTGGTGTCAGCAAATAATAGAGCGTCTTAGAAAAGAAATAAAACATAGACTACAGGAAGCGCAATGAGCGTTTTGTAAAAGGTATTTTCTTAGACTAAATATGTAAATTTGTCTCTATTCTGCCGCGAAGATACACATCTGCTTGTATGAAAAATCTCCTTCTCTCCACCCTCTTCGGCTTGTTGCTGACCACGTGTTTGCGGGCTCAATCGACAACGCCCCGATCCGAGGGCTTTAAAATCACGGGTCAAATTCAGGGTGTCAAAGACACAACCTGCGTATTGGCTCACTACTTCGGCTCGGGTCAGTACATTCCTAAAGATACCGCTCGCGTTGATGCCACCGGCAACCTTGTTTTTGAAGGAAAAAATCACCTTCCGGAAGGCTTGTACCTCGCTGTAACGCCCAAGAACGGCTACATCGAATTTCTGATGACTGCCGATCAGGACTTTTCGTTCAAGACCGATACGGCTAATCTCATCAAAAACATGAAAGTAAGCGGCTCGAAGGATAACGAGCTGTTCTATACGTATCAGCAGGGTTTGGGCAGTTTTTACGATGAAGCAAAAGCGTTGGAAGCCGAGAAAAAAAGCCATGCTGATGCCGCATCGGTAGCGCTTGTGTCCCAGAAGATGAATGCGTTACAAAAAAAGGCGCAGGTCTACCGCGACCAGTTCTTTACCGAAAATAAAGGCACGTTTGCCGTTAAGCTCATCAAAGCGTCGGCGGAACCCGACGTGCCGCCCGCTCCGAAGCTGGCTAACGGTCGGCCTGATTCCGTATGGGTGTTCAATTATTTTAAAGGCCATTTCTGGGACGATTACGATTTTGCCGATGAACGGTTTGTTCGCACGCCGATCTTACAACGGAAGATTGATCGCTACCTGAAAGAACTAACTGTCCAAACACCTGATTCGCTTATCAAATCCGCCGATTACATGGTTGGCAAGGCGCAGGCGGGCAAAAATAAAGAAGTACTGTCGTACATCGTCTGGTACACCACCAGCCAGTACGAACAACCCAAAGTGATGGGAACCGATGGGTTGTTTGTCCACATGTTCGAGAAGTACTACGCCACCGGCATCATGCCCGTTACGGATTCGTCGACAATCAAGAACATTGGCGAGCGGGTCAAGACGCTTAAGCCCTTGTTGGTTGGTAAAACGCTACCGGCTCCGGCTGTCAGCGACACGCTTCGCCGACCGATCGCGTTCCAGAACATCAAGTCGGATTACACCGTCGTTTACTTCTACGATCCTCATTGCGGCCATTGCCGGGAAAGCGCACCGAAGCTCAAAAAATTCGTTGACACCTACAAAGGCAAAGGCATAGAAGTGGTAGCCATCGCCATCGACCAGACGCCGGAAGAGTGGAAGAAATTTATTCGGGAGTTTAAGTTGGGTAACGCGATCAACGGCTACGATTATGCGTCTCGTACTGATTTCCGTCGTCAGTTCGACGTGTGGACAACGCCAACGGTATATGTGCTCGACAAGAACAAGAAAATCTTGGCCCGCAAACTTCCTGTGGAGCAAATCGAAGATTTTGTGCTTTTCCATAAACGGCAGCAAGCATCCCAAAAGCCCGCCGTTGCTCCCGTCAACGCCAAAGCAAGCGTGAAAAAGTAACGGGGTGGTGTGGCATACCGACCTGTGGTCCGCAGTTTCCATTAACACTGTAGACCATAGGTCGGTATGCCGCATCACTATGTACGTTATTTCATCTTCGTTCGCTTCACCAGATACGACGTTAATATCTGATCAAATCCCTGAGCGATGTCGGCCTCGATAAAATCAATTTTGTACTGGCCGCACCGCATTTTCAGATCCTGAAAATAAGACTTCACCGCCTGCTGATACGTTTCCCGAACTTGTCCAGGCTGAAGTTTGACTTTCTCGCCCGTTTCCAGATCAATGAATTCGTACGGGCGTTCGTCAAAGGCAAACTCCTCCTCCGTTTTCTTATCCGTAACGTGAAACAACAGCACTTCGTGGAGATTATGGCGCAGGTGCTGCAAGGCCGAAAACAGCGCGTCGGACTTATCAGCGTTTTCAAACATATCACTGAAAATAACCACTAGTGACCGTTTATTAATTTTTTCGGCAACCTGATGAATCACGTCAGCCGCCGATGTTTTGCGCAGGGGCTTCGGTTGCTGCATCACCTGATCGAGCTGCGTAAACAGCTTGTGCACGTGCGAAGGCGTCGATTTTACGGGCGTTTGCAGGTCAATCGTATCAGCGAAAGTAGTCAGGCTGACGGCATCCTTCTGCCGCTGCAACATATACGCCAGGCACGCAGCTGCCATCACGCTAAAGGTCACTTTACCGTAGTCAGGCTCGGGATAGAACATCGACGACGACGTATCGATCAGCAGATGACAGCGTAGATTCGTTTCTTCTTCGTAGCGTTTGACAAACAATTTTTCGGTCTTCCCGTACACCTTCCAGTCAATGTGACGCGTGGTTTCACCCGTATTGTAAAGCCGGTGCTCGGCAAATTCAACAGAGAAACCATGAAAAGGTGATTTATGCAGACCGGTTATAAATCCTTCAACCAACTGACGGGCCAGAAACTCGACGTTGCCGAACGAGCGCACTTGGCCCAGGTTAAGAGCTTGTTTCATAGTGTATGCCGGACAGAAGAATAATGTACCGTTGTGTAGTTAACGAAAGGAAAACGGCCAGCGTACCGACAAGCTACAAATCATATGCCGGATAACAAAAAAGAACCGTTCAATGCCCGCGTCAGGAATTGCACGGATGAGCATTGAACGGTTCGACAGCGAATACGGAAAGAACCGTATTTGGTTATAACACCGGCTCCAGCAACGGCTGAAAAGCATCGGGTGTATCAAAAAGAGGAGCCGGGGTAGCAGCCGCCAGTTCACGGCCTTTGCTAACAACCCGAAGAGACACATTGGCTACTCCTTTAGAAACCATGCCAAGTGCCTGAGCAGCCGCGTGCGTCAGATCGATCACGCGACTTTTTGAAAATGGACCCTTATCATTGATTCGTACAATTACCGAGCGGTTGTTGTCTAGGTTTGTTACTTCAACCAGTGTATTCTTTGGTAATGAACGATGGGCACCTTCGAGGGCTTCCGCGCTGACGCGTTCGCCGTAAGCGGTCTTCCGACCATTGAACTTCTTGGAATAAAAAGACGCTTTGCCTTTCTGTATGAGGCTCGGGAGAGCCTCCGCCGGTTTTATGCTGTTAAAAAACAACATAAGGGACATGATATAACTCATACAGCTTTTGGTTACGTGAAAAATAAACGAAGGCAAATCAGTTGTATCTTCCGACTCCCTTCGTCTCCAAAAAGTGCAATTCCTATTAAACAAAGATAGGACAAACAGACCTATCTACCAAGCATTTAGCGAAAAAACTGTGGAACGGCCTCCACAACTCTGTCAGACTTCGGGGTTATCTCACCCCAAAATATATTTAGTACCAATATTTTTGTTCTGCTCCAATTGCCTGTATCTTTAGCATTTACGAATACACTAAACCTCACTGATTGTGGACGAAAAAGAACGGGAAAAGATCTATTCCAAACGGGTTAGGGCGGGTAAACGAACGTATTTTTTTGACGTAAAATCAACCCGCGCCAACGATTATTACCTCACCATTACCGAGAGTCGCCGACACCCGCAGGGAGACGGGTTTGTGTATGAGAAGCACAAACTATTTCTCTACAAAGAAGACTTCGACAAATTTATCGAAGCCCTTCAGGAAACGGTGGAACATGTGAAAACTGATCTTATGCCCGATGTCGATTTTGCCCAATTCTCCCAACGCGACGAACAGGACGACTTTGCCAGTGAACTAAAGTGGGATTAACTGAATTTTCAATGCATAAATTACGGTTCATGATTTAACTATACATGCTAATTCTTGACTGAGACCGGGTTTTCCCAAGTCATCAAGCCTTTGCTCCGTGCCGAAGGCTTTTTTTGCGGTCCGCTGCTGCGGTTGTAATTTTGCACAAACATGACGAGTGAACGAACTCATGAATAAACGAGCACTGGGTATTACTGGAAACTCGCTTATTCACTCGTTCAGCCATTCACTCATATATCCTTTATTATGGGCTTACAATGTGGTATCGTAGGTTTGCCAAACGTGGGTAAATCGACGCTTTTTAACGCAATTTCGAGTGGAAAGGCGGAAGCCGCTAACTATCCATTCTGCACAATAGAACCCAACGTTGGGGTGGTAACCGTACCCGACGAACGACTAGACACCCTCGAAGGACTGGTGAAACCCCAGAAAGTGGTGCCAACCATCATTGAGTTTGTCGACATCGCCGGACTAGTGAAAGGAGCTAGTCAGGGTGCGGGCCTGGGCAACAAATTCCTGGCAAACATCCGTGAGGTAGACGCTATTGTTCACGTGATTCGCTGCTTCGAAGACGACAACATCGTTCACGTCGAGGGTAAAGTGAATCCTGTATCGGACAAAGAAATCATTGATGCCGAGCTTCAGTTGAAAGACCTGGAATCGGTAGACAAAAAAATACAGCGCATCGACAAGGCTGCGCGCGTGGGTGACGCCAAAGCGAAAGCGGAGCTGGAAATTCTGAAGCAGTTCAAAGCAGCGCTCGAAGCGGGCAAAAGTGCCCGTACCGTACAGGTATCGCCCGAAGATCGGGAAGCGGCTATCGGCGACATTTCACTGCTGACTGTGAAGCCAGTTATTTACGTAGCAAACGTAGATGAAGGTTCACTACCAAACGGCAACGCGTACTCGGACACGCTTCGGGAAGCAGTAAAAGACGAGGGTGCCGAAGTCATCATCATCAGCGCGGGTATCGAATCGCAGATTGCCGAAATGGAAGACCCCGAAGAGCGCGAACTGTTCCTGAGTGAATACGGCCTTACCGAATCAGGTCTGAGCAAACTGATCAAAGCTTCGTATAAATTGCTCGGTCTGATCACGTATTTCACGGCGGGCGTCAAAGAGGTACGCGCCTGGACAATTCACCGTGGCTGGAAAGCGCCACAGGCTGCGGGCGTTATCCACTCGGATTTCGAACGAAAATTCATTCGGGCGCAGGTAATGAAACTAGCCGACTTCGAGCAGTTCAAAACAGAAGCCGGTGTTCGCGAAGCGGGCAAGCTATCCGTCGAAGGTAAAGAATACATCGTGCAGGACGGCGACATCATGGAGTTCCTTCACAGCGCCTAACCAGTAGGGCGGTAGTGCAGTATACCACCATCTGGCCCGCCTTTTTTATTTGCACAAATCGATTTCAGAAAAGCCCAACAGCTACGGTCAAAGCTGTTGGGCTCATTGTTTGTCTTCGGCACCCAGGATGTATGTATGCCACGTCACCGCATTACCGACGTTTGTTTACGCCTAATTTCTGGTAAGCAATGAGTTGGTCGGCGCGGGCGGCTGGTGGGCGGTGATACACGAAAACTTCGTAGTCGTTTTCAGTCGAGGAGTAACTACCCTCGATGTAAGCTTCATCGACCTTCGGCGGATTTGTGGTCTGAACTATGTAATCGTAGTTGTACACGCCTTGCTTGAGCAAGATAGAAGCCCGGTAAGCGCCCAGAATCGAATCAAACGACATGCGATTTCGGTCGTTCAACTGCCAGAAGTTAAAGGCTCCATTGACAAACACATCCACATTGGGCACTTCGGGTATACGCAGCGTAAAGATTGTTTCAATGTAATCGGCATTCGTGGCTCCGTTGCCCGTTTCGCGGTGATCGATTACAAACAAGCCGTTGAAATCGTCGCTCTGGATGTAAGCACCCCGGCTGCGTGGCTGATCGACCTGTACGTAAGCGATGTTCCGGTCGGCGTTCCGGTCAATACGGTCGATGTAATTGGCGCGGGACAGTACGGTTCGCGTGTCAAAAAAACGAAATTCATTTCCCCCCGGCATGGTGTTGCTCAGATCAATCAGCCGGTATTCCAGCACCTGGTCAAACGCGAGTACGTTGGTCGGACGAAGGCCCCGAATTTCGCGGTCGTCGCGGTAGTTCTGGCGGATAACGACTTTAAAATCATCCTGTGGAGAAATGACCTGGTAGCCTTTGTAGTTGAGCGCCAGGTCGATTTGCTGATCCGAAAACTGCCGAGCCGGATCAGTCGAGAAACGAACACTGGCCGCTACCGTGACGCGATTCTGGTAAGTGCTGAACCGCCGGGTAAAAAGGATGTTGTTCCGATTGCGCTCGTCGTAGACAACCAGCACGTAATTGCCCGGCAACTTCACGCGCGGTATCGTAAAGCGGTAGTGATAGTACGGAATTTTCGTATTTAGGGATACCTGATAGTCAGTAATCGGGTTATCGTTGTATTCGTACGTAAACTCGATGTCGTTCAGAACAGAGCGTTGCCAATCGGCGTTGCAATGAACAAGCCGGGCGCGGAATGACCGATAATCGGCCGTTAGATCATCAAATTCGAGTTGCAGCGGTACTTGCTCATCCAGCGAAATAACGGGCGGATTCAACGTCAGAGCCGGATCGTTGGGATTGGTTCCCACCTGCGGGAACAGCAACACCGTTTGAATTTTGGAATCGTAAATCCGGTCGATGGTCTGGAGTTGCTGCGCTACCACCGTCGTGCAACAAAGCCCGATCAGCAAAACAGAAAACAGCTTTTGGTAAACAGTCATGTAAACGATTTTTCAGAAAATTAGGTATACGAACAAAACTACGTGGCCGGGATTGCACACTCGTATCAACCACTAGCTGATTTTAAAAGTTGATAGCTTTGTAAAAACCACACAGGCATAACGGTTTCTCAACCCCATTCGGATATGATTCGGTATAATTCAAAAGATTGGTTTCGTTTTCTTTTCACCTTCAACCGGGCCGATACCGCCCGTAAGCTGTTTCCGGCTTTGGTTGGTGTGAGCGTTTACGCGTTCATCATCGTTCATTTTATCGAGCAGCTTGGCTTTAGCGAGAACGCGCATTTAAAGAATTTTTCGCTCATGCACACCTTGCTGAGCTTTGTAATTTCGATGCTGCTGGTTTTTCGAACCAACTCGGCTTACGACCGCTGGTGGGAAGGTCGGAAGCTATGGGGGAGCCTGGTCAACAACTGCCGCAACATGGCGCTCAAGCTGGATCAATTGCTGGAAACAGACCAGACCGAAAACCGTCTTTTTTTCAAGGCGATGATTTCCAATTTTGCCTTCGCCCTGAAAAATCACCTGCGCCAGAATTCCTTCGAACAGGAGTTTACCGAAAGTTCATCCTTCCCGATTAGCAAGCTCCACCTGGACGAGCACGTACCCCAGCAGATTGCCCTGGCTATTTTCGGCCGAATCAACGAATTGCAACGGAAGGGTGTCTTGTTAGCGGAACACATGCTGGTGCTCAATCCAGAGGTTCAATCCCTAATGGATATTTGTGGCGCTTGTGAACGGATTAAAAACACACCGATTCCGTTTTCGTACAGTTCTTTTATCAAAAAGTTTATCGTCGTCTACTGCCTGAGCCTACCGCTTGGCTACGTCCACGCGCTGCACTACCTGGTTATTCCGCTAGTGGTGTTCGTTTTTTACGTGTTGGCCAGCCTGGAAATTATTGCCGAAGAAATCGAAAACCCGTTTGGAACCGACGACAACGATTTACCGCTGGAAACCATCTGCGCCAACATCCACAAAACCGTCAACCAATCGTTTGACCATACGACCCTCCGGGCTCAGATGGCGGAGACGAGCGAAAAACCTCGAAAAGGCTTCACCTACGAAAAATAAGCACGATCTGGAGGGTGCGAAATGCGACAGGCGTAAGTAAACAACAAGGCCTCATTGACTTTGCGTAGATAAACCCGCCGGCCGGGATTTAGAACATTTCCTACTAAGAACAATGATCGCTAAAAAGTTACTTTTCTCTCTCCTCGCGCTGTGTCTGCTAACCACCGTTGACAGCCTTGCTCAAAATGAGGATCAAGGTGTTGCACAGGCCGTCGAAAAACTACGAAAGCTGATGATCGACCCCGACAAAGCGGGGCTTGAAGCGATTGCGTCCGACCGGCTGAGTTACGGCCACTCAAGCGGGAAGGTTGAAGACAAAGCGGCTTTCGTGGAAGCACTGACCAGCGGTGCATCCGATTTCAAAAGCATCGAACTTACCGATCAGACCATTACCGTAGTAGACAATACCGCTTTGGTACGTCATAAGCTGACGGGCGAAACCATTGATAAAGGCAATACGGGGCAAGTCAAAATAGGGGTCCTGCTCGTTTGGGTCAAACAAAAGAATGATTGGAAATTGCTGGCCCGACAAGCCGTAAAAGTTCAGTAGTTAACCCACCGTTTGCGGAACGGTTAGTGCTCCCTCTCCTGCGCGACAGACGCACCATGACTCGAAAACTACTTTTTCTTTCCCTGCTGCTTTGGTGTCAGCAGTTGCTGGTACGTGCCCAAGCCACGACAGATTACACTTGGTGGAATCCAGCGCAGAGCCAATTCCCTACCGTTGAAGGACAAGCCTGGCCCAAGGACGTGCAGAGTCTATACGACCGGCTCCCAGCGCAGGCTGAAAAGAAGGTTAGAAATATCGTCTGGAATTTGTCGCACAATGCTGCTGGTTTATTGATCCGGTTCAAGGCCAGCACCGATCAGCTAGTGGTCCGGTACGCGGTAACGGGTGCGCACGCCCTGCCCCATATGCCCGCCACCGGCGTTAGCGGGGTGGATTTGTATGCGCTGACCAGCGATGGCGATTGGCGCTGGTGCACCGGCAAATACGCGTTTAAAGACACGATTGAATACCGGTTTGCCAATCTGGAGCCAAACGATTCCTACCACCAGAAAGGCCGCGAATATCGGTTGTATTTGCCGTTGTACAATTCCGTCAAATGGCTGGAGATTGGTGTTCCAAAAGGCGCTTCGTTTACGCCCTTGCCCACCCGCGTTGAAAAACCCATCGTCGTCTACGGTACATCGATTGCGCAGGGAGCTTGTGCGTCGCGGCCCGGTATGGCCTGGCCCGCCATCCTGGGCCGTAAACTCGACCGTCCAGTGATCAACTTAGGCTTCTCGGGTAATGGCCGACTGGAAAAAGAAATCGTGCAGTTGCTTCCCGACATCGACGCCAAGCTTTACGTTCTGGATTGTCTGCCTAATCTGGTCGCTACCGTTGGCATTAGCCCGGACGAAATAAAAACCCGCATTATGGAGTCCGTCAAGACCTTACGGCAAAAACGTCCCGCCGTTCCGGTGTTGTTGGTCGAACACGCGGGTTATACCGATGGCAGCCTCAACCCCTCCCGACGAAAGCTGTACACCGATGTGAATGAAACCATGCGGCAGGCTTTCAGCCAGTTGCAGAGCGAGGGCGTCGATCAGATTTATCTGCTGCCTAATACGACTTTTCATCTGGACATGGACGACACCGTAGACGGTACCCACCCCACCGACTTGGGTATGCAACACTACGCCGATGCGTACGAAAAAAGCATTCGCCCTATTCTGAACGAACCCATCGGATCGTATTCGACAACCAAGCCTTGCACGCAATTTCGGGATGCCGCCATTTATGATTGGGAAACCCGCCACCGCGATATGATTGCGCTGACCAAAGTGAAGCCTCCCCGCATCGTTTTCATGGGCAACTCCATTACGCACTTTTGGGGTGGTCAGCCGCAAGCGCCCATCAGCCGGGGCAGCGACTCCTGGAATGCCGTACTCGAACCGCTGGGTACGCAGAATTTTGGCTACGGCTGGGACCGGATCGAGAATGTACTCTGGCGCGTTTACCACGACGAACTTGATGGGTACGCAGCCGCGCAGGTTGTTCTTATGATCGGTACCAACAATCTGCAACTAAACACCGATACCGAACTCATCGAAGGACTAAAGTTTCTGGTCAATGCTATCAAAGTCCGTCAACCGAATGCCGCCATTCTGCTGCTGGGTATCCTCCCCCGTCGTGAAGGAGAGCCGCGCATTCGGGAGCTTAACAAAAGTATTGCTCAGGCATCGGCACAATTAAACGTAACCTTCGCTGACCCGGGAACCGTTTTTCTGACTAGTGACGGCAAAATTGATGAGTCGTTGTTCACCGACGGATTGCATCCCAACGCCATCGGTTACCAGAAACTAGTCAGTAAACTGGCCCCCTACCTGAAACCCATTGACCAAAGCCGCAAGCTAAAGCGGTAGTCCTGGCCCAGGATGCTTACGAGTTCAACCCCCAACCGACACAACGGCCAAACTTTGCCAGGCCACGGATGGACACGGTGTTTGGAATGAACCATCTGGCCGCGAATTGACTTATTCTATTGATACCCATTACGAATTCTTAACGACTCGTCTGCGAAGCAAAAACTCTACCTACAGCGACATAATCAACTCAGAGCGTTACAGGCATGAGCCACAGAAACCGGCCTTCCACCGAATACTCACACCCCTACGAGTCGGGTACTTTTTTTGTTCAATCCGATTCCATCGTGCGCCGGATTTGGGGCGACGCTGACGTTATCCTGCTTGTCTTTGCCGGATCAGCCGCTGAGTTTGCGCTCAACCGAGCCGTAGACTGGCTGTTCTTTACGGGTAAGCTTCCCGCCGACCCTATCGCGCGGCTGTTCTCGACCGTGCGTTACGCGCAGGAAATTGTATTTGCGCCCGAGCAGCAAGCGCGACAGGCCATTACGCGCATGGGCGCTATTCACGGCGGTGTCGAGCGAAAACGAGGGTATCAGATTCCCGACTGGGCTTACCGCGATGTGCTGTACATGCTCATCGATTACTCCATGCGGGCTTTCGAAACGCTCCACCGCCCTCTGACCGACCCCGAACGGGAGGAAGTATTTCGGACGTTCCGGGAAGTGGGTGCGGGTATGCACGTTCCTGATCTACCTACTACCTACGCCGACTGGCAAATCGACCGAGAGGCACACCTCAGCCGCGATCTGGTCTACAGCGAATACACGGATAAACTGTTTCGTCGGTACCGGGAGCAGCTGGGGGGATGGCGGTACGATCTGCTTCGGCAGGCGCAGGCCGTTCTTGTACCCGAACAGGTACGTTCGGAACTAAAGTTGCCCCAGAAGCCGTGGCTCGGTTATTCCATTGGCCTGTACAAAGTACTGAACGCGTTTGGGCTACGATCCGTAACTCAGCAAATCTTACTACCAACCGAGTATCTGGATCAGATCCAAAGCTTAGACGTTCACAAGTAGCCACTAGTACATCGAAGCTACGGGCGATCCGTTGCGATTCAAGCGCATGATTCGCTAAATTGCTTTATTAACACGCATCAACATGGCTACTACGCCAATTACGACATCTGTTTTTGATTTATTCAAAGTAGGGCCTGGACCATCGAGTTCGCATACCATCGGTCCTATGAAGGCCGCATTCGACTTTCGCCAGCGTATAGCCAGCTTACCAGCCGATAGCCAGACGCAAAGCGATTCGATTCACGTTCTTTTGTACGGATCGCTCAGCGCTACCGGCAAAGGACACGGAACCGATCGCGCTGTAGTCGCCGGATTACTCGGCTGGCAACCCGAAACGACTGACCCTACGGCGCTGCTCAGTCTGCTCCGTGACCCGAGCGTCTCCTATCCCATTTCGGTAGGCACTCAACCAATTAAAATAGGCCCACAGCATATTCACTTTGAGCGGAAGCGATACGATTCGCCGTATGCCAATACGATGGTGCTTCAGCTACGAGCGGGCGAACAGGTGTTGCAGCAGGAAGAATACTATTCTGTTGGGGGTGGCTTTATCATCCGCAAAGGCGAACCGGAAGTTCCCGCTGACAAGCTGTCGGTGCCGTATCCCTATAGCACGATGGGCGAGCTGAAAGCGCAGTTGGACAAACATAATATTTCGCTCGATGAACTGATGCTGACAAACGAATCGGCTCTAACGGGTCGCAGCCGGGCGGAGATCAATCAGCGGATCGACCAGATTCTGGACTTCATGCACAAAGCCGTCCGGCGTGGGCTGCGCCATAAAGGTACACTCCCCGGTTCGATCAAACTGACGCGCAAAGCGCCCATTCTGTTTCAGCAGGCAAAGGGCATGAGCCATTCATCAGATAGCTTTTTGATTTTCCTCAATGCCTACTGCCTGGCCGCTTCGGAGGAAAATGCCGCTGGTGGTATCGTCGTAACGGCCCCAACATCGGGCGCGTCGGGGGTTATTCCGGGGCTAACGTTCCTGGCCAAGCACCATTTCCACTACGACAAAGCGACACTTCGCTCCGGAATGCTCGCAGCGGCAGCGATTGGTTTTCTGGTCAAACACAATGCCAGTATTTCCGGGGCCGAGATGGGCTGTATGGGCGAAATTGGAACGGCCTCCGCGATGGGTGCCGCTTTCCTGACGCGCTGTGCGCAAACCAACGGTCCGATTGGCGCCATTGAAGCAGCCGCTGAAATAGCCATCGAGCATCATCTGGGCATGACCTGCGATCCGATTGGCGGTTACGTTCAGATTCCGTGTATCGAGCGAAACGCGATGGGAGCGGTCAAAGCGTACAACGCCTTTCTGCTGGCTACATCCGGGGCCGCTTCTTTCCAGAAGATTTCACTCGACGCGGTCGTCAAGGTAATGAAAGCAACCGGACGCGATATGTCCACCAAATACAAAGAGACTTCCGAAGCGGGTCTGGCACTCAGCGCCACCGAATGCTGAAAAGCAAAACAATTCAGGGGATATAACGTGTTTCTCTCTCAGTGTGAATTTGAACACGCTTTATCTCCATGACAAACATATACACTTCCCAGCAACAACGGGTTCTGCTGATAACGAGTCTGCTAATCATTGCCGGCTTTATTATCGTAGGACTCAGTGGCTACGCATCGGCTTTTCTGGGTGCCGGCATTCTTTACGTTGTCCTGCGCCCCTGGTTTACGGCACTGGCCATCAAACGCAAGTGGAACCGCCCCCTGGTGGCTACACTGCTGATCATTTTTTCACTGGTCGTTATCATTCTGCCCTTTCTGACTCTGAGCCTCATGCTCATCGGGCGAATTCAGTACTACAGTCAGCACACCGACGACATTCTGAATCTGGTGAAAAAAGCGGAGGATATGACGGGCTACAAAATCACGAGCCAGCAGAATATCCGTACCATTGCCCAACAGGGAGCCGGTTACGCGAGCCGACTATTGCCATCTATCGCGGGTGGAGCTTTGGACTTTATCGTTGTCCTAGGTCTGATGTTCTTCACCATGTACTTCATGTATGTGGAACAGGAATCCTTTCAGAAAGGCTTGCAGAAATACTTGCCTTTCAAACGCGATACCCAACGGGAACTGGGCGAATCCCTTAAAAACAATGTGAATGCTAACGTTTTGGGTCAGGCACTGGTGTCCTTGGTGCAGGGTATACTGACGGGCCTGACGCTGTGGTTCTTCAACGTACCGGATGCGCCTTTCTGGGGCGTTGTTGGCTTTTTTCTCGCTTTCATTCCGCTGTTAGGAACACCTCTGGTCTGGGGGCCGGCTGGACTGATCAAGTTATCACAGGGTGACACGGGCGACGGGGTTGGCATTCTGCTGGTCGGCGTTATCGTGATCATCAACATTGATAACCTGCTCCGTATTATGCTCGCCAAACGCATGGGTGATATTCATCCACTCATCACGTTGACAGGGATTGTCCTAGGCGTCCCTATCTTTGGCATTTTAGGTCTGGTTATTGGCCCTCTCCTCCTCTCGTATTTCATTGTTCTCATTCAAGTATTCGAACGGGAAAACAAAAAGCAAGAGGAAGAGATTGCCAGAGAAAAAGAACGGGTGGAAGTCGAAGCAGAACGCCACGTCGAAAAAAACACCTAACCGAAATCTCGGTCAGTACTCGCAACCAGCTTAATTGATCAAGCTGAACAAATGATTCCAGCGGATTGTGTGCCAGATATCCGCTGGAACCGGATCAATAGACATCCAGACAAAGACAGCTTTGCCAACGATATGGTCTTCGGGCACGAAGCCCCACACGCGTGAATCTTCGGAGTTGTGTCGGTTGTCGCCCATCATAAAGTAGTAATCCTGTTTGAAGGTGTACGACGAAATGGGCTGACCGCCAACGGTGATCCGCT
Source organism: Spirosoma oryzicola (assembly GCF_021233055.1). Lineage (NCBI taxonomy): Bacteria > Pseudomonadati > Bacteroidota > Cytophagia > Cytophagales > Cytophagaceae > Spirosoma > Spirosoma oryzicola. The sequence continues at coordinate 1,496,866 of NZ_CP089538.1, read as the reverse complement.
CTGGCGTTACTTCAACCGTCGAGTTGCCTTCATACCGTTCGATGGCAGGGCCGTAAACAGCAATCGTCTGCTTGTTCAGGGGAATCGTCATCCCCTTTTTAGGAACGGTAAACGGTCCGAAATTATCCAGATTCCACGGATTGGCAGAACTACCGTAAATGCCGGGCTGGGCCTGATTCGGTTGCTCCAAGATAGGTTCGATACCCTTCACCCAGTCGAATGCTTTAAACTTGTCGATAGTAGCCTTCGTTGCGTTGACGCGATAGCCAACGAGGGTTGCTAGCTTGGTCGAATCGTTGTATGATTCGAGCGGTTGCCAGTTAATGAAGGGCCCTTCTGCCGATTTGAAATCGTTGACAATATCGTATTTGCGAAAAAACCGTTCGTCGAGTACCTCGGTGGTTTTGATGAAGTACGAGGTTTCTGCCTGATCCGGAACAGGAAACAGTTTGTTATTAACATACACGTTGCCTGACTGGATGGTCACAACATCGCCCGGAATACTAATACACCGCTTGATGTAGTTCGTTTTCAGGTCGGTTGGATAGTCGGGTTCACCCGCTTTACGCGGTGGATAGTTGAAGACGACTACATCGCCATTCTTGACCCGCGAAAAACCGGGTAACCGATACGAAGGCAGTTGGATAGCCGTGCTGTAGGATGGAATATTAGTACCCCATATTTTCTGGTGCGTGAGGGGAATTTGCAACGGCGTTTTGGGCGTACGAGCGCCGTAATGCAGTTTACTGACGAATAGATAATCGCCAACCATCAGGCTATTTTCCATCGACGGAGTGGGAATCGCAAAAGCCTCAAACGTTAAGAAGCGAATCAGCGTGGCGGCTATAACAGCGAATAGAACCGAGTCAGCCCATTCCCGAAGTGCTGATTTTTTAGGTTTAGCCGTTCGATCAACGGTTTTCGTTTTGTTCCAAAACATACTGTAGTGAGGTTACTGGTTGTCTGTACGCCAAATAGCGATTTCGCTTGATAGCCAAAAGGTAAACCATTCCCTATCAACGAATCTTTTCTTTTACACCGACGGCGCAATAAGCAGATAAATGTCGAGTCGTATAAAAAAACAGGCTCCAGCGCGCTAGTGCACTGGAGCCTGTTTTTACTGTTGATTGGTTAGCTTGACGCTACTGCCGTGTTACCTTACTGGCCCCCGATGTTTCAGAGTCCAGTGAAACGACCTGACCTAACGTCGCGTGGCTGGCCCCACTGGCGTCAACGGCTGCTTTGTCGATATTCATGCCGGTTGCCTCGATCTTGCTGGCTCCGCTCAAGTCAGCTTCCAACTCTTTTGCCCGACCACGTAAGACGGCATTCGACGCCCCCGACAGGTTGATTGTCAGCTTTTCGGCATCGCCATCGAACACCGTTCGGCAGGCACCGCTCATGTCGATACTCAGAGTGTTATACTTGTCGAAACCGGTCAGGCTGGCTTTCGACGCCCCCGACAACTTAAGCTCATTGATTGACGGAACGGTAATCGTCAGACCGATGCGCTTGCGGTTACTCCAATCGAATACACCGTTACGCTCGATGGATACGTCCAGCGTGTTGCCGTCTACTTTTACGTTGATGTCCTCCAGGTCTTCTTCCCGACCATCGGCGACGACTTTGTAGGTAGTGCCTTTGCGGAAACGAACGACGAACGCGCCACCCACATCGACCTTCGAAAAATTGCTGACGTTGAACTGACGGGTATGGTCGCCAACATTATCAAAGTCGTCTCCTAATTCGTCAGTTACGGCGTTCTGCACATCATCGGTGATGTCGGTCACATCATTGTCTTCGCTATCAAAGCCGCGGTCTTTTTCACGAGGATAGGTTATGCAAACGAGTCCATCATTTTTCGTAAACTTCCAGAGGCTCGATGACATCCGGTCAATTTCTTTTCCACCAAACTCATTCCGAACAAAAAGGGCAAAATCTTTGGTCATGCGGAATGGTTTCTCGTACGGAATCATCAGTTCCATATCCAGATCCTGCGCCCGGAAACGAGCACCCGGCTTTAGTTCGATTGCGTTATCAAAGGTCACTGTCGAATCGTTAATCACATACGCGTACTTGATCTGACGGGCATTGGCCTGTGCATCAGCCCGGCTTGACCCCTGGGCTTTGAAGTGCTGCACCAGATTCCAGGCGGCCCCGTCGTAGCCTTGCAGTTCAACGGATGGACGCCAGTTATCGTTGTCTATTTCATTGATGGCAAACGTTGGGACAGCGGTCGGGACAGTCAGCACCAGCGTTTCCGTTACGGTTCCCCGACGCTGGAAGCTGTTGATCAACGGAGCTGCCGTTCCACCGAAGATGACCAGGCTAACGAGCCAAACACCTGCTATTGTTAGGGCGGTACGGCTGCTCAGTACATTGCGGGTAGTGATGAGCATAACCCCCAAGATGGCCAATCCGAACGCGGGAAGAAAGCCAACCAGGAATGCGGACAGAATCATAGGAAGCGTAATGTCGTTGCGAAATAATTCAATCTGCTCAAAGCCACTACCCGGTCCAAAACTTGTTTGAATGCCAATTCCTGCACCCAGAATGGCCAGACAGGCAACCATCAGCGCAAACGCAACGACCAGCATGAGTAACCCGGCAAAGACGCGAATAATTGTCAGCGTACCGGCCAGAAGCGGCCCCAGTGCACTACCCAATCCACCAATGACGGTCGCAATTGCCCGGAAGGGAAAGAGTAATACGCGCGTCAGCGTACTTTCGTTATTGGGCGATTCGTTGATATTCAGGTTCTGTTTAATGCTGTGCTCAATGTTCGACAACGTAATGGGCTGGCCCTGCATTTCCATTTTTTCCGTTAGTGTGTTGGCCTGTGGGGCAATGATCCACAACACCAGATACAGCAGAAACCCTACACCGAAGAACACAATGCCCAGCACGAACAACAGCCGGATAACACCCCGATCAACGCCGAAGTAAGCAGCAATTCCCGAGGCCACACCACCCAGCACTTTATCTTCTGGATTGCGAAAGAATTTCTTGACGGTTTTGTCATCTTCGATCGTCGTCACACCCGGCAAAGCGATCCACATGGCAATGTATACGATCACCGTAAAGCCGCTCAAACTACCGAAGAAGTCACCATGCGATGCGCCACCCAGGGCCGGCAAACCAATCACCAGCAGGACAAAAATCAGGCGTACCCACACAACGTCCATGTTGAAATAATGGGCCAGACCAGCCGCCACGCCACCGAGTGTTTTCCGGCGCATGTCGCGAACCAGCCGACGTGGTTCGGCGTACGCATTACCCGCAGGTTGTGCGGAACTGTAGGCTCCCGTGTTCTGTCCACCAACCGGATTACTGGTGGGTTGTGAACTACCCGCAGCAGTTGCCGAATTACGCCCACCGCTAGTCACCAGTATTTCTTCTTCCTCAACGGCCTCAAAATCGGCAACGGTACCCATAGCCGCGACGAGTTCGTTGACATCTTCGAGCGAGACAGCCTGTTTGTCGGCGACTTTCAGCTTGGCGAGCAGTTTCTCCGCAATCCGGTTCTCGATGTCCGTAACAATCTCCTGACTGTCTTCGTAGCTCGAAAAGTACTGTTGAACCGATGTCAGGTAACTTTTTAATTTGTCGTAGCCATCCTCTTCGATATGGAAGATGACCCCGCTTATATTAATACTTATGGTCTTTTTCATGGCGATGGAGAGTAGGTTAAGCGTTGGTTGAAGGATTAGCTGGATCGACGATTATAGGCGTACTACCGTTTGCAGGTTTTTTGTGCTGATCGGTCTTACTGATGATGGCGTTTACCGATTCGGCCAGTTCCTGCCAGGTTTCATTGAGCGAACCGAGCGAATTACGGCCAAGCTCAGTCAGGATGTAGTATTTTCGTGGCGGCCCGGATGTGGATTCAACCCATTTGTAATCGAGTAATCCCGCGTTTTTAAGCCGCGTCAGCAACGGGTATAAGGTTCCCTCCACGACCATGATACGGGCCGAGGTCAGTTCGTCAAGCATATCGGAAGCGTAAACCTCGCCCCGCGATATAATGTGCAAAATGCAGAATTCCAGGATTCCTTTTCGCATCTGCACCTGAGCATTTTCAATATTCATCGGTGTATAGCTTTTAGTAGTTGTCAAGCTCTGGCTACCCGGCCTGGCGATTATGAATTCCGGCTTACAGTGACTAGAGTAGAGCGGGTTGACCACCGACGGTAATCGGTATCCGAAATTCTTACATCAAAGGTAGCATAAGGTACTATGCGATGCAAGGTACCTTTTTAAAAAATTTAATCTTGCCTGATTAACGGCTCAAAAAAGGGTTGAGTGGCGTCTCGCCTGTATAGCCGGGGGCATCATATTTGTATTGTTTCAGGTGAATACAAGGAGACATGCACCGTAGCTTATTCCTGCTGACCTTTATCCTGTTTTTACAAGGTTACACTCTGGCTCAGAACAGGCTACTCGGCAACGAATGGATCTGTTATAAACAGTCCTATTTTAAAATTTTAGTCGCTCAAAACAACCTGTACAGAATCACGACGGCTACGTTGCAAAAGGCGGGTATTCCCTTTGACACCATTGACCCGACAACGATTCAGCTTTTCCACCGAGGTGTCGAACAGGCCATTTACGTAGCGGGAGAAGCCGACAAACGGTTCGACACCGATGATTTTATCGAGTTCTACGGGCGTGGTAACGACGGGTCTCAGGACTCGCTGCTTTACCGGCCTGTCAACGCGCAACCGCACACGTATTACAGTCTTTTCAACGACACGACGGCCTACTTCCTGACCTGGCGACTCGATGGCAAACCCGGCAAACGAATGGTCACTTATGCCGATGCAGACGTTTTGAATCTATCACCCGAAGCGTATCATTGGGCAGAAGAGATCCGCGTGTTTTCCGATACGTATCCGGGCTGGGCGGCTGGCATCCCACCTAAAATCGAATACAGTTATTTCGAAGCGGGCGAAGGCTACACGGGCTCCGTTCAACAAAAAGGTAAACTTTACGACAACGTCTTTGTGCTTCGTAACGCCTTCCGAACGGGTCCAGCCCCGCAGGTAGCATTACTGGTAGTTGGTCGTGATTATGGTTCGCATCGGGTCGAATGCCACGCTGGCCCTACCGCCGAATCCCGACGATTGATTGACTCCCTGCGTTTTCAGTTTTACAACAATGCCTACACCGAACAGAATCTACGTTGGTCGGATGTTGGTACAAATGGTCGCTTGCTGATTTCGACCGTTTCTCGAGATAATACCTCCGCTTTAGATGCCTACTCTATATCGTTTATCAAACTGCGCTATCCGCAACGATTTACCGGTAATAGCGTATCGTCGCGCGTCTACCAGCTTACGCCGAATGCGGCTGGCCGGTCGCTTATCCGATTTGACAGTGTATCGGCAGGCACCCGCTTCTGGGACATCACCGACCCGACGACTCCACTTCTAGCCGGTAGTGTTCCTGGTCCGAACGGCTCCGTACAGCTAGTCGTCCGAAATACCCAAACCCAGCGGACACTTTTCAGTACGAGCCAGCCACAAGCCGTTTTAGAAATGACTCCCGTCACATTCACGGACTGGTCCAAGCGTAAGCCAACTTACTTGATTATTAGCCACGGAAACTTGATGAAGCCAGCGGCAGGCTATCCAAATGCCATACAAGCCTATGCCGCTTACCGCGCTTCGCCAGCCGGTGGCCTGAATGACACGCTAACGGCAGAAATCGGGCAACTTTTCGATCAGTTCAGTTATGGCGAACGGCACCCACTCGCGATCCGACGGTTTGCCGACCAGATGCTTCGGCAACGAAAGGCCATTATTGATCGACCGCTTTATTTGCTGCTGATTGGGCGTAGCCGCAGCACACCCGGCGTTCGGCATGATCCTAATCAGGCCGTTATTGATCTGGTACCCACAGCAGGTTTTCCCGGTTCGGATATGCTATTCACGGCAGGTCTGGACGGACAGCCACTGGATGTACCGGCTTTGCCAACGGGGCGCATTAACGCCGTTACTCCCCAGCAGGTAATAGACTATTTGAACAAAGTGAAAGAGTTCGAATCCGTACCAACAATCCGGCTTTGGCGGAAGAAACTACTGCATTTGAGTGGTGGGCACACGCCCAATGAGATCGCCTTGTTTCAGGCCTTGCTGGGAAATTACGGCCAATCCGCGTCAGCAGGTTCGTTAGGAGCGCAGGTGACAGCGCTGACCAAGTCAACGTATAAGGCTACCGAGCCGGTTAGCATTGCCCGGCAGGTCAACGAAGGCGTTGGCATCGTAACGTTTTTCGGCCATTCGAGTCTGGACGCAACCGATCTGGACATTGGCTTCTGCTCCAATGATGCGCTTGGCTACCGAAATAAAGGCAAATACCCGTTCATGCTGATCAACGGTTGTGCCACCGGCAACATCTTCTACAGTCGCCCGACGCTCAGCTCCGATTGGGTATTGACACCCGACCGGGGAGCCATTGCCGCTCTGGCAAACAGTCATCTAGGCTATACCCACGTGCTGGACCGATACAGCAGCCATTTTTACGAAATACTTGCCGACAGCACGCAACTCGGTAAATCCATTGGTCAGCTTCAGCAGGAAACGATCCGTCGTACGCTAGCACAAAACCCTGGTGGCTGGGACTTGGCGAACGCTCAGCAGATGGTCTTACAGGGTGATCCGGCAATACGTCTGTTTCCAATGGATACGCCCGATTACGCCTTTGTAGAAAGTGAAGTTCTTATTCGAGGAATAGACAACCAGCCGCTTACGCCGTTCAGCGATTCCGTACGGGTAACGATAGTAATTGACAACTACGGGCAATTTCGAAACGAGCGACTATCCTTCCGCATCCGTCGAATCGTCAATGGACAAGAATCAGGCGTTTACGATGTTTGGCTGCCACGTGCGGTCGCTTTTCGCGATACGTTCACGCTGAGCATACCGAGCATTCGCGGAGCAACCGGGCAAAATCAATTTGTGCTTACGCTTAACCCAACGGGTTCAATTCGGGAGCACAATCGGGAAAACAACAGTACCCTGGCTGAGGTGATCATTCAGGAATCTGCGCTAACTGATTTCACAATTTATCCGAACCCCTTCCGCGATCAAGTAACGTTTACCTTCCAACTGACTGGTGAGAAAGCGCCGGATACCATTGAGCTAACCATCACCGACCTAAATGGACGCGAAGTTCGTCGGTTAAAATCGGGCCAAGGACTAGCATGTACGATCGGCCAGAACGAATGGGTGTGGGATGGACGCACTGACGGGGGCGACGCCCTGCCCTCCGGTCTATATCTGTACCGATTGATGATCCGTGAAAACGGACAGGAATGGCCCGCCACCGCAGATGCCACTAAGAAACGACGCGGTCGATTGATCCTGGTTCGATGATGCTTTCCGATCCGACTAAAACGACTCCGACAACCTACCATTTACCGGCACTGACGGGCTTGCGGGCAGGGGCGGCCTATCTAGTTTTTCTGCACCATTACAACCCCGTTTCTGGCACCGAGCCAACCGGATGGTGGCACCGACTATTCGATCAGGGATACATTGGCGTCAGTATTTTCTTTACACTGAGCGGTTTTCTGATCTACCATCGATACGCCGAACCGTACTTCAACTCCGAAAAGTGGTCATGGAAAACGTATTACCAAAACCGCTTCGCCCGGACCATACCGCTGTATGGATTAATCTTTCTCGTAACCGTCGGGGTTACAATCGCTCAGGGAAGACCAACTCATTGGTTTGACTTGTTACTTAATTTGACGCTGCTCAAAGGCTTTTTCGATGACTATAAATTCAGCGGTATCGCCCAAAGCTGGAGCTTGACGGTTGAACTATGTTTTTATCTGGCAGCACCATTCCTATTCTCGGCACTTCGGCGCTGGGGACCGCTGAAACTTACATTTCTTTTGCTGAGTACTGGCATGTTGCTCTATTTGACCATTGGTAGCTTAAACTGGCACGGCCTTTTTGGCAATCTTCCCTTTATGCTGTTTTACACGTTTCCCGGACGATCTTTTGAGTTTGTAGCGGGCATGTGGGCTGCGCAGCAGTGGCAAGGAGGACAGCTACTGCACGCTTGTTACCTTACAGCGAAGAGTTTACTTTTGCTGGCTTTCTGTGTGATTAGCCAGACCTGTATAACGGGCTGGACGACAAACACTAGTGTATTGACATGGAGCGAAGTCATAAGCTACAACTTCATTCTTCCGATCAGTCTGGCCTTTCTCTTACTCGGTTTATTGCGAGAGCAATCAGGATTGCAACGGCTACTCGCCTACCCCATCGTCCAAACGCTGGGCCGTAGTTCCTATGCGTTTTACCTGATCCACATCGGCGTTGTCAGCAAGTTCATTGGGCATGTCCTACCCGGAATAGGCATTGGACCACTATTCGTAGTATTGGTATTGGTGTCGCAGGGTTTGTACCGATGGGTGGAGAAGCCTTTGCAGCAACGATTTCGTTCAAGAAACGAATCTGTTACTAATCCCAGCATTCCATAATGAGCAGATCACCGGTTTTTGCTTCGATCCGTACAAAGCCATCTTCAGCGGCTTCATTGCTGCTACTCGTCCGATAACCAAGCGTTAGGGTATCATCCTGAAGGTTGTATTTCAACCCCTCCGACGTAAAACCCGTGACCGTACCGACCGGTATCAACGAAATCGGCGTACCTGCCTCGTACCATTTTTCGAACCGACCCACCAACGGAAAAATCTTGGAATGATCGTCAATCATCACGATACGAATCTGATCCTTGTACCGAACAATGTTGGTCATGTTCGTCAGGCTGTGATCCGCCCGACGACCCGTTGCCCAAACAATGTTGACTGCCGGATAACCTCGTTCGATCAAGTACTCAATGCCTTTGTCGAGATCGGTTTTGTCCTGGTTAGGCGTATGAACGATGTCGAGCGGGTACTGCTGCGCCCGAATGGCATCCAGATCAAGGTCCCGGTCGAAGTCGCCGAGCAACACATCCACTTTGATGCCCAGTTCAAGCACCCGCCAGATCGCGCTGTCGAGCACAACTACCGTCGGGCTCCATTCCAGCAATTGCCCCAGCAACTCAGGCTGACAGGCTTCACCATTGGCAATCAACAAAGCAGGTTCCTGCTTTTCGCGGACAACGTGATGGGACGACATGATTAGATAACGACAAATAAACTACGTACTACTGAATAGCCCGCAACGCCTTTTCAATATCGCCGGGGCTATCTATACTTGGCGTTTGATGGCGCGTTTCGACCAGTTTGATGCGATAACCAGCTTCGAGCCAACGGAGTTGTTCCAGCGATTCCGCCTGTTCGAGGGGCGAAGGTGGCAGCTGCGTAATCTGTTCCAGAATATCGGCCCGGTACGCGTATAAACCTACGTGGCGACGGTAAGCGTGGTGCTGATGCCAGACCGCCGGGTCTAGCCCCCACAGATACGGAATAGCCGACCGACTGAAATAAACTACTTCATTCCGCGTGTTGACGACAATCTTGGCTTCTTTCGGATCATGAAGCATTTCGGCGGAATCGACGGATGCCATCTGCGTTGCTAACTCAACGGTTCCGTCCAAGATAGCGGCTAGCTCGTCAATTTGCTCCGGATCAATAAACGGCTCATCACCCTGAATATTAATGATATAATCCGTCGAACTGGCTGCTTTTTGCCCATCCGTAACAAACCGGCTGTACGCTTCCCAGCAACGATCCGTTCCACTTGGATGATCGGTTCGAGTCATAACGGCTTCGCCACCAAGTCGTACTACAACTTCAGCGATCCGCTCGTCATCCGTTGCGACAATGATTTTATCCAGAGACTGTGCTTGTCCAGCCTGTTCCATCACGCGCTGAATCATCGTCTTTCCGCCGATGTCAGCCAGTGGCTTACCCGGAAAACGCGTTGACCCGTAGCGGGCGGGAATGATACCGATTATCATAATTGAACTGTAAACTAATCCATGCGAGTCGATGGCTCCTACTCGTGGAACGACCATCCTCCTGCATCGTTTTGCCGATTTATTGATTTTTAGGTTCTGGGCCGTTCGGTCCGACAAGCCAGTAGCTAGGTTCGATAGCCTGACGCTGCTGGTAATACCGGTCGTAGACGGGCCGGTAACGTAGACGCTCGAGCATGACCGAATCGAATTGTCCTAGTAAGCCCAGCATTAGTTCACAGCCTTCCCGTACCGCAAAATGGCCGCTTTCGCTACCAGTGATGTAGTCAGCATACCCGTTTTGAACGACATAGCGCGTGAACAACGGATTGGCTTTGCGATGAACCATAATGCGCACGCCCGCTACTTCGGCAACGGACAAATCGAGCGCGTCGTCGAAAAAGAAAGCAACTTCGTGTGGTTGGAGCTTGTGCTGATCGAGCAAATGCGCGAGCACTTCTACTTTATTTTTCGCCTGCGAATAACACGCGTGGAAATGTTCGCGACGCACGAGCGCATCGGCTAGTTCGTTAATGACGCCCGTTATAATCGCAACGACGGGCAGTTGACCATTCTGATGCTGCCAGAACCCAAAGCGCAACAGGTTGGTACCCATCGAATCGACTTCGCTAAAGGAACTGCTGCCGCTTCCGGTCTTAACACCGTCGTTGAATACGCCATCCCAATCAAAGACAATGGCCCGAACTGCACGTAGTTTCTCGGTCAGCGCGTCGACTGGCGTTACAAACTGCCCACCCAGTCCGGTAAAAATTTTTTCTATATCATTCATTTGGTGCTATCAGGGTTGAGAACCTGACTACCTATCAAAAATCGTGGTGTCAGGTTTAAGAACCTGACACCACGATTTTTGCTTGCTAACTACGCTAGTTCTGGCAGTGTATTCCGGTATTTCACTTCGACCGCGTGCAGTTCGAGCAACGGCTTCAGAAACTCTTCCAGGTACCGAATGTCGAGTTGGCTGGCCGCATCGCAAAGCGCTTCCGATGGGCAAGTGTGCGTTTCAACGAACAGACCGTCAACGCCAGCTGCCACGCCCGCACGCGCCAGTACCGGCAGGTATTCACGCGCTCCGCCTTTCGCATCCGCCGATGGAATTCCGTATTTGCGTATCGCATGCGTTACGTCGAACACAACCGGATAGTTGGTACGAGCCATGTGGTAGAAGCTACGCGGATCGACTACCAGGTCATTGTAGCCAAAGGTGTAGCCCCGCTCGGTCAGGATGATCTGATCGTTACCCGAATCTTCGACTTTCTTGACCGGGTGTTTCATGTTTTCCGGAGCCAGGAACTGACCGTGTTTGATGTTCACAACCCGACCTGTTTTGGCCGCTGCCGTTACCAGCATCGTCTGCATACACAGGTAAGCCGGAATCTGAATCACATCGACAACTTCGGCAACGGGTGCGCACTGGTCGGGGTAATGTACGTCGGTGAGCAGTGGAAAACCGAACTGCTCCTTTACCTTCGCCAGAATCGCAATTCCTTTTTCGAGGCCGGGACCGTTGTAATAATTCAGACTAGAGCGGTTGTCCTTCTGAAATGATGATTTATAGATGATCTTGATACCGACGCGCTCCTGAATTTCCCGAAGCTGCTCGGCCACGGTCATCATGATTTTTTCGTCTTCGATCACGCAAGGTCCCGAAATGAGAAACAACTCATCCGACCCGCATTCGATGTCGCCAACGCGAACAATTTTTTGAGACATGTTTTTAAGAGATTTAAACACAGAGATAACCAAGATTTACAGAGCGGCAACAGAGACTCTGTGCTCTCTGTGTAGGCCTTTGTTGTCTCTGTGTTTGACTATTATAACCGCCGGAATAAATCTTTCAATAAGTCGATGGTGATTACCTCCTGCCAGTTGTCACCGATGGCGTGCAGCCACATGTGGGGCAGATTGTAGGATACGTGCGCCATTTTGGTGATGGTTTCGTCGTCCCAGTCTTTTGACAAGCCCTGCGGCAAATCAATCTGGTGATAGGCTACCATCTGCTTAAACTCTGCCACGCCTTCGGGGTAATAGTCTTCGAGGTGGTTCATGATCAGGCAGTTGGCGTAGCAGTGACGGGTTCCTAAAATCTTCGACAGACCGTAGCTAAGCGCGTGGCAAACACCCACTTCCGAATACGTCAGACTCAGCCCGCCCATCAGCGAAGCGACCATGAGCTTATCGTCGTTTTCGGAAGTCTGACCGGAGTTTTCGCCCAGATAAATATCCCGACACAACTTCATCGACTGTTCGGCGTATGCGTGCGAGTAGGCGTTGTTCATGCGCCCGTTCTCCGACTCAACGCAGTGAATGTACGTATCCATACCCGTGTAGAACCACCAGTTGCGGGGCACGCTGGCAATCAGTTCGGGGTCGAGCACCACCTGGTTGAAGACCGTCCACTCGCATTTGAGTCCTAATTTTTTCACGGGGCCGGTTAATACCGCCGTCATCGACACCTCGGCACCCGTTCCCGAGATGGTCGGTACGCCAACGTGATAGACACCCGGTTTTTTGATTAGATTCAGGCCCTGATAAAGAGTCGAAGAACCTTCGTTGGTGAGCATCAGCGACAGCGCCTTGGCGATGTCCATAATGCTACCGCCCCCGATCCCGACTACGCCCGATGGCAGGCCTTTTTTCGCCAGAATCTCATCGCGAAGCTGGTCGATCTGATCGGTAGTTGGTTCATGTTCTTCTACGCTGATGTAATAGGTCAGGTCTTCGTCATGGGCCGGAACACGCCCTTCAAGCGGTTTCCCTTTGAAATAATTATCGACGATGAAGACAAAATAGCCTTCGTTATCCGCCCGACGCGGAGCCAGAATTTCATCGAGTTGAGAAAAGCTACCCCGTCCGTAAACGGTCTTCTCGATGCCCTTAAAATTTTTATGCGTCGTTTGTGTTTGCGCTGCTACCATTGTGTCGTTAAGCTAACTCTAAAACTTACGCTTCTACGGGACTTACCTTCCGAACGGCAGCTTCGATTTTCGCAGCCAACGCATCAACTTCGTCAGCGGTCCAGCTAGCCCGGATACCGAACGAAATCAACCGTCCGATTACGTCCTGTGCGTTTGGAATGTCGAGGTTACTGTAGTCTTGCGGAGCGCCAAATTTTTCGATAGGCAGAGCCGCTGCCGTACGCATTTCTTTCACGTGATTCCACTGGTTGATGAAGTGGTACATGTTGGTGAACCAGTAGTTAAAACCACCGACGCCCGCTTCGTTCAGCGCAATTACCACGCGTCCGGCGGTTTCGGTGTCCGGCATCAGCAGGTTCATGAACGTAGCCGAATCGCCATCTGCGTCGGGAATGCGTGCAAACGAGACTCCTGGCACCTGACCCAATGCGGTCATCAGTCGTGTTTTGTGCTCGTTATTTTTCTGAATGATTTCGGGTACCCGGCGCGTCTGTACCAGTCCAACGGCTGCGTGCAACTCGCTGATCCGGTAATTGAAACCCATAATGGGGTGCTTCTCCATGCCCCGGTTCGTACCGATGTGATCGTGACCATGATCGGAATACGAATCCGCGTGCTTGTACGCCGTTTCATCGTTGGTAACCATGATGCCGCCCTCGCCCGCCGTTGCGATCTTGAAAAAGTCGAACGAGTAAGCGCCGGTCTTACCCCACAGGCCGGTTGACGTTCCTTTGTAGCTGGCACCCATTGCCTGCCCGGCATCCTCAACTAGCACCAGTTTGTGTTCGTTGACAACGTCCATGATAGCATCCATGTCGGCCATCTGACCGCACATGTGCACGAGACAAATGGCTTTCGTGTTTGCTGTTACGACCTTACGGATACCTTCTGCACTGAGGCAAAGCGTATCGTCGATATCGGCAAAAACAGGCAACGCGCCTGCCATCAGGACTGCTTCGACCGTAGCGATGTAAGTGAATGGCGGAACGATAACCTCGTCGCCCGCACCGATACCGGCAGCCGCCAACGCGCATAAAACAGCCGTTGAACCACTCGATACGGCATGAGCATACTTGGCTCCTACCAATTTGGCAACCTCAGCTTCGAACTCGCGAGCTTTATAGATGTCGTTGCGCTGTGCTTCGTGATTGTACCGAAAAAGGATACCGGTCTCAAGCACGTCGTTGATCTCCTTGCGCTCGGCCGCTCCAAAAAATTCCATTCCTGGCATAACGAATACCGTTTTAGTAGGTCGCTTTTAGGAATCTGTTCTGTAAGCGACCCGTTTTTTTACAAAAGTACGGCTTTTCAATGGGATGCGATACGGTTTTCTTTCGACAGGATTTACAGGATTAGCAGGACCGCATAAATCGAGAATCACCGTTCTGGTGATCCTCTTACTCTCATTGAAGAACAGTCTATCCACTAGTATGACGTTCTGGTTTCCAAAGCAATCCACTCGTCAAAAACGGTGTTGGCTTCATCACGGAGCACCTGCTGCATGGGAATATGGCGTTCTTCGCGCGGCTTTTCTAATTCATTGTAAATGAAGTGATCATCAAAACCAGCCCGCGCGGCATCGTAGTGAAACGCGCCGTAAACGATACGACTTGGTCGCGCCCAGTAGATAGCGCCTAAGCACATGGGGCAAGGTTCGCAGGACGCGTAAAGCGTACAGCCTTCCAGTTGAAAGGTCCCCAGATTCCGGCAGGCATCACGAATGGCCACCACTTCGGCATGGGCCGTGGGGTCATTGGTCGAGGTAACCTGGTTGCAGCCGCGCCCGATGATTTCGCCGTTGCGCACAATCACCGATCCAAACGGGCCGCCCTGCCCCGACAGCATCCCTTCCCGCGCTAACTGAATCGCTTCGCGCAAGAAATCGTCGTCACTTTGTGGCAACGAATTGGTTTGTATATCCTGATTTTGCATTCCTTATACTGTAGTCAAATAATTCATGACGGCGATTCGGGCCGCATCGTTTTTATGCAATGTCGCTGGAGCCAACGCATCACGCAATTCAGTATACAACTGAACACTAGCCTGTACACTAGCAAGCAATGTGCTTCGATCAGGTGTGGCAACGGTTTTTCGTAGCTTTTCCAGATCGTCCGGTTCGGCGATGGTTTCCAGTCGCCGTACTCCTCTGGGCAACCCTTTCTTGTTCAGATGCAGCATTGGCCCAAGCACAACGTTACGCATGAACGAAAGAAAATCCATGGCTTCAAAATACTCGCCCCGGCCAATTTTCAACGCAGCGTAATGCACCCAAATCCAGAAACGATCCTCGGTCCACTGGAAATCAAACGGTGGATACTGGACCTGCGATTGTCTAATAACCGCCGTCAATGCCCCGTCTCGCTCCCAGACAACAACTGGATCTTCGACCCGCTGATAAAACTCGTCGATGGTCAGAAACTTTATATCGACGTGCAACAGGGGCGATTCATAGAGAGCAATCAGCAAACGCGGTTCGCCGACGTGATCCCCCCGAAACGACCCCAACACCGTTCCAAACCGGGCGGCCCAGGCTCGCATCTGCTCAAGATCAGGCGCAATGGCGTGGGTTGTAACCAACACCAGATCAAGGTCGGAATAGGAATCCATGTTGCCCGATATCCAGGAACCGCCCACGGCTAGTCCCGTAACGTCCGGGTCTTCGCGAATACGATCGATGGCTTGATCGATAAACAACTGAAAAGGCGGTAGAACGGCTTGCATGATGCGTTGCGATTAGTAAATTATCGCAGAACCGCAGCCAATGCAGATAAGTTCATGCTAAGGCTTGCCTTACTTGAGCGGTATGGCTAACCCTACCCCCAACGGCCCGTTTGAAATCAGTCGCATTTCCTGCTTGTCGCCCCGACTTTTGAAAACGAAATAGTTGACCAGATCAAAGGCGAGGAGAAAGCCGCCCTGTAGCATAACCGACTTCCCGTAGCCCAGCAGCTGATCGCGTTTGTCGGGATGCGCGTGACTACGTTCGCGTAAATACGCACCGCCAATCACGTAAGCAACGTCTAATCCAGCGTTCAACAGAAGAATCTGCTTCATGGATTCGTGACGCTGAACAGCCTGCGCCAGTGTCTCGTCGCCTGCTTTCGCTTTTAGTGAACCGAGTAATCCCACTCCGGCAATACCCAGATTGACTAGATTCCAGTAGACGTTCATCCGGTGGAAATATTTATCCTCGCCGGAGGCTTGCCCAGCCGCCAAACTACCAACAGCAATGTTCGCCAGCGCGTAACCGCCCAAGGTCAGGCCAAGCGTTTTCTGATGCCGGATGCGCTGCTCGCTGAAGTCGCGCAGTTCAGGAGAAGGCGTAGCGCGTTGCGCCTGTGCTGTCGTACCGAGCCACATCGATCCTGCCGCCAGCAGTAGGTGTTTAAAGGGATTCATCCTAGTCTGTTTTTAGGAAGAACCCTGCTGTTAACCCTGATGTTTCAGAGCCGCCTGCGCCACCGGGTCGTTTATATTGAGCAGTTCCTGAACGTCGGGAGGGGTCAGTAGATGAGCGTCCGTAAGCATCAACATTTGTCTTGGCGAATAACGCCCAGCGGCCACGGCTTCCTGCAAAAGTGGCCATACCGATGGCTCCCAAAGGGCTAGCAAGGGCTCCGGGAACCGCCCGTCTGAATCGTAGAAAGCGGTAGCGGGTTTCGCCGAGTTACGGCCCGCCAGCAAGACGTCAAACGTTCGGGAGGTCAGCAAGGGCATATCGCAGGCAACCACCAGCCAGGCGGCATCGGGCTGCGTCTTGAACGCCGACATGATCCCATTGAGCGGACCAACCAGATTATCAATCGCATCGACAATCAGCGGTTGCCCGGAGTCAGCCAGTTCAAGCGCCTGCTGTTTGTTCACCGACCAGAAAACCGTGTCGCAGTACGGACTCAGTAAATCGGTCATGTGCTCACGCTGGTTTTTTTCGTGATACGTCAGGAGCGACTTATCGCGGCCCATGCGCGTACTACGCCCGCCGATCAGCACCAGACCGTTAAGCACCACCGCATTACGTGCGTTTGAAGTCTCGCTTTCCACCTGTTTTCTCCATCAGTTTGGTTTCTTTGATCACAATGTCGTGCGACAGCGCTTTGCACATATCGTAGATAGTCAGAGCAGCTACCGATGCGCCGACTAAAGCTTCCATTTCGACGCCGGTTTTTCCTTCGGTTGATACGAGGCAATCGACAATAGCGTCGGGTCCATCGGTTGTAATGGTGATCTGGCAATTGTCGAGCCCTAACGAGTGGCAAAGCGGAATCAGGTCGTCAGTGCGTTTGGCGGCCATCGTTCCAGCGATGATAGCCGTTTGAAATACCGGACCTTTCCGCGTTTGAATGTCAACGCCAGCCAATCCAGACTGAGTTATGTGCTGCATAATATCCGGGCCAAGCGCCACGATGCTCCGGGCGCGGGCTGTTCGACGGCTGACGGCTTTGCCCCCCACATCTACCATAGCAGGGTTTCCGTTCGCGTCGAGATGAGATAATGAATCCATGAATTAGTTGCGTTTAGCCAGATCGGCTACGTAAGTCTTTAACGCGTTGATGCGTTCCTGATAAGGCAAGTCGTCGGCAGCCAGCAGGCGAGTTCGTTGAAAGGCGGGTTGCTGTAGCGTTTCCGTTGCGTACCGAATCATGAGCGCATTGACCTGTAATAACGCCATTGTCAGGTTAAAGTTAAGCGCCGAATTGATACTAACGACCTTTCGGGCCGCTGCATTTCCTTCACCCGCCGGTAACCGCTGGTAATCAACCGCCAGGGAATCAACAAATAAACCTTCCTCGCCGTACACAACCCGCCCGTTGACAATCGTGCATCGAACGGCGCTATCATCCCGCGAAACCAAAGCGTCCAGGGCGGTTTGAGCAGCTGAAGACTTACGCAACACAAAAAAATCGGCGTTATAGCCGGGTTTGATCAAGCCGGATTTTACTCCGCCCAACGCCCTGGCCGGATTTTGAGTGACCATCGCCAACAATTGATCATTACCAACCTTCAAGGATAACGTGTCGCAGAAGTACCGGGCAAACTTCAGTTCATCCCACACGTGTTTACTGCCGCTGGGAGCCCAGTCCGAGCCAAGACAAACGTTAACGCCCTGATCAAGTAACGTTTTTACCGGAAGGGTATCGCCGTATAAAAGCAGATTGGATACCGGCGACCAAACGATACTGATTTCGTTTTCCCGCAGAAAATCAAGCGTACCAGGATCAGCGTAATCCAGTCCGCACGCATGGGTCAGGGTCAGGTTCGCTTTCGCCAGCGCCGTTTTGTCTGGGATCTGCGCCAGCATTCGGCGTAATTCGGCGAACTCCCGACGACTAAATCCGTCCACTTTACCCCGCTGAAGATACCCCGACCGGCCTTCGGCCAGATGCGCGATAGTGGCGTAATAACGATGATTACCCTGCCGAACGGAGTTCAAAAAATCGTCGAGACTTGGGTGTTGCATCATCGGCCAGTCCGACGTGTCGTCAGCCGCGTTTGCTGGACTACCTGGCACATCGAAGTTAGGTCCCGGTCGAACAAAATCAACGACGGAAAGCACCTTCTGCGTGGCGGCAATACCTAATTGGCTGGGTTGCCCTGTATTACGAATCACAAATGTCGGCAGGTTCTCGTCGGCTTCCAGCCGGATGGTCTGCTGCATGAGCGTGGTTCCCCCGGCTACGGCCTGCAACTCGGTAATGACGCCATACATTTTCTGGATCTCGCGCATCGCAACGGGCCACGTGAGGCTGCGTAAGGCCAGGTGCTTCTCGGTAGCCAGCGATTGCAGAATGGGTTGAATAAAATCGAATGACTCCTGCCGCCAGCTTGCGTCCAGAAAATCTTTGAACCGTTTTATATCACGCAGGTACTGCTCGTTGTTCCGCCACTGGAAGCGATTTCCCCAGAGCGCGGGGCTTTGCCAGAGTGGAAAAATGTTGTATTCGGAATGAACGTGCAGATTGATCAGACCCGGAAACACAACCTCATGATCGGCCAAATCCAGCAGGATCGCATCCGGTCGCGAAATGGGTACTTTACCGTTCCTAACATCGATAATTCGCCCATTCTGGACAAGAATCGTTTTTACAGACTGACGACCCTGATCATCGACAACATAACCCATGATGCACAACGGTCGGCCAGAAGAACTAAGCATAGAGAAAGGAACTTGATACGTACATCGCGACGCGTCCGGTAAACTTACGCAGCAGACTACGCATTGCCAAGTCGTGGGCCACCCCGGCGGCTCGTAACCAGTCATCGGGTTTGTAGCTCGCTATTTTTCCTTATACCTTGTGATTCATTTTATCGTCTTCTATGCTTTCCGTTTCCGACGCTTTTGCCATTACGCAGCAACATAGTCTGTCCTTACCCGTAGAGACCGTTCCGCTCACCGAAGCCACGGGACGCGTTTTGCGGGCAGCCGTTCATGCCGACCGCGACTTTCCGCCCTTCGACCGGGTCGCTATGGACGGCATCGGGATTCAGTTTGCGGCTTACGCATCCGGCCAGCGAACGTTTGCGGTTCAAGGACGACAGTTTGCCGGACAACCGCAGCAAACACTGACCGACGCCACCGCTTGCCTTGAAGTAATGACTGGTGCGATGCTTCCGGCTGGCGTTGATACCGTGATTCGCTACGAGGACGTAACTCTTACCGACGATCAGGCAACGATAACGATTGATGCGATTGAACAAGGGCAGCATATTCACCCCCGCGCTACCGACCGCCGGGCGGGAGACGAACTCCTGGCTGTAGGAACGTTGCTTGGTCCATCGGCCATTGCCGTAGCCGCTTCGGTCGGGCGAGCTACCCTATCTGTTACAGCGTTGCCCCGCGTGGCGCTTATTTCGACAGGAGACGAGCTGGTCGATGTTGACGAAACACCGCTGCCTTACCAGATCCGGCGATCCAATACATACATGCTCCGTGCCTCGTTGCAGGCGCTGGGCATCACCGCTACGTTGCATCATATTGTTGACGACGAAACGGTACTAAAAAACCAGTTAGAGCGTCTGCTGGCCGAAAACGATGTACTGATTTTGAGCGGTGGCGTTTCGGCAGGCAAAGCCGATTTTGTTCCGGATGTCCTAACCCGCCTGGGTGTTCAGAAGCGATTTCATAAGATCGAGCAGCGACCCGGAAAGCCGATTTGGTTTGGCACAACCGCCGATAAAACGGTCTTTGGCTTACCCGGCAATCCGGTTTCAACGGTCTTGTGCTGTTACCGCTACGTGCTTCCTTACCTGCGGTCGTCGCTCGGGTTACCGGCATCTCCGGCGCGTTATGCTCAATTGGCTAAATCGATTACCTTCAAGCCCAGCATTACGTATTTTCTGCCGGTCCGACTTACTTCCGAACCCGACGGACGCACCGTAGCGCATCCCCTCCCCGGCTCGGGTTCCGCCGATTTTGCGAATCTGCTGGACGCCGATGCATTTATGGAGTTACCCGCCGATCTGTCAGAGTTTGGCGCGGGCGAAGCCTTTCCTGTGTGGACTAAATAGAATTTTCCCATCGATGGCATCCTTCAAAACTGTAAAAGTGGGCGTGGTGCAGGCTACGCCCGCTTTGTTCGATCTGGAAAAAAGTGTAGAATTAACCATTTCCTGGATCGAGCGAGCCGCTCAGGAACACTGCCAGTTGCTTTTGTTTCCCGAATCGTTTATTCCCTGCTATCCCCGAGGACTGACGTTTGACGCGATTGTCGGGCGACGAACCGACAAAGGCCGCGACATGTGGCTGGACTACTGGTCCAACAGCCTTGAAGCGCCTTCTGCTCATACCCACCGGATCGGCGAAGCCGTTCGAGAAGCTGGTTTGTTCACGGCACTCGGTGTAACCGAGCGGGACCCAATTGGCGGTACGCTTCACTGTTCGTTGTTGTATTTTGGGCCGGATGGCTCGCTGCTGGGCAAGCATCGCAAACTGAAACCAACGGGTCTTGAGCGTTACATCTGGGGCGAAAGCGACGGCAGTTCGCTGGTCAGCTTCAACACGAATCTGGGAACGATCGGCGGTCTGATCTGCTGGGAAAATTACATGCCGTTGGCCCGCATGGCGATGTACCAGAAAGGCGTCGACATTTACCTGGCTCCAACCGCCGACGCCCGCGACTCGTGGCAGGCTACCATGCAGCACATTGCGCTGGAAGGTCGGTGCTTCGTGCTGGCAAGTAATCAGGTTGTCCAGAAATCAGATTACCCCGAGCGGTATCAGGCTGAGTTAGCGGACGAACCGGAACTGATGAGTCGGGGTGGTAGCGTGATTATCTCGCCGATGGGCGAAATCCTGGCGGGACCACTCTGGAATGGGGAAGGACTACTCACCGCCGAACTTGATTTCGCGACGCTGGCAAAAAGCAAGCTGGATTTTGATTGTGTGGGGCATTATTCCCGACCGGATGTTTTTACATTCGACGCGGTTAATCAACCACCGACTGTGAAGCTTTAGAAACGCGTTGAACCCGTTCCGAGATTCGTATGCAACTGTACCCATCACCTGCGCTTAGTGGACTCGTCAAGCACTATCTGGTTATAGAGAATCAGGCAGCGAATGGGGGTAATCACCGTTTTTTCCCCGATGGACATCCGGGCCTAGTCTTCTCGTATGCGGATTCGTTTACGCAATCGAATACCAATCAGCCGGATACGACGCTACCCAGCAGCTTTGTTTACGGCCAGATAGATCGATACCACAATCTGATCTCAGGAAAAAAGATTGGTATGCTGATCGTTGTGTTACAGCCCTGGGGACTGTATGCGCTTTCGGGTGTGCCCGGCGCAGCAACGACGAATTTTCTGGTTGATGTATCGGATGTATTCGGCAACGAAGGAAAACAGCTGGAAGATCAGGTACGAACGAAACCCAACAGCATCGACCGCATCAGACAAATCGAGCGATTTTTGCTCTCACGCTGGCAAACGGCTACCCACGAACTGGCCTCCATTCAGGCTGCCATTCAATTCGTTTGCCAGTCACAGGGAGCGGCCACGGTACAGGCTTTGACCCAGCATCTGAACATGACCGAACGGAGTCTGGAACGGCGGTTTGACAAGATCGTGGGCCTTAAGCCAAAGCAATTTTCACGAATAGTCCGGTTGCAAAGCTGCCTCAAGATGCACCGGACGAACACTGCGTTTAGCCTGACCCAACTCGCTTACTCCGCAGGCTACTACGATCAGGCTCATTTTATCCGTGAGTTTACCCATCTGGTTGGTATTACACCCAAGCAGTACAGCGCGAATACACAACGGTTGGCAGTCAATCTGATGCCGTTAACGACATATTCGGGCTGATGATGATTTGTCGGATTTTTACAATTATCCGATTTCTCCGTTACTGACCTTTGCCTCGAACAACAATCAGTAAACATGGAAAATCTTCGCATTGCAACAGCCCAGTTTGAAAACGCAAGTGGCGACAAAGCGTACAATTTAGGCGTTATCCGCGATCTCTCGGCCAAAGCAGCCGCGCAGGGCGCTCAGGTCGTCGCGTTTCACGAGTGTTCGATAACGGGATATACCTTCGCCCGGCAACTCTCCAGGGAGCAGATGCTTGATCTGGCCGAACGCATTCCCGACGGAGACAGCATTAGCGAATTGACGAACATCGCCCGCGATAACAACATCGTAGTGCTGGCGGGTTTGTTCGAGAAAGATGAGCAGGACCGGTTGTTTAAAGCGTACGTGTGCGTCGGGAAAGATGGGCTCATTGCCAAATACCGCAAACTACATCCTTTCATCAACCCGCATCTGCTGCCCGGCGACCAGTACGTAGTTTTCGATCTGTTCGGCTGGAAATGCGGTATATTGATCTGTTACGATAATAACGTCATCGAGAATGTACGGGCAACGGCCTTATTGGGAGCCGACATTCTTTTTATGCCCCACGTGACCATGTGTACCCCGTCGCCCCGACCCGGTGCGGGCTTCGTTGACCCAGCGTTGTGGGAAAACCGGGAAGCGGACCCGACTTCCCTTCGCATGGAGTTTGACGGGCTGAAAGGGCGGGCCTGGCTGATGAAATGGCTTCCCGCCCGCGCCTATGACAATGGAGTGTACACCGTTTTCGCGAATCCGATCGGCATGGACGACGATCAGTTGAAAAATGGCTGTTCGATGATTCTGGACCCGTTCGGTGACATCATTGCCGAGTGTCGGCAATTAGGCAATGACGTAGTTACGGCCACTTGTACCCCCGAAAAGCTTCAGCAAGCCGGTGGTCACCGCTACCGCAATGCCCGACGCCCCGATCTATACCGCGACATTCTTGGGCAAACGCATACGCCCGAACAGAAAGTCGTCTGGTTGAATGAAGAGCCGTCAGCGAATCAGGACGGAGATGCAGGCTTAGAAAAGGCGGGGCAACAGTAGCTACTCGAAATTCTTCTTTTTGCGCAACTCCTTAATTTCGAATTCAAAGGGAAGCTCGTTCATGCACTTAAAGTGCTTGAGCGGGCATTGCTCGAAACCGATTTTGGAGCAAGGGCGGCACTCAAGTCCGGTTTTTTCGAGCACGACGTAGGGTGTCTTGTACGGATACATGCCCAGTTGGGGTGTGGTATTGCCCCAAATCGAGTACACTTTTTTCTTGAGCGCAGCGGCAATGTGCATCAGGCCCGTGTCGTGGCTAAAGACAATCCGCGCGCCCTGAAGCAACGACGCTGACTGGTTGAGGTTGTATTGGCCGCAGGCGTTGTAAATCATCCGGCTGCCGACTGCCTGCACGATTTCATCACCCGCTTCACGGTCTTCTTTACCACCCAGCAGCACAATCGGATGGTTGATTTTCCAGCACAGTTCAATCATTCGCGCTACAGGCAGTTTCTTCGTAGCGTGTTGCCCACCGATGGCATAGGCCACATAATCATGACGGTGCGTTTCAGGTAGCCAATCGCTTTCGACCTGGTCTTTGTAGGGAATAAAGTAGTCAAGGCCAATGCCGTCGTTTTGCACACCCAGCGGCTGCACCGTTGCCATGTAGCGATCGACAATGTGCATGTTGGGCATCGCATTCACTTTCCAGCGAACGTAAACCCATTTGCGCAGGTTCAGCTTGTCGAAGCTATAGGAACGCACGCCCAGCCGTAGCTTAATGATTCGGGTCCGCAGGTTGTTGTGCAGGTCGATGACGTAATCGTACTGCTCGGCCCGCAACTGACGAACAAGGTCGTTCAGGCTATCCTCCAGAAAAAAGCGTTTATCAATATAGGGATTATGCTCAATAATGGATTGATAGGACCGTTTCGTGCAGAAATGCACTTCGGCACCCGGCAGTTGCAATTTGAGGCAACGCACAACAGGTGTCGTCAGCACGATGTCGCCGATAGACGAGAAGCGTAAGACGAGAATTTTTACCGGGGGGGTCATAATCCGCTATATTTCTACAAAAATAGCCTTTTTCCAATAGGCAACAAAACCATTTAATAGACCCACCAGCGCGGTTTGTTCGGTGTTCGAAACTGGTTGTTTTCACAGGCTGCACAGGCCAGCGGATCGGGCACAGGTATCGGCGAATCAAGGTCGGGTACGCCCTGCCCCGCTTTCCGGTCTACATAAATCGATTGTTCCGAAATACCCGTTGCGCC
This sequence comes from Spirosoma oryzicola, assembly GCF_021233055.1. Lineage (NCBI taxonomy): Bacteria > Pseudomonadati > Bacteroidota > Cytophagia > Cytophagales > Cytophagaceae > Spirosoma > Spirosoma oryzicola. The sequence goes on along the minus strand of NZ_CP089538.1, from coordinate 1,472,424 downwards.
AAAGTAGCCAAAAACCAGGGTAGCCGGGTCGCTTACGCACCGTATATTGCCCGCTACGCTCGCCGGGGCCGCGTCGAACAGCCCGCCCGTATTGGCGGTCAACTGCCCAACCCGTTTCCAGAACGTATAGGCTCCTTTACTGATGGCCTGCTGCTGCACTTCCAGGTAATAACTAAGGGCTGACTTGTAAGGAACGCGCATGATAAACTGCCGACTAATCGATTTACCGTTGATGTTGGCATCGGAATTTATGTTGATGCAGTTGTAGCAACGAACAATATCCCAGCATTCCGAGCAACAGGCCACCCCCAGGACCGTACCATCCGAAAATTGATTTTTCTGACAAATTGTAATCGGCTCGTAATGAACCCAATCCCAGCGGTAGTAATCACCGGTAGTTTCGGGGTCTTTCATATCCAGGTACACATTCCAGCCTTGATTTTTGGCACTCACTACCGAGTTACCCTCAACGGTATACTCATAGTACAACTTCTGGATCGGGGGAGCCGCTCGCAGTAGTTCTAGGTCTGATTCGTAGCGTTTTCCGTTTCGGGTAGCAATCGTCAGTTTGTAGCTTCGGCCTGCTACACCCCGAATTCCATTTACTTTCGTGAGATAGACTCCGCCCGGTTGCTGTTCAGACAACGTTTCGCGATTACCCTGATTATCCTCAATCGTTACGACAGCCCCTGTTTCGAGTAAATTCAGGCTTTTGTACGAATAGTCAGCGGTCCGCGTCAATTTCACCGTGTACGGTCCCGGCTGATCCGTAATTTGTCCTTCAACAATCAGCGAGGGCGGTATACTGACTGTATCAGGCTGAAACTCGGTGACGCAGGATATAACCAGCATCAGAACGCCAAGCCCGTATAGGAATAGTCGAAAGTGATTCATCAGAACTTGAAGTTATACGTCAACGATGGAAAGGCTGTTCCAAAAATGGCTAGCTTGTACGCATCGGCAAAGGAGGTAGGACGTAGCTTGTAGAAGATGGAGTACGCATTCTTGTGGGCGTACACGTTGTAAATCGCGAAAACCCAACTGCTCTGGTTGCGTTTTTTCTTGAGCGGGTTCTGGTCAAAAGTCATCGAAAAATCGAGCCGGTGATAATCCGGAACGCGCTGCTGATTTCGGTCGAGATAAATAGGAACGATAATGCCACCCACCCGCGCCAGCGCCGACGGCTGCGTGGTGGGTCGGCCCGTGCTGTACGTGAAATTCAGGGAAAGGCTAAACCAGGTGGAGGGCCGGTAAACAGCCAGTGCGTTGAGCGTATGCGGCTTATCGTAGTTGGCCGGATAAGCCTGACCGTTGTTAACCCGTTCTTCAGCGTACGGGCTATTCATGGTCAGCAACGTGCGAGCATACGTGTAACTGATAAACCCACTCCAGAGCCCTTTATTTTTGCGCAGTAACCCTTCAAATCCGTAAGCCCGGCCACTCCCCTGCACAATCTGCGTTTCGACCGCCGGGGCCAGTTGCAGTTCGGCTCCGTCGCGGTAGTCGATGGCGTTGGTTAAGGTTTTGTAATACACTTCTCCCGATGCTTCGATTACGTTATCGGTGGTATTGTGAAAATACCCCAGCGCCCACTGATCGGCAATTTGTGGCTTGGTGTAGTTATCGCTCAGGTGCCAGCGTGAAGTCGGCAAGGCAGCCGTCGTATTGGTAATTTGCTGAATGTATTGCCGGAGCCGACTGTACCCCGCTTTGATAGCCTTTCCCTCTCCCACCGACCAGCGAACAGCCAGCCGGGGTTCCAGCCCACCCGCCGAGTGGTAAATACGACCCGCTCCGTAGGTTGTCTCCGACGAGACGGTTTCGTCCTGACGGGGCCCGTTTTCTTCATACACCCGCACCGTTTCCGGCCCTCGATTGAGCAAAGCCGAATAGCGTAACCCGGCTACTACGGCCAGATTGGCGTTCAATTTCCATTCATCCTGTATGTAAGCCGCTAGTTCATACGCTCGTTCGCGAGCGAGGTCGATCGGGAGCACGTTCGAGTTGGGACCGGGAATTCGGCTGTTCGGCTGAATCAGGTAATCGATCGCGCTAACCCCAGCCTGCCATTGGTGCCTTTCGTCGGGCGTATAAGTCAGGTCCGATTTGAGTTGCCGGTGCCAGATACCTGATTTGAGCTGGAAAGCATTCGACGAATCGGGCGACGACAGATTCGCTTTGTACTGGCTAAAGATAGCCGATGTCGTCAGGTTCAGTTGCTTATTAATGAAGTAGTTCCAGCGCAGCGAGCCTGTCAGTGTCTGGTAGTCAAACTGAGTTGACGATGCGTTGATCTCCTGTCCCGACAACGAATCCGACGCCAGTTTAAACACATCGGTGCTAACATACCCCGTCAGCGTCAGCGTGTGTTGTTCGCTGGGCTGGTATTTGAGCTTTGTGGTCAGGTCGTAAAAATTGGCTTTTGTATCTTTTAGATTAGGCGGTGCCAGCTTAAACAGAAAATCGTTGAACGAAACGCGCCCGGCGGCCAGCAACGATAGTTTGTTTTTAACGATTGGCCCTTCGACACCCAACCGGCTGGAAATGAAGCCGATACCGCCATTGATTCCCCACTTATCGCCACTGGGTTCTTTGATTTTCACATCCAGCACCGACGAAGCCCGACCACCGTAGGCAGCGGCTACCCCACCCCGATTCAAGGTTACGTCACGAACCACATCCGGGTTGAACACCGAAAAAAAGCCCATCAGGTGGCTCGAATTGAAGATCGGGGCATCATCGAACAAAACCAGGTTCTGATCGGCACTACCACCCCGCACATTGAAGCCGGGAGCCCCTTCGCCTACGGTGGTTACGCCGGGCAGCAAAAGCAGGCTACGCACAATGTCGATTTCGCCCAGCAGGGGTGGAATACGCCGAATGCTGCGGATGGATAGCTGCGAGACGCCAATTTCAACCTTGCGCACATTTCGGTCGGGCGCTTCGCTGGTTACGATAACCTCATCCAGATCTTTGGCATCGTCCTCCATCGTCATCTCGCGAAAAAGCATTTTATTGAGAACGATGGTATCCTCTTTGGTTCGGTATCCCACGTGCGAAAAGCGCAAGATGTACTTGCCAGGGGGCAACGGCACAATGTAAAAACCGTCTTTTTCGGTCACGTAGCCTTTGGATACGTCCAAAACCACGATGTTGACCCCCTGAATCGGCTTGCCGGTTTTAGCGTCCCGCACGTAGCCCGTAGCAGATAATGTAGCGTTTTGTCCCTTCGGGGGCGTCCGTAGCTGAGCAAGTGCCCCGTTGATCAAACAGACCGAGAGTACCAGTACATGTAAAAAACGCATAGAGCCGGATTTAGGAAGCGCAGAGCGGGTTGGCTCACGTCACTACCACTATGACATATCAATGAAACAAAGAGATAAATTGCTCAATTTACCCATTGTTTCTAGTCATTAATCCATTATTAATACCCTGACGCTCTGCAATTCTTTCACGCATGTATGCGCCCCCGACGTTTTTGTAGGTAATCGCTCATTTCGGCCAGCGTCAGCGCGTTAAAGGTCATGTCTCGGGTTAAGCCACCTTTCCGACCAACGGCTACGCCGTAGTGCATATCGAGCAGTCCGGCCAGGTCGTGCGCATCGGGATTTATGCTTAATAAAACGCCTTGCTGCATAGCGTATTCAATCCACCGCCAATCGATATCGAGCCGGTAAGGACTCGCGTTGATTTCGATGACGACCTGATGCTCGGCACAAGCGTCGATGATTGCCCGATGGTCGATGGGATACCCTTCGCGAGCCAGCAGCAAGCGGCCCGTTGGATGACCTAATATCGTCGTGTACGGATTTTCGATGGCCTTCAATAAGCGTGTCGTTGCTTTTTCGAGCGACATAGTTAGGGTCTGGTGTACCGAAGCGACCACATAATCGAACGTAGCCAGTGTTGCGTCGTCGTAGTCCAGCGAGCCGTCGCCTAAAATATCCGATTCGATGCCTTTGAAGATGCGGAAGTCTGACCCAAAACTGGCATTGAGCTGGTCGATTTCCTGTTGCTGCTGTCGAACACGGTCGCTGTCGAGTCCATTGGCATAGCTGGCCGTTTTGGAGTGGTCAGCGATACCAAAATACGTCAGGCCCAATTCCCGGCAATAAGCGGCCATACCAGCCACCGACTGCTTGCCATCCGACCAGGTACTATGGTTGTGCAGCGTTCCGCGCAGGTCTTCCCAGGTTACCAGTTCGTCGTTCCGATGGCTTCGAGCCCAGCGAAAGGCAAAATCATCTTCGCGCATTTCGGGAACGATGTACGGCAATCCAGCCCGCGCGTAAATGCTTTTCTCTACCTCCTCCAATTCCAGTTCGGCTTCGGCAGCAACATTGACAGTCGTTTGTGCGGTTTGCAAGAGTGAAAACCCACCATTGCCAACCTGTTGTAAATGCGGATCAGCTGCTGTTTGAATAAACAACTGTCGATCTAGTTGTTCGGCGGGATACAACAACAACTCAACCTGCACATCAAAACCCTGAAGCTGCCCCCGCCAGGTGAACGGCGATGATGCCGGTTCGTTTTGTTGCAGATTAGGTAGATTCGCCAGAATCTGCATGGCCGAAATGGGATCGCTGGTTTGGATGAGCAGCTGCACCGCATCGACTTCCTGCGCTTTCCGGCGTACCTGACCGCTAATTTCCACCCGTTCAAAATGCTTGACCAGTTCGTCCCGGAGCATGTTGGCAATCATGGCGGCCTTGTCCATGCGGACTTTCCCTTGTTGCTCCTGCAAGAACTCCAGCGCGGCTAAAATCTTTTCCTGCGTGTTGGCACCAAATCCTTTAATTTTTGCGATCTGCCCGTTTTCTCCCGCCAGTTGCAGGTCGCGCAGATTATCGATGCCCAACTCCTGCCATAAGGTCCGCACTTTCTTAACGCCTAGCCCTTTGATCCGAAACATATCCAGCACGCCGGAGGGCGTTTCGGCCAATAAAGCATCCAGCTCAGCCAAATGACCCGTTTCCGCGATTTCCCGAATTTTACCCGCTACCGCTTTGCCAACACCCGGTAGCTTAACCAGTTCATCGGCGGACAGATTACTTAAATCGGCGGTGGATTTATCCAGGTTGAACGCAGCCGTTTGAAAAGCGCGCGTCCGGAAAGCGTCACGATCATGAAGTTCCATCAATCGGCCCGTCAATTCGAGCAGATCAACGATTTCGGAATTGGTCATAGTAATAAAAGAATTCACGCTGCAAGTTAGGCATTTGACCGGATCTAGTCTTCTTACGCCTAGCGCCAATCTACCGAACCGGCCATTGAGCGGACTGTTGGCTTGTTTTATTACAACACTTCTGCGGCAAAAAAGTAAACAGTGTACATACTATTATTTATCGCGCTGGAGTGGATGAATACAGTTCTGCATTCTTCTGTTAGTGTCGTTCATTTGACTGCGGCTTTGCTAGCCATGAGCACAGGTACCTACATTCTTTTCAAACCGAAAGGAACGGCAGCGCATCGGCTTGCGGGCTGGCTTTATGTGACGGGTATGGTTGTGCTCCTGCTAACGGCTTTTCAGATTTATTACCTCTTCGGACGATTCGGCGTTATTCACTGGGGTGCCGTTGGCAGTGTAGTTGCACTACTGATTGGACTCGGATCAGTTAGTCTGCGATCAACGCTACCATCGTGGCTCCGGTGGCACTACCTCGGTATGGGTGCTTCCGTTACGGGTCTGTACGCAGCCTTCGTTGTCGAGAGCACCTATCGTCTGTTTCCACCTTCGTATTTCTGGTGGGTTACGATGGGGGCGGCCAACGGTGTGTTTATTCTGGGTGGCTTACTACTGTATCGTCATTACCCTAACTGGATAAAACCAGCCGAACATTCATCCGGGGATACGGTATTTCATCGGGTTAATCAGGTCGTTAGCACCGCTGATAGGTAGGTTCGTCGGAAAGTAATTCTGATCTGTAAGGAGCCGATCTACCTTTGACACACAATCGCAACGAAGCAACTCAGTTTAACCTTACATACTTATCCGATCATGGAAACGCAACACGACCCTATTCTTTGGAAACAAGCAAAAGCCCGCGTCGGCTTTCGGATGCACCTACGTTCTTACTTAATCGTTAACGCTGGTCTTTGGCTGATCTGGGCGGTGAGTACGTTCACCTTTCATCCGATACGTGCCAACTTTTTCTTTCCCTGGCCAATCTTTCCCATGCTTGGCTGGGGCATTGGTCTGGCTTCGCATTACTTTACCGTTTTTCGCCGGGGTAGCGAACGCGATATGATTGAAGAGGAGTATCAGAAACTAGCCCGTCACTACTAACAAAATAGTCCTATACCACACCCCTAAGCTAAGTTGCCCGGCAGCACAAACATTTCGTGCTACCGGGCAACTTAGCTTAGTGACTGATAATGAGATCGTGTTTGATCAGCAGACCGGGCAGACTTTGCAACGAGAACCGGGCTTTTTTGAGCTTGTTGGTATCTGGATTGATTTCCAGGTTGTACGAACTGGAAAAATCGACCTGACTTAGGTTGTTGTCTTCAAACTTGGTTAGTTCAAGATTGCAGTGCTTAAAGGCCGTTCCGGTCAGGTCACATTTAAGGAAATACGCTTCCTTTAGGGAGCACTCAATAAACTGCGCTTTCTTCAGCTTACGATTCAGGAAAACCGTGTAATCGAGTTGACAGTCCTTAAAATCGACGTGAAACCCGAACGGGTTACAACTCCCAAAGTCCACATGTGCCAGCTTGCAGTTGGCGAAGCGAACGTCGTAAAGTTTTGCATTTTTTAGCTCTACGCCCGTCAGCGTGCAGTGTTCGAAGCGACAGTTGACAAAGCTCGATCCGGCAAATGACCCCCGCGAGAAATCTAGTTTTTTAAATACGCACTGTTCAAATTCCTGGTCAGTCCACCGCTCGACAGCTTCGTCCGCCGGCTCAAACACCTGGTTGTAGTACTCCATTCCCCTCTTACTTAAACAGCGACCGGCGCTTTGATGGCTGGGTACGGATTGTAGTTTTCCAGCGTGAAATCCTCGTAGGCAAAATCGAAAATTGACCGAACGGCTGGATTCAGACGCATGGTCGGCAACGGGCGCGGCTCGCGGGATAGCTGCGTTTCAACCTGCTCCAGGTGATTCAGGTACAAATGCGTATCGCCACCGGTCCAGATAAATTCGTGAGGCTCCAGTCCACATTCCTGCGCAATCATCATGGTCAGTAAAGCGTACGAAGCAATATTGAACGGAACGCCCAAAAATACGTCCGCGCTACGCTGGTACAGCTGGCATGACAACTTACCATCGGCTACGTAAAACTGAAATAAAGCATGGCAGGGCGGTAGCGCCATCCCCGGTACATCAGCCGGATTCCAGGCCGACACGATCATCCGGCGCGAATCGGGCGAATTTTTGAGTTGCTTTAGTACGTCGCTCAATTGGTCAATCGTGCGGCCATCGGTGGTAGCCCAGCTCCGCCATTGCCGCCCGTACACCGGACCTAAATCACCATTTTCATCAGCCCAGTCGTCCCAGATCGAAACGCCATTGTCTTTCAGGTACTTAATATTCGTATCGCCCTTAATGAACCAAAGCAATTCGTGGATAATCGACTTTGTATGAACCTTTTTTGTCGTTAACAGAGGAAAGCCATCCTGCAAATTGAAGCGCATCTGGTAACCAAACACACTAATCGTACCTGTACCGGTACGGTCAGTTTTGCGGGTACCAGTAGCCAGAATATGGCGTAATAAGTCGTGGTATTGTTGCATACAGCAAAGAAACGAAAAAAAGGGACGGCGTACCCAGGATAGGCAACGGCAATTTTGCGGGAATACACGAAGACCAGCTGATCAGCTAACGTAAAATTACCTATTCGAATCTGTTCAAAACAACTATTCTGTTTTGGCGTAAAACTTTAACTTATTATTTACTTAATTTTACATTCATATATTCTATACCATTTGTTTAAGAATTGTTCTACATTCGTTGCCTACTCGGTTATTGACCCACTGACTTACCATGAAAGTACTGCTACCTAACAATTTTATGCTACGTATGATCGACCAGCCAGCTACCAACGTATGAAGTCTACAAAGCGAATTGGCTGGATTCTGGCCGTTGGCCTGTTAATCCCAATCCTGATCGGTATCAATGCTCAGCGTACCACCCAACGGCTCGTTGAACAGAATAACTGGCTTATTCATACGCACCTTGTCCTCCAAAAAACCCAACAGATTCAGGCTTATCTGACGAGCCTGGACAACGACCTGCGCGGGTACTTACTGAGCAAAAACAACCCTTTCTTCCGGGCCGATTATGACCGAAACGCTCGGCGTATGAAAGAGCGGGTTGAGGAAATTACCAACCTCACCACCGATCAGCGGTTTCAGCAGGAGCGGCTGCAAACGATCTCCCGGCTTCTCGATCAGAAACTGGCTCACGGCAAGCAGTTGTTTTTACAGGCCAACTCGGCGAAGGGGCTGGCCCGACTGGATTCGGTACAGACGTTCATGAGCTTCAGCGATCAGTTGTTTAATCAGCTTAAGCAAGTAGAAGCGATTGAAAACGAGCTACTTAACGTTCGCGCGGCTGCCAGTAAGCAATCCGCCGATTACGCCACCAACAGTAGTATCGTCGGTGCAGTAGCCGCGCTCGCGATGATTCTGTGGGCGATTTACCTGCTTTTCAAGACGCTCAAGAATGCGAATAAACTCAACCAGCAACTCGCCCTGAGCGAGCAGCAACTCAAACGGTTTCTCGAAGCGGTACCCGTTTCCATCGCAGTCGTCAACAAAGATGGCAAACTGTATTACGCCAATCAGGCTGCTACCAGTATGTTTGGAAGCGCGACCAGACTGACTTCCTATTCTGACATGCTGAGTCAGGTAGCCATCAGTCAGTTTCCGGACGGAAATACGTACCCTCTCGAACAGCGTCCTATCTTTCGGGCCATGCGGGGCGAAACATCGCAGGTCGATGATATGCAGCTACAGGTTGGCGACAAAGTCATCCAGTTGTTAAGTTCATCTAGTCCGGTTTACGACGCAGACGGCCAGTTGCAGTATGTCGTTTCGTCCAGCATCGACATCAGCGATCGGGTGCAGTCGCAGGTCCGGCTTCAGGAAGCCAAGGAAATGGCGGAACAGGCCGCCCGGCTCAAAGAGAATTTTCTGGCCAACATGAGCCATGAAATTCGTACTCCGCTGAACGCCATCATTGGTTTTTCGAACCTGCTGGAAGTGACACCCCTGAACGAAGAGCAGGCCGAATTTGTGAAGCTTGTTCAGACGGCGGGTAAGAACTTACTGACGATTGTCAACGATATTCTGGATATCTCCAAGATCGAAGCGGGGATGATTCAGATGGAGTCGATACCGTTTAGTATTCGGTCGCTGGCGGCTTCGTTGCAGACCATGCTTCAGCCAACAGCGAGCGATAAAAACCTACGGCTGGTATTTGACATTGATCCGACCCTACCCGCGCTGGTTCTAGGCGACCCGACCCGACTCACGCAGATTCTGCTTAACCTGCTCAGCAACGCGATCAAATTTACCAAACAAGGCTCGGTAACCGCCCGCATTACCAAACAGGAAGAAACCAACCAGTCGGTGCGCGTCCAGTTTACGGTGAAAGACACGGGTATCGGTATCGACACCGATGCCTTACCGCACATCTTTGAGCGATTCCGGCAAGCCAGCGACTTTACGACTCGCTACTACGGCGGTACGGGCCTTGGCCTCAACATTGTAAAGTCGCTCACGCAGATGCAGGGCGGCTGGATCAAGGTAGACAGCGCCCTCGGCAAAGGATCGGAATTTACGCTGGAACTTACCTATCCAGTAGCTCCGGAATCGATTCTCCAGACCATTGACCCATCGCTGGCAAAAGCAGAAACCGCCAAAAAATCGTTGACGATTCTGGCGGTGGAAGACAATCCAATGAACCAGAAATTGGTTCTGCAAGTAATCAAGCGCCTGGGTTACGAAGCCGATTTGGCCGAAAATGGCCAGCAGGCACTGGATATGCTGCAAAAGAAATCTTTCGACCTGGTGCTGATGGATATTCAGATGCCGGTGATGGATGGCTATCAGACGACCCGGCATATCCGGACAACCCTGCGCAGCACCATTCCGATCATCGCAATGACTGCCCATGCGCTGGCCAGCGAACGTGAGCAGTGCCTCCAGGCCGGCATGAACGATTTCCTGCCCAAACCCTTCCAGATGGAGGATTTGAAACGGATGATCCTTCATTACGGGTTCAGCGAAGGCAGTCAGCCAACGCTCGCTGGAGCTACCCAGCCAGCGCCACCAGCACCAGCCCCGCCGACTAATCCCACGTCTTTTTCAATCGAGCCCTTGCTGAATTCGGTTGGCAACGATCCGGAACTGGCGCTGGAGCTGCTCGAAATCTATCTCGACAAAACGCCTGAGGAACTCAAGCAGTTACAACAGGGTCTGAGCGAGAAGGATGTTCCGGCCATTGGTCGCACGCTCCACACGCAGAAAGCGCCCGCCATGATGATGGGACTCCGTACAGTCACGGAGCTAAACTTACGCATTGAAGCCCTGGTGAAAGGCGGAAAAGATATTACCGAGGTTGCTCCGTTGTTAGAGCAGTATATCACGGCTGTAGAAGCCGAGTTGCCGGGAATCCGTGACGTTTTGCAAAAGGGTGTAGATCAGGGATAACGACCAGACAGGTTATAAAACAACCGCATTTGTCTCTTCTTAAAAGCGCTCCGTTTTTAAGAAGAGACTTTTTTTATGTTTCCGTATAAAAACTCTAGTGCTTGGTTAATCTAAAAAATGGCTTATTTAGCCAGAATTTTACCTGTCGGTAAGTCTTCACCAAGTTACCATGCCCTACAGAGCGATCGCTTTTCTTTTGCTATTTCTTGCCAGGAGTGTATTCGGTCAAACGGCCAGCTCAGATAGTTCTTTTTTGGCTATGGCTCAGAATCAGGCCGTTCATGCTTACGAAAATGCCTTGATCGACCGAAGTCATTTATACAATGGCCACGAATACATTCAGCATGACTACCGCGTAAAAGTCCATCCTTTCTTTGCAACGGATAGCTTGCAGTCAGGGTCGATTACCTACAATGGAATCGCTTATCACGATGTGCTGATGCTCTATGATGTCGTCCGCGATGAACTGGCTATCAAAATGCCAGAAACCATTTTTCGGATACGTCCCCATAGCCAGCAAATCAGCACGTTTTCGTTTGGTCCGTACCAGTTTGCCCGTATTGTGGGCGATAGTGCCGCAGGCGTTCGCACCGGCTTTTATCAGGTGCTGCACGGTGGCCGGATTCAGGTGCTGGCGAAGCGAATCAAGACGGTTCATGAAGACATCAGCGGTGGTTTTTACAAAGCGAACTACCTGGTCAAAGACCGCTATTTTATCGTGAAAGACGGCGTGTATCATGAAGTCAAAAAGAAACGGTCTGTGCTGGCTTTGTTTCCAGGGCAAACGGCTCCGCTGAAAAAATACCTGCGTGCCAACCAGATAAAATTCAACGAGCAACGCGAACAGGCAATAACAGCGATTGTCCAACAGTACGAAACATTAACGCATTGACTATGCAGCAACTCTACCGTGTCATCCTGCCCTTTCTTATCCTGATTGGCTTCGCCGGTAAGGTGTCGGGGCAGCAAAAAACAGAGCCTCTGCTTAGCGGCAACTTTACGAATAATCGCTTTGAGCAATTCGTCAAACAGATCGAAAGCAACACGCCGTACCGGTTCTTCTACAATCCTGGTGATGTGGATAGCCTGACGGTTAATCTGCAAGTTACGAACCAGCCGCTACGGGTTATACTGCGTCAGCTGTTCGAAGGCAGTCGGCTTTTTTTCGCTATTGCCCCCAACCAGCGCGTTTACATCACGCTTGACCGACCCATCCAAACGGAGTTACCCATCGGCTACTTTCGCGGGGGTTCTTCCAATAACGACTCAACGGCGAACGCTTACTTAACGCTGGGCACGAAGAAACGCGCTGAATCCGAAAGTAAGATTTACGAGGTTGGCAAGCGAACAAACCCAATCCGGCCCGGTCGATCGACCATTGCTGGTTCGGTGCGAAACGTTTCGTCGGGAGAGCCGATTGTTGGGGCGGCTGTTTACATCGAGAATCCACGCGTTGGAACCGTAACCGACCAGTTTGGCTATTATTCGATCACGCTGCCACGCGGTCGGCATGATCTAAAACTTCGTAGTATCGGGATGAAAGATACCCGACGCCGGGTGATTCTTTACGCCGATGGTAAGCTGGACGTGGAAATGGAGGACGACGTCATTGCCCTGAAAGAGGTCGTGATCGAAGCCGAAAAAGACGTCAACGTATCGGGGATGCAGATGGGCCAGCAACGGGTCGACATCAAAACCATCCGTCAGGTTCCGACAGCCCTGGGCGAAGCGGATCTGCTGCGGGTTATCCTGACGCTACCGGGCGTAAAATCGGTGGGTGAAAGCTCAACGGGGCTGAACGTACGCGGGGGCGCTACCGATCAGAACCTTATTCTGTACAACGACGCACCCATTTACAATACGTCGCACCTGTTTGGCTTTTTTTCGGCCTTCAACCCCGATGTCATCAAAAGCGCCGAGTTGTACAAAAGCGGCATTCCGTCCCGGTTTGGGGGCCGGTTATCGTCGGTTCTGGACGTACAAACCCGTGACGGCAACAAGAAAAAACTGGTCGGTTCGGGTGGTATCGGTCTACTGACGGGGCGGCTAACGCTGGAAGGTCCCCTGATCAAAGAAAAAACGTCGTTCATCATTGGTGGCCGTTCGACGTACTCCGACTGGTTGCTGAAGCAACTACCCAACTCATCGTTCAACAACAGCCGGGCCTCGTTTTATGACCTGAATCTGCACGTCACGCACGACGTCAACGAAAAAAATACGCTTTATCTAACCGGCTATCTCAGCAAGGACAACTTCCGGCTTAACAGCGATACGACTTACCAGTACCAGAACCAGACGGCTACGCTGAAATGGAAACACATCGTCAATAATAAGCTGTACAGCGTTTTTACAGGCAGCTACAGTGGTTACAAATACAGCGTGTCCAGTGAGAAAAATCCGGTTAATGCGTACCAGTTGAATTTTGCACTAAGTCAGTCCCAAGTCAAAGCGGATTTCAATTACTTCCCCAGCAACCAGCACGCGGTTGATTTCGGCATCAGCTCAACGTACTATAAACTTTCGCCCGGTAATTTCCAGCCGCGTGGCCGCGAATCGCTGATTCTTCCGGATGTGGTTCCGAGCGAACAGGGGATCGAAAATGCCGTGTACATCGGTGACAAATTTGACATTACCGACCAGCTGTCCATTAGCGGTGGGCTACGGTATTCGGCGTACACCTACCTGGGAGCGAAGTCCGTTTTTCAGTACGCGCCGGGCTTACCCAGAACGGTAAATACCATCACGGATACGCTGACTTACGGGAATAATCAGGCTATTCAAACGTACCACGGCCCTGAATACCGGCTATCACTGCGCTACGCCTTGTCGCGTACGGCATCGATCAAAGCGAGTTTCAACCGGATGCGGCAGTACATTCAGATGCTGTCCAACACGACGGTTATCGCCCCAACCGACATCTGGAAATTAAGCGATCCAAACATCAAACCGCAGATTGGCGACCAATACGCGCTGGGCTTTTACCGAAACAACCGGACGAATACCATTGAAACGTCCGTTGAAGTGTATTACAAAACGATGCAAAATCTGCTGGATTACCGCAGCGGTGCCGTATTGTTTCTTAATCAACACATCGAAACAGACGTGGTCAACGCGCAGGGTAAAGCCTACGGCATTGAGTTTCTGATCAAAAAAACGACGGGCAAACTGAACGGCTGGCTCAGCTACACCTACGCCCGGACGCTCCTGCGTACCAACGGATTAAACAACACCGAACTCATCAATCAGGGCGCTTATTACCCCAGCAATTACGATAAGCCGCATGACTTTACGATGATTGGCAACTACAAAATCAACCGTCGATTCAGTTTGTCGCTGAACTTTACCTACAGCACCGGACGTCCGATCACACTGCCCGTATCGAAATACACCCTCGACGGTGCCCAGCGGCTGCTTTACTCTGAACGAAACCAGTACCGGATACCCGATTATTACCGCGCCGACTTTGCCATGAACATCGAAGGCAACCACAAGGTAAAGAAACTGGCGCATAGTTTCTGGACCATCGCCATCTATAACCTGACCGGTCGGCGTAATGTCTATTCGGTTTATTTCAAGTCGGAAAATGGCTTTATCAATGGGTACAAGCTATCCATCTTTGGGCAACCCATCCCGTCTGTTACGTATAACTTCCGGTTCTAACGGAAGATCTGACAGACTACAGCAAGACGTTACTCGTATGAAAAATAGATGTTATCCTAAACTGCTCGGTTGGTTGATGCTTTTAGCGCTCGGAAGCTGCGTCGATCCGTACCGTCCACCCGAAGTGACGGCCCCCGACAGCTATCTGGTCGTCAATGGCTTCTTTAATAGTGCGCCGGGAACAACCACAACCATTCAGCTCTCGCGCACGCAAAACCTGACCGATTCCAAAACCCCACCCGCCGAAACCAAAGCACAGGTTACCATCGAAAGCGGCAGTAAGGTCAGTTATTCGCTAAAGGAAGGTAGCGGTGGCGTGTACACCTTATCAGGCGTGGTTCCGCAGGCCAACGAAACGTATCGACTACGCATTCGCACAGCACAGGGAAAAGAATACGTCTCTGATTTTGTCCCTGTCAACGTCACTCCGCCCGTAGACAGCCTGAGCTGGCGAATCGAGAACGAAGGCGTGCAGATCAACGTGAATACCCACGACCCGACGAACAACACGCGTTACTACCGCTGGGAATTTGACGAAACCTGGGAATACACCTCCCCTTACTATTCGGCCTATGAGCTTAAAAATAACCGTATCGTTTCACGCGCCGAAGACGTCTATCGGTGCTGGGGTAGCTCCGTTGACAAAACCATTCAGTTAGGGTCATCGGCGCGGTTGAGCCAGGACGTTATCAGCCAGCGGCCTCTCACCTTTATTACGGGTACATCCCTTAAACTTGGTCTGCGGTACAGTATTCAGGTCAAGCAATACGCCCTGACGCAGGACGCGTACAATTACTACGATCAGCTGGCCCGTATAACCCAGAATGTCGGCTCTATTTTCGACCCCCAACCCTCCCAGATTACGGGTAACATTCGCTCAACGACAAATACCAGCGAGCTGGTTATGGGGTTCTTTCGGGTTGGTACGGTACAGACGCGCCGGATTTATATCGCCAAAACGCAACTTCCTTACTGGCTTACGCAAACCGGCGTTTATACCTGCCTGGTTGACACATTGACGCCGTCTAAAATCATTGAGCGTCAGCCAGCGATTATCAACGAATTTGATGCGAGCACTTACCTGACAACCTCCTTCGACTGCGTTGATTGTCGGTTACGGGGTGGCGTCATCAAAAAACCGGATTTCTGGGATCAATAGACTTTTAATCGAATCATTCGATGTATTTTATTCGGAAACGGCTGCTTCTTCCTGCGCTGCTTTTGCTCAACGGCTTCCATGCGTCAGCGCAGTCGGCAGCCGGCGTGAGTACCATCACACAATCTTTTGATACATACCGTCAGCAGACGCTCCAGGAAAAGTTATTCCTGCACGTCGATCAGGCGGTACACTTCACGGGGGAGACCGTATGGTTCAAGCTTTTTTACGTCGATGGCAGTTTTCATAAATCGCTTGCCATCAGCAAGGTCGCTTACGTCGAATTGCTGGATAAAGACCAGAAGCCGGTATTACAAACCAAAGTTGACTTATCAGCAGGAACCCGTAACGGTAGTCTGTTTCTCCCGTCGTCAGTTCTGTCAGGAAACTACGTACTTCGGGCTTATACGAGCTGGATGCGCAATTTCAGCCCCGCTTATTTCTTTGAGCAGCCCCTGACGATCATCAATCCGTTCCGACCCCTGGAACCACCAACGCTTAAAGAGACGCCTAAACACATCGTTCAACTGTTTCCCGAAGGCGGTCATCTCGTGCAGGACCTGCCCAGCAAAGTGGCGTTTAGTGTAACCGATGCAACTGGACATAGTCTAACAGCCAACGGCTGGCTCCTGACTGCGCAGAATGATACCATCACCCGGTTCAGTACGCACAAATTTGGGATCGGTAGTTTCTCATTCACCCCGTCGGGCACCACCACGTACCGCGTTGTGATCAGCGACGGCAAGGGTAAATTCATGACGCAAGCCTTACCCGCCATTCAGGAGCGGGGTTATACCATGCGGGTGGCCGAAGCGGACGGCAATCGCCTGAACGTAACCGTTTATAGCACTCTTTCTGCGGCCTCGGCGGTGTATTTATTCGCCCATACCCGACAGCAAATCAAGGCCGCCGAGATGCGTTCTTTTCAGCGCGAAACCACTTTTACGCTCGACAAAAACGCGTTGGGTGAAGGCATTTCGCATCTTACTATCTTTGATGCTGCGCACAAACCCGTGTGCGAACGGCTGTATTTCAAACGACCCGCTCACCCGCTGGCTATCGACCTTAAAACCGATCAGCGTCAGTATGCCTACCGGACCAAAGTAACGCTGGACGCGACGGTTCAGGCTTCGGCGAATGTTCAGAATCAGGCTGATTTGTCCGTAGCCGTTTACCGGGTTGACTCGTTAGCCGCGTTTAAAGCGCCGGATATTTTAAGTTATCTGTGGCTTTCCTCCGATTTGCAGGGCTCGGTCGAATCACCGGATTATTACTTCCAGCCCGAAACCGCAGATGTCCAACTGGCAGCGGATAACCTGATGCTTACCCACGGCTGGCGTCGCTTTAAATGGGAAACCGTTTTAGCCGCCAAGAGTCAGTCGGTGCGCTTCCCGTTTGTTCCTGACTACAACAGCTTATTGGTTCAGGGACGCGTTACGAACCCTTCCTCAAACGCAGCAGTCCCTAATGTGCTGACGTATCTGTCAATACCGGGCAAACCCGTTCGGTTGTTTGTGTCCAAGAGTGATTCAGCCGGACGGATTCGCTTTGAGATGCGGGACTTTTACGGACAGAAGCAGCTCATCGTCCAAACGAACCCAACGGATAGCCTATACCACCTGACGATTGACAGCCCGTTCGCAGACCAACCATCGACTACCCCCCTGCCCGATCTGCTTCTCGACGAACAAAAGGGCGAATCCATACAGAATCGAAGCGTGGCCATGCAGGTGCAGAACACCTTCTGGGGCGATCAGTCGTTGCGGTATCGGTACCCAACGGTCGATAGTACCGCTTTCTATAGCGAAGGTCGGGAATCGTACCTGCTGGACGCTTACACCCGTTTCCCGACGATGGAAGATATTCTACGCGAATACGTGCTGGGTGTCCAACCTCGAAAGCGGCAGGGCCATTTTCGGCTGATCGTTCCGAATGCCCCTTACCGGGAGTTTTTCGAAGAAAGTCCACTGGTTCTAATCGATGGCGTGCCGGTCTTTGACATGGATAAGGTAATGGCTTTTAGCCCGCTCAAAGTGCAGAAGCTGGATGTCGTCACGAACCGCTATTTTATGGGTCCTGCCACCTTTCATGGCATCATCAGCTTTATGACCTACAAAGGCGACCTGGCGGGTTTTCCCCTCGACACTCGCCTGCTTAAACTCGATTACGACGGTCTGCAACTGCAACGGGAATTTTACGCCCCTCGCTACTCAACTCCCAAACAACAGGAAAGTCGCTTACCCGATGGGCGAACGCTGCTGTACTGGAATCCAGCGCTTCGCCCCAATGAACAAGGCAAAAGCCAGGTTGACTTTTACACCTCCGATCTGGCGGGTTCGTACCTGATTGAGGTGAATGGCCTTTCGGGCAATGGTAATGCGGGCTTCCAGCGGCTACTTTTTGAGGTAAAGAAAACGGAGTAACAGCCGGTAAATTGTCTACTAAAATAAAATTAATGCGTCCGGCTTAGACTCCGCTCGCTCGTTATTTTTTATAATAAAGTAAGCAATCAAGTCACATCGCATCGTACAACGTACCGAATTCTGGATAACTAAACCGTTAAGTAAAAGCAAAATAGAACAGATCAATTGCTCATTTTTTAAGCGCTACGAACACCCGATTCGAACGTTGCGTTGCTACATATTGTTAATAAACTACATACAATCTCCCGTTCCTATTTCGGCTTACATAACTTGCTTGGTTGCACAAGTCAGAACTTTTGCGTCTATATTTGGCGCGGTCGATGAGGAAAGGATTGTGGAGATACCATCAACCTGAACACCAACTATGTCGAAAAACTTAGTCATTGTGGAGTCGCCGGCGAAGGCGAAAACCATAGAAGGCTATCTGGGTAAGGACTTTACGGTGAAGTCTAGCTTTGGTCACGTGCGGGATCTGCCTAAAGATGGGCTGGCCGTGGACGTGACAAACGGCTTTCAACCGTCTTACGAAATTTCGCCCGACAAAAAGAAGTTAGTTAGTGAATTAAAGTCGCTGGCTAAATCGGCCGAAGAAGTGTGGCTCGCGACAGATGATGACCGCGAAGGAGAAGCCATTTCGTGGCACCTCAAAGAAGCACTCGGCCTGCGCGACAATACCAAGCGCATTGTTTTCCGCGAAATCACGAAGAACGCTATCCAGAATGCCATCAAATCGCCCCGCACCATTGATGTTGACTTAGTAAATGCGCAGCAGGCTCGTCGTGTACTCGACCGGCTGGTGGGTTACGAGTTATCGCCGGTATTGTGGCGCAAAATCAAAGGCGGCAGCGCTGGCTTATCGGCTGGCCGGGTGCAATCGGTTGCTCTCCGGCTCGTGGTTGAGCGCGAACGGGAAATCGACAAACACCAGTCGAAATCGTCGTTTAAAGTAACGTCGCAGTTTATTGTGGACGGCAGCAAAGTGCTCAATGCCGAACTGCCCAAAAACTTTGCGACGGCGGCAGAAGCCCGGTCTTTTCTGGAAGCCTGCCTTGGCGCAACGTTCTCCATCAAAAACCTGGAGGTAAAACCCGCCAAGAAGTCCCCTGCTCCACCGTTTACAACGTCAACGCTGCAACAGGAAGCTTCCCGTAAGCTCGGCTACGCGGTTGACCGTACGATGCGTATTGCGCAGAATCTGTACGAAGCCGGTAAGATTTCGTACATGCGGACGGACTCGACCAACCTTTCGCAGGAAGCCATCGAAAAGGCAAAAACAGAGATCGAAACGGAGTTTGGCCAAAACTACGTGCAAACCCGCCAGTTCAAGACGAAAAACGAATCGGCGCAGGAAGCCCACGAAGCCATTCGTCCGACGAACTTTAATGACCGTGACGCGGGTGCCGACCGCGACCAGAAACGTCTGTATGAACTGATCTGGAAGCGGGCGATTGCTTCCCAGATGGCTGACGCACAGCTCGAACGGACAACGGTTACCATTAGTATCCGGTTTGCGAACGGTGCAACGACAACGATCACAACCCACGTTGATGATAGTCCATTTGCCGATACCGAGCAAAAGGCACCAGCCCGAACCTTCCCCAGCGAACTCGTTGCACAGGGTGAAGTAATTAAGTTTGACGGCTTTTTGCGCGTTTACCTCGAGTCGAAAGATGATGAGGATGACGAAGATGCGAAAGGAATGCTTCCTCCGCTTCGGGTTGGGCAGACGCTGGACCTCGGCCAGATGAAAGCTACCGAGAAGTTCTCGCGTCCGCAACCACGCTACGCCGAAGCCTCGCTGGTTAAAAAGCTCGAAGAAATGGGTATTGGACGGCCATCGACCTACGCGCCAACCATCTCGACAATCATCAACCGGGGCTACGTTATCAAGCAGGATAAGCCCGGCCAAGAGCGCAAGTACCTCGAATATACGCTTCAGAAAAACCAGATCAGCGAAACCAGTGGCAAAGAAACCTACGGTTCCGAAAAGGCTAAACTATTCCCAACGAATACGGGGATTGTGGTCAATGATTTCCTGGTCGAGTATTTCCCTGACATCGTAGATTACAAGTTCACGGCGACGGTGGAGAAAGATTTCGATGAGATTGCCGACGGACGCATGAACTGGCAGAAAATGCTGGAAGGTTTCTACGGCGATTTTCATAAAAATATCGAAGAGATTCAGGGGTCATCGGTTGTATCGTTCAAAACGGGAGCGCGTGAACTGGGCATCGATCCACGAACGGGCAAGAAAGTTTCGGCCCGCTTAGGACGCTACGGAGCCTACGCACAGATCGGCGAATCGACCGACGACGAAAAACCACAGTACGCGAATCTGCGCGACGGTCAGCTGATCGAAACGATTACGTTGCAGGAAGCGCTTGACTTATTTGCCTTACCGCGCGAAGTCGGTTTCTTCGAGGACAAACCAATGACGATTGGCATTGGCAAGTTCGGCCCGTATGTGAAGCACGACGATAAGTACGTGTCATTGACGAAGGAAGACGATCCGTATTCGATTGATGAAAACCGGGCTATTGAGCTGATTCAGGCGAAACGTGCGGAATCGGTCAGCGAAGCACTGGGCGAATTTGAAGGCAAACTCGTTACAACCGGCAAAGGTCGTTTTGGTCCTTACGTTAAGTATGAAGATAAGTACGTTTCCTTACCACGTAACGAGTCGCTGGCGGGCTTGACACTGGAACGGGCGATTGAACTGATTCAGGCGAAGCGGCAAGCCGAAGCCAACAAATACATCAAAGAGTTTCCCGAAAATCCGGCGATAAAAGTAGTCAACGGGCAATACGGTCCGTATCTGGCAGTAGGGAAGCGGAACGTCAAGATTCCCAAGGATGTTGACCCCGCTACGCTCACGCTGGAAGATTGTTTAGCACTGGCGGGCGACGATCCGGCAGCGGCTAAGGCACCAGCAAAAAAAGCGGCTGGAACCAAGGCTAAAACGACCGAAACAACAGCGAAGAAGCCAGCAGCCAAAAAGACGACGACAACAGCAAAAAAGACACCGTCGAAAAAGTAAAAGCAAATCCCGTAGTCAGGTGGCTACGGGATTTGTCTTGTTAATGGGTTTTGTTTACTTGTTACTCGTAGTAATAGCCGAAGATTATCCCCATTTCGTCCTCACTGGTCAAACCAAAGTTGACGGTTTTGCTGGTCGTATTGTTGTACGTTATTTCTGAAGTCAGCCCTTCTCCCTTCTGCAAAAGAATCGGCGATTGAAACGTTACAATGTCGGGATGCTCCCAATCGGTAGACGTGTAAACAATCTCTCCGTCCCGGCTCCCTCCTTTAATCTTGATGACGAATTTTTCGCCCAGTTTGTGCATGTGCGACGTTAAAGTCAGCACCTTGCGCGGCTTATCGAAAACAAACGATTTGGTCAGCGTCACTCGTTTATTGGCAGGAATCGCTAGGCTTGAGTTGTTCAGGTCGAGCGTCTTAACAACCTGTTGCACCTTCGATTTATCGACAGTGTAGAGATTGATCTGTGCCTCTCCTTGCATCACCCCGTTCGTCTTGTTGACGTAGTGCGAGTTTAAATCCAGCGACGTACCAGCCGGGATCAGCAAAGCGGTTCCTTCCGGAAATGTATAATCCTGGTATTGCGCCTGCGATCCGGCCAGATAAACGTGGTTCGCCATTGTAAGCGCTGTTGTCAGGTTAAGCGACTTGTCGGCGTTGTGCAAATCCCGGACGTCGTTCAGGTTAGGCAGGAAGTTGGTATCCCGAAAAGAATAAGCAACAAAGTGGTGGCTGCCACTGCGCATTTTGGTTTCATACCGGTTGACGTAAATAGCCTCGGTATTACCCACGGACCGACGCATAAACAATTCCCGCTCGACATTCGACTGAATAGCAAACGCAGGAATCGCCAGCTGAAAGCCCGTTCCGGCAGCGGGTACAGCCAACGGCTCGTACGTCGCTATCGCCGTGGTTTTATCGTCCAGCAGGGCCGCATCCGCTACGCTACCCGTTTTGGGAGCACCAGCGTCAATCCAGCGACGGACAAATTCAATCTGCCCGTCAGGAAGCAGTTGTCCGCCCAACGGCATCGGATTGCCGTATTGTTTGCCCGTGTGGTGGCTGGCCGTAACGGTCAACTTATGGTAGAGTAGACTTTCCAGAGAAGCAAACGCTTTTACCCGTTTCAGCCCATCCGCTTTGGCCGCACTGTTTTTGGGGTCAACACCGACCAGATTCTGATAAGCAAATCCCTCGGCTAATACCAGGCCATGCTGTGCAAAACTAGCATCTTTTTCGGACGCGTGACAACCGGACGACGCACAGGAAGGCGTAAGGATTTTTTGCTGAATGAGATCGAATGAAGCAGTGACAGTTGGGTCTGTGGATTCGTTACCCGACTTGGTACAAGCACTTCCATTGAGCAACAACCACCCGGCAAAAATGCCGAAAGTTAAGCGGGTAAAGGTTAACGATTTCATATAAAGACAGGCTCGGAATTATGCAGAAACACAACGACAAGTTAGCATCTTTTCTTACCTGTTCCGCGCAAAAGCTAAGTAGAATTACGGGGTAATCGTCTCAGAAGCGGAGAATAAAATCCTGCCGGGGTTGCTCCTGCCGAAAAAACACAAGCCCAATCCAGAACAGATCGACCGTTACGCTTGCCGACGGATGCGCTTTTATGTACTCCCAGGCCTGTTCCATTTCAGCCGACCAGTGAATATCATCAAACACAAACACCGTATCGTTATGAATCTTCGTCAGGCAGATTTCGAAATACCGAATCGTAGGTTCGTAGCGATGATTGGCATCAAAAAACACGAAGTCGATCGACGGAAACTGGGTTATCTGCGCAGCCAGTGTTTCTTCAAGATTACCGACAACAATCTCGACATTCGGAATCCCTAACTCGTCGAAGTTTTGCCGGGCAACAGCCGCTGTCTGCGGACATCCTTCAAACGTCAGTACACGACCGGCTTGAGCAGCCTGCGCCATGTAGGCCGTTGTGATGCCAAGCGATGTTCCTAGGTCAAGGATATTTTTAGCCTCAAACCGACGAATAAGCCGAAACAGCAACCTCCCAAAACGGGCCGACTTCTGCGAATTGCGGGCAATGTCGCCAATCGTTCGTTGGCGGGATGCGTTTACTTTGGAGCCTGCCCCAAAATCCGTGACGGTAATCGACTGTCGATTGGCACGCAGTTTTTTCTGTAGCGCCTTGATGGGCTTGAAAACAGCGTCTGAGCGATTATCGGCCCGAACAATTCGGGTGTAAAGCGCAAATAAAAAAGGCGAGTGTAGTGAATGTTCGTCGCGAGCGCGAGCGAGATAACGAATGTAAGCGCGAATCAAAAACGTGAAGACTGAAGACCGCTCCGGCGCAGTCTGACCAGCGCGGCACGGTGAGAATTAATTCAATTTGTAAGGGACGATCATGGTGAATTCTGGAATCGCTACGCGAACCTGTTTCCCATCAATGATTCGTTCGACAAGGTACGTACCAGCCATTTTGCCCATGCTTGAGCGCAGGTTGCAGCCGGACACGTATTGATGTACTTCACCCGGTTCAAGCACGGGTTGTAGTCCAACAACACCCTCTCCTTCCACTTCCCGGACAGTCCCGTTGGAATCAAAAATAGTCCAATGCCGGCGGAGCAACTGTATGGTGTAGTCGCTGGCATTCTCGATTGTAATCCGGTAAGTAAACACGTAGTGTGCTTGCAGCGGACTTGAGTAATCTGATTGATACTCGGTCTTCACGCTTACCTTTACGCCTTCTGTGACTGACGATACCATAAATTTAGTGTCGTTTGCAACCTTAAAACGAAAATTAAGTTGATTAGTTTTGTTACGCAAGAACAGTCTCAAAAAAATTTTTAGGGAGTGGTTTCTGGCGTTTGTAGGCCTATAATGCCGAATCACTCTTATCAGTTCCCTACATGAATGTATCAATTGCAGAATCCTGGCAAACGCGGTTACAGCCCGAATTTGATAAGCCTTATTTTGTTCAACTAGCTGAATTTTTGCGGCAGGAATACAGCACTCAACGCGTGTATCCCCCCGGTCGGCTTATGTTCAACGCTTTCAACGCGTGCAGTTTCGACGATGCACGGGTGGTCATTCTCGGCCAGGACCCTTACCACGGCGAGGGGCAAGCCAATGGTCTGGCCTTCTCGGTAGCCGACGGTATTACCAAACCGCCTTCCCTAGTCAATATCTTCAAGGAAATTCAGGATGACCTGGGCAAACCCGTTCCCAAATCGGGAAACCTCGAGCGGTGGGCGAATCAGGGCGTCATGCTTCTAAACTCGACTCTCACCGTTCGGGCAGGGCAGGCAGGATCGCACCAGGGCAAAGGCTGGGAAACGTTTACCGACGCAGTTATTAAACTAATCTCCGACGAAAAGGAGCATGTCGTGTTTATGCTCTGGGGCGCTTACGCACAGAAAAAAGGAGCGGTAATTGACTCAAAAAAGCATTTGGTTCTCAAGTCTAAACACCCATCGCCGATGGCGGCTCAATGGGGTGGCTGGTTTGGCAACAAGCATTTTAGCCAGGCCAACGCTTATCTGGAAAGCAAAGGACTCCCTCCTATCGACTGGTAGACTACGTTACAATCATCGGGACGAATAGTCGGCTCGTACGCCTTCGCATATCCAGTTGGCCAATGCCTGTCGGTTGTCAGCGAGCAAAAAACGCCGTTGGTCTTTCTCGTTCCGAATGTTTCCTAACTCAATAAATACGGTAGGCGCCTGGCTGTTTCGAACGACATACAACGCGCTCCGGTCCGATACCGTTCCCAAATAATTACGACCCGGCTGGCTGCGCTTGTAGCCAGCCGTAAAGCTGCGGTGGATACTTTGCGCGAGTCGTTTACCCACTGCGCTGTTCTGATGGTGGTAGAAAAACACGTCAATGTTCTGACCGGCGCTGCGGCTATCGACATGGATGGTGATCATGCGCTGATAAGCACCTTTATGCTTGCGATGTAATCGATTGATGGCGTCCGTACACTGGCGCAAACGCGCTAACTGATTCAGCGGAATGGGTTGGTTGGGATAGGTAACTTCATCGTGATCCAGCTTCAGCAACTTTTCGTTTCGTATCCCATCGTTAGGGTCGCGAATAATCATGTACACCGTCGCGCCATACTCCATCAGCGCGCGTGCCAGTCGGATTGTAACATCGTAGGCGTATTCATCTTCAGGAAGTAAGGCTTTGCCGTAATGTCCAATCGCTCCCGGATCGGGACCGCCGTGCCCGGACGCCAGATAATACACGGCTCCTTTCAAGCGCTGGCTTTTTGCGGCTACGCGCGTACCGCCCAGGCCAGGTAGGGTCGCCACTGAAGCAATAGCGTCTGTTTTAACACTCCGCTTCATCGTTTTTCCTTTTACCAGCTTGCGCGTAACGGTTTTCGCTTTCGCCCGCTTGCGTGTTGCTTCGGCACGCCGTTTCTTACCGGGACCACGGACCGCCTGGCTGTCCGCTTCGCCAGCCTGTGCGCGTTGGTACAGACCTTGACCCAGGAAAGCAAGGATGAAAAACGAAACGAAAAAATAATTAACCGCGAAATTGCTCAGTCTTTTCACTGGCTTTATCGTGTGCTTCATACGTTGAGGATTGGTCTTTCGAGGTATTGATAAACCGGTATCGATCAATGACTGGCTGTTTGTAGAGAAAAACCCCAAAACTGCACTGGACCGACGGCGAAAACGGTCCTGTACAGTTTTGGGGTCTCGCGTTGAGCCCGGTTTTTCTTTTATTAATCGATTGTTCTGAACAATCGATTCCAGCGGATTTTATTCCAGACGTTGGCCGGATTAGGGTCCAGCGACATCCAGACAAATACGGCTTTACCCACGATGTGATCTTCGGGAACAAAGCCCCAAAACCGCGAATCGAGCGAGTTATCGCGGTTATCACCCATCATAAAGTAGTAGTCTTGTTTGAAGGTGTACGACGAAATGGGCTGACCGCCGATTTTGATGCTGGTTGGTGTTACTTCTACGTTCTCATTGCCTTCGTACAGCTCGATCACTGGCCCGTAGAGCGCAATTGTTTGGGCATTGATCGGCGTCGAAGCACCTTTCTTCGGAATGGTGATCGGACCGAAATTGTCGTGATTCCATTTAAACGTCGGCGTTCCGTAAATGCCGGGCGACATTTCACCGGGCTTGTCGGTCATCGGTTCGATTCCTTTTACCCAGTCAAACCCTTTGAATTTAGCAATCACGTCTTCGGTGGTGTTCACCATGTACCCAACCATCGCTGATGTTTTGGTCGAGTCGTTGTACTGCTCCAGCGGCTTCCAGTTTTCGGTTGGCTGACTTGGATCGCGGTAATCATTCACGATGTCATATTTCCGAAAAAAGGTAGCGTCCAGCGTTTCGTTGGTTTTGATAAAGTATTTCTGCTCGGAACGGGGTGGCGTTGGAAAAGGCTTTCCGTTGACAAATACCGCCCGCTGCCGAACTTCGAGCACATCACCCGGAATGCCGATGCACCGCTTGATGTAGTTCGTTTTCAAATCAACGGGATAATCGATATTGTCATTAAGGTATTTAGGCGGCACATTAAACACGACCACATCGCCATTTTTGACGTGCGTGAAGCCCGGCAGCCGATACGATGGCAATTGGATAGCCGTGCTGTACGAAGGAATATCCGTTCCCCATATTTTCTGGTGCGTCAGTGGTACCTGCAAAGGGGTACGTGGGGTACGCGTGCCGTAGTGAAGTTTACTTACAAACAGAAAATCACCCACCATCAGGCTATTTTCCATCGAGGGCGTTGGAATCGTAAACGCTTCCATGAACAGCCACCGGATAAGCGTAGCGGCTACAACAGCGAACAGTACAGAATCGAACCACTCCCGAATGGGTGATTTTTGGGGTTTAACCGACCTTGTTTCGGTCTGTGTTTTGGTTATCGACACGTTAATTCAATTACTTATATGAGGTATTAATGATGCCTTTTTGCGAAATTACAAATACTGAGTCGTTTTACCCTAACCGCCCGTCATTTATAATCGCC
The DNA here is from genome assembly GCF_021233055.1 of Spirosoma oryzicola. Classification (NCBI taxonomy): domain Bacteria; kingdom Pseudomonadati; phylum Bacteroidota; class Cytophagia; order Cytophagales; family Cytophagaceae; genus Spirosoma; species Spirosoma oryzicola. The sequence goes on along the minus strand of NZ_CP089538.1, from coordinate 1,445,510 downwards.
TGATCGTACAATCGTTATTCAATCGATCCTAACAAATCGTCCATACCGAAAACGCCCTGACGACCGATAAGCCACTCAGCCGCCACTACCGCGCCAAGGGCAAATCCCTGACGACTGTGCGCAATGTGCGTGATTTCGATTCGGTCAACTTCAGAATCATAACGGACGGTGTGCGTACCCGGTACGGTTCCTTCCCGCAAGGATTCGATCTCGACGGCATCGGTCGAATTGATGCGCGAACCCTTATCATCACCAGCCTCTTTCGTAACCCAACCTTGTTTGTTTGGCAGGCCTTCCAGAACGCCTTCGGCTAACGTAATCGCCGTTCCGCTGGGTGCGTCTTTCTTTTCGGTATGGTGGATTTCCGTCATCGACACATGGTACGACGGATAATTGCGCATGAATCGCGCGAGCGTTTTGTTTAGGCGAAAAAACAGGTTGACACCGATGCTATAGTTCGACGCGTAGAAAAAGGCCCCTTCTTTTTCCTGGCAAAGCTGCTCGATTTCCGTCCGGTGACCTAACCAGCCCGTTGTTCCACAAACGACCGGCCAGCCACGTTGAAGACAACTCTTAATATTGTCAACGGCTGACTCCGGTGAGCTAAATTCAATGACAACATCAACCGCATCCGCCGGAATCGTTTCCAGGTCAGCGCGGTTATGCGCATCAACACGAGCGGCAATCTGATGGCCCCGTTCGAGCGCGATCTGCTCGATGGCTTTACCCATTTTTCCGTAGCCAAGAAGAAGGATATTCACTTGAATGTAATTTTTGGTTTATGGCTGTGGTTCTCTGCTTATCAACGCTGATTACGTGAGTTTTCCACATCCGTACTTATTTGAACGTAAAAGCGACCCGAACACCCGGTACAAAGCCTGCTCCGGGAACAGGCAACACCCTAGGTTCGACCCGCATAGAAATATCGTCGGACAAATCGAAAGTTTTCAGGTGAGCCGCGACGTTCGCTTCAACAATGTTTAGGCCCCAAAGCGCAACTGACAGCAGAATGTTCATATCCCGGTAGCGCCGGTACAAATCGTACCCGCCCTTGGCTCCTGTCGTTGACTGGATAATCTGACTACCAATTACGACCTGATCTACTTTTTCCTGAATCTCAGCTGGTTTTTCAATTGAAGCCGGAACCATATTATCAGGTAGTGTAATATATAAAGTTCGCCCATATAACAAGAGACGATACCCCTCCTCGGCTTGGTTAGCTAGCCCCCGATACTTGAAGAACAAATAACCCATAACGCCAAAACCAGCGTAGATGAATGGGATTTTATAATACTGACGATTATACGCTTGGCCAAGGCCAGGCAGGACCAAGGAACGAATTGTCGCTTTGCGCGGAACAATTTTTCGAATCTGAGCCTCTTGCTTCGCGGTTACCTGAACCGTATCGGTAGCCAACGAAGCTGAGTCACTTTCAGGTGTCAATACTGAGTTACCAACCCGGATACCATTGCGCCGAACGGCTGCTGGAATTGTATCGGTTGCCGAAGCACCCTGCCGAGTAGAATCAACCGCTGCGGGGGTTTGCGCGGGTGCAATGGCCGGGCGCTGAGCCAACAAGGGCGTCGTAAACAGCAGAACGGCCATCCATAGAAATAGTTGTTGTTTCATGAACAAACAACGACTAACCGTTCCTCTTTTCGACCGGTCTGCCACCCTTTTAAGGTAATTTAAGATATAGATCGTAGAAATCCCTTCTCCGCAACGTTCCGCTTTCACTAAACGGTATTATTTATTTAGTCTGCAAGTTACAGAAAGTTGGTGAATATGGTCACTGGCGGCTTGACGTTGTTTCGAGTACGCTTCCAGAATCACTCTACACGGGCAGCGTTTCTGACTAACTGGTGTTCGCAGGAGAAGCGTCGATTCAAACCACAGCGGTCGTACGCGTGCCATTTGCGGCCCTTTCTTCTTTCTATCGTTTCGCTTTGATTGTTGTCACATTTCTAGGCGCTGTGTTATCAACAATAGTAATCTCACTGGTTGTGATTGTGCCGATATCACTGCTCCTGTAATAGATTGCGTACAGACTCGGATTGGATGCATCACGCATCAGCTCAAAATCAGCGATATCATCGGTTCGCGTTGTTCCCGAAAAATTACTCGTCATTTTGACATGGATATGCGTCATATCTACTTTATTGACACCGAGCGACGCTGTGTATTTTGTGCCTGGGATCTTTGTGTCTGTAGCCGCGTCATTATAGGCAATGACTGGGTAATCACCGGTTAATCCGACTGTAAAATCAGGATTCAACTCCTGCTCCTTCTTGCCGCAACCGCAAAATGACAGAATGAACAGTGAATAGAGTAATGGTTTTTTCATACGGAGGTAAAAGATTCTGTAAGAGTACGCATAACGCAGCCAGTTGCCGAAACTACTGTACTAAGGGTCAATAAAAAAGCCCGGAGAAACCGGGCTAATTCAATCGTATCACTAATTTCATTCTTGAAAACAGGCTATTCTGACCGTTAAACGTATACTAATGCGAAATTACGTTAGTCCAACTATGCCTGTGAGTTTAGTACTTCCAGAATTTTCGTTAGCTCCTCCTGCGAGGTAAAGGGTATCTTGATTTCTCCCTTGTGTTTTTCGTCAGCTTTGATGGATACTTTCGTACCGAACATCGATGACAGCTTGAATTGCAAACTGCGCATTTCCTGCTTGGGCAACGTTACACGGCGAGTAGCAGCAGGCTCCAGCGTATCATCCGATAAGTTCCGAACGGCTTCTTCAACCTTACGAACCGACCATTCTTCGTCAACAGTCCGGTTGAACAGCCGAATTTGAGAGTCAGGATTTTCGATATTAATAATCGCCCGCGCGTGGCCCATCGAGATCTTGTTATCCCGTAAAGCCGCCTGGATCACGGGGGGAAGTTTCAGAAGCCGGATGTAGTTATTGACCGTTGTTCGATTCTTACCAACCCGTTCGCCTAATTCTTCCTGCTTCAGACTACACTCGGTGATCAACCGCTGGTAGCTGAGGGCAATTTCAATTGAGTTCAGGTTTTCGCGCTGAATGTTCTCAATAAGCGCCATTTCCAGCATTTGCTGGTCATTCGCGGTTCGGACATAGGCCGGAATGTGCGTCATCCCGATCAGTTTCGATGCCTGAAGGCGTCGCTCACCCGCGATCAGCTGATACCGATCCTTGCCCATTTGCCGCACCGTGATCGGCTGAATGATGCCCTGAACCCGAATCGAGTCAGCGAGGTCCTGAAGCGCTTCTTCGTCGAAGCGAGTCCGGGGTTGAAACGGGTTGGTTTCAATCTGCGCCAGACTGATTTCAGTCATCGTACTGATGGACTCAAACGGCGACGGTTTTGTCTGCCGGTTGACCGCGTCGCTGTCATGCAACAGGGCACCTAAGCCACGGCCCAACCCTATCATCTTTTTATTCGGTGCTTTGGTGTTCGCGTTGTCCATACGAAAGGTATGCTATAGGATGCAGAACGTATGATGAGAGACCCGCTTTCAGCAGTCGTGCATCATCAGTACGGCATCATACATGGTTTAAACTTCATGCGGCATCAGGCCATTCTTAGCCAGAATTTCGCGGGCCAGATTCAAATAGCTGACGGCACCTTTACTGTCGGCATCCTGCGCCAGCGCCGGTACACCAAAGCTCGGCGATTCGCTAAGCCGGATGTTTCGCGGAATGATGGTGTTGAAAACCATTTGCTGGAAATGGCTCGTCACCTCGCCAACCACCTGGTTCGAAAGCCGAACCCGCAAGTCGTACATAGTCAGCAGAATACCTTCGATAGCCAACTGCGTATTCAATCGCGACTGAATGATCTTGATTGTATTAAGCAGTTTGCCCAGCCCTTCCAACGCAAAATATTCGCACTGGACCGGAATGATCACCGAATCGGCGGCTGTCAGACTATTGATCGTAATCAGCCCCAGCGACGGTGAGCAATCGATGATAACGAAATCGTACTCGTCGCGAATGCTATCGAGCGCTTCCTTCATCTTGTCTTCCCGGTTCTGGAGATTGATCATCTCGATCTCAGCGCCGACAAGATCAATGTGCGAAGGCAGCAAATTCAGGTTCGGAAAATCCGTCTGAATAATGGCATCCTGAGGACGAATTCCTTCGACCATGCACTCGTAAATACTAGTCTCGATTTCTTTTGGATTGTAACCCAGTCCTGAGGTCGAGTTGGCCTGCGGATCTGCATCAACAATAAGCGTCTGAAATTCGAGGGCGGCCAAGCTGGCGGCCAAATTAATTGTTGTTGTAGTTTTACCGACGCCCCCCTTTTGGTTGGCGATAGCAATGACTTTACCCATCGGTCTGTGCGTTGCAGTTCCAAATATGCCGGATAGTTTTCACGAATCCAAGAAATGTTCCACGGAATGTTCCACAAACTTATTGAGTGAAAATCGAACGGGTGATCGAATGAACAGTCAGCACAGACTTTATTCACTCAATTGCTCGTTCGCTCAGGCACAAATCTGTTCAGGCCCACACTTTCGTTCCTTCGGTACAGTTTCGGCACATCTCAATCTCGGAGCGGGAGCGCAGCAGGGTTTGACGGAAATCCTGGTAAGCCGGGCCCTGCCATAGGTCGGCAAATGACTGATTCTGAAGATCGCCCAACCGATGATGAGCGTCTTTGTCAAAACAACAGGGTACAACCAGACCATCCCAGGTAATGACGCAGGAATGCCACATTTTCCAGCAGTGATCACCGAAGCCGTTTTTGATGGCGTAAGTTCCGTCGGCCTGAGCCGCGTAGCGACTATACTGGTCCAGCGTTGGAATCAGGTCTGAACCGTGTTCGTAATCATAAACCTGGGCCGTTTTCAGTCCTACTTCGTCCACACCTAGTTCGCGGGCTAGCTTCCTGACCTCATCAATCTGGTGTTGATTGGGTTTTACGACCAGAAACTGAAACAGGACGTGGGGCGTCCGGGATTTCAGCTCTTTTTTCCAGCGGATAATGTTTTTCGTTCCTTCAAGGACTTTTTCGAGCTTACCCCCTACCCGGTACTGCTGGTACACTTCCTGCGTCGTACCATCGATGGAAATAATCAGCCGGTCCAGGCCCGATTCAACGGTTTTTCGCGCGTTGGCGTCGGTCAGGTAATGCGCGTTGGTACTCGTGGCCGTGTAAATATTACGGTCGGTAGCGTAGCGTACCAGTTCCAGAAACTGCGGATGCAGATACGGCTCTCCCTGAAAGTAGAAAATCAGGTAAAGCAGCGTTTCGTGCAGTTCGTCGATAGTGCGTTTGTACAGATCTTCACCCAACATGCCGGTTGGCCGCGTAAAGGACCGCAACCCACTTGGGCATTCGGGGCAACGCAGGTTACAGGAGGTGGTTGGCTCGAATGAGACCGACATAGGCAAACCGCGATGAACGGGCTGACCTAATTGACGAGATCGGTAGTAACTGGACAGTACCTTCAACGCATTGGCTACGCGCTTGGGCGTCAGTTTCGAAGCAAAGTTGAGTCCGTCGCGGTAACGACCAACCGTTTGATGGCGATTCATGCGATAAAGGTAAGCCCGAAATTGGTAGCAACATACCACGTGGGCATGAGCCTACACGGCGTCGTCGCGCAACTTGCCCGGTAGAAATGGACAAATTCACCAATTAAGCGGCTGATCGAATTTTTAAAAAGGTAAGTCTCCTCCGTAACACCCGTTGACCGATAACGATCCATCTTGGCGCTGTCCAGCCTGCCAGAAACCAGATGACTGTACCGATCAGCAATGCCCCACTAACCCACGAAATCTCCGCTACGGTTAAATACAGGGCGGCAGGTCCGTCGAACACATAGTATCCGGGAAATAATAGGCTATTCAGGTACAGACGCACAGCCGTTGCGTACGTGTAGACTGACGTTAAGCCAAGTAGCGTCGACAGGAACCAGATGCCCACGACAGCAATTAACGAGGTAGTGACCGTCGCCGGAAGAGAGGTACGCCGACGTTGGGCCAATCCGCCCAGCAACACCATGCCGATCAATAATGACCAGCGTCCTGTTTTCAGATCGCGCCAGATTCGACCCGGCCAGTACGTAGCGTGGTGACGCACCAGCTGCTCGTAATCCTGGTCAATCCAGTATCGGTTCTTGGCTGCCCACCGCTGACGAATTTCGTGCTGTTCTTTCTCAAAGGTAACGATCTGGTCGGAGGTGGGAAACGGCACATCGCAGTTCGCCCGGTACCATCGATAAACCTGAACGGGTATGTTTAACAGCAGTACAAGCGCCCCCAGGAGTAACCAGCGTTCACCAACGTGCCGTACCAATACAAGTAGAATACCCGCTATTGCCAGCCAAAGCAACGTACTATCGCCCGCGATCAGGAAAGCCGCCAGGCCACCAGCAAACAGAGCAGCACCCGACAAGACGGCCTGCCAGGCCGACCATTTGTTTCCTTGCCCATACCGCCAGGCCATGTAGTAGCCGTAGCCTAACGCCATCACCAGCATCGTGCGGGTAGTGAGCCAGATCATCAGCTTTTCGGTAGCACTCGGCGTCAGATCATTTAAGAGAACCGTTTGATACCCCAACAAAATAGCGGTCAGCCCGATACAAAACAGCCAGACAACTACTCGACTTACTTTCTGCAAAAAAAGTCTTGCCATTGGTACGCAGTTAGGATCCAGAATAAGACACGCTGAACGTCATAGAATACGGTAAACTTAACTAAAAACTACCGTATAATCACTATTTCGCCCGGTTAAACTGCATCCAACAGGTACAATGACACACCCTTCTACCTAAAAAACAACCCGATAAAGACGCCAGCACCAGCCGGCCCCTTATCAGGTCAAAAACGTACACGAAAGCGTATATATGGTTAAACGATCTTCCAGATACGGCAGCCGCTGTCCGAGAAAAGCAGTTCGGCATTGACTAAATCCACGCCGGGTATCGACTCGGGCAGATTTCCCGAATAGGAAGCCGCGAAAACGTATCCGGTAGGTTCGGTATGTGTCCAGACTACGTAGTTGCTGTTGTTGTCCGGCTGCACTAGCCAGCGGGTTTCCTGCCCGGCAATGGCTGGCCAGATGCGCTCGGCGAACGTCCGCATACGCAGGATACTTTTGAACTGCTCTACGTTATGACCCCACACGTAAGGCCCATGCGTAACTTTGTCGGGCTGACGATCATCGCCAATCTGAAAGACGTACAGCTTCGAGTATTCTTCGTTTATTGCCCGTTCGCCGTGAAGGTTCCGCAGTTCGAATCCTAACCCAACGTAACTAGGCATATCGGTGAGAAAGAGCGCCGTGAAGTAGCGAAATAGATTACCCGTCCGGTAAAATTCATCGAAACGCGGGTCGTCTTTATCGGCGGTCATCACCGTAAAGTTGGGAGCAAACTGGCGCGTCTTTAGGTACTCGTAATAGGTCGCGAACTTCTGCTTGAAATCAACCGATCCGACTACCAACGATTGCAGGTCACCGAGTGTCGAATCGGCGTCAATGGCTTCCAGATGGTCCAGTTCGTCGCCGTAGCCCATCACATCAGGCGGAGCCAGAAACGTTTCGGCAAAAAAAGCAAAGTGAGGTGCTCCATTACCCCGAACGTACCGTTTTATCGACCGCAGGGGATCGTAATAATGGCCGACCATTTCGGGAACGCCTTCTGGCCGCATCTGCACGTGCGCCATGTCGCCCCGCATAAAGTCGAAATTATACGTTTGCTGACACTCCTGTACTTTCTGACAAATGTAAGCCCAGGCCGGGTAGTTAGGCCGGTCAAAGTCAAGCTCCCAGCGCTGGTTGTTGTCCTTTGACTCATAAAACCGGTAGCGGGCGAGTGGACCGAACACCCGCGACATGAGTTGGGGCTCGTCAAACTCGTATTGATACCAGGTCTGGTCGTATTCATCCAGCACAAAATCAGTTGGATCGATGTGTAGCCCCCGGTAAGGCGGAGCCATCGTCATGGGAACCGTTTCAATTCCTTGTGCAGTCAGGTGCCGAATCAGGCTAATTCGTCGTTGAAGCCGTCCCGCGTAATCACTCGGGTGACCGAACAGAACGCGCAGCCGCTGATCATCGGTCAGGACTGACAAGTCGGTCGAGAAGAAAACGTCTTTAGCGTACGTTATCGGTGAACCATCGGCAGCGCCCACGTACTTTAGATGCTGCCAGATAGCCTCTTCGGCGTATTTATACACCATGCTCGAATGATCGGCGATTACGTCTATGTCGCGCCGTACCCATTCAAACAGCGACGGACAGGCCAGCACCATCTCCGAAAACCGGTCCGTATGGGGAATGACATCCATACCAACGGTGCGCCCCATCGCATGGAGCAGGTTCATTACTACTTTTAATTGCTTTTCAACAGTGTCCAGCGCTGGCACGTAGCGGGCCAGTTCTACATCAAAAAACTCAGGGTTGATCTGCCAGCTTACCATACCGTACAGGCTTCCAACCACGCCCGGCTCCCAAATCGGCAGCAGATGAATGCTGTCGTGACTGGCAGGCAGCGTCAGCGCGTAATTGACAACCTTCCAGAACGAACCAACCGTGCGGACATTCACGCCAACCATATTGCTGCGCTTCAACCATTCGCCGTCCGGCTTTCCTTTGACCGGACTAGGAATGGTCTCTAAGGGATTCAAGGACAGCCGAAGCGTCTCATTACCCAGGCGCTTGTGCAGTATTTCCAGCGTTTGATAAACTGAAAATTGCAGCGCATAGGGCGGCAGTAGATTAGGAATAAAGGATGAATTTCCGGATTGATACGCTTCTGTGTAAACAGAATGGTTGAGTTGCCAATCGGCTTTCAGATCGTTGGACAGAATGGACATAGCGCAAATGTAAAATGCTTTTTATAAAACCAAATAGCCCCGTTTGTTGTCTATCCGATCATGCAACGTATTCCGAATGCGGTACGGACCGCAACAAGCAGTGAGCTGACCACCGATGTTGTCATCATTGGTGGCGGACTGGCTGGGCTGGTCAGCGCGCTTGAACTGGCAAGGGCCGGTCATGCCGTTACCCTTGTCGAGCGAAAAACGTACCCCTTCCATAAAGTTTGTGGCGAATACGTTTCGAATGAAGTCAGACCGTATCTTCAGACGTTGGGCATTGACCCTACGGCGCTCCGGGCGGCTACCATCAACCGGTTTCAGGTATCGGCTCCTTCCGGACGGTCGCTGTACGCTCCGCTGGACTTGGGTGGGTTTGGTATCAGTCGGTATACACTTGACCATGAGCTGTATCAGTTGGGAAAAGCGGCTGGCGTACAGTTTTTGCTTAATAAACAGGTAGACGACGTATTGGTTACAAAAGATCTGTTTATCGTTTCGACCAGCGACCGATCAACGGGAGGGACTCAGACAGTAAATAGCCGGATCGTACTTGGCGCGTTTGGCAAACGAACGAAGCTTGATAAAACACTCGACCGGGCTTTTATGCGGCAACCGTCGCCTTACATCGGTGTTAAATACCACATCAAAACCGACTTCCCAACGGATCTGATTGCCCTGCATAATTTTGCGGATGGTTACTGCGGGATGTCGGCAATCGAAGACGATAAATACTGCTTATGTTACCTGACAACCCGGTCCAATCTACGGCAGTACGGCACGATTCCAGCGATGGAACGAGCAGTATTATGCCAGAATCCGCAGTTGAAAGCCGTCTTTGAGAATTCTGAGTTTCTGTACGAAAAGCCCGAAGTGATCAATGAAATTTCGTTTTCCCCAAAGCAAGCGGTCGAAAACCACATCTTGATGACGGGCGATTCGGCAGGACTCATTACCCCGTTCTGCGGCAATGGTATGGCGATGGCCATTCATGGAGCCAAGCTGGCCAGTGGTCTGGCCAGCCGTTTCCTGAAAAACCAATTAACCCGTTTGGAACTCGAACAGCGGTATCAGCGCGAATGGTCCGCCCAGTTTGCCCGCCGACTCTGGATCGGTCGGACCGTCCAGCGACTTTTTGGTAAAGCGTGGCTATCCGAAATAACGGTGCAGGCGCTGGGCGTTTGTACACCTGCTCTGCGAGGCATTATGCAGCAAACGCACGGAACCCCGATTGCCGTGTAAACTACAAACGCTTGTCAGCGTCGGAAAAAGCGAGGAAAACGAATGCGGATGAGCGTACCTTTTCCAGGCCCTGTCTCAATATCAATACTTGCCTCTAAAAGTTCACACAACCGTTTGACAATATGCAGGCCCACCCCTTCCCCATTCGGTCGGATCGCATTGGGTTTGCGCGGAGGACCTGGCGCATCGCTGATCGGCTCTTCGGCAGGCACCCGGCTGTCAAATACGGAAGTACTATCCTGCGTTGGGCGTAGCGCTCCGACCAACGTTCCCAGTCCATTATCGGGAAGGCCCGGACCGGTATCCTGAACGCTGACCATCCACCGATGATCATCTTCTATCGCCCAGGAAACCGACACTACCCCCGATGCGGTGTAGGTCAGCGCATTTACTAACAGGTTTTGGACGATCCGGTGTACTTTACCGGAGTCACTCTCGACAATGAGTTGTTCCGGTCCACTGGTTAACAGTGTTAATTCCTGCTGATCGGCCAACGGCTGTGTGCTCTCCGCTAGCTCCCGCACTAGTTTTGCCACGTCGAACTCGCTTACCTCAGCAACGTCCTGTCCGGCTTCCAGCCGCGCCAGACTCATCAGACTCTGTAGCATCTTTTCCAGATTGGCCAGGTTCCGGTTAAGCGTATCCATCAGGCGGCTACGATCTTCGGCGCTGATCGTATCCAGATCAAGCATAAAGGCCGCTCCCTGCACAAGACCGACACTACTTCGCAAATCGTGACTGGACGTTCGCAACATGTCGTACCGCTGACGAACCAGTTCGTTTAATTGATCGAGTGCCAACTGAAGTGTGGTGGCCCGGCTTGCTGCGGCAGTCCGTTCTAGTTCGTCGTAGCGGGCTGCACTTCCAACAATCGTGTCTTCGTAAAGTCCCATCACTTCGCGGTGAGCCTGCATCAGCAATAGAGCATTCGCGTCTGGATACAGTTTAGCATAAGCCCCTAGCTCGTCAGAAATTCCGCTAAAGAGATGCCCGATTTCCTGTAAAAGTTCTCGGAGCGCGTAGCCTTTTTGCCAGCGATGCAGCCCATGCTCATTAGCGGTCTGCACGGGATCTAAATCAATTCGTTCGCCCCGTAACCGTTGTCCCAGTATATTCAGGAGGGTTGGGACCATGTCATTAAATTCTTCGCGGCTGAGTGCAGAAACCGTTTGTAAACTTGAGTCCCGTTCGCAGTTGGTACGCCACTCGTTCAAGATGGCTTCACGTCGGGCAAATAAGAAGGTAGCTAAGTCCGGTTTCAGCGGAGCCGACGGAGATGGCTCGTTTGTCATAGCGTTAGCAGGATTTGATAGCATTGGAATTGTGGTTTGAATCAGTAACTGCAACAGACACCTGTGGTTTTCACGAACCATGTTCAGCCTACTTTTTCTCCCCACTATGGTTTGAACAGACTATCCTAAGTAGTGGATTTTCAATCCGTTAAATAGCTAGACAACACTTACTGACCTGTAGAGTGAATTCGATTAATGTTCATTAAAATGAGGCAACGGCCAGGTTAACGTATATACCTATCAGTACACTGCTTTTTAAACAGCGTCATTCGTCAATATTCTTGACTATATTGCTTATATTGCATACCAGTTTGACTTTTCTCTTCGACATAAAAATGAACATAACTCGTCAAGGTTTACCGATTAGCAACGCTAATTTTAAGCACGCCAGTTTGCTTGTCATTGAAGATAATGATGACCACTGGCATTTGATTCAGCTGGCAATTCGACGATCTTTACCGGAGGTTAAAGAGGTACGGGTGACAAACAGCGAAGAGGCTATTGCCTATCTGGATAGCTGCTTCCTGACTGGAGAAGACCTTCCCAAACTGATTTTGCTGGATCTGTACTTACCCGGACGTGAACAGGGGTGGAACTTACTGAAACAGCTTAAGCATGACAGTTCGTCCTACAAACAGGTACCGGTCGTTATCTTAAGCTATTCGAACAATCGGGAGGATATCACTGAGTCCTACTTCTACGGCAGCACATCATACATCACCAAGCCGACTGATGTAAAACAGTGGGAAAAATACATCCAGACGCTCCGTGTTTACTGGTGGGAAACGGTTACACTTCCCAATGACCGGCTGGTACTTTAATTAGGTCTCTGTCGTACTTCTTTTCAATCGAGAGGCAGGCTGGCAAATGTTAGCCAGTATTGGCAGATTTGTTTAGCGGCCTCTCCAAAGCCCATGAAGCCCGATTGGCAAACAACGGAATTAGCTCCGGCAGCATAGCATACTTCAACATCACTGCCCGACGGCTCCCGAATGAAAATGACCGTTGGAATGTGCCGGAAGCGGTTGTTTTTCTTGATAAACTCCAGTGTGTTGAGCAATGACCAGCCGACATTGCGCACTTCCAGCACAATCATTGTCGGTAAGCTAAGGTTTTTCACCTGAGTCATCTGCCCGGTGAGCGAGGCACTCGTATCAAAATATTTGATTTGCATAGCCGGGTTCTGCTCGTTCACGACTTCGGCAAACAAGTGGCTCCGTCGCTCGTCCTGCATATAAGCAAACATAAACCGCTCGCGCAGGCTTTCCCCCCACGTTGGCTGCCCCGCAAAAGAGTTACCTACTTTTTTCACCGATTGACCCGTCAGCCCTCCCAGCATCACCGAGTCACCCAGCGGCTCGGGACACTGTAGCATCTCTGCCACTTCCAGCCACCGCCGACGGCTGACGGGCAGCTCATCACCGTTGGTCATCGTTACCGAGCCAGGAGCCTTGGCGCGTAAGGGTGCCGTCGAGTATTTGACGTAAGTCGGATTTATAATAACGGTTTTATGAATTCGGATGCAGGCCGGAAGCAATCCTTCAAAATACGTTAATGGCTTTGACACGAGTAATCGAGGCCGGTCTGTAAAGTGCACCCAAGTGTAGTTGCTGGCACCGGCAAGGTGAGTAATTACCGCTATGTTACTTATGATCTCCTCTATCTGCTTCATAAGGTACCAAGGAATTGATTAAGTCTTTTGTTTTCAGATAATTCCGACCCACCACCGGACAGGTCTTACTAAAGTTACTACTAAAAAATATACATCAAATTCGACTCTTGATACACATCACACCATTTATCGATTTAACGAGCTTTTAACCGCGCCTTAAGCCCAATTTAAGCTGGTACGAACACCTTTGTACAGGCTACTTAGTACACCGCCAATCCATGAATAAATTCATCAAGGGCATTCTTTCCTTCTCGCTTAAGAACAAGTTTTTTATATTTTTTCTGACGGTATTGGCCGTTGTTGTCGGCGTTATCAGCTATCAGAACACGCCAATCGAGGCTTTTCCGGATGTAACAAATACTCAGATTACGCTCATTACTCAATGGCCGGGTCGCTCGGCAGAAGAGGTCGAGAAGTTTGTGACAATTCCTGTCGAGATTGGGCTGAACGCGGTTCAGAAACGTACGGACATTCGGTCGACTTCGCTCTTTGGACTCTCGGTTGTCAAGATCCTCTTTGAAGACGGCGTGGATGATGCGTTTGCCCGCCAGCAGGTCAACAACCTCCTCAACGGTGTCGAGCTGCCCGAAGGTGTCAAACCCGACGTTCAGCCGCCGTATGGTCCAACCGGCGAAATATTTCGCTATACACTTCAGTCATCGACCCGCACCGCCCGCGAGTTAAAAACCCTCCAGGACTGGGTAATCGAACGGCAGCTGAAAAGTGTACCGGGCGTAGCCGACGTGGTCAGTTTTGGGGGCGAAGTAAAGACGTACGAGATTTCGGTCGATCCGCGTCGCCTGACCGATTACAACATTACGCCCTTACAACTCTACCAGGCGGTGGCCAACTCCAACGTCAACGTGGGGGGCGATGTGATTGAAAAAAATTCAGAAGCGTACGTTGTTCGCGGTATTGGCCTGCTCAAAAATCAGCAGGATATTCAGGACATCGTTATCAAAAACGCCAACGGAACACCAATCATGGTTCGCAACGTGGCGCAGGTATCCGAGGCAGCTTTGCCCCGGCTTGGTCAGGCTGGCCGCGATAAGCAGGACGACGTGGTTGAGTGTATTGTGGTTATGCGCAAGGGCGAAAATCCCAGCGCGGTCATTGAGCGGGTAAAAAACAAGATCAACGAGCTGAACAACAGCATCCTGCCTTCCGACGTACAGATCAATACGTTTTACAACCGCGAAACGCTGATCAATTTTTCGACGCATACCGTTACGCACAACCTCATTGAAGGCATCGTATTCGTAACGGTCATCGTGTTTCTGTTCATGGCCGACTGGCGCACAACCGTAACGGTGTCTATCGTCATTCCGCTGGCCTTGCTGTTTGCCTTTATTTGTCTGCGGCTCAAAGGTATGTCGGCGAATCTGCTCTCGATGGGTGCCATCGATTTCGGGATTATCGTGGACGGAGCCGTTGTGATGGTAGAAGGTATCTTCGTAACCCTTGATGAACTGGCGCACGAACGGGGCATGACCAAATTCAATAAACTGGCGAAACTAGGTGTTCTGCGTAAGACCGGCACCGAAATGGGGAAAGCCATTTTCTTCTCCAAGCTGATCATCATTACCTGCCTCGTTCCGATTTTCTCGTTCCAGAAAGTGGAAGGTAAAATGTTTTCGCCCCTGGCCTGGACCTTGGGCTTTGCCTTGCTGGGTGCACTGATTTTTACGCTAACGCTCGTGCCCGTTTTGGCCAGCATTTTGTTGAAGAAGAACGTCCGCGAAAAACATAACCCGTTCGTGAACGTAGTAACGAAGTATTCAACCAAAGCATTTGGTTTTACCTTCGCCCACAAACGAATGAGCCTGCTGGTGACCTTCGTTATCGTTGCCATCGGTCTGTCGGGTTTTACGCTGCTGGGTACCGAGTTCTTACCCGAACTGAACGAAGGGTCGATCTACGTGCGGGCAACGATGCCGATGAGCATTTCGTTGCCGGAGTCGGTCAAGCAAACGGTTCAGATGCGCCGTATCTTCGAGGATTTCCCCGAAGTAAAGGGCGTTATCTCCCAGACGGGTCGTCCGAACGACGGCACTGACCCGACAGGTTTTTACAATATTGAGTTTCTGGTTGACATTTATCCACAGGACGAGTGGAAAAGTGGGTTGACAAAAGAAGAACTGGTCGATAAAATGCAGGAACGGTTTCGCGTCTTTCCCGGCGTCAATTTCAACTTCTCGCAACCGATCATGGACAACGTCGAAGAAGCGGTATCGGGCGTCAAGGGCTCCATTGCCGTTAAAATCTACGGTCCTGACCAAAACATTCTGGAAGAGAAAGGCGCCGAAATTCAGAAGCAGTTGGCTACTGTACAGGGCATCGAAGACCTCGGCCTGATCCGTACGACGGGGCAGCCTGAGATGCGCGTCGAACTGGACGAACGCAAACTGGCCGTCTACGGCGTCAACAAAGCCGATGCCGAAGCCGTCATTGAAATGGCGATTGGTGGGAAAGCCGCTACGCAGATATACGAAGGGGAGCGAAAATTTGACTTACGAATTCGTTACGACCTACCTTTCCGCTCCAACGAGCAGCAGATCAGCCGGTTGATGGTACCCACCGAAAACGGCTCGATGATTCCGATCAAGGAAATTGCCAAGGTCTACACCCAAACCGGACCGGTGCTTATCTTCCGGGAAGCCGGACAACGCTACGGGGCTGTGAAGTTTTCCGTTCGGGGTCGTGATATGGGTAGTGCCGTTGCCGAAGCGCAGCAAAAAGTAGCGTCCAACGTGAAGTTACCAGCGGGGTATACGGTAAAATGGGCGGGTGATTTCGAGAACCAGCAACGGGCGACGCTTCGTTTGGAACAAGTGGTACCGATCAGCCTACTGGGAATTTTCTTTATTCTGTTTGTGCTGTTTGGCAACGTGAAAGATGCCGGGCTGGTGCTGTTCAACGTACCGTTTGCGATCATCGGCGGGATTGCCGCGCTGCTCATTACGCACGTCAATTTCAGCATTTCGGCGGGTATTGGCTTTATCGCCCTGTTCGGTATCTGCATTCAGAACGGCGTCATTCTGATCTCGGTCTTCAAAAAGAACCTGCACAACAAGATGACGCTCAACGACTCGATTCACCAGGGGGTAGTGTCGCGCATCCGGCCCGTTGTCATGACGGCCATGATGGCGGGCATCGGCCTGATCCCGGCGGCTATCTCGCACGGCATCGGCTCCGAAACGGCCAAGCCCCTGGCAATCGTGGTGATCGGCGGCTTAATTACGGCAACGCTGCTGACACTGTTTATTTTTCCGCTGATTTTCTACGCGTTCTACCGCCATAAGTTTGCGTCACTGTAGAAAACGAAACAACGGCAGGACACTGTGTGGGGTCAGGTATTCGTACCTGACCCCACACAGTGTCCTGCCGTTGGCAATTAAAAGCCAATCCGCTCGCGGGTCTGCTGGAGGCCCAGCGTCCGGGCTAATTCGAGCGCAATCCGGTCTTCGTATTTCCGTCGCCAGTGATCCACTTCGAGACGTAATTTATCTACTTCAACTTGCTGCTTTTCAACGATCAGGTGCAATGTCTCCAGTTCGTGCTCGGTATCCGCATTACTTTTTTGCTCGACGACCTGTACCTGAACGGCCTCGTCGGAAAGTAAAGCAAGTGGCGACATATCCAGCACCTGAGCAATCTGGTTCAGGCGAGAAAGCGTCAGATCGGTTTTACCGCGCTCAATATCGCCGTAAGCGGTTGTCGATAAACTGAGCAGATCGGCCATATTTTCCTGCGACAACCCCCGCTGAAGACGGTGCAGACGTATTTTTTCTTCAATGGATGTCTTCATATCAAGTAACTACGATAAATTCTAAACCTAAACTGACATTACTTTTCGGGAGGATAACGCAAATTTGCAAAGAAAGAATTCGGATGAACGCTAGTGGCTGGCCCACGGATGGCCAAGCTCTAAAATTCTCGAACCGGAAACGCCCGTTATTCGTTCTTTAACTAAAGGAGTAAACCCAATTATGAATTACGAAAAAGAATTCCGCAAGTTTGCGGTACACCACATGGGTCTTAACGGCCTGACTGTAGATGGTTACATGAACCACACTGTCGAAAACATGACCCGCTCGGTTATCGAAGAGCGTCCAATGAATTTCCGTGAAGTGGACGTATTCTCGCGACTGATGGCCGACCGGATTATTTTCATGGGTCTGCCCGTAGACGATAACATCGCCAACATTATCGTGGCTCAGCTGCTGTTCCTCGAATCAGCCGATCCTAAGAAAGATATTTTGATGTACCTGAACAGCCCCGGCGGTTCTGTATATGCTGGTCTGGGTATTTACGATACAATGCAATACGTACGGCCCGACGTAGCCACGGTCTGCACGAGCCTGGCCGCATCGATGGGTGCTGTGCTGCTGGCTGGCGGTGCCGCTGGAAAACGGTCGGCCCTTCCGCACGCACGCGTTATGATTCACCAGCCTTCGGGTGGTGCGCAGGGTCAGTCGGTTGATATTGAGATCACGGCTCGCGAAATCGTTAAACTCCGCGAAGAGTTGTACCAGATTCTGGCGCACCATTCGGGTAAAACGGTTGAAGAAATCGAAAAAGATTCGGACCGTGACAAATGGATGCGGGCCGACGAAGCCAAGGAATACGGCTTGATCGACGAAGTATTACGTCGGGAGAAATAGTCGATATAGCGTAGGATCTGAACGAGCGCAGATCGCTTCCGGCGATCTGCGCTCTTGTTTTACACCAAAAAATCACGACATCAGTTACATTCCGGCTTGTCCTTGTCAGGCCCGAATTATAACTTTGTTAGTGACAACTGACCTTGGGTAAACCAGGTCTTTTTTTTACCCGGTTTGATCGATCTCCCCCGGCAGGAGGAACTCATTCACTCGGATCAGGGCTTAGTTAGCGGCTATCCATTTCTATAACTACTGCATTCTATACGTACATGCCACAAATCAGTTGCTCGTTCTGCGGACGGCGCAAAAATGAAGTAATGCTGCTGCTGTC